>NZ_JADYVZ010000003.1:0-892674 GCF_020194195.1 Bradyrhizobium sp. BRP19 | reverse complement strand
GGCAGCCACAAACTGCTCTGGGTGGGCTCGATCCGATCGCCAGCGGCCTGCCGGGGTTGCAGCCCCGGCAGGCCATTCCTCTCGGAACACCCCAATCAATATCCGATTGCGCTATTACAAGGGTGGGTTAGGCGAAGCCGTAACCCACCGCTTCTCTAACCGAGGATGCGGAAGTGGTGGGTTACGCTGCGCTAACCCACCCTACAACACCGCCTTCTTTGCTATAGTTCGACTTAGGCCCAATCACCCGGCGGTCGAACCATGCAATCTCCTCCCTCCATCCCCACCGCATCCTTCTCCGACGCGTCCCTCGCCGTTGCCCGCCTCGAGGAAATCTACGAGCGCAACACGAAATTCCTGCGCGACCGGTTCGAAGCCTATGTCGGCGGGGAAGCGATCACGATGCGGGTTCGCGCCTATTATCCCTTCGTCCGTATCACCACTGCGACGCATGCGCGGCTGGATTCGCGCCTTGCTTACGGCTTCGTCGCCGGACCCGGCGTGCATGAAACCAGCGTGACGCGGCCGGATCTGTTCCGCAGCTATTTCACCGAGCAGATCGGCCTCTTGATCCAGAACCACGGCGTGCCCGTCGAGATCGGCGAGTCCGCCGAGCCGATCCCGATCCACTTCGCCTATCGGCGCGACATCAATATCGAAGCCGCGATCACCACCAGCGAGAATTCGCCCGTGACACGCTCGCTGCGCGATGCGTTCGACGTGCCCGTTCTCGCGACCATGGACGATTCGATCGCCGACGGCACTTTCGAGCTCCAGCCTGATACGCCGGAGCCGCTGTCCCTGTTCCGCGCCGCCCGCGTCGATTACTCGTTGCGCCGGCTTTATCACTACACCGGCACCGATCCCGAATATTTCCAGAACTTCGTGATCTTCACCAACTACCAGTTCTATGTCGATGCCTTCGCGCAAGCGTGCCAGCAGCGGCTGCAGTCCGGCGAAGCCGGGCTCGAAGCTTTCGTCGCGCCCGGCAACGTGATCACGAACAGCGGCGGCGCGATCAGCGGCACCGCGCCGGCTCGCGCACCGCAGATGCCGGCCTTCCATCTGGTCGCACCTGGCTATCGCGGCATCACGTTGATCAACATCGGCACCGGTCCGTCCAATGCGCGCAACGTCACCGACCACGTCGCGGTGCTGCGGCCGCATGCCTGGCTGATGCTCGGCCATTGCGCCGGCCTGCGCAACACGCAGCGGCTCGGCGATTACGTGCTCGCGCACGGCTATGTGCGCGAGGATCACGTGCTCGATCGCGAGCTGCCGCTGTGGGTGCCGATCCCAGCGCTGGCCGAGATGCAGGTCGCGCTCGAGGAGGCGGTCGAGGACGTCACCGGGCTCGAAGGCTTCGAGCTCAAGCGCCTGATGCGCACCGGCACGGTCGCGAGCGTCGACAACCGCAATTGGGAAATTTCCGGGCCTGAGGTGATCCGCCGGCTGTCGCAATCGCGCGCGGTCGCGCTCGACATGGAATCGGCCGCCATCGCCGCCAATGGCTACCGCTTCCGCGTTCCCTACGGCACGCTGCTGTGTGTCTCCGACAAGCCGCTGCATGGCGAGATCAAGCTCGCGGGCATGGCCAGCGAGTTCTACCGCCGCCGCGTCGGCCAGCACCTTGAGATCGGCCTGAAGGCGCTGGAGCGGCTCAAGCAGCAGGAATCGGAACGCCTGCATTCGCGCAAGCTCCGCAGCTTTGCCGAAGTGGCGTTCCAGTAGGGCCGAAGCCGCACTTTGCTGCTGACAAGCGCAGCGATTTTCAGCATTGTCCGACGCGGGGCTCGACCGGGACGACTTGATGCCGCTCATGCGCCACAAGATCATTGGCCATGATCTGGAACGGCTGGCCTTTCGCTTCACCATGTTGAACGACGGCGAGGTCGTGCAGTGCCAGATCAGCGACGCCGCGATGGACGAGCTCGCGGGCATGCAGGGCACCGAAAGCAGCGCACGGCAGGCGCAATTCCTGTCGCTGCGCGAGACCATCGAGCGGATCGCGTCGGACCTCTACGACGAGGCACCGCGATTCCCGGGCTATGTGGTGCGCATTTTCATGCGGCATTTGGCAAAATAAGCCAGCCTGCATGCGATCCGCCAGGCGGTGAAAGGGCTGCGAAAGGATTCGTTAACGGCAGCCTGTAGTTGCAATGGATGGCGTCGACCCCGGCGTGCGATGATGTCTCGCGGTATTTCACGCCAACATTCTCGCATGACCAGAAGATCACTCCTGCTGCTCGTCGCCGTCGCCCTGCTGGCCGGAAATCTGGCATATGCCAGCCTCTCCGGGCCCAGCGGGTTTGCACGCGATTTCGATCAGAACCTCGCGCGATTCCCACTGGCGGCGTCTATCGCCCGCAGCGATCCCGCCCTCCGGGAGGTCTTGCTCCGAAAGACCGAGGCGGCGTTCAATGAAGGCGGATGGCCCGCCGCGAATGGCGTGCTCAACATCATTCTGGCGAACGAGATGGAAGCCTATGCCGATGACGAACACATCAATGCGGTGGACCGGGCAGAGCTGACAGCCCTTCTGAAGCTGATGAGCGACCCATTGGCATGCAAGTCCTTCCTCATGGCGGGTTCCCAGCGCGGCGAGTTTTCGGACGCAGCACAAGAGCTTGCAGAGCTCGGGGCGGCTCACGGGGCGGCGATCGCGAACGGTTTCGAACGCAAGACAAAGGGTGTCGCCCGGGTGCAGGCTGGTGACGAGGAGCTCGGAGCGATCGAGATGCAATTGCGTCGGGGGCCTTTCGCGGAGCTCACCCGGCAGGAGCTCGGGGCAGAGTCGAGATACCTCGGCGGCAACCCCGCTTTGATGTGCAGCGCGGCCATCAAGAAGCAGCTCAATCTGCTGTCAGTAGACAGAGTTTACTCGGCTTACGCCTCGCGCCTGCGGCGAGCCAGGGATAACAAGATCGATGTCGTCGAGGTCCGCGCGAAGCTGTGCCGCGAACCCGGTAATGGCTTGTCTTGCCCCTGAGCGGGGGTATCGATGGTGAGATGAGCGTGGGCTCCGCTCATCCCTCAAGCTTTCTCAACAACAGCTTCAGCGCCGTCGCCGCGAATACCTGCATGTTGCCGAACCGGTCGTTGCTTCCCGTCTCCAGCGTCATCACCTCTGACGCGGGCCCTGCAACCGCCATGCAGCTATGGCCCGCCGAATCGCCGTAGCGGTTGCCGGTGGGGCCGGCGGCGCCGGTCTCGGACAGGCCCCAGTCGCTGTCGAAGCGCGTTCGCATCTGCTCGGCCAGCAATTGCGCGTAGGGCTCCGACGACGACCGAAAGCCCTTCATTCCTTCGTCCGAAATATCCATCAGCACGCGCCTGGCATCGCGCGTATAGACCACCGCGCCGCCGAGGAAATAGGCGGATGCGCCGGGCACCGCGAGCAGGCTGGCCGCGATCAGGCCGCCGGCGGAGGATTCGGCAACCGCAATGGTCTGTTTGCGCGCGATCAGTTTGGCGGCGACCTGTTCCGCAATGCCGACGAGCTCTTTCATGTCGTAACCCCTCATTCCTTCGCAACCGAGCTCAGCCTTCCTAGCATATGACAGGACGCTTGGCCGAGTTGCGGGCGGCGGGCAGGCCTGCTTGAATGGCAGGGACAAGAAGAGACATGCGAGGAAACGTGAGAAGGGAGACGTGATGGCATCCCTGATCGCCGGTGGCATCGACTGCGACGTGCATCCGGCCGTGCCGCATCTGACCAGCCTGCTGCCGTACCTGAACGATTATTGGCGCGATCAGGTCACGACGCGCGGCATGGTCGACCTTATCTCGCAATCCTATCCGCAGAACTCGCCGATCACCGCGCGGCCGGACTGGCGCCCCGAGACCGGCAAGCCCGGCGAGAGTCTGGAGGCCATGCAGCGTCACGTGCTCGATCCCTTCCAGCTCAAGCATGCGATCTGCAACCCGCTCTACGGCGTTCAGATGGTGTTTTCGGAAGACATGCAGGCCGCCTTCTGCCGCGCGCTGAACGATTGGCTGGCGAAGGAATGGCTCGATCGCGACTCGCGGCTGCGTGGCTCGATCGTGATCCCCACGCAAAGCGTCGAGAAAGCCGTTGCCGAGATCGAGCGCTGTGCACCGGACGAGCGCTTCGTGCAGGTGCTGATGCTTGTCATGGGCGATACGCCGCTCGGCAAGCGCGCGCTGTGGCCGATCTACGAGGCCGCGGAACGTCTGGAACTCCCGGTAGGCATCCACGCCGGTTCCGCCTATCACAATCCGCCGACCGCCGTGGGTTGGGGGTCCTATCACATCGAGGATTATGTTGGGCAGGCCCAGGCGTTCCAGACCCAGCTCACCAGCCTGATCGTCGAGGGCGTGTTCGCCAAATATCCGCGGCTGAAAATGGTGATGCTGGAGTCCGGCGTGTCCTGGATCGCGCCCTATCTCTGGCGCCTGCACAAGTTCTGGCGCGGGGTACGGATGGAGACGCCGTGGGTCGATCGCGCGCCGCTGGAGATTGTGCGCAGCAACATCCGTTTCTCGTTACAGCCATTTGATGCGCCGCCGGAACCTCAGACATTAATTCGCCTGTTTGATCATATGCAGTCCGACGAATTGGTCCTATTCTCGACGGACTATCCGCACTGGCAGTTCGACGGCCAGGACGCGCTGCCCGAAGGTCTGTCCCCCGATCTCGTGCGCAAGATCATGATCGACAATCCGCATGCAACCTATCCCCGCCTGAAATGAGCCCGCTGCCAAAGGAGGCAAGGCGATGAATATCCAGTTCCGCGAGAACCAAGAAGCCGCTTCCCCACTGAACGTCAAAACCGCAATCGCGGACTGCGACATCCATCCGGCGCGCACGACCCACACCGAGCTCTACCCCTACCTCGCCAAACGCTGGCAGCATCACCTCGAAGTCTACGGCGTCCATGCCTATCAGGGCATGATGGAAGGCCCGCCCTATCCGAAGGCCCAGCCCAACGCCTCGCGCCGCGATGCCTATCCGCCGGAAGGCGGCCCGCAGGGCTCCTCGCTCGCCTTCATGCAGAAGCAATTGCTCGATCCCAACAACGTGCAGCTGGGCGTGCTCAATCCACTCAACACCGGGCAGGGCATCCGCAATCACGAGCTCTCAGCCGCTCTGTGCTCGGCGATCAACGATTGGCAGATCGACAAATGGACCAGTAAGGATAAGCGGTTGAAGGCCTCGATCGTGGTCGGCAATGAGGACGGGCTATCGGCCGCCGCCGAGATCCGCGAGCGCGCCGGGGACAAGAACTTCGTGCAGGTGCTGCTGCTCAGCCGCAATGTCGAGCCGCTCGGCCAGCGCCGCTATTGGCCGATCTATCAGGCTGCGGAAGAGGCCGGCCTTCCCGTCGGCGTGCACGCCTTCGGCTTCGGCGGCAATCCGATCACGCCGTCGGGCTGGCCATCCTATTACATCGAGGAGATGGTAGGGCATTCGCAGTGCCAGCAATCGGCGCTTGCGAGCCTGGTTTTGGAGGGCGTGTTCGAGCGCTTCCCGAAATTGAAGATGGTGATGATCGAGGCCGGCTTCGGCTGGGCGCCGTCACTGGCGTGGCGGCTGGACAAGGCCTGGCAGCGGCTCAGGAGCGAGGTGCCGCATGTAAAACGGCCGCCGTCGGAATATATCCGCGAGCAGGTGTGGTGGACGACGCAGCCGATGGAAGATCCTGAAAGGCGCGAGGATCTGTTCGATGTCATCAAATGGATCGGCTGGGATCGTCTCTTGTTCGCCACCGATTATCCGCATTGGGACTATGACGAGCCGTCGCGCGTGCTGCCGGCGGGAGTCAGCGAGGACAATCGCGAGGCGTTCTATCTCGGCAACGCAAAGAAGCTGTACGGGATAACCGCATGATCCGAAAAAGTGTGAAGCGGTTTTTCGGTCAGATCATGCGGAAAACATAGCATGGCGCGGCATGTGATTGCCGCGGTCGACGAGCTTCCGCCCGGCACGCGAAAATTCCTGGAGATCGACGGGCGGCCGATCGCAGTCTTCAACATCAAGGGCGAATATTTCGGCCTGATGAACCGCTGCCCGCATCAGGGTGCGGCGCTGTGTGAGGGCCCGCTGATCGGTCTCGCACAGTCGAGCAATCCCGGCGAGATCGAATACACCAAGTTAGGTGAGATCATCCGCTGCCCCTGGCACGGCTGGGAGTTCGATATCCGCACCGGCCAATCCTATTGCGACCCCCGCCGTTTCCGCGTGAAGGCCTATCCCGCCCATGTCGAGCCGGGCGCCAGCGTGGTGAAGGGGCCGTATGTCGCCGAGACCATCCCGGTGAAAGTCGAGAGCGACTACGTGGTGGTCGAAATCTAAGCCGCACCGGCGGTGCGCTCCCTCGCCCCGTTCTTACGGGGAGAGGGTTGGGGTGAGGGGCCTCTCTCAACACGAGCGGTCGTCGAGATATCTGTACCCCCTCACCCGAATTCGATCTGCGATCGAATTCGACCTCTCCCCGCAAGCGGGGAGAGGTGAAGACAGGCGGTCAATGCCCCGCAACCGGCGCCGCAGCGCGCGAAGAGGAACATTTTCACGCCTTATTCTGCGCCGCCGCGAGCACCCATTGCCGGAACGCAGCCAGCTTTGGGGCCTCGCGATGGCCCTCCGGCGCGACCAGGTAGAAGCCGGCGTCCGCCGGCAGCGCGATCTTGAAGGGGACAACGAGCCGACCTTTGGCGATGTCGTCCTGCACGTAGGAGGTCCGTCCCATCGCGACGCCGATGCCGTCGATCGCCGCCTGGATGGTCATGAAGATCATGTCGAAGGTGATGCCGGGGTGTCTTGCGATATCGGCCGGCAGGCCCGCCGCGGTCAGCCACAGCCGCCAGTCGTCGCTGTTGGTGCTCGACGTGTGCAGCAGCGGATGGTTGCGCAGGTCCTCGGGGCGGCGCAGCGGCTTGTCGCCGCGCAGCAGCGATGGGCTGCACACCGGAAACAGCTCGTCCGCCATCAGCCAGTCGGCGCGCAGGCCCGGCCATTGGCCGCGACCATAGCGGATCGCGGCATCGACATTGTCGCGCTGGAAGTCGACGAGGCTGGTCGAGGTGGTGATGCGCACATCGATGCCGGGGTGCTGCTCCTGGAAATCGGTCAGCCGCGGCAGCAGCCATTTGGCGGCGAGCGAGGCCAGCGTCGACACTGTCAGCACCTTGTCGTCGTCCTTGCGCAGGAGACGGTCCGTGGCGAGGCGCAAATCGTTGAAGGCGGCGCGGACGCCCGGCAAATAGTCGCGCGCCTCCGGCGTCAGCGCCAGCGCGCGGTTCTGCCGGATGAACAGGCGGATGCCGAGCTCCTCCTCCAGCCTGCGGATCTGATGGCTGATCGCGGTCTGGGTCACGTTCAGCTCGCTGGCTGCGAGCGTGAAGCTGAGATGGCGCGCGGCGGCCTCGAACGCCCGCAATCCGTTCAGGGAGGGCAATCTGGCAGTCATTTGGCAGCAGGATGCATGACGTTATTTCA
Organism: Bradyrhizobium sp. BRP19; assembly: GCF_020194195.1. Lineage (NCBI taxonomy): Bacteria > Pseudomonadati > Pseudomonadota > Alphaproteobacteria > Hyphomicrobiales > Nitrobacteraceae > Bradyrhizobium > Bradyrhizobium sp. BRP19. Next base: position 885,215 of record NZ_JADYVZ010000003.1, on the reverse strand, counting down.
TGCGAAAAGGTACAAATTGTCGTTTGTCGCGGCGCAACAGAAGGCCGATATTAGCGGTCAACTTAGCTCAAGGAGCTGAAAATGTCTACATTGACCGACAATTCGATGACAAATCATCATGCGCACGGACTCCTTTACCAGATCGGCGAGACCCTTCACCTCTGGCACGAACGCTACCGGACCCGGCGCGAGCTGACCCACTGGACCGCCCGCGACCTCCACGACGTCGGGCTGTCCTGGTCCGACATTGCCTACGAGGCCGAAAAACCCTTCTGGCGGGCCTGAAAGGCCGCCAGGCCGGCGCCCCCTGAGCACAGGGGCGCCGGCGGTCCCTTTTCCGCAAGGCATGTGTCATGAGCACCCTTCGCCTCGACGACCTCAAGCAATATTCGGACGTGCTGCGCGCGAGGCATGGCGAGCGGCTCAATGTCCGTTTCGTCGAGCCGCGCGACACCGACGAGGTGCAGCACTATTTCCGGTCGCTCTCGACCCGCTCGCGCTACAACCGCTTCTTCGGCGCGATCAGCGAATTGCCGAAGGGCCTGCTGCACGATTTCCTCGAGGTCGGCGAGCACGATCGCTTCACTGTCGTCGCGACCATGATGGTCGATGGCTTCGAGACCATTGTGGCTGAAGCCCGCTATGCCTTCCATGCCGAGACCGCGATGCTCGAGTTCGGCCTCTCGGTCGATGACCGCTGGCAGGGCCACGGGATCGCCACCGCGCTGATGAAGAACCTCGAATGCCGCGCGGCCGCGCTCGGCGCCGAGCACATCTACGGCGACACGCTGCGCTCCAACGAGGCCATGGTCTCGCTCGCGCGCAAATCCGGTTTCACATTCATCAACCACCCCGATGACTGGAAGCTGGTGCGCTTCGACAAGGAGATCAACCTCGCGCCGCAAGACATTCCCTGCGCCAGCTGGCGCCTCGCCGCCCTTTCCCGTCAGGCCGATAGCCCCTCAGCCTCGGCCTGACACCACTGCAGCCCGGCCTGGTTATCCAGAGCCGGGCCTTTTTTGCTGCGCGGTCTCGTCTCAACGTCATTACAGGGCGCGGGGAGCGCGAGCCCGCTGTGAATGTTAGGCGCGCCTACTTCCCCGTGAACACCGCCTTGCGCTTCTCGATGAAGGCCTGCACGGCCTCCTTGTGGTCGGCGGTCGTGGTGAGGCGGACCAGACGCTCGGCCTCGTGGTCGCGCGCGGTTTCGAAGTCGAACAGCAGGGCCTCGTCGAGATTGTCCTTCATGTAGCGCAGCGCGAGGCGCGGGCCTTCGGCGAGGGATTTGGCCAGCGCGAACGCCTCCGTCTGCAATTTGTCGTCGGGCACGACGCGGTTGACGAGGCCGATCGCCTCGGCGCGCGCGGCATCGACGCGATCGCCGGTGAACATGAGTTCGCGTGCCCGCGCGGTGCCGACCAGCCGGGTGAGCAGCCAGGCGATGCCATAATCGCCGCTGAGCGCGATGCGGGCATAGCCGGTGGCGACGAAGGCCGATTGCGCGGCGATGCGTATGTCGCAGGCCATGGCGATGGCGAGCCCGGCACCGACCGCGGGGCCGGGCAGCGCAGCGATCGTCGGCTTGCGCACAGACACCAGCGCGCCGGTGAGCAGCCGCTGCCGCTCCTGCAGGTCGGCGACCTTGTCGTCAAAGGACATGTCGAGCTTGGCCTTGTCGCGATGCGCACCCATGCCCTTGACGTTGCCGCCGGCGCAGAAGGCTTCGCCCGCGCCGGTCAGCAGCAGTGCGCCGACATCGGGATTCTCGCCGCAGCTCCGGATCATCGTGCGCAGCGCCGGCGTCAGCGCGTCCGACAGCGAATTGCGCGCCTCCGGCCGGTTCAGCGTGATCACAGCGACGCGGTCGCGGATCGTGCAGAGGAGCTCATTGGTGCCGGTGTCGATGGTGGTTTCCGTGGTCATGGTTTCTCCCTTCCTTCGTCATTGCGAGCGAAGCGAAGCAATCCAGAATCTTTCGGCGGAGACAGTCTGGATTGCTTCGTCGCTTCGCTCCTCGCAATGACGGGTATTGTTGTCAGCTTGCCCTCAAAACCTCTCCACCCAGGGCCGCAGCTCCAGCTCCCAGCTCCAGGCGCTGCGCGGCTGCTGCAGCACGTTCCAATAGCTCTGTGCGATCGCGTCGGGATCGAGCATCGAGTCCGGCTTGTCCGCCGGATCCGTCCGCGCGGCGCTCCTGATGCCGCCGTCGATGACGAAATGCGCGACATGGATGCCCTGCGGCGAGAGTTCGCGCGCCATGCTCTGGGCAAGGCCCCGCAGCGCGAACTTGCCCATCGCGAACGGAGCCGACTGCGCATAGCCCTTGACGCTGGCGGAGGCGCCGGTGAACAGGATCGCGCCGTACTGGTTCGGCAGCATGCGCTTGGCCGCCTGCTGCGCCACCAGGAAGCCGCCATAGGCGCTGACCGCAATCGCCTGCGCGACGTCGGCGGGCACGAGATCGACGAACGGCCCGCGCGTGCGGCCGGAGGCGTTGTAGACGACGAGGTCGGGCGTGCCGATCTCGCGCTCGACCAGACCGAACAGCCGCTCCACCTCGTCGGGCTCGGTGGCGTTGCAGGCATAGGCCTTGGCCCCGGTCTCGGTGCAGAGCGCGCCAAGCTTCTCGATCTTGCGTGCGGCGAGCGCGATGCGGATGCCCTGCGCCGCTAGCAGGCGCGCCAGCGATGCGCTGAGGCCTTCGCCGGCACCGACGATGAGGGCGATCTTGTACTTCGGGTGTTCCATGGCGTGATCTCTCGGAGGTAGGAGCCGCTGATCTATGCATGGTCCGCGCAGACAACCAGCCGGCGCGATCACAATTCCGCAGGGCGAGTTGCTCCCTCGCGGCGATCATGCCGCCCTGACATTTTGCGGCTTTATCGCTGTCCGCGACTGGAGCATGATCGACATCATCCAAAGCGGCAAGCGCAAAGAATTGCCGTCGGACGGAAACGAAGAGGACGATCATGCCAAGACCGGTTAAAGCGCAGCCAAAAGATATCGCGGCCGCATCCTCCGGCCTGCTGGCGCCCGATACATCCGGCATGAATTTCTACCGCGCCGATCCCGCGCTCACGGACCTTCTGCGCATCCATCTGCCGGAGAATCTGTTCCGCCACATCGAGCCGCATCTCGACCGCCTCGGCGAGCTCGCCGGCGGCCATCTCGACGAATGCGCGCGGCTCGCCGACCGGCACACGCCCATCCTGCACCAGCGCGACAAGTTCGGCCGTGACGTGCAATGGATCGAATATCATCCGGCCTATCGCGAGCTGGAGAACGCCGCGTTCGGCGAGTTCGGCATCCACGCGCTTTCAATCCGCAAAGGCATCATGGGCTGGTCGGACAAATACCCTGTTGTGGCCAAGCACGCCTTCACCTTCCTGTTCAACCAGACCGAATTCGGCATGGGCTGCCCGATCAACGTCACCGATGGCTGCGCCAAGCTCTTGGCGAATTTCGGCAGCGAGGCGCTCAAGGCGAAATATCTGGATGGCCTGACCTCGACCGACATGAGCAAGCTGACCCAGGGCGGCCAGTTCATGACCGAGAAGGAAGGCGGCTCCGATGTCGGCACGCTGACCACGAGAGCCGTGCAGGAAGGCGACCATTGGCGCCTCTATGGCGAGAAATGGTTCTGCTCGAATGCCGACGCCAAGGTCGTGATGCTGTTGGCGCGCCCTGAAGGCGCCGGCCCCGGTACGCGCGGCGTCGGCCTGTTTTTGATGCCGCGTTTCCTCGACGACGGTTCGCAGAACCATTACCGGATCGTGCGCCTCAAGGACAAGCTCGGCACCCGCTCGATGGCCTCGGGCGAGATCAAGCTTGAAGGCGCGATCGCCTATGCCGTCGGCAAGCTCGACCGTGGTTTCGTGCAGATGGCCGAGATGGTGAACTCCTCGCGCCTCTCCAACGGCGTCAAGTCCACCGCACTGATGCGCCGCGCCTATCACGATGCGATGACGGTCGCGACCAACCGCGTCGTGTTCGGGCAGCGCATCATCGATCTGCCGCTGGGACGGCGGCAGATGCTGAAGATCATGCTGCCGGTGGAGCAGGGCCTGTCGATGAGCTTCCTCACTGCTGATGCCCTCGACCGTGCCGAGGCCGGCAGCCAGGACGCCGCGGCGCTGCTGCGCATTCTCACCCCCACGCTGAAATTCCGCGCTACGCGCGATGCGCGCAAGGTTTGCGGCGATGCGCTCGAGATGCGCGGCGGCATCGGCTATATCGAGGAATTCGCCACCGCCCGCCTGCTGCGCGATGCGCATCTCGGCTCGGTCTGGGAAGGCACCGGCAACATTGTCGCGATCGATGCACTGCGGCGGGCAGTCGGCCGCCACGGCGCGGAATCCGCGCTCGCGGCCGATCTGCACGCCCGGCTCGGCGACAGCGCCTCGGTGCCGCAGGCTTGGCGCGATCATCTGCGTGGCCTCACCGACCGCGCCGTCGGCTTCGCACGCGAAGTTGCGGCCAAGTCCGAGAACGAAGCCGATGCGCGCCGCGCTACCAGCGCGCTCTATCACGTCGCCAGCGCAGTCGCGCTCGCCTGGGAAGCACACCGCATTTACGAGATGCGCGGCGATGCACGCCGGCTGCTGCTGTCGCGCCTCGTGATCGACCACCGCGTGGCGCCGAACGATCCGTTCCGGCTGACGGAAAATGCCGCGCAGGCGAAGATGGCCGAACTGCTGCTCGGCGATCGCGCAGCCGGCATGAGCGAGGTTGGCGAACTGGTTCTGGCGGCGTAGGCTGCGCGCTGCGATCAAACAAAAAGCGCGATAGGGAGTGTTCGATGAAGGCCGCCGTCCTCTATGAAGTCAACCAGCCGCTCGTCATCGAGGACATCAGCCTGCCGAAGCCGGGACCGCGCGAGGTGCTGATCCGCACCGCCGTCGCCGGCCTCTGCCACTCCGACCTGCATTTCATGGAAGGGCTCTATCCGCATCCGCTGCCGGCAGTGCTCGGACACGAATCCGCCGGCGTGGTCGAGCAGGTCGGCTCCGATGTCACCTATGTGAAGCCCGGCGACCATGTCGTCACATGTCTCTCCGTCTTCTGCGGCACCTGCGACAATTGCACGACCGGCCGCACCGTGCTCTGCACCGACGCGACGGTGAAGATGCTGCCGGGCGTCTCCAACCGGATGCAATGGTCGAAGCCGGAGAAGCTGCACCAGTTCCTCAATCTCTCCTCCTTCGCCGAGCAGATGCTGGTGCACGAGAATGCCATTGTGAAGATCCGCAAGGACATGCCGCTCGATCTCGCCGCGCTGATCGGCTGCGGTGTCATCACCGGCTATGGCGCGGTGGTGAACACGGCGAAGGTGACGGCCGGCGAGACCGTGGCGGTGATCGGCTGCGGCGGCGTCGGCATGGCCGCGATCAACGGCGCGCAGATCGCCGGCGCCGGCCGTATCATCGCCATCGATACCAATCCCGCAAAACTCCAGCTCGCGACCAAGCTTGGCGCGACCGACATCATCAACCCGGCCGACGGCGATGTCGTCAAGCAGGTCCGCGACCTCACCAATGGCGGCGTGCACCATTCCTTCGAGGTGCTGGGCCGCAAGGAGACGGCCGAGCAGGCTTTTGCGATGCTCGCCTCCGGCGGCACCGCCACCATCGTCGGCATGATCCCGTTCGGCCAGAAGATCGAGCTGCACGGCTTCGACTTCCTGCGCGAGCGCAAGATCCAGGGCTCTTCGATGGGCTCGAACCACTTTCGGGTCGACATGCCGCGCCTGGTCGACTTCTATTTGCGCGGCCGACTGCATCTGGAAGACTGGATCTCGGCCAAGCTGAAGCTGTCCGAGATCAACGAGGGCTTTGCCAACATGAAAGCGGGCAAGACGCTACGCAGCGTGATCGTGTTCGATAGCTAGCGGCCGTTACGGTGTCATCGCCCGGTCAAGCCGGGCATGAAAGTTCGTAGCCCGGATGGAGCGAAGCGCAATCCGGGATCTTTGTCGCGGATCGGCTGTCCCGGATTTCGCTTCGCTCCATCCGGGCTACAGGACTTCGAAGCATCAATCGTCGAACATCTTCGGCGGCACGAAGCCGCCGAACTCGCGCTCGATCAGCTCGGCGAGCTTGAGCGGCGTCCTGTCCTCGAGGAAGGGACCGACGATCTGCACACCGACAGGCAGACCGTGTTTCGACAGGCCGAGCGGAACGGCCGTTGCCGGCAGGCCCGGAAGCGTTGCGATGCCCGGCCAGGCGAGCTGGTCGGAATAGGGGTAATCCTTGCCGTCGATGCTGATCGTTCGCAGGCGTTGTTCCGGCGAATGATCGTGCGGAAAGGCCGGCGTCGGCATGATCGGGCAGATCACCGCGTCGAAGCTCTTGAACAACGCCCGCCATTGCGCGCGGAGCACGGCGCGGGTCCCTGCGTCGAGGACCCAGGCGCGGTGGCTCGCGGTGATGCCGCGCAGCCGCTCCGCGTCAAGGCTGGTGTCCTCCGGTGACAGCTGGCTCGCCCGCGCCTGCGCATCCGCCAGCTCGTCGGGAGGTAGGAACGCGCCGAGGAAACCCAGCAGCATGCGCATGTAAAGCCGGGACGTCTCCGCGAAGTCCGGGAGCAGCGCGCTCTCGCGTGCGACGGTGACGCCGGCCTTCGCAAGATCGATTGCGAGCTTGTCGATTGCGCTGCGGACATCCCTGTCGCTCGGCAGCAGAGGATGGCTGTCGATCACCAGGATACGAAAATCCCGCAGCGACTGATGCCGCGCAGCCGGCAAATCGAGCTTGTAGGCGATACCGATGTCGAGAGGATCGGGTCCCGCCATGACGTCGAGCAGCAAGGACAGATCCGCCGCCGTGCGCGCCATCGGCCCGATGACGGCGAGGTCGCCCTCGCGCGGAACGGCTGGAAACGGCGGCGGGGTCTCGCCGCGCGCCGCGCAGAGATTAAGGGTCGGCTTGTGCGCGAACACGCCGCAATGAAATGCCGGCACACGCAGGGAGCCGCCGATGTCCGAGCCGGTGGCGAGCGCGCAATAGCCTGCGGCGAGGGCTGCCGCCGATCCCCCGGACGAACCGCCCGGCGTGCGGCCGAGATCGTAGGGGTTGTTGGTGGTGCCATAGATGTCGTTGTAACTCTGCCAGTCGCCGAGGCCGACCGGCACGTTGGTCTTGCCGAGGATCACGCCGCCGGCCTGCTTGATGCGGGTCACCGCCAGCGCGTCTTCCACGGGCTTGAAGCCCTTCTGCGGCACGAATCCCCAGGTCGTCGGCAGGCCTGCGATGTTGAAGGATTCCTTGATCGTCGTGGGCAGGCCGAGCAGCGGCTTGTGCTCGCCGCGCGCCAGCGCCGCATCCGCCTCGCGCGCCGCAACGAGCGCGCGATCGAAATCGCGCACGCACACCGCGTTGATCCTGCCGTCGTGCCGTTCGATACGCGCAATCGAATCCTGCGTGAGCTCGACCACCGAGACCTTCTTCGCACGCAACGCGGCCGACAATTCGCCCGCACTCTTGAAACTCCATTCCGATCCGGCCACGGCGCTTCTCCCGCTCTGGTTGCTCGAAGATGATGCGCAGTCTGGCCGAATCTCGCAACGGCTGTTTGATGAAGATTGTGGTTCCCGGTCAAATCAGGCCATGCCGGCCCTGGCGAGGAAGTCGAGCAGCAACCGGCTGACCGCGGCCGGCTGCTCCTGCTGGACCCAATGGCCGGCGCCGTCGACGAGATGGCAGCCGAGCATCTTCGTGCACGCGCTGCGCTGCATTGTCTCGAAAGCGCCGGCCCGTTGATAGGTGCCCCAATCCTGCTTGCCCGAGATGAAGCAGGAGGGCACATCGATGCTGCGGCCGGCAAACAATTGCATCTCGTCATTGAGCATGCCCGATGTGCCGTAGCGGTACCATTGCAGCCCGCCCTGAAATCCGGTGCGGCTGTACTCGGCGCTGTAATAGGCAAGGTCGCTGTCCCGCAGCCATTGGTTCGCGGCGATCGCGGCCGGCGAGGGCATCTCCTTCGCGACCGTCTCGGCCATGGTCTCGTGCAAGTCCATCACGTAATAGGTCGGCAGCTTCGCCAGCTCCTGCGCCGACCATGCTTGCAGCGGATAGGGCTTGTTGTCGGTCCAGTCCGCGCTCTTGTGATGATAGTAGGCGCGCAGGAAATCATGCACGCCCTGCGGTGCCTGCTGCATATCGGCATTGGCTTCCCGTGTCGAATAATACCATTGATAGTGCTTGCGTGGCCGCGGCAGCGAGGCGAGCTCACGATGCACCGGGTCTTCCACCGCGGGCTTTGCCGGATTGTCGACCGTGCCGAACGGCAGCGGCGGCGGTCCGCCGAACGGCGCGCTCATCATCGTCACCGAACGAAACACGTCGGGCCGGATCAAGGCGCACCAGGCTGCGACCGGGCTGCCAAAATCATGTCCGACCACATCGACCTGCCTGTAGCCGAACGCCGACACCAGGCCGAGCGCATCGCGCACGAGACTGAGAAGCGAGAACGGCGCGAGAGGGCCGTCGTACTCCGCGCTCCATCCCGTGGTGCGTCCGTAGCCGCGCTGGTCCGGTGCGATCACGTGGTAGCCGGCCGCGCTGAGCGCCGGCATCACCTTGCGCCAGGAGAAGGCGAGCTCGGGAAAGCCGTGCAGCAAGAGGATACAGCGCCGTCCCTTGGTCTCGAAACCGGCCTCCAGCACATGCATCCGCAAGCCGTTGATGCCGTCGACGGTGCGCGAGCGGATGCCGGCGGGCAGGGGAATGTCGGGGAGTGCGGTCATCGTATTCTCCACACGGGCAGTATCGGCGGGTGGGTTAGCCCCGGGGATTGCGCGAAGCGCAAGCCGCGCGGCGTAACCCACCTCTTTATTCTCCGCGGAGGCAGAAGTGGTGGGTTACGCTCGGCGTCTGCGCTTCGCGCAGCCGCAGAGCTAACCCACCCTACGACAGCCAGACTAAACCGCCACACATTCGAACGCGTTGCCCTTGCTCCTGATCTTCCCGACCGACGGCGAGGGGAAATGCGCGGTGCAGCACAGCGTGTCGGTGTCGCAATAGCGTTCCAGGAAGCTGCGGCGCGTCTTCGCGGCTGCGGCCGGATCGACGTCGAACTTGATCGACAGCTCCGGATAGAGCGTCTGCAGCGGCGAGTGCATGAGATCGCCGGAGAACACCGCATCGTCCTTGCCGCGGCCCATCGTGATGGCGATATGGCCGGGCGTGTGACCCGGCGTCGGCAGGATGCGGACGTGGTCGCCGATTTCGTGGTCATTGCCGACGAGCTCGTGCCTGTTGGCCTCGACGACCGGCAACACGCTGTCGACGAAGGGCGGAATCTCCGTCTTCGCGTTCTGCGCGGACCAGTGATCGAACTCTTGCTTGGCGAACAGATAGCGCGCCTTGGGGAAGGTCGGCACCCAGCGGCCGTTCTCAAGCCGCGTATTCCAGCCGACGTGATCGACATGCAGATGCGTGCACATCACGAAGTCGATGTCGTCGACCGAAAACCCCGCGGCGCCGAGGCCGCGCAAATAGGTGTCGTCGGTCTTCATGTTCCATTTCGGCCGCGGCCGCGGCTTGTCGTTGCCGATGCAGCTGTCGACCAGGATGGTGTGGTGCGGCGTCTTCACCACGTAGGACTGGAAGCACAGCAGCAGCACGTCCTCATCGTCCAGTGCCTTCGCCTCGCGCATCCAAGCCCGGTTCTCGGCCAGCACCTCGGCCGTCAGCCCCGGCAGCATCTCCAGCGCCGGGACGAACGAGGTCTCCTGCTCGATGATGCGATGGATGGTGAGATCGCCGACCGAGAATCTGAGGCTCATGAGGACTCCCGAGACTTATGCCGCTGGCGGCACCGAGATCTTGACGGAGGGCCGCTCCAGCATCTTCTGGTGGAATGCGTCGAGCTTCGGAAAGGCCTTACGCCAGCCGCAATCGGCGAAGCGGAAGTCGGCATAGCCGAGCACGCAAACGAGGCCGATCTGCGAGATGTCGAACGGGCCGTTCAGCACGTCAGGCATGTTCTCGAACCGCGCCATGCCGGTCCAGGCCCTGTTCCAGTGGTCGTCCGACCAAGCCTGCCATTGCAGGCCCTGCGGCCGCACCATCTTCTCGTAGCGGCACAGCAGCATGGAGTCGAGCATGCCGTTGATCAGCGAGTGATTGGTCTTGGCTTTCCAGCGCCGCGGGCCGTAATCCGGGATCAGGCTGCCGCCGGCGATCTCGTTGAGATATTCGACGATGACATAGGAATCCAGGATCACGTCGTCGTCATTGGTGATCAGCACCGGCAGCTTCTTCAGCGGCGTGATCTTCGAATAATCCTCGTTGGCGGTGCCCGGCGTGACGCTCGCGGGCACGAGCTCGATCTTGTCGATCAGCCCGAGCTCGATCGCAGCGATGCGCACCTTGCGGGCAAAGGGCGAGGCGGGGGAGAAGGTGAGCTTCATGGAGAGTATCCCACAAATGAACGTTTTGTTTCGTCATTGCGAGGAGCGAAGCGACGAAGCAATCCAGAGTGTTGCCGCGGAGGGATTCTGGATTGCTTCGCTTCGCTCGCAATGACGGCGAGAGGGCGGAGGCTTACGCCGCCACGATCTCCTGGCGCTGCTCGCCGAGGCCTTCGATGCCGAGCGTGACGACGTCGCCGACATTGAGGAAGGTCGGTGGCTTCATGCCGAGGCCGACGCCCGGCGGGGTGCCCGTTGTGATGACGTCGCCGGGCAGGAGCGTCATGAACTGCGAGACATAGGAGATGCACTTGGCCATCGAGAAGATCATGGTCTTGGTCGAGCCGGTCTGGCGGCGCTGGCCGTTGACGTCGAGCCACATCGACAGGTTCTGTACGTCCTTGATCTCGTCCTTGGTGGCGAGCCACGGCCCGAGCGGGCCGAACGTGTCGTGCGACTTGCCCTTGGTCCACTGGCCCAGGCGCTCGATCTGGAAAGCGCGCTCGGAGACGTCGTTGCAGACGCAATAGCCGGCGACGTGGTTCAGCGCGTCGGCTTCCGAGACGTATTTGGCGCGGGTGCCGATGATGGCGGCGATCTCGACCTCCCAGTCGAGCTTGGTCGAGCCGCGCGGCTTCTCGACGGGATCATTCGGGCCCGACAGCGAGGTATTGGCCTTCATGAAGATGATCGGCTCGCTCGGAATCTCGGCGCCGGTCTCCTTGGCATGGTCGGAATAGTTGAGGCCGATCGCGACGAATTTCGAGATACCGGTGACGGGGGCGCCGAACCGGGGCTTGCCGGAGACGGCGGGCAGCGAGGCGGGATCGAGCGCGGCCAGCTTCTTCAGGGATTCAGGCGAATAGGCCTCGCCGGTGAGGTCCTTCAGATGCGCCGACAGGTCGCGCAACTGGCCGGATCTGTCGATCAGGCCGGGCTTTTCCGCACCCTTCTCGCCATAACGAACAAGCTTCATTCTCGTTTCTCCCTGGGAATGGACCGATCGGTTAACTGCTTCATGGAACAGGGCGGCGGGAAATTCAACCGCCCAAAACGGGCATCACCCCAGCGCCACGAACCTGAATGCGTCGCCGTCTCGCTTGATATGTCCGGCGGAATAATGACCGCCGATCACCAGTGTGGGTGTGTCGGCAAAGCGCGAGAACACCGCATGCCGGCTTGCCGCCGAACGCGCGGGATCAGTATCCACAGTCGAGCACCAGTCGAGATGGGCCATCTGGCAGGGATGATGGGCAACGTCGCCGGTCAGAAGCGCCTGCTCGCCGTCGGACTCGATCAGGACGCTCATGTGCCCCGGGCTGTGACCGGGAGTTGGGATCATTTCGATCTCCTCGCAAAGCCGATGGTCACTCGGAACCAGATCGGCCTGGCCGGCATCGACCACTGGCTTCACGGAGTCGTTGAACACCGCGACCTTGTCCGGCTCGGCCGTGTAATCACGCCAATGATCATATTCGGTCCTGCCGAAAACGTAGCGCGCCTTCGGGAACGTCGGCACCCATCGGCCGTCAACCAGCCGCGTATTCCAGCCGACATGGTCAACGTGAAGATGCGTGCACAGCACGGTGTCGATGCTGTCAGGCGGAAACCCCGCCGCGGTCATGGTCTCCAAGAACGGCGTGCTGCGGTTGTTCCAGGTGGGGACGCCGCGGCCCTGCTTGTCGTTGCCGAGGCCGGTGTCCACCACGATCCGGCGCGTCGGCGTCTCCACCACCAGCGAGTGGATCGACATTTTCAGCCGGCCTTCGTCGGTGGCGAAATGCGGGATCAGCCAGGGCAGCTTCTGGATCTCGCCATGGGTGGCTGCCGGCAGGATGAAGCGGGTCGAGCCGACCGTCTCCATTTCGACGAATTTCGTGATCCTGACCTTGCCGACCTTCCACTGCATCCGCCGCCTCCCATTTTCTTGCTCTTGCGCTGGAACATGCACGTTTTCTGCCATCGGGCGCAATGGATCATCTGAGGTGATGTGGCGTTATCGCGGGGAACTGGATGCTAGCCGAAGAGGACGCCATGCCAGAGCTTGCGATTTCCGCGGAAAAGGTCGCCTTTATCATCGAGAAGGCGCGCGAATTCGACGTCAAGGAGGGGGCTTCTGATCCGGACTCCGGCTCGAACGCGGCCGACGACGATATGATGGACGTCCTCGACGACGATGGCTCCGATCCTGTCGTCCAGGAGCTCGGAAGCTTCATGATCGCCTTGAACGAGGACGAGCAGCTCGATCTCGTCGCGCTGACCTGGCTCGGACGCGGCGATGGCACGATCGATGACTGGGACGATCTGCGCGCCCGCGCGTCGGAGGCGCGCCGTGAATATGGCAGCCCACGCCGCGAAACGGTGCACTATCTGCTCGGCGAGCCCATGCTGGGCGATCTGCTCGCGAACGGGCTCGACGAATTCGGCATCGACTGGACCGATGAGCGCACCACCGCCGATTCCTCCGCTCCGAGCCAGCAGGATGAGGACGAGCCGACCAAGCAGCGGTGATGATTTTACCTCGCCCCGCTTGCGGGGAGAGGTGGGCGCGAAGCGCCGGGTGAGGGGGAGTCTCCGCGAGTCCGACTGTCACCGTGCTTGCGGAGAGAGCCCCTCACCCCAACCCTCTCCCCCGTAAGAACGGGGCGAGGGAGTACATCTGCAAACGCGACTACAGCGTCCCCGGGAACGCGCCACCATCCAGCAGAATGTTCTGTCCGGTGATGAAGCCGGCCTTGGCGCCGCACAGGAAGGCGCAGGCATAGCCGAATTCGTCGGGCTGACCGAAGCGCCCCGCGGGGTTGAGCTTGGCGCGCTCGGCCAGGATCTGCTGCGGTGTGACACCGCGCTTGTCGGCTTCGCCCTTCGCGGTGCTGGTCAGGCGATCGGTCTCGAACGGGCCCGGCAGCAAGCCGTTGATGGTGACGTTGTTGATCACCGTCTTGCGCGACAGGCCGGCGATGAAGCCGGTGAGGCCGGCGCGCGCGCCATTGGAGAGGCCGAGAATGTCGATCGGCGCCTTCACCGCGGCCGAAGTGATGTTGACGATGCGGCCGAACTTGCGTGCCATCATGCCGTCGACCGTCGCCTTGATCAGCTCGATCGGGGTCAGCATGTTGGCGTCGATCGCCTTGATCCAGTCGTCGCGGGTCCAGTTGCGGAAATCGCCGGGCGGCGGGCCGCCGGCATTGTTGATCAGGATGTCGGGCTCGGGGCAGGCCTTCAGCACCGCCTCGCGGCCCGCCGGCGTCGTGATGTCGCCGACGATCTCGGTGACCGTCACGTCGGGATAGGCCTTGCGGATCTCGTCGGCGGTCTTCTTCAGCGCATCAGCGCCGCGCGCGGTCAGCGTGACGTCAACGCCGGCCTCCGCCAGCGAGAAGGCGCAGGCGCGCCCGAGGCCCTTGCTGGATGCACAGACGATGGCGCGGCGACCTTTGATCCCAAGATCCACTGTTTCACTCCCGTAAATGTCAGGCAGGTTTTGGACGGCGGCTACATTAGCCAACTGTGATGCCGCTGATAAGGGATCGGCCCGCACCAAAATGCATGGCGTGCGCTGCGGCGATGCAAATGCGCGGGCATGATCTGGACTAGATCCGCCGCTCCTGCTTGAGGCGGTCGATTGCGGCGGCAGCCTCCGGCGGCAGCGACTTGAAGCCCATCTGGCCCGCGGTCGAGAACAGCGGCCGCAGATGCGAGCCGGCGAGGAAGGGCGGCTGGCGGTTCGTCGGCACGATCTGATCAAACACCAGCACCAAGGTAGTGGCGACGAGGCCGACCCTGACGGCGCCGAGCGCCGCGCCGCCGAGTCGGTCGCCGATGCCGGCCTCGCCGATCGTGTCGTTCAGCGCGATGCGGCCGATATGGCCGAACAGCATGCCGACGACCACGAAGATGGCGAAGAACCAGATCCAGTTCTGCAGCAGCGGCGAGTTCGGATTGCCGGCGATCTGCGGTGCGATCAGCGGCATCAGCGCCACCGCGATCGGGGCGGCGAGCAGATAGGCGAGGATGGTCATGGCGCTGCGTAGCAGCCCGGTCCTGAACCCCAAGCCGACCGCGACTGCCAGCGCGGCATAGACGGCGAGATCGAAACTGTTCATGCGCGAAAGCCCTGCCTCGACGGAACGAATGAACGCCGAGCCGATCATTCCGGTTTCAGATCGCTAAAATCGTCTGTATTGGTGGCTCCAAAGCTTAAAGGAACCGTCCAAGGAACGCGTCATGTCAGACCTATTCGACGTCAGTAAAGAAACCATCCTCGTCACGGGTGCGAGCCAGGGGCTCGGCCGGCAATTTGCCCGGCTGCTGGCGGCGCATGGTGCGGCCGTGGCGCTCGCTGCGCGGCAGACCGACAAATTGAAGGGCCTGGAAGAGGAGATCCGCGGCAAGGGTGGTCGCGCCGCTGCGGTCGCGCTCGACGTCACCGACACTGCCTCGATCGCCAGGGCGGTCGATGCCGCTGAGGCCGCGCTCGGCCCCGTCACCGTGCTGATCAACAATGCCGGCATCGCCATCGAGAAGCTCGCGACCGAGCAGACCGAGGCGGATTGGGACGCCGTCATTGGTGCCAATCTCAAAGGCGCCTATTTCCTCGCAACCGAAGTGGCGCGGCGCATGATCGCGCGCAAGCAGCCGGGCAACATCGTCAACATCGCCTCCGTGCTCGGCACTGGCGTCTTGAAGGCGCTCTCGCCTTACGCGATCTCCAAGGCCGGCATCATCCAGGCGACGAAAGCGATGGCGCTCGAGCTCGCTGGCCAGAACATCCGCATCAACGCGCTTGCGCCCGGCTATATCTATACCGAGATGAACCACGCCTTCTGGTCGACGCCGGCAGGCGAGCGCCTCGCCAAGCGCATCCCGCAACGCCGCGTCGGCGCCGAGTCCGATCTCGACGGCGCGATTCTGCTGCTGGCGTCGAATGCGTCGCGCTACATGACGGGCAGCGTCGTGACCGTAGACGGCGGGTTCTTGCTGAGTTGAACGTGTCTTCGCCTCTTCCCGCGTGCGGAGAGGCCGGAATTGCGAAAGCAAATTCCGGGTGAGGGCGAGCCTCCGCGATTCGAGACGGCGAGTACACGCGTCGCTCTATCCGCGTCGTCATTGCGAGCGTAGCGAAGCAATCCAGAATCCCACCGCGGAAAGACTCTGGATTGCTTCGCTGCGCTCGCAATGACGGAAAACGACTTAGCGCATCTCCCCCCGGATCATATCCGCCGCCTTCTCCCCGATCATGATGGTCGGCGCATTGGTGTTGCCGCCGATCAGCGTCGGCATGATCGAGGCGTCGACCACGCGCAATCCTCCGACGCCATGCACCGTCAACGCCGGATCGACCACGGCCATCGCGTCCGTGCCCATCTTGCAGGTGCCGACGGGGTGATAGACGGTGTCGACACGCGCGCGCAGAATGGCGCGGATGTCGTCATCCGTTCTCACGTCGGATGTGAACATGTCCTTCTTCTGTAGCGCCCGCATCGCAGGCGTCTCCATCAGTCGCCGCGTCGTCTTGAAGCCGGCGACCATCGCCTCGAGATCCTCCGCCTCGCCCAAGAAGTTCGGGTCGATCATCGGCGCTGCGAGCGGATCGGCGCTCTTCAGCCCAATACTGCCGCGGCTCTTCGGCCTGAGCAGACAGAAATGGCATGAGAAGCCCGCCTCCTTGTGCTTCTTGCGGCCGTGATCGTCGAGCATCGCGATGACGAAGTGGAGCTGGATATCAGGCACGTCGAGATCAGGCCGGGTTTTCAGGAAGCCGCCGCATTCGGCGAAATTGGTGGTCATCACGCCGCGCCGCTCGCGGCGATATCGCTGGATACCGCGCAGCAGGGATGGCAACCGACTGATCGAGGCGTGAACGAAGTGCGGATAGTCGGAGGCGTAGACGAACACGAAGTCCGGATGGTCCTGCAGATTGCGCCCGACGCCCGGCAGGTGATGCACGACGTCGATGCCGTGGGCAGCAAGCGCATCACCATCGCCAATGCCCGACAGCATCAATAGCTGCGGCGACTGGAAGGCGCCGGCGGCGAGGATCACCTCGCGGCGGGCGCGCAGCTGCCTTGTCTGCCCGCCCTGCACATATTCGATGCCGACGGCGCGCCCTGCTTCGAACAGGATCTTCGTTGCCTGCGCTCCCGTCTCGACCCGCAGATTCGGCCGCTTGCCGAGATGAGGAGCCACATAAGCCCGCGCCGCGCTCCAGCGCTCGCCGCCCCGCTGGGTCACCTGGTAGCTGCCGAGCCCTTCATGGTCCTCGGCATTGAAGTCCTCGCGGATCCGGAACTGCGCCTCGCGTGCGGCCTGATGGAAGATGTCGTGAATCGGATTGTCCGAGCGCAGCCGGTTGACATGCAGCGGTCCGCCCTTGCCGTGATACTCGCCGTCGAAATCGGCGTTGTCTTCCGAGCGCTTGAAGTAGGGCAGCACGTCCGCATACGACCAGCCGGAATTGCCGAGCGCGGCCCAATGGTCGTAATCCCATTTGTGGCCGCGGATATAGACCATGGCGTTGATCGCCGAGGACCCACCGAGGCCCTTGCCGCGCGGCTGATAGCCGATGCGGCCGTTCAATCCCTTCTGCGGCACGGTATCGAACGCCCAGTTGGCCGCGGCGTAGGGCAACGCGAGCCCGAATGGCGTCGTGATCCGCCACGTGTCGTTGCGTCCCCCTGCATCGAGCAGCGCGACGGATGTGCCCGCATCCTCCGACAGCCGCCCCGCAATTGTGCAGCCGCCCGAGCCCGCGCCCACGACGACGAAATCGAATGTGTCGGTCAATGTTGTTTCCCCCCCGTTTACCGTCATTCTGGGGCGCGCGAAGCGCGAACCCGGAATCTCGAGGTTCGCTTCGCCTCCCGGAACGGCACCCCGGCGTTTTCGGCCTTAATCTTGTTGCCGCAGGCTGGCCGTTTGTGGAACTTCTGGCAAGAGCGCGCGGAACGGCGCGGAAACTCGTCCATTCCCCTGTCACAAAGTCGAAAAAAACGTTCCCGCAGCCCTTTCCAAAGGCAGCCCGCCTTGATACATACCCCCCGCACCCGACGGGCGTTGCCCAGGGGTCGCCTTCCAAGGAAGCCTTTGGGACGGAAGTGGAAAGCCAGCGCGACCAGCGCCGGCCTCAACCGACCGTCCCCAGGATTTAACCGAAGGCGCGCAAAGCTTTAACGCGGGGTGGAGCAGCCCGGTAGCTCGTCAGGCTCATAACCTGAAGGTCATAGGTTCAAATCCTATCCCCGCAACCAAATTCGGATTGACCGGATCCGAGACGACAACGGCCCGCTTGATGCGGGCCGTTTTTTGTTTGGCGATGGGATCGCCGCGCTACCTCGCCGCGGTCTGCCAGGCGAGTAGCCGCTGCTCGACCAGTGACATCGCAATCGACGTCAAATATCCGGTCGCGCCGAGCAGGATGACGCCGGCGAAGAGGTCGGCGGACCGGAACGCGCGTGCCGAGAGCAGCACCCAGTGACCAAGGCCGTCGAGGCCGGCCAGGATCTCGCAGACCACCGAGAGGATCAGCGCGACGGTCAGGCTGAGCCGCATGCCCGCGAGGATATCCGGCAATGCCGAGGGCAGGGCGATCTTGGCGATGATTGCGGTGCGCGAC
Source organism: Bradyrhizobium sp. BRP19 (assembly GCF_020194195.1). Taxonomy (NCBI): domain Bacteria; kingdom Pseudomonadati; phylum Pseudomonadota; class Alphaproteobacteria; order Hyphomicrobiales; family Nitrobacteraceae; genus Bradyrhizobium; species Bradyrhizobium sp. BRP19. The sequence continues at coordinate 867,186 of NZ_JADYVZ010000003.1, read as the reverse complement.
ATCTGCAGCGAGCGGGCGACCTCATAGAGCCGCGGCTCGACTGCGGCAAAGCCGTGAACGGTTGCGAGCATGATCGGCCAGATCGCGCCGAAGGCGATCACGAACAGCGCCATGCCTTGCGTCAGCCCGAGCATCGCGATTGCGACCGGGATGATCGCCGAGACCGGCAGGGGCCTTAAGAATTCCAGCGACGGCGCGACATAGGCGCGCATCATCCGGGACGAACCGATCAGCGCGCCAAGCGCAATGCCGGCGATCGAGGCGGCGAACCAGCCATAGGCCATGTGCTCCAGCGTGCCGATGAGCTTGCCCGCGAGATCGCCGCTGGAAAAGCCGCGCACCAAAGCGGCCCAGGCGCGGTCCGGACCGGGCAGGAACACCGGCGACACTAGCTTCAGATTGGCGACGAGTTGCCACGCCGCGATGAAGCCGGCTGCGACGAGGGCGCTTGCCAAACGCCAGAGGATCGCGGTGCGCTTCATGGATGGTCTCCGGCGAGCGCGGCGCGGCCGAACAGACGGCGCTGGGCGGCGATCAACAGCATGTTCAGCGCGTAGCCGATCGCGCCGATCCAGACGAGATAGGCGAGCATCAGGTCGGCGCGCAGCGCCTGCTGCGCCAGCATGATGCCGGCACCCAAGCCGATCGGGTTGATGGCGATCTCGACGGTGACTGCGACGATCAGGGCGATGCCGGCCGACAGGCGGAAGGCGACGAAGATTCGCGGCAGTGCGGCCGGGATCACAATCTTCGCGATCCGTTGCGGCGCGCTCAGCCGCAATGCCCGCGACACTTCCATCAATCGCGGCTCGATGCTGCGCACCGCGCTGCGGGTCATGATCAGCATCGGCCAGACGCAGGCGAACGCCACGATCACGATCTCCATCCGGTAGCCGAAGCCGAGCGCGATCAACGCAATCGGCAGCAGCGCGATCGAGGGAATCGGGCGGATCGCCTCGACCGTCACCTCCATCAGCCGGTCAAGCGGACGCGAAATGCCGAAGGCGATGCCGAGCGCAAGCCCGATGGCGCTGCCGATGGAAAGACCCGCGAAGGCAGCGAACAGCGTGTCGCGGGTCGCGATCGGGATCGAGAGATCGGCGAGCGCCGTGGCCAGCGCCGCGAGGATTGCGCTCGGCGGCGCCAGGCTGTCGCTTTGCAGATGGGTGAGGCGCGCCCAGAGCTCTAAGGCCAGCACCAGCGCCAGCGGCAGCAGCAAGGGCTTGGTGCGATCGAGGCTCAATGCTCGGTCGCCTTGATGAAGTCGAACAATTGCCGGCGCAGCCGCAGGAATTCCGGATGCTCGCGGGTGGCGAGCTGGTCGCGCGGACGCGGCAGGTCGACGTCGAGCTCGATCCCGATCCGGCCGGGATGTGGCAAGAGGCCGATGACGCGGTCGCCGAGATAGATCGCCTCGTCGAGATCGTGGGTCACGAAGATCACGGTGGTCTGGCTCGCCTGCGTCAGCGACAGGACCTCGTCCTGCAAGCCCTGCCGCGTCATCGCATCCAGCGCGCCGAACGGCTCGTCCATCAAAAGCGTGGTCGGCTCCTGCGCAAGGCAGCGCGCGATCTGCAGGCGCTGCTGCATGCCCCCCGACATTTCCGTCGGATATTTATCGGCATGGCCGGGCAATCCGACCTTGCGCAGCAGCGCCTCGATGCGCGCGCCGCGTTCGCGCGCCGGCACACGCGAGGCTTCCAGCGCCAGCGAGATGTTTCCGGCCGCGGTCCGCCACGGCAACAGCGCCTTGCCGTAATCCTGGAACACGATCGCGACCTCACGCCGCGGCTCGGTGATCTCTTCGCCCTCAAACGTCACCGCGCCGCTCGTGGGGCGATAGAGACCTGCGGCGAGCCGCAGCGCCGTGGTCTTGCCGCAACCGGAGGCGCCGACGATGCAGAGGAATTCGCCCGGCCTCACCTGAAGATCGAGATTCTCGATGATGGTCTTGCCGCCGAGCCGCAGCGTCGCGGCATTGAACGCGATCAGCGGTTTCTGCCGCCCCGCGGCGCGCGCCTCGCTGAGCCTTGCAACGACGCTCATGATTGCTCCCCGCCCGCCTGCGGATAGACGAAATCGATGGTCGAGTGCAGATGCGCCGCCAGCACTTTCTGCGCGGCGGCCACGTCGCGGGCGAGCGCGTGGTCGGCGAGCATCTGGTGACCGCGAATGAATCTCTCGCCGCTATCGATGGCGCCCATCATCACGCGGCGGTAGCGGTAGGCCTGGTCGTAGAGGTCGGAGTGGGCGGCCAGCATGCGCCGCGAGCCGCAGGCGGCGAGCAGCGCGGTGTGGAAGCCCTTGTGCAGCCGGTCGAACTCCGCCGCGCCCTCGCGGAATTCGTTGCCGGTGCGTTCGATGTGTCGGCGCATCTGGTGCAGCGCGCTGATGATGCCGGCCTCCCAGGCGGCATCGCCGTGGAGGATGGCGAGCCTGACAGCCTCGATCTCGACCGCGGTCCGCATGCAGGTGATGTCGGCGAGATCCTCGCGGCTGACCTCGGCGACCCGAAAGCCGCGCTGGCCGATGCCCACGATCAGGCCGCGCGACATCAGCCGCGACAGGCCTTCACGCAGCGGCGTGGCGCCGATCTCGTAGCGCTGCACGAGGTCGACGATGCCGAGCCGCGATCCCGGCGCGAGATCTCCTGCCAGGATGTCCTGCTCGATGAGGTTTGCGGCACGTTCGCTCAAGGTGCCGGCTTCCGTCGGCAGGCGTTCGAGAGTGCGCTCGGGAGCTGGCATCGTCGATATCCCTTAGTTCAGCACCAGTTTCGCGGTGTCGAGCTTTGATTGCAGCATCTTCTGCGACGACATCACCTCGATCCACCAGCTGAGGTTTTGCGGCTTGAGGTTCGGCTCGGACTGGTTCGGCGGCGTTGCCTTGACTAGCTCTATCGGCTGCTTGGTGAACTTGGCGATCGAGGCCGAGGCCTTCTCGCGGTCGCTGTTGACGATCGCGGCGGCCTCCGCGATGGCCTCGCGGAATTTCTTCACGGTTGCGGCATTCTTCTCCGCCCAGTCGCGCGAGGCGGCATAGAAGATGATCGGATCGGTACGGCCGAGCTCGGCGCCGTACCGCGCGCCGACCGAGCCGAGCCCCGCATTGCTCATGCGCGTGACGAACGGCTCGGCCGTGAGCACCGCATCGACGCCGCCTGATTTGATGATGTCGGCCATGGTCGGGAAGGTGACCTCGACGAAATTGACGCTTTTGGGATCGACGCCTTTCTCGACCAGCCATTTCACGAAGAGTACGTGCAGGAAGGCGTTCAGGCCGGGCGCGCCGACTTTCTTGCCGATGAAGTCCTTGGGATCCTTGATGGTGATGCCGTTGCGGACGAAGGCCGCGATCGCGGTGTTGGAGGTCGGGTTCATGACCGAGGCGCCGGCGATCGCGACGAGGTCGAGGCCCCCGTCGACGGCCTGGAGGAAGACGGTGGAGGTGGGGCCGCCGACCTGAATCGAGTTCGACAGGATCGCCGCCGGGATGTTGGAATTGATCGCGATCGGCGTCATCTCGACGTCCAGCCCATGCTTTTTGAAAATGCCTTCGTCGACCGCGACCATGGCCGAGGCGCAGTCGGAGGTCGCGGTGCAGCCGATTTGGATCTTGGCTTGCGCCAGCGCGGGTGCCGTCAAGCCAGCAGACATCCCGAGCACGAGGCCCGCCAACATCGCTGTGATCTGCGTTCGCCCCACTGCGCTCCTCCTCATTTTATATTTTTCGTTCTTGTTTATCGATATTTTATCTGATCATATATTCGTAACGATGACAAGGGGTGCCCAAGGTGAAGCTCGCAACATTCAGATCGGCCGGTCAGGAGAAGATCGGAGCCGTCCACAGCAATGACAGCCAGGTGTTCGACCTCGTTGCCGCGGCCGCACGGGACGGCGGGGCCGAGCCGGCCTTCGGCTCGATGCTGGCGCTGATCGACGCCGGACCCCGTGCGCTTGATCGGGCACAGTCTCTGCTGGACAAACATGGCCAGGACGCGACGTTGTCGGCTGCGGTCAGCGCCGTCGACATCCTCGCGCCGGTGCCGGAGCCCAGGCAAATGCGCGACGGCATGTCGTTCCCCCTGCACATCCTGCAGGCGCCGCGCGGGCAGCTGAAGCTCGCCGCGCGTGCCAAGGGCGACATGGCAGAGTTGGCGCGCATCGACGCCGAGCCGCTCGGCGAATTGCCCGAGGTCTATCGCAAGCAGCCGATCTACTACATCACCAACCGCTTCAGCGTCCGCGGCACCAACACCACAGTGAAATGGCCGCGCTACAGCAAGGTGATGGACTACGAGCTCGAATTCGGGATCATCACCAAGAACAAGGGCGCGAACATTTCCGCCGCGAAAGCCAAGGATCACATCTTCGGCTACACCATCTTCAATGATTTCTCCGCGCGCGACGCCCAGCGCATCGAGATGGAGGGACGGCTCGGCCCTGCCAAGGGCAAGAGTTTTGACGGCGGCAACGTGATGGGGCCCTGGATCGTGACACCGGACGAGATCGGTGATCCCTACAAGCTGAAGATGGAAGCGCGCGTCAACGGCGAGACCCGCTCGAAAGGCGTGAGTGAGGGCATGCTGTTTTCGTTCGAGGAGATCATCGCGCACGTCTCCCAGGACGAGACGCTGATGCCCGGTGAATTCATCGGCTCCGGCACGGTCGGCAATGGCTGCGGCCTCGAGCTCGGCTGGTTTCTCGAGCATGGCGATACGATCGAGCTCGAGGTCGAGAAGATCGGCATTTTGAAGAATCGCGTCGAGCGGCAAGAAACCTGAAGGGGGCGTCTGAAGGCGCGCTTGAAGCGACTCCTGACTGCCGCCAACGAGAACAATCAACGAGGAAGCGCCATGACGAGCAAGCTGATCGACATCTCCGTCCCCCTCCAGAACGACGTGCCGGCCGACCCGCCTGGCAATCATCCGACGATCCAGTACATCAATCATCAGCAGGGCCTGCCGCGCATGCTGCAGTTCTTCGATGGACTGAAGGCCGAGGATCTGCCTGATGGCCAGGGCTGGGCGGTGGAGCAGGTCAGCCTCTCCACCCACAACGGCACGCATCTCGATGCGCCCTGGCATTTTCACCCGACCATGAATCGCGGCGAGCGGTCCTGGACCATCGACGAGGTGCCGCTGGAATGGTGCTTCCAGCCCGGCGTGAAGCTCGACTTCCGGCACTTGCCGGACGGCTATGTCGCGACGGCCAAGGACGTCGAGGCTGAGCTCAAGCGCATCGGCCACGAGCTGAGGCCGCTCGAGATCGTCGTGGTCAACACCAGCGCCGGCGCCAAATATGGCCGGCCGGACTACGTTACCTCGGGCTGCGGCATGGGCTATGAGGCAACCATGTACCTGCTCGAGCGCGGTGTGCGCCTGACCGGCATCGACGGCTGGAGCTGGGACGCACCGTTCGTTCACACCGCGAAGAAATATGCCGAGACGAAAGACGCCAGCCTGATCTGGGAAGGCCACAAGGCCGGACGCCATATCGGCTATTGTCATCTCGAGAAGCTGCACAATCTCGAATTGCTGCCGGCAACCGGCTTCAAGGTGTCATGCTTCCCCGTGAAGATCGAACGAGCCTCGGCGGGATGGACGCGAGCGGTCGCGATTTTGGAGGGGTAGCTTATTGTCCCGTTGGGCGCCCATGGCGTCAAAAGGTCGAGCCACCCCGCCGTCGCTTGTTGTCTCTACCCTTGATGGAATCGAACCCGGTAGTCATGCGGCAGCACGTTCAGGCGGCGGCGGAACGCGCGGCGTAGATGCTCCTCGCTCTGAAAGCCTGCGCGCGCGGCGATTTCCTTGATAGGGGAGGCGGACTCTTCCAGCGCGCGCCGGGCAGCCTCGACGCGAAGCTCTTCGACCGCCTTGGCGGGCGTGCGGCCGGTCTTCTGGCGAAACACGCGCGCGAAGGTGCGCGGGCTCATGCCCGCTCGTTCGGCGAGACTTTCGACACGCAAATCGCGGCCGAGATTTTCTTGCATCCAGCTCGAAATTTTTTCGAGAGCCCGATCTTCCGAGGCCTGCATTGACAGCGGCACGCTGAATTGCGCCTGCCCGCCGGGCCGCTTGAGGAAAACGACGAGGCGCCGCGCGATGCGCATGGCCTCGCGATGGCCGAGATCATCTTCCAGCAGCGTGAGCGCCAGATCGATGCCGGCCGTCACGCCTGCCGATGTCCAGATGCCGCCGTCATGCACGAAGACCGGGTCGACCTGAACCGAAACGTCGGGATGCTTTGCGCGCAGCAGGTCACAGGAACCCCAATGGGTGACCGCGCGCCGCCCGCGCAGCAGCCCGGCCGCAGCCAGGATGAATGTGCCGGTGCAGACGGAGCAGACGCGCCTTGCCTTCGGCGCTGCCAGGCGAAACCAATCGACCAGCGCGGCTTCTGCAGCGGCGCGGTGGACGCCGGGACCGCCACCCACCATGAGGGTGTCGATGTTCTTGTGGTCGCAGTCAGCGAGAGCGGTCGTCATCACCTCCAGACCGGACGAGGTTTTGACCGACCCGCCTTTCAACGAGCAGATCTGCCAGACATAGGGCGCGCGCCCCGCTTTCGACGTTTCGCAGGCCAGTTCGAAGGCCTGTAGCGGTCCGGCAAAGTCGAGCAGCAGACAGTCGTCGAAAAGGACGAAGACCACGCGGCGGGGGGCGGAACGGGCCATTGGCAGCGCCTTTAGCAGGGAAGGCTTGGCAGGAATTGCGTGTGTTATGACATTTCGGCAAAGGCCCTCCGCTGTCAACATGAGTTATCCAACGTTAGGAGGGCTCCATGTCCGGCAAGCGGATCGAAATCGGAATTCTGTACTATCCTGGGATGACGCAACTGGACGTCACCGGACCATTCGAAGTTTTTGCCCGTCTGCCGAACGTCCGCATGCACCTGCTGTGGAAGCGCATCGAGCCCGTCGTCAGCGACGTCGGTCTGCCGCTGCTGCCAACCACGACCTTTGCCGACTGCCCGGATCTGGACGTGTTCTGCATCGGCGGCGGTCCGGGACAAGTCGCCACCATGGACGATGACGAGGTGATTGCCTTCGTTCGCGACAAGGGTGGATCGGCGCGCTACATCACCTCAGTTTGCGCCGGCTGTCTGATCCTCGGCGCCGCGGGCCTCATCGATGGATACAGGTCAGCTTGCCATTGGCTGATGAGCGACCAGCTTGCTGCGTTTGGCGCCATCGCCGTCGACGAACGCGTCGTGGTCGACCGCAACCGCATTTCCGGCGGTGGGGTCACCGCCGGTATCGATTTCGGTTTTCAGGTTGCCGCCGAACTCTGCGGCGAAGACGTCGCAAAGAACCTCCAACTGATGCTGGAATATCAGCCGCAGCCGCCGTTCGATATCACCGTGCAGAATGCGCCGCGTGAGCTGATATCCCGCATGCGCCGCGAGGCCGAACCTTGGCTGCAAAAGCGCGCAGCCGCGGTGCAAAAGGCGGTATCTAAACTGAAGGCGAAAGCAACGGCGGCTTAAGCTCGTTCGCAAACAGGGAGGAAAGCAACAGACGCTGTTAGAAAGGTGTTCGCATGAACTGGCACGGCCGCATCGCTACCCTTCTCGTCGTTGGTACTTTCATCGCATCTTTTCCGGCCACTCGCGCCGCCGAACTCTCCGGTGGCGTGGTGCGGATCGGCATCATCAATGACCAGACCGGGCCATTGTCGGATCTGTCGGGATCGGGCTCCGTCACGGCAGCCAAGATGGCGGCGGAAGATTTTCAGAAGTTGGTGCCGTCGATCAAGGTCGAGATTTTGGCCGCCGATCACCAGAACAAGCCCGATATCGGAGTCGGCATTGTCCGCAAATGGTTCGACGTCGACGGCGTCGACATGGTCGCGGACGTGTCCAATTCGGCCGTGGGGCTGGCGATCCAGTCGCTGGCGCGCGACAAGAACAAGATTGCGGTCTATTCGGCGGTGGCGACCACCGAACTGACGGGCAAGCAATGTTCGCGAAACGGCCTGGCCTGGCTGCACGATTCCTACAATCTGGTATCGGGACCGATCCGCACCCTGGTCAGCCAGGGTTACGACACCTGGTTCTTCATCGCGGCCGACTACGCGTTCGGCAAGAACATGGTGTCGGAATCGCAGCGCGTGCTGGCGGCGGCCGGCGGCAAGTCGCTCGGCGCGGTGTATCACCCGATCGGCAACGCGGACTACAGCTCGTTCATCCTGCAGGCGAAGGCCTCGGGCGCCAAGGCGGTCGCCTTCGCCAATGCCGGCGACCAGCTCGTCAATCTGATGAAGCAATGGAACGAGTTCGGCATGAACACGGGAAGCCAGAAGCCGGTGGCCGAACTGATGTTCGACACCGATGTTCATGCGATGGGCCCGAAAACCGCCAAGGGCCTGACCACGCTGACGGCATGGTACTGGGCGTTGGATGACGAGAGCAGGGCGTTCGGCCAGCGCTTCTTCAAGCTTCGCAGCGCCATGCCCACGGCACCGCAAGCCGCGGTCTATTCCGGCGTCAGCCACTATCTGAAAGCAGTCGCTGCCGTAGGCACGGATGCAACTGACCCAGTGCTGGAGAAGATGCGCGCGACGCCCGTCGACGACTTCTACGCACGCGGCGCGAGGTTGCGCGAGGACGGCAAGCTCGTGCACGACTTCTACCTGGTACAGGTGAAGGATCCGTCCGAGGTCAAGGCGCCCTGGGAGTACTATAACGTGCTCGAGAAAATCCCAAGCGGCGAAGTCTACGCTTCGCTGGCTGACAGCGAATGCCCGCTGGTCAAGCGGGGCAATTGAGGTTGGAGTGCCAAACCCGCGATCTGATGGATAATCGTGATCGCGGGCTTGGTCGGCGCGCATTACGGTGACGGTGCTGGACCGCGCCACGGTGACAGTGCTGGACCGCGCCAACTCCGACTGTGCATCGGCCAACGTTGGAGAAAACAAAAAGGCCTGACGAGCCTCAACCGCGCAACTCGCTCGCCGAAAGGCGCCGCCACATCCCGGCCCGCCCGACCTCCTGCGATGATGCCACTATGCTCCTGTTTTGCCCGACGAAGCAAATCGCGAGAGACCCCATTCGGAATGGGCGGCAACGATCGCGGCCAATTCGCCTCGGCTCGCTTGGGCGAGCCGGACGGGCGAGTCAAACCACGATCCCTCGGCTTTTTCGCTCCTGAAATCCTGCTCGACCCGCACCCAATCCCGCTCCCCACCTAACCCATTGATTTTGCAACCACCGTCTACTGTGCATGGGGTTGTTTTCGCGAGTTTTGATCTGCTCCCTGCAATTTGACGGCGCTGACAGCGCCGATTACCGTTCCGCGAAACACGAAAGCTCGCAGCCTGTGCTGAGCGAAATTCCACGGGGAAGAAATGACCGGCGACATTGCAGCCACCATCTCGAAAGCGCGCGAGCATTCCATCGGCGATCTTCTGCGCCGCTCCGCAGGCCGTGAGCCGAACAAGCTCGCGGTGAGCTGCGGCGATGTCAGCTGGAGCTTTGCCGAGATGGATGCGATCTGCAACCGGCTCGGCCGCGGCCTGCTCGGCCTCGGCGTTGGCAAGGGCGACCGCCTCGCCGTGCTCTCGCGCAACTCGCACGCCTTTGCTGCGCTACGCTTCGCGGCGGCGCGGATCGGCGCGGTGCTGGTGCCGATCAACTTCATGCTCAATCCGGACGAGATCAATTTCATCCTGAAGAGCTCCGGCGCCAAGCTGCTCGCGACCGGTCCCGATTTCGTCGGGCCGGCACGCGCGGCGAGCGCGAAGGATTGCGCGGTCGAGAAGATGATCTGGCTGCCGGGCGAGGATCCGGCCGCGGCGCCTGCCGACCTCACCACCTTCGATGATCTATTGCATCCCGACGGGTCGTTCCTGGACGCCTCGGTCGATAGCCGCGATCTCGCGCAGATCGTCTACACCTCGGGCACGGAATCGCTGCCCAAGGGCGCGATGCTGACCCATGAAGCCGTGATGTGGCAGTATGTCAGCTGCATCATCGATGGCGGCATGAGCGTGGACGACAAGTTCCTGCACGCTCTGCCGCTCTATCATTGTGCGCAGCTGGATGTGTTCCTGGGTCCGCAGGTCTATCTCGGCGCCTCCGGCGTGATCACGGGCAAGCCGACCGCCGACAACATCCTGGCGCTGATCCAGGCGCACAGGATCACCTCGTTCTTCGCGCCGCCGACGATCTGGATCGCGATGCTGCGCTCGCCGAACTTCGACAAGACTGATCTGTCGACGTTGCAGAAGGGGTATTACGGCGCCTCGATCATGCCGGTGGAGGTGCTGCTCGAATTGCAGCGCCGGCTGCCGGCCGTAAAGTTCTGGAATTTCTACGGCCAGACCGAGATCGCGCCGCTCGCGACCGTGCTGCGGCCGGAGGACCAGCTCCGCAAGGCAGGCTCCGCCGGCAAGCCCGTGCTCAATGTCGAGACGCGCGTCGTCAACACGGCGATGGAGGATGTCAAGGTCGGCGAAGTCGGCGAGATCGTGCATCGCTCGCCGCATCTGCTCTCCGGCTATTACAACGATCCGGTCAAGACCGCGGCGGCATTCACCGGCGGCTGGTTTCATTCCGGCGATCTCGCCACGGTCGACGAGGAAGGCCACATCACCGTGGTCGACCGCGTCAAGGACATGATCAAGACCGGCGGCGAGAACGTCGCCAGCCGCGAGGTCGAGGAGATGGTCTATCGCATCCCGGAGGTCTCCGAAGTCGCGGTCGTCGGCCTGCCCGATCCGCGTTGGATCGAGGCGGTGACCGCCATCGTCGTGGTCAAGACCGGGGCAAAGCTCGACGAAGAAACCGTCATCAGACATTGCGCCGGCCATATGGCCCATTTCAAGGTGCCCAAGCGCGTGATCTTCGTGGACGCCCTGCCGAAGAATCCGAGCGGCAAGCTGCTCAAGCGCGAGCTGCGCCAGCGCTTCGTCGGCGGCGAAACGCTCGACAAGGCGGTGCAGAAGAGCTTTGGGACGTAGCAGGCGCCGTTCCGGCACCGTCGCGGCGAACTCGCCTATTCGGCCTCGCCAGCCAGCTTCCTGACATCGTCGGGCGTCGCTCCGAAACGGCGGCGAAACGCGCGATGGAAGTAAGAGACGTCGTGAAATCCGGCGAGGTGCGCGATCTCGATGATCTTGCGGCTGCGCATCGCAGGATTTCGCAGCAGTCGTTCGGCGCGCAGCAATCGTTGCTCCAGCACGAAGCCGCTATAGGTGATGCCGGCCTTCTCGAACAGTAACTGGATCGTGCGCGCGCTGATGCGGTGCGTGGCTGCAAGGTCGGACAGCGACAATGCGGTGCTGTCCAGCTGCGCCAGGATGTCGGACTTGAGCGCTTCGAAGCGCGCCGCCGCAAGGCCGCGCAATTGAGCCTCTTCGGCGGCATCGCCGCGTGCGCCGAGCATCAGGACGGCGAGGTCGAACAGGTGCTGCGAGACCGCATCGAGCTCCGCCGGCGCGAGCTTGTCCGCGTGCGCATGCGCGAGATCGTAATATCGCAGGAACATCGATGTGATCGGGTTGGCGCCAGAGATCGACCCCGCGATCAGGTCCTCGGCATTCGGGCAGGCGCGCAGCAGGGCCTTTCGCGGCAGCAGCGCGGTCTGGAAATTACCATACGCCAGTTGCGTGATTTGGGCCCCCTTGATCGAGGGATCGCCGATCGTGATGTCGCCGGCGGCGACCTCCAGTGGCCGTTTCCCCATGGCCCCACGCAATGCCGAATTGGGCGACGTCGTGATCACCAACTCGTCGTTCGTTCCCAATGACACGAAGGACATCGGCGTGCCGAACGAGGCCGAGAGCCTGAGGCGGGGAAGAATGGCAGGCGCAATGGTTCGGTGAACGCGCCCTTCACCAACCGGCACGAAATCGACGTTCGCTACCTGACGGCAAAACTGCTCGCGCCATTGTTCATAGGCCGCACCGTTCGGGTCGCCATCGAATGAGAGCTGCGGCTGGGTCATCGATCGCCGGAACGCCTATTGCCGATTCATTGCGGTCCGCACTTTCGTCGGCGCGCCGGGGATGCGGCAACTGGAAAAGCGCCAGATTGCGCAAAAAACCATTCGCGCCTACGCGCTGAGCCAGCGACCAGGTGCCGCAGCCTGCTTATTGGGCAGATCGAAGGCGGGCACGTTGCGCCGCGACCGCCATACGGCGCTGTCGCTCAATACTTCTTCACCGCCGCACTGAAGGCCAGCCACAGCGCGATCGACGCCAGGCCAAAGCCGCCGAGCAGCAGGAAGGTCGGCCCATAGCCGATCCATTGCGCGATCCAGCCGCCGAGAGCGGGACTGAGGCTCGCGCCGATACCCTGCACGGTGATCACGGCGCCCTGGCCGAGATTGATGCGGCCGGTGCCGTTGAGCGCGCGCGCGACCATGCCGGGGACGGCGACCGTCTGAAGCCCGGTGCCGATGCCGTCGAGCACCTGCATCGGCACGACGCCCCACCATCCCGTGACGAAGAAGGCGAGCACGCCGCGGACCGGCAAGAACATGAAAGACACCAGGATCACCGGCCAGTAATTGCGCTTGCTCGCGGCCTTCATCGCGATCAGCGACGTGACGATCATCACGCCCTGTGCGATCACCACGGTGGTTGCGACGAAGCTCGGGCCGTTGGCCTGTCCCTCGGCGACCGCGGCAAGTCCGTACAGCGGCACGATCGCGGCATTGCCGAGGTGGAACAGCGCGAGGGCGAGAGCCAGCACGAGCAGCGCCTTGTGCTTCAGCAGCATCGTCATCGCATCCGGCGGCGCCTTGGAATCGTCCTCCTTGCTGCCGCGCGCGGCGCGATCGTCGATCGCCTTGGCTGGAATCATCAGCACGCAAGCGATGGCGATGGCGCCGAACAGGGCCGCCAGCGCGAACACGGCAAAATAGCCATACTTGTAGCCGAGATAGCCTGAGAGCGCGGCTCCGACCATGTTGCCGGCGTGGTTGTACGCCTGGTTGCGGCCGTTGAGCGCATTGAAGCCCTTCTGCTTGGCGATGCCGAGCGTGATGCCCGTGACGGCCGGCACGATTGCGGCGCTCGCCAGCGATTGCGCGACTTGCGAGAACGTCACCGCCCAGAAGTTTTGCGAGATCAGGATGATTGCAGACGCCGAGACGACGCAGATGCCGGGAATGATCACCCACAGCCGCTTGTTGCGGCTGGAATCGATGAAGCCGCCGATCGGAGTCGTGACCAGCATGCCCGCGACGTTGCCGATCGTCATTGCCGTGCCGATCAGGCCGGTCGCCCAGCCGCGTTCCTGAAGGAAGACCCCGACGAACGGCCCGATGCCCGACTGCATGTCGGCCATGAAGAAATTGAGCGCGAACAGGGGCCAGATGCGAGACGTTGAAGGGCGAGATGTCATCGAGACGCTGAACTTGATGCTGCCGATCGAATCGGATCTCGCATGATGCGGACTCGGCGGGCGGGTGCCCGGGCGGACCAGAACTTAACCTGCTCTCATGGCGTTGGTTCCGGTTGCTCTTGCGATCCGGCGAGTGCGACGTCATGTCTTGCAAGACTGGATCATGATGGATCAGCGCGATGCCCCTCTGGACCTGCGCAACCTGCGGCGCTCAATTCCCGGATAGCGGAAAACCCCCTGCGGCCTGTCCGATCTGCGAGGACGAGCGCCAGTTCGTCGGCTGGGACGGTCAAGCTTTCCTCACGCGCGAGGAGCTCGCGCGCAAGCACCGACTGGTGGGGCGCGACGATCTCGGCCTGACCGGGATCGGCATGGAGCCGAGCTTTGCCATCGGGCAGCGAGCGCTGCTGGTGCCCGACGGCGGCGGCTGCGTAATGTGGGATTGCATTCCACTCGCGAGCGACGAGGCCATCCATCACATCACAGCACTCGGCGGTCTCAAGGCCATCGCGATCTCGCATCCGCATTACTATGGCGCGGTCGCCGACTGGAGCGACAGGTTCGGTGGCGTGCCGGTCTATCTGCACGCCGACGATCGCGCCTTTGTCACGCGGCCTCATCCGGCGATCGTGCACTGGACCGGCGAAAGCCATCGCCTCTCCGGCGACGTGCTGCTGCTTCGCACCGGAGGCCACTTCTCCGGCGCCACCGTGCTGCATTATGCGCGTGGTGCGGACGGCAAGGGTGCACTGCTCACGGGGGATATCGCGCAGGTGACGATGGACCGGCGCTTCGTCAGCTTCATGTATTCCTATCCGAACTACATGCCGCTCAACGCCGCCGCGGTGCGGCGGATTGCGTCAGCCGTCGAGCCGTTCGCCTTCGACCGGATCTATGGCGCCTGGTGGGGCCGCAACATCGCCAGCGGTGCCAAGGCGGCGTTTGCTGCGTCGGTCGCGCGCTATCTCGCGGCCATCGCCTGAGCCGGGTTGCGGATCGGATTTATCTTGCCGGCCTCTAATTAGTGTACTATAAGTACATTATAAGATCGGGCGCAAACGGCGCATCTGGCGGGAGCCGGCATGATCGATGCATCGAAGAAGCCGTGAGGTCTAGCGGCCTCCGTGAGCGGGAGCTGAGTGCATGACGGCGCAGCGCGGCTACGACATCTTCGAGGCTGGCGACGTCACGCTCCAATCCGGGTCCGTGTTTCCCGCGCTGAAGCTCGCCTACAAGACCTACGGCACGCTGAGCCCGGCCAAAGACAACGTCATTCTCTATCCGACCTCGTTCAGCGCCCAGCACACCGACATTGAATGGCTGATCGGGCCCGACGGCGTGCTCGATCCCACGCACTACTTCATCATCATCCCGAACCTGTTCGGCAACGGCCTGTCGTCGTCGCCCTCGAACACGCCCGCGCCTTTCCCGGAAGTGAGCTATCACGATGCCGTCGCGGTCCAGCACCGGCTGCTCACCGAGCGCTTTGGCATCTCGAAGCTTGCGCTGGTCTATGGCTGGTCGATGGGCGGCATGCAGGCCTATCACTGGTCGGCGCTGCATCCGGACATGGTCGAGCGCGCCGCGGTCGTCTGCGGCAGCGCCCGCTGCGCACCCTACAACTACGTCTTCCTTGAAAGCGTGAAGGCCGCGCTCACGGCCGATCCCGCCTTCCGCGATGGTCGTTTCCTCGAAAAACCCGTCGCCGGCTACCGCGCCATGGGACGCGTCTATGCCGGCTGGGCGATGTCGCACGGCTTCTACCGCGACGAGCTCTGGCGCGAGGCCGGCTTCACTTCACTCGAGGATTATCTCGTCCGCGCCTGGGATGCGACCTTCGCGCGGCGCGATGCCAACGATCTTCTGGCGCAGATCGGCATCTGGCAGCGTGGCGACATCAGTCGGTGTGGGGCATTCGCCGGCGATCTCGATCGCGCGCTGGCGGCGATCAAGGCCCACATGCTGCTGATGCCGGGCGCGACTGACCGTTATTTCGACGTGCACGACAACGAGGACGAACTCGGCAAGCTCGTCAACGCGAAATCGGCGGTGCTGCATCCGATCCCGTCGCTGCATGGCCATCGCGCCGGCAATCCCATCAACAATCCCCGCGACCAGGCCTTCATCAAGGCCGAGATCGCCGAGCTTCTCCGCAAGTAGGGCACGCAACCGACCATGAGCGACGCAACCATTCCGGACGCCGGCCATCGCCTGAAGCCCCTGACGCCCACCACGCTGCGCGAATTGTCGGTTCGCTCCAACATCAGAGGTGCGGTGCAGAGCCTCGGCCATTACAGCGTGATTGTGCTGGTGGGCGTGCTGATCTGGACGGTTTCGTCGAGCTGGGGCGCGCTCTGGGCGCTGCCGCTGATGGTGGTGCAGGGCTATGTCGTTGCCTTCCTGTTCATGGCGGTGCACGAGACCGCGCACAAGACGGCGTTCAGGAGCCGGGGCCTCAATCTCGGCGTCGGCTATCTCTCGGCGTTCATCATCGGGCTGCCTTACGAATATTACTGTCTGTTTCACTGGGACCATCATCGCTACACGCAGGACCCGGAAAGGGATCCCGAGCTGATCGTTGGCGTGAAGCCGACGTCCGACACCCAGCTTGCGCTCGCCTATAGCGGCCTGCTCCAGGTCGCCGGCCGTCTGCGGCTGATGCTCGGCCACGCGATCACCGGCAAGGTCGT
The DNA here is from genome assembly GCF_020194195.1 of Bradyrhizobium sp. BRP19. Lineage (NCBI taxonomy): Bacteria > Pseudomonadati > Pseudomonadota > Alphaproteobacteria > Hyphomicrobiales > Nitrobacteraceae > Bradyrhizobium > Bradyrhizobium sp. BRP19. The sequence goes on along the minus strand of NZ_JADYVZ010000003.1, from coordinate 851,147 downwards.
CGTGCCATGGATTCCCGAGAGCAAGCGCAGCACCATCGTTGCCGAGGCGCGCGCCTATGTCGCGCTCTACGCCCTGCTGCTCGCGCTGTCGCTGTGGTTCTCTTCAGCGCTGCTGCTCTGGGTCTGGATCGTGCCGCTCGTGATCGGGCAGTTCTTCCTGCGGCCCTATCTCTACGCCGAGCATACCGGTTGCGACCGCACCCGCAGCGCCTTTCAGAACACCCGCACGACTTACACCGGTGCTATCGTCAAATGGTTCGCGTGGAACATGCCGTATCATGTCGAGCACCACGCTTATCCCTCGATCCCCTTTCACGCCCTGCCGAAGCTGAACGCGATCGTCGACGGCGAGATCGTCCATCGCGGCCGCGGCTACATCAGAACGACGCGCGAGACCTGGGCCTGGTTTCGCCGGCAGCGGCAGGCCGGCTAGCTCAACGCAAAACTCCGGCCGCGATGCGACCGGAGCTTTGTCGTGATATCGAGATATCAGTAGATCCCGTAGGCGCAGACGTTCACGACGCGCACGCGCAGGCCGTGACGGGTCCGGACCAGGCGCTCCTGATAGCAATTGCTGACGCCGGTGTTGAGGTAGATACCGCCAAAGCCCCAGCCGGGACCCCAGTGGTGATGACCATGATGGTGATGGAAGCCGCCGGCCGAGGCCGCGGTGGGGGCGAGAGCGGCAACGCCGAGCGAGCCGGCGGCGATCAGACCAAGTGCAAGCTTACGAAACATCTTCATTCTCCATTCGGCGCTAGGGCCATTGTTGCGTCCCTGCATTTCCGTCGAGACGAGACGCGATCGCGTTCATGGCAAGCGGGAAGAATCGTGTTTCAGGAATGTTTCGTCGGCTGCGGCAGAATGCGCCGCGATCAGGCTTTCTGCGCCGCGCGATAGCGCACGGCCATTGCCTGCGTCAGCTCGGCCATCTTGTCGCGGAGATCGGCCGGTTCAAGGACTTCGGCTTCCGGGCCGAGCCGCAGCAGTTCGGCCGCGGCATGCCACGATGTCTTTCCGACCGGCACGCGCGCAATGCGCCAGCCGTCTGCATCGGTTGTCTCCTCGAGCTGTGTGCGTGCCTTGACATAGGGCTGGCTGAGCGCGTCGAGCAGCTTCACGCCGAACGGCGACAGCCGGACGATCGCAACATTGGGGTGCATCTCGCCTTCGAGCCGCAGCGTCGCGGCCCGCCAATGGGCGGCGAGGTCGAAGCCGGCGGGACGATCGAAGTGGTCGCCGAGGGCTGTGCAGTCGAGCACGCGTGCGACGCGATAGATACGCACGCTGCCATCGACTTGTCCTGCGAGATACCAGCTGCCGCCCTTCAGCACGAGGCCGAGCGGCGCGACGCGGCGCTGCTTCTCGGCGCGCCAGCTCCGGTACCGGATCCTGATCAGCGTCCCGCGCAGCACGGCGCCGGCGATGGTGCGCAGGTGCTTCGGGTCTTCCGCTTCGCCGAACCAGCCGGGCGCGTCCAGGTGGAAACGCTCCTGCATCCGCCCGGCATCCTCACGCAAATTCGGGGGCAGTGCCGCCATCAGCTTGTTTTGGGCGGCGATCATCGCAGCATCGAGCCCGAGTGCGGCGGCCGGGCCTGGCAATCCCGCCAGGAACAACGCGCCCGCCTCGCTCTGCGACAGTCCGTTCAGCCGCACGCGATAGCCGTCGAGCAGGCGATAGCCGCCGTCTGCGCCGCGGTCTGCATAAACGGGAACGCCGGACGCCGCGAGCGCGTCGATGTCCCGATAGATCGTGCGCACCGACACTTCGCAGGCCTCCGCGAGCTCGGGCGCGGTGACCTGTCCCCTGGCCTGGAGGGTGGTGAGGATCGACAGCATCCGACTCGCGCGCATGATCCCTTAGACCATACCTGACACAAGATGTCAGGTATGGTCCGCTACAAGCAGCGCCATCGCCAGCCGGCCAGATGGAGACTGCCATGACCGATCCAAACCGCATCACCCTGTTCTATTCGCCGCAGACGCGCGCCACCGGCACGCGCGTGCTGCTGGAGGAGCTGGCGGCACCTTACGATCTCCATGTCCTCAATATGAAGGCCGGCGATCAGCGCAAGCCCGCCTATCTCGCCCTCAACCCGCTCGGCAAGGTGCCGGCGATTCGCCACGGCGAGGCGCTGGTGACCGAGCAGGTCGCGATCACCATCTATCTCGCCGACCTGTTCCCGCAAGCGGGGCTGACCCCCGCCCTGAACGATCCGCTGCGCGGGCCTTATCTGCGCTCGATCGCCTATTATGGGTCGTCGTTCGAGCCGGCCTTGATCGACAAGTTCATGCAGCGAGAGCCGGCGCCGATCACGCAATCGCCCTATGCCGATTACGATACGATGCTGGGTGCGCTCGAGGCCCAGCTGGCGAACGGGCCCTATCTGCTCGGCGAGCGCATGACGGCGGCCGACGTATTGTGGGGCGTCGCGTTCAGCTGGACCATGATGTTCGGCATCGTGCCGAAGAAGGATGTCCTCGTCCGCTATGCGGAGCGCATGACGGCGCGGCCGGCGTTCCAGCGCATCAATGCCGCAGATGCGGAGATGGCGGCGCAGCATGCCGCCGCGGCGGGTGGATGAGAGGGCGTCAAAATCGCGGTGCCCGCTTGTCGGCGAACGCCTTGATGCCTTCCTTGATCTCGTCGCCGCGCATGCTGTCGCGGTGGCGCCGGTCGGCGGCGCCTTCATCGAGCTCGCCGCGGGCGAACTCGTTGATCGCGCGCTTCATGCCGCGCATCGCTTGGGGGGCGTTGCCGGCGAGGATCGTAGCGAGCGTGTCGACCTCCTCGTCCAGGAATTCCACCGGCACCATTGTGGTGAGATAGCCGATGCGCAGCATTTCCGGGGCGTCGATCTTCTGCGCGGTGAGGAACAGCTTCTTCGCATTGTCGACGCCGAGGCGGGTCACGTAGCGCTTGATGCCGCTCGGGTAGTAATGCAGCCCAAGGCGCGCCGCCGGCATGAACATTTCCGCGGTATCGACGCCGACGCGGAAATCGCAGGCGAGTGCGAGGTCGGTCGAGCCGCCATAGACGCCGCCATTGAGCCGGCAGATGGTCGGCACGCCGAGATCCTCGAGCCGGTTGACGACGGCCTCGAAGGCCGAGCCCGCGCTCTGCTGCTCGCCCGCGCTGACCGCGCGTTCCGCGACCGAATTGAGATCGTAGCCGGCGGAGAAGGCGCGCCCGGTTCCGGTCAGCACCAGCACGCGAATATCGGGATCGGCCTCGACCCGGTCGAACAGTCTCGTCAGCTCGTCGAGATCCTCCGCCTGCAGCCGGTTGAGATGTTTCGGCCGGTTGAGGCGGATGGTGGCGCGGGCGCCGATGATTTCGAGCAGGGGGCTAGATGCTGCGTCGGCTGTGTCCGACATTCTCGTCTCCGTTGTCGGCGCCAAAGTGCCCGCCCGGGCGGAGGCCGTCAACGACGGCGCCGGTCGTTTGCCGCGCCGCTGCAGCGGGCCTGCCGTCCACGCCGCCGTCCCGGGCGGGGTGCCTTACCTGAAATGTGGCGGCTCGTCGTAGCCGCGGCGGCTGCTGAAGAACAGCAGCACCATCAGCCCGACGCCGACAATGACGGAAAACCCCGCGCCCAGCGCCAGTGCCACATAGCCTTCCGTCGGGATCGGCTCACCTTCGACCGCCATTGCGGAATAGGCGAAGTAGCCGGCCGCCGCCAGCATTGCCAGAAGGAGGATGATGAGGAGTGCACGCATGCCGCGTTCTCCGGTTGCAACCGGAAACCAACGGTTGCGGGTGGGCAGGGTTCCAGACTGGCTGGCGATCGGACGGGTAGCCTCCGTCTCGTGCCCCGGACGCGGCGCAGCACGAAGTGATGCACCGCAGGACCGGGGTCCATGTGGTCACGGATATTGTGCCGGTTCCTGGGTCCGGCTCATCGCTGGGATGCCTTCGGCATTGCAGCTTGTCCGGGACACGACAACGGTGGGGGCGGCTGTCAGGCGCTCTGGGCGGTCTTCACCACCACGACATTGCTGTCGTCTGACGGAGCCGGGCCGGCATCGCATAGCGTCTTGTCGGCTTCGCCGGCATGACGTTTCAGATAGTCGCGGCGCATGCCGATCTCGTCACGGACGAATTCGTAGCCGAGCTTGAAGGTGTCGAGCCCGTCGGTACTGATCGTGCCGTCCCTGAGGCCGATGACGGCACCGCGCAAGATGGTCTCGAGCTCATCCTGGAGACATTCGAGCTGATCCAGCGAATGGGCGTGCTCGATCCGCTCGCCGATGTCGAGGATGGCGGTCGAGAGCTCGCTGGCCTTCTCCGGCGCGATGCGGGTGATCTTGGCGTAGATCGCGGCGAAGATCGACCCGATGACGCTGAGCGCCGCGACGCCCAGATACATCAGGTCGCTGTACTTATCCACGAACGACTTGGTGTCGTCGTTGATGTAGTCGGCGGCGCCCCGATGCGCGATCACGAAGGCGTCCTTCTCCACCGAGGCCGGCTCGATCCTGGTGGCAAAGCCGTTGTCGAGCCCGAGCGCCGACTTGTTCTCGTAGACGATGCGGGCGAGCTCGCCGGCCGTGCTTGGGGACATCCGGGATTGCGCGACCAGCAGCCATTCGAGACCGATCGTGTCGAGATCGTCGTCGGGAATCTGCGGGGATGTCGACACCGAGCCAGCTGTCACGGTCTCGTCGGAAATGCCGGGAAATTTGCGCGCCAGCGTCTTGGCTTCTTCGATGGTGTTCAGTGTGAAGCCGCCGCGCTTGGCGGCTTGCTCATAGGATTTGTCCCGGACCGCCTTCGAGGCGTGGACGATCGCGATCACCGCGCTGAAGCCGTTTGCCGGGGCGAACAGCTTGTCGAGCGTCGCGCCCTGCGGCGCCATCTGGATCTTCGCAGCCTCAGGGCCATCGGGGACGTCGAGGATGCTGCGGACGAAGGCGAGCGAGGATTCGTTCTCGGCGACGACCGCGACCTTCTTCTTCTTCAATTCGGCCAGCGACTTGATCTTCTTGTTGCCGGGACCGAGCAGGAGCACGAGATCGTGCTCGAGGATCGCGAGCGTGCGCGCCCGCAGCGGCACCTTGGCGTCGGTGCGCAGCACGGCGAGGTCGGCCTGCCTGCGGTCGAACTGCGCGAGCGCCTTGGCATTGTCGGCGTTGTTGACGATGTTGATCCGCAAGCGCGAAGCGTTGTTCTTCAGGAGGGCGGCGAGCTTGGCCGCGAACAGCGCCTCATCGCTGTTGGGGCCGCCGACGGCAAAGGTCAGCGTCTCCGAATTGTGCACCAGCGTGCGGCCGGCCCAGACGGTGGCGAACGACAGCAGCAGGGTCAGCACGACGTAGAGGAGAACCTGCTGCTGGTTGGTCTTGATCACCTTGGGGCGCCGGGGCGGCGGCATGGTCGGCGATGCGATGGGGCCTTCGGTACTCATGGCGGCACTCTGGCCTTATCGTTTGGCTGGCGGCGGCGCGTGGCTTGGAAGCGCGGCGGGCCCGGTAATTCGTAAACGCCTGAAAAAAGAACGATATTCCCGATCGCCGATGATAGCGCGAAGGCAGCGGAATGCAAATTTCGAGCCGAAGGTAACCTTAGTCGATATGTCCGCGGCGATTGGCCATCCTATCACCGGTTAGCCACACTTGGCGATTTTCCGGTTCCACCCGGCTGCATTCCGCCGCGGGAGATGTCATAAATTGCGCGTCCCGGCGATTTGACCGGTCCAAGAAGAAGTTGCGCTGAACGCTCCAATTCTTCTCGTCACGTCAATGAGGGCGTCAGCTTTGTCGTTTCCACCCATGTCATCGGCGATTCCGGTTGAAGCGCTCATTGGCTGGATGTTGCTGCTCACCTTCAAGCACGTCATCGCCGATTTCGTTCTTCAAACCGCCTGGATGGCGCACGGCAAGGATCAGAAGCATGGCTGGGCCCTGCCGCTCCTGGTGCACTGCCTGGTCCACCTTGCCGTCGCGCTGCCGCTGATCGTGATCGTGGCGCCGCGATTCTGGTTCGTGGCCTTCTTCGACTTCCTGATCCACATCACGATCGACCGCGCCAAGGGATACGTCTCCGCCAATTTCGGCGTCGATCTCGCCCATCCCTGGTTCTGGACGCTGATCGGCGTCGACCAGGCGCTGCACCACCTGACCGGCTTCGGCCTCGCGATCTTCATGGCGGCGAACTGAAGGTCGCCTTTGGGCCTTTCGGGGAGAGGCAATCGCCATCAGCACGAGGGATCGTCATGCCCGGGCTTGTCCCGGGCCTCCACGTTCTTCGTGCCTCCTGGCTTTCCGTGAAGGGTCGGGACAAGCCTGGTCATGACGCCGCGGAAGTCTTTGAAAACCCCACCAAGGCGTCCCACCGATTCGCGGCCGACGCGCAACCGCCCCGGGTGACTACCGGCAGCGTGGTTAACCTTTCGTTAGAGAATTGCGCTGCATCTTCCTTACACGAGGGAGAACTGCAATGTTTTCAAGCCGCGACGCCTTTGAAAGCGATTTCTGCCCGGTCCGCGACGAGCTCCTTGGCGAGATGTATCGCGCCAGCGAGAGTGGCCTGCCGAGGCTGGTTGAGAGTGTTTCCCCTGACGTGCGCGCCAGGCTGGCGCTGTTCTGCTACCGCCGGAGCCATTTGCACTCGCTGGCGGTCGCGATCGCAGCGAGCTGCAGCGAGCGCGACCTGATCGAGAATGGCGGCCGCGTCGGCTCGACGCTCTTCGCGCTGTCGCGCGAAGGCACCGCGAAAGCTTCGACGTCGCTGACGGGTGGGCGCAAGCCGATCACGCTGTCGACCAAGCCGCTCTCGGTGCTCGCACCGCTCGATGACGAGCTCGACGACGAGATCGGCGAAGCCGTCCCCGCCTAAGCGGCCTCGATAACGGGCAGGCCGAACTTCCGCCGCGCCATCGCGCATTCGGCGTCACCAGGCATGCAGGTGCGGCACACCTCCGGCCGCACGTCATAGATGCCGCAGGCCGTCATCCTTCCGATCTCGCCTTGCAATGCCGCGCAGCGATCGCCCTCGCAGCGCATGCCCGATTGCCGGTCGTTGACGAGCGCCTCCGGGATCAGCGCAAGCTCCTCGTCGCTCTCGATCGAGAAGCGCGGCCAGTTCTGCGAATAGCCGCAGCAGGCGCCGCAGCCCTGGCAACAGCTCGACAGCTCGGTCTCGTCCATCGTCCTCACGTGTCCTTCGGCGGACCCCAGACCAGGCTCTGCCGCCATCTCGCGCGCAGCACGTCGCGCCGTTCCGGATATTTCTCGTCGAGATAGGTCGCATCGACCACGCGGTCGGTGCGGAAGCTGCGGAAGTCGCCGCGCAGCTCGCACCAGGCCGCCAGCAGCCGCACGGCTTCGAGATAGCCGACCGAGATCGGCCAGATCATGCGCTCGCTGGGGCGGCCCTGTTCGTCGCGATAGCGCAGCATGATCTTCTTGCCTTCGTGGATCTGGGTCCGGGTGCGCGCCATGTCCAGGCGGTCCGGTTCCCGGTTCCAGCTCGGACGCGCCCGGCTCGCCGGCTCCAGTACGAAGGGGCGCAGGCGCTCCGGGACGGTATCGGCGATCTTGGCCATCAAGTCTTCGGCCGCGCGCGCCAGCGCGGAATCGGCGTGGCCTGCGACCCATTGCGCGCCCAGCACGGCCGCCTCGATCTCGTCCGGCGTCAGCATCAGGGGCGGCAGGTCGAAACCCTTTTCGAGGATGTAACCCATGCCGGCTTCGCCGCGGATCGGCACGCGCTGGCCGATCAGGGTTGCGATGTCGCGATAGATGGTGCGCTTCGAAGTCTCGAGCTCGGCCGCGATCGCGTCTGCCGTCAGCGGCTTACGCGTGCGCCTTAGCACCTGGATGATTTGAAACAGCCGGTCGGCGCGTCTCATGACAGTTCTCTTCTCGAACGACGGATCAGAAATCGGCGCGCGGCTGCTGACAGGATGTTGGCAGCAGGGGGGTTCTATACCGGGACAACACATCGACTGAAGAGGATTTGTCCATGATCATTCCAACCCATTTCGGCCAGGCCGGTCCACTGTGGCGGGCGCAGCTGTGGCACGGCCAAATGTTGCGGGCTTGGGCGTTTGGCCGCCTCGTTCCGCTCGATCTCATGGCCGTTGATCTCCGATTTGCGCTCGCAAGCGTGGTGACACGCTCGCTGAACCATGCCGCGAATGCGCTGGTCCGCCATCTGATGGGCCGCGCCTGGCGCGGGGCCCGCTTCGCAGAAGATATCACGGCTGCTGCCACCATGGTGGCAGCAGCCGGCCGCTAGGTTCCTTCCACTCGTTCGACAGGTTCAGGAGAGCTTGCATGATCACGCTTTACGGTTTTGGCGCCGGCTTCGGCCTGCCGGAAATCAGCCCCTTCGTCACCAAGACCGAGGTGCAGCTCAAGATGGCGGGACTGCCTTATCGGAAAGAGCGGGCGATGCCGCCGGCCTCGCCCAAGGGGCAGCTGCCCTTCATCGACGATGGCGGCGAGGCGGTGGCCGATTCCACCTTCATCCGGGCCCATATCGAGCGCCGCTACGGCTTCGATTTCGATGCCGGCCTCACCTTGGCCGAGCGTGCGCAGGCCTGGGCGTTCGAGCGCATGATCGAGCACCACGTCTATTGGGCGCTGGTGGGCGCGCGCTGGGTCGATCCGGTCAATTTCGCCAAGGGGCCCGCGCATTTCTTCGACGGTGCGCCGGAGCACAATCGCGAGAAGCTGCGCGAGGACGCTCAATTCCGCGTCGCCGAGAACTATCTGCTCTCTGGCCTCGGCCGCCATGCGCCGGATGACGACGTCGATCTTGCCGTGCGTTCGCTGTTCGCGCTGTCGGTGCAGCTCGGCGACAAAGCCTTCCTGATGGGCAACAGGCCCTGCGGCGTCGATGCCACTGCGTTCGGTATGCTCGCCGGCGTCCTCTCACCGTTCTTCGAATCCGCCTTGCGCGAGCGGGCCGAGGGATTTCCGAACCTCACCGCCTATGTCGACCGCATGATGGACGACTATTATCCCGAGTTCGCCTGGACGCCGCTGCGGCAGGCGGCGTAGCCGCGGTGCATCGGCTGACTCGGTGCAACCTCTCCCGCTTGCGGGAGAGGTCGGCGCGAAGCGCCGGGTGGTTTTCTCCTCTAGGGGGTTTTCTCCGTAAGTCTCGGAGGGTCCCTCCGCGGAGGCACCTCTCCCCAACCCTCTCCCGCAAGCGGGAGAGGGGGCGCACCGGTGCCGGAGCTGCAGCTCACTCCACTAACCAAAACAAAGAGCCGGCCCATCGGGCCGGCTCTCGTTGTCTCGAATCTTGGCGACGCCTACTTCACCAGCGTGTACTTGCCGTCCTTCACCGTGAGCAGGATGCGCGAGCGCTCGTCGAGGCCGTAGCGGTCCTTTTCGGTGAAGTTGTAGACGCCCTGGCTCGCCGCCAGCTCCTTCTCCGTCAGCAGCGCCTGGCGGATGGCCTCGCGGAATTCCGGCGTGCCGGGCTTGGCCGTCTTCAACGCCGCCGGAATGACGCGCTTGAGGATCTCGAACGCATCAAAGGAATGGCCGGCGAACTGGCTGCGGCTGTTGGGGCCGTACTTTGCCTCGTAGGCGGAGTTCAGCGCGAGGCCGGGCTTTTTGGTCAGCGCGCTGTCCGGCTGTTCCTCGGGGGCCATCACGGGACCCGAGGCCATCAGCACGCCTTCCGCTGCTTTGCCGGCAATGCGGATGAAGTCCATGCTGGCCGCGCCGTGGGTCTGGTAGATCAGGCCCTTGTAGCCGCGCTCGCGCAGCTCGGTCTGCGGCAGCGCGGCCGCGGTGCCGGAGGCGCCGACCAGGATGGCGTCGGGATTGGCGGCGACGAGCTTCAGCACCTGGCCGGTCACCGAGGTGTCGGGACGAGCGAAGCGCTCCTCGTCGACGATCGTCATCCCCATCGGCACGGCCTGCGCCTTCAAATCGTTGAACCAGAGGTCGCCGTAGGAATCGGAATAGCCGATGTAGCCGAGCGTCTTCACGCCCTTGGCCTTCATGTGATCATACAGCACCTTGCCGACGATCGGAATCGGCTGCGGCATCGCCACCGACCACTTCATGCGCTCCGGCGTGATCGGGAAGGGCGCCAGACCGAAGTGCGGGATACCGGCCTCGTTGGCGACGTTGGAGACCGCGATGGTCGGCGGCGTCAGCGCCGAGCCCATGATGATGTCGGCCTTGGATTCGGTGACGAAGCGGCGGGCGTTGGTGGTAGCGGTGGTGGGATCGCCGCCGTCGTCGAGCACGATCACCTTCAACGGCACGCCGCCGATCTCCTTCGGCACGAATTCCAGCGCGTTGCGCTCGGGAATACCGAGTGCCGCACCTGGACCGGTCGTGGTCGTGGTGATGCCGATGGTGACTTCGCTGGTCTGGGCCAGCGCGGGCAATGCCGGCAGGGTCAGCGCAGCCGCAGTGATGGCAGCGGTTAAATAAAAGCGTTTCATCTATTCCTCCCTTGACGTGTTTATTTGAAAGCAGAAATCGCGGGGTAATTCAGCCCCGTCTTTTGGTGATGCGGCGTTTTAGCTCCGGACTTAACTCCCCGTGAACTTGGCTACCATTTCCGCCGGGAATGGTGCGGATTTCAGCTTGTCGTGGTTATCAGGGTCGCGGCCCACCAGGACGCGGGTCTCGAAACCCTCGATCGCGAGCGCCTCGCCCTTGTAGACATTGTGCTTCACCTCGAAGCTCGAGCGCTTGATGCTCTCGATTCTGGTCTCGATGGTGATCCAGTCGCCATAGGTCGAGGGGATGTAGAACTTGGCCCGCGTGTCGACCATCGGGATGCCCACCAGGCCGTATTTGCGGACCAGGTCCTGCTTGGAGAAGCCGGCGGCTTCGAACAGGGTCGAGGTCGAATCGTCGAACATCGCGAAATAGCGCGGGTAGTAGACGATGTTCGCGGGGTCGCAATCGCCCCACTGGATCTGGACCTCGCGCCGGTTCACGAACATCTGGCGGCCTTACTCTGCGAATTTACTTGGGCGCCATGCGCAGCGAGCCGTCGAGGCGCACCACCTCGCCGTTCAGATACGCATTCTCGACCATGTGCAGCGCGAGCGCGGCGAACTCGTCGGCCTGGCCGAGCCGGCGCGGGAACGGGATGGCGGCGGCGAGCGAGTCCTGGGCTTCCTGTGGCAGGTTCGCCAGCAGCGGCGTCAGGAACAGGCCGGGGGCGATCGTCAGCACACGGACGCCGAACTGCGCGAGCTCGCGCGCGATCGGCAGCGTCATGCCGACGATGCCGCCCTTGGAGGCCGAATAGGCGGATTGGCCGATCTGGCCGTCATAGGCGGCAACGGAGGCAGTGTTGATGATGACGCCGCGCTCGCCGGTCGCCTGCGGCTCCAGCTTTGACATTTCGGTGGCGGCGAGGCGCAGCATGTTGAAGGTGCCGATCAGGTTGACCTTGATCACCTTGTCGAAATCCGACAGCGCCATCGGGCCGTCGCGGCCGACCACGCGCTTGGCAACGCCGATGCCGGCGCAATTGACCAGCACGCGCGCCGGGCCGTGGGCCTTGGTCGCCTGCGCGATCGCGGCTTCAGCGGAGGCGGCATCGGAGACGTCGCAGGTGACGGCAACGCCCTTGATCTCTGCGGCGACCGTTTCGGCCAGCTTGGTGTTGAGGTCGCACACCGCGACCTTGGCGCCCTGTGCGGCCAGCTTTCGCGCGGTGGCCGCGCCCAGTCCCGATGCGCCGCCGGTGACGATGGCTGCCTGATCCTTCAACAACATGGCGTTCTCCTTTGGCGATATTCTTCTAGGTGACCGATATCACACGGTTCGACGGATTGGCAGCGTAGAGCTCCTCGATCAGCTCGCCGCGATGCTCCAGCACTGCGCGCTGGTTGATCGAGCCCTTGTCGGTGACTTCGCCCTTGTCGATCGAGAGTGGCGTGTCCATCAGGATCGCGCGCGTGATCCGTGTCGAGGATCCCGTGGCCTGGCCGAGGAAACGGGTCAGGCGCTCGCGGAAAGCCTCGCGCACCAGGCGGTCGCGCGTCGCGACGACGAGATCGTCGGGCGGCAGCGTCGGGTTGATCAGCCGGCAGCCGTCGAGATCGAGCACGACCAGCGCGGAGATCTCGTCGCGGTTGATGCCGGCGATGACGACGTCGCGCACCAGGGGCGCGCAGGCCGCGGTGAGGCGCGCGCGCAGAGGACCGACGCTGACCCAGGTGCCGCTCGCGAGCTTGAAGTCCTCGCTGACGCGGCCGTCGAAATCGAAGCCGGCGTTGAAATCATCGGGATCGGCGGGCTTGAGCGCATCGCCCATCTTGTAAAATCCTTCCTCGTCGAAGGATTTTGCCGTGATGTCGGGTTGGCGCCAGTAGCCAGGCATCACGTTCGGCCCCTTGGCGCGCACTTCCAGCTTGCCGTTGTTCGGCACCAGCTTGGCGTCGTTGCCGGAGACGGGCAGGCCGACATGGCCGGAGCGGCTGGTGCGCGGATTGACCGACATGAAGAACGGCGCGGTCTCGGTCGCGCCGAGACCGGTCAGCATCGGCACGCGATAGCCCTTCTCCTTCGCCGCGAGCTCGTCGAGGCTGTCCCAGACGAACGGCGACAGCGCCGCGCCCGAGAAGAACATCGCATGCAGCCGGTCGAAGAACTTGGCGCGCAGGCCCTGGTCGTCGCGCAAATAGGGCAGCAGCGATTCGTAGCCCTTGGGCACGTTGAAATAGACCGTCGGTGAAATTTCCCGGAGATTGCGCACGGTCTCCTCGATGCCCCCAGGCACCGGCTTGCCGGCGTCCAGATACATCGAGCCGCCGTTGTAGAGCGTCAGGCCGATATTGTGATTGCCACCGAAGGTGTGATTCCACGGCAGCCAATCGATGATGACCGGCGGCTCGTCCTTCAGGAAAGCGAGCGTCTCGCGCAGCATCACCTGATTGGCGCAGATCATACGCTGGGTGTTGACGACGGCCTTGGGATTGCCGGTCGAGCCCGAGGTCAGCAGGAATTTTGCGATCGTGTCAGGGCCGATCCTGCCGTGAACGTCGTCGAGATCGCCACGGATCGGCGTCGCCATCAGGTCGGCGAGCAGGGTCACGTCGCGGCCCGGCACGTGCCCATAGGACGCGGCGATCTCGGTGCCGAGCGAGACGTTGGCGGCGAGCGCATCGGCGAACTTGTCGGCATCGTCAGCGAAGACGAGGCCCGGCGTCAGCAGCTTCATCAGATAGGACAGCTTGCCGTAATCCTTCGACACCAGCGAATAGGCCGGCGACACCGGGCAGAACGGAACGCCGGCATAGAACGCGCCGAACGCCAGGAGCGCGTGGTCGATCGAATTACCGGAGAGGATGACGACCGGCCGCTCGGCCGACAGGCCGCGCTGGATCAATGCGGAGGCGATGTGGCGGCTCGCGGTGAGCAGCTCGGCATAGGTGATCTTGCGCCAGCCGCGACCGCCTTCGCGCTCGGCCATGAAGACGCGGTCCGGCGTCGTCGTGGCCCAATGATGCAGGCGGTCGGTGATGCGGACCGGATAGTCGCCGAGCGGCTGCTTTGGCCGCAGGTAAATCGTGCCGTCGTCGCGCCGCTCGATGTTGACGACGGGATCGCCGAACGAGATGGGCCGCAGCGGGAAATTGCTCGCGCCGCGCTCCATGCCGGAAGAGGACGGCTGGGCGCTCATGACTTTACGCTCATGATTTGGGCTTCACCTTCGCGGTCTTGTGCTCGAGGAATTCGCGGATCCGCCGCTTGGCCTCCTTGTCGCTCTGCGCGACGGTGGCCATCAGCGACTCCATCAACAGGCCGGTCTGCGGATTGGCCTCTGCGATCATCGGCAGCGCCTGGAGCACGGCAAAATTCGTCAGCGGGGCGTTGGACGCCACCTTGGTCGCAAGCTCCAGCGCTTTGCCGAGCCCGTTGCCGGCCTCCGTCAGATATTGCGCAAAGCCGTAGGACGCGCCCTCGGTCGCGCTGTAGACGCGTCCCGTCAGCATCATGTCCATCATCCGGGCAACGCCGATCAGCCGCGGCAGCCGCACCGAGCCGCCGCCGCCGACGAAAATGCCGCGCTGCCCCTCCGGCAGCGCGAAATAGGTCGAGGGCTCGGCGACGCGGATATGGGCCGCGCAGGCAAGCTCCAGCCCGCCGCCGATCACGGCGCCCCGCAGCGCTGCGATCACGGGCACGCGGCTGTACTGGATGCGGTCGAACACCCGGTGCCACATCTGGGAGTGCAGGAGCCCGCCGGTGGCGTCGTGCTCGGTCAGCTCGGAGAGGTCGAGGCCACTGGAGAAATGGTCGCCAATACCGTGGATGACGACCGCGCCGATATCCTCGGGCAGGTTCGCAAAACACTCGCCGATTTCCAGGATGATGCCGTCATTGAGCGCATTGCGCTTGGCCGGCCGGTTCAGACCCACGGTCAGAACCCGGTCCGCCCGCTCGATCCTCAAAAGCCCGGAGGGACCCGCATTCGCGGTCTCGGCGTTTCCTTGTGTCATTTGCGTCCTTGTCAGAATAGTTATGTTGTATAACGAATTTTGGGGGAGTCAAGGTGGGGCAAGGCCAGGTGGCCGTGACCCCACCCTCCCGGGAGGCCGAGGCGAGCGCAGGGCTATCGCATTTGAGATTTCCCTGCGGCCATCCTTCGAGACGCCCGCTTGAGGCGGGCTCCTCAGGATGAGGTCGGAGTGCGCGGCAGCAGTTTCAACGGGCACTGACGCCGATTAGCCTCATCCTGAGGAGGCGCGTCAGCGCCGTCTCGAAGGACGAGGCGTGCGCGCAGACCGCCGCCACAAGTCATATGCGATAGCCCTGGGGGCGAGCGAGAAAGCGGTGCAGGCCTACTCTCGCGTCACAAACTTCGCGAACGCATCGGCGTAATCCGGATGCCAGCGCGATAATGGCGGGCGGTTCTCGACGATATCGCCGGCCGCCCAGAGCATGCGCTTCTCGTCGAGCGCGCGCGGCACGTCATTGTCCGGGCAGAGAATGTAGAAGTCGCCAGCCTCCAGCCGCGCCAGCATGAAATCGACCGTCTGCTCCGGCGTCCAGGCGCCGGCCGGCTTCTCGGTGCGTCCCTTTGCGGTCAGGCCGGTGAAGACGAAGCCCGGGATCAGCAGGTGCGCCGTGACGCGACAGTCATTCGTGTTGCGCAACTCGTGCTGGAGCGCCTCGGTGAAGGCCTTCACGCCGGCCTTGGAGACGTTGTAGGCGGGATCGCCGGGCGGCGTGGTGATGCCCTGCTTGGAACCGGTGTTGATGATGAGGCCGCGCCTGCCACGGGCGATCATGTTTGGCGCGAAGATGCGCGAGCCGTTGATGATGCCCCACATGTTCACGGCGATGATGCGTTGCCAATTGTCCGGCGCGTCGAACAAGGTGCTGCCGGGCTGAATGCCGGCATTGTTCATGAGAACGTCGGTGCCGCCGAACCGCTCTTGGACGGCGCGCTCGAGTTCCGTCACGCTCTCGATCTTGCTGACATCGACGGCCGAGGTCATGACGTTTGCGGCCGATGTTATGGATGACAATTTTGTTGCAGCTTCTGCCAAGCGTGTCTCGTCGACATCCGCGATACACACCTTCATTCCAGCGCGCGCAAATGCCGCGGCGGCGGCAAATCCGATGCCGGCTGCGCCACCCGTGATCACGGCAACATTGTCCTTGACGATGGCGGGATGTGACATCGAGCGTCTCCCTGGAAAGCCTTCAGCCGAGCTATAGCATGGCAGTCGTGCGACCCTGCACAAGTCGGCATGGGAGGTCTTCGTTCCGCGCTGCCTTTACGCTGATCAGGCACGGCTGTATCCTCGGCCAAACGATCCCGCCCAGATCGAACCAATCAATCACCTGACAGGGAGTGCAGCCATGGCTGTGTCGCAGGCTATTCCGATCACGCGCCATCCGTTCGCCAACGGGTCCTACAAGCAGATGCTGATCGACGGCAAGTGGGTCGATGCAGCCTCGGGCAAGCGCTTCGAGACCCGCAATCCCGCCACCGGCGAGCTGCTCGCAACCGTCGCCGAAGGCGACAAGGAAGACATCGATCGTGCGGTCGCGGCCGCGCGTCGCGCTTTCGAAGGCCCGTGGAGTAAGGTCAAGCCGTTCGAGCGGCAGAACCTGCTCCTGAGGCTCGCCGATCTCGTCGAGAAGAATTTCGACGAATTGTCGCAGCTCGACACGCTCGACATGGGCGCGCCGCTGAGCCGCACCCGTGCCTACCGCCTGCGCGCCGTCGGCATGCTGCGCTATTACGCCGGCCAGACCACCGCGATTCACGGCGAGACCATCGAGAACTCGCTGCCCGGCGAGATCTTCTCCTACACGTTGAAAGAGCCGGTCGGCGTCGTCGGCGCCATCATTCCCTGGAACGGTCCGCTGACCGCGACGATCTGGAAGATCGGCCCGGCGATCGCGACCGGCTGCACCGTGGTGCTCAAGCCGGCCGAAGAGGCGCCGTTGACCTCGCTGCGCATCGCTGAGCTCGCGATGGAAGCGGGCGTGCCGCCCGGCGTCATCAACGTTGTCCCCGGCTATGGCGAGACCGCGGGGGCGGCGCTCGCCTCGCATCACGACGTCGACAAGGTCGCCTTCACCGGCTCGCATGTCACGGGGCAGTCGATCATCCGTGCGTCCGCCGGCAATCTCAAGCGCGTCTCGCTCGAGCTCGGCGGCAAGTCGCCGGACATCGTGTTCGCCGATGCCGATCTCGACGCCGCCGTGCCCGGCGCGGCGATGGCGGTGTTCGCCAATTCAGGGCAGATCTGCAGCGCCGGAACGCGCCTGTTTGTCGAGCACTCGATCTATGACGAATTCGTCGGCCGCGTCGCCGAGTTCGGCAAGAAGCTGCAGGTCGGCAACGGCCTCGATCCCAACGTGCAGATCGGGCCGCTCGTCTCGGAGCAGCAGCTCGAGCGCGTCACCGGCTATCTCGACATCGGCCAGAAGGAGGGCGCGAGGGCGCTTGCCGGCGGCGGCCGTGTCACCGAAGGCGCGCTGTCGAAGGGCTTCTTCGTCTCGCCGACGGTGTTCGCGGGTGTCGAGGACAACATGCGCATCGCGCAGGAGGAGATTTTCGGCCCCGTCATCTCCGCAATCGCGTTCAAGGACATGGACGAGCTGGTCAAACGCGCCAACAACACCACGTTCGGCCTCGGCTCCGGTCTGTGGACGCGCGACGTCAGCAAGGCCCATGCGGTGGCGAAACGCTTGCGTGCCGGCTCGGTGTGGGTCAACTGCTACCAGGCGATGGATCCGGCCGTGCCGTTCGGCGGCTACAAGATGAGCGGCTACGGCCGCGAATCCGGCAAGCAGCACGTCGAGGAATATCTCAACGTGAAGGCCGTCTGGATCAAGACGGCGTAAGGCCGGCTCTCCTTCGCCTCTCCCCGCTTGCGGGGAGAGGCCGGAATTCGCGCAACGCGCGGATTCCGGGTGAGGGGGACTCTCCGCGAGTCCAACTCTCACCGCGATTGCCGAGGCAGCCCCTCACCCCAACCCTCTCCCCGTAAGAACGGGGAGAGGGAGAACAACCACCGCCTTCAGGCGGTCAGTCTCCCTCACAATCATCTGCATCCTTTCAAAGACATCCGGGGACCACATGAAATTCGAAGCCTTGTTCAAGCCGTTGCGGGTCGGTCCCTACCAGCTCGCGCATCGCGTCGCGATGGCGCCGCTAACGCGCATGCGGGCCGAGCGCGACACTTTCGCGCCGCGGCCACTCAACGCCGAATATTACGGCCAGCGTGCGACGAAGGGCGGCCTGATCATCGCCGAAGCCTCGCCGGTGCTCTCGCACGGCCGCGGCAATCCGGCGACACCCGGCATCTATTCGGAGGCGCAAGTCGCGGGCTGGCGCAAGGTGACGGATGCCGTGCACGCCAAGGGCGGCATCATCTTTCTCCAGCTCTGGCATGTCGGCCGCGTCTCTCATTCCTCCTTCCACGGCGGCGAGCTGCCGGTTTCGGCCTCGGCAATTCCGATCAAGGCCGAAGGCATGAAGGCGATGACGGCCGACGGAAAGATCGCCGACTACGAGACGCCGCGCGCGCTGGAGACTGATGAGGTGAAGGGCATCGTCGAGGCGTTCCGGCAGGGTGCCAAGAATGCGCTCGCCGCCGGCTTCGACGGCGTCGAGATCCACGGCGCCAACGGCTATCTGCTCGAGCAATTCCTGCAATCGCGCAGCAACCAGCGCACCGATCAATATGGCGGCGGAATCGAGAACCGCGCGCGCCTTCTGCTCGAGGTCACTCAGGCTGCGATCGACGTCTGGGGCTCGAACCGTGTCGCTGTGCGGCTGTCGCCCTACGGCATCGCCAATGATTCCGGCGAGCCCGATCCGATGCCGCTCTATACCCATGTCGTGAAGGCGCTCGAGAAGCTGGGTTTGGCGTACCTGCATTTCATCGAACCGCGCTCCAGCGGCTCGGGCCGCGCCGAGGTCAACTGGCAGAACGTGCCATCGGCGATGGTGCTGTTCCGTCCGCTCTACAGCGGCGTGCTGATGACCGCCGGCGGCTTCACCGGGGAGACCGCGAATGCGGCGATCGCCGACGGACATGCGGACATCATCGCCTTCGGCCGCATCTTCATCTCCAATCCTGATCTGCCGCGTCGTCTCGAGCACGGCTACCCGATCACGCCGTATAATCGCGCGACGTTCTACAGCGGCGAGGAGAAGGGGTACACGGATTATCCGGTGTATGACGAGCTGACGCCGGCTTGATCTGTCATTCCGGGGCGCGACGAAGTCGCGAACCCGGAATCCATCGGGCCGCATACCTGGACGTGGGATGGATTCCGGGCTCGATGCTTCGCATCGCCCCGGAATGACGAGCTTGCTTCGCTGCGCTAGCAATGACGACGGAGAGACGTCCATGGCCAAAGCCGCAGCCGCCGCAGGGATCGCCACCGGCCAATGCCTCTGCGGCAAGGTCGCCTTCGAGATCGACGTGCCCGCGCGCTGGGCCTGGCACGATCATTCCGCCGCCAGCCGCCGCGCCCATGGTGCGGCCTACGCCACCTATGTCGGAAGCTGGAAGAAGCGCTTCCGCATCACCTCCGGCAAGTCCGCGCTGTCCCGCTACGAGGACAAGGCGACGAAGACCGCGCGCAGCTTCTGCTCGTATTGCGGCACGCCGATCATGTACGAGCGTCCGCGCGGGCCGCACATGGTCAACATCCCCCGCGCCCTGTTCAACGAGCGCACCGGCCGCCAGCCGCTCTATCACATCGCCATCGAAGAGCTGCAGGAATGGGCCTATACCGGCGAGTCCCTGGTGCCGCTGAAGGGCTTTCCCGGCGTCGTCTGGCAGCGCTCGAAAAAGAAGAAGCGCGCGAGCGGGGACGACC
The DNA here is from genome assembly GCF_020194195.1 of Bradyrhizobium sp. BRP19. NCBI lineage: Bacteria > Pseudomonadati > Pseudomonadota > Alphaproteobacteria > Hyphomicrobiales > Nitrobacteraceae > Bradyrhizobium > Bradyrhizobium sp. BRP19. Next base: position 831,849 of record NZ_JADYVZ010000003.1, on the reverse strand, counting down.
CGTTCGAACTCGGGCGGGAGGAGATGTAGCGCCTCTCCCGCGCAACGCAGCCATGACCGCGCTTCCTTGCGCCTCTGCCAGCATCTCGGCCATCATGCTTTCGGTCCTTGCGGCAACGGTCCGCTCCTGGAGGAAACATGAAGAACAAGATCACCGGCCGCTCCGCCTTTCTCGCGCTGCTCAAGGACGAGGGCATCACGCATCTGTTCGGCAACCCTGGAACCACCGAACTGCCGATCATGCATGCGCTGAAGGACCATCCCGATCTCACTTATGTGATGGCGATGCAGGAGAGCCTGGTGGTCGCGATCGCCGACGGCTACAGCCGCGCTTCGGGCAAGCTCGTCGCCTGCAACGTTCACGTCGCGCCCGGCCTCGGCAACGCCATGGGCTCGCTCTACAACGCCCAGTTCACGGGCACGCCGATGATCCTGACGGCGGGCCAGCAGGAGCAGGGCCACGGTCTGATGGAGCCGGTGCTCTATGGTCCGCTGGTGCGCATGGCCGAGCCGCTGGTGAAATGGGCGGTCGAGGTGACACGGCTGGAGGACCTGCCGCGCATCGTGCGCCGTGCCGCCAAGGTGGCGATGACGCCGCCGACCGGGCCGGTGTTCATCTCGCTGCCCGGCGACATCCTCAACAGCGAAGCCGGGATCGATCTCGGCCGCTCCACCCGCATCGATGCGCGCACGAAACCGTCGGACGAGGCGCTGAAGGCCTTTGCCGCACGCCTGCTCAAGGCTGAGCGTCCCGTGATCGTCACCATGGACGAGGTGGTCAAGAGCGATGCTTTGACGGAGGCGGCTGAACTGGCCGAGCTGCTCGGCGCTGCGGCCTATCAGTCCTCGACGCCCTACGGCTCGCACTTTCTGTCCGAAAGCCCGAGCTTCGTCGGCACGCTCGCGCGCGTGCAGAAGGTCGCCCGCGATACGCTCGCGCCCTACGATCTGCTGATCGCGCTCGGCGGCGATCCCTTGCGGATGTCGGTCTATAGCGAGGTCGATGCGCTGCCTGAGGGCCTCGGCATCGTGCAGATCGGCCTCGTCGATTGGGAGATCGCCAAGAATTACGGGGCCGAGATCGCGCTGAAGGCGGATCTGAAGGAAACGCTGCGCGCGCTGATCCCGGTACTCAAGGAGATGGGCGGCGCAGCCCTCGCGAGCCGCGCCAAGCAGCGTCTCGCCGAGCTCGCGCCGAAGAACTGGACCGCGCGCCGCGCGGCGCTGGTCGAGCAGATCGGCAAGAGTGCCGGCCGCACACCGATCGATCCGGACTTCCTCGTGCTGCAAATGGTCGAGGCGATGCCTGACAACGCCATCCTGGTCGATGAAGGTCTCACCTCCAGCCGCCAGATCACGGCCCTGCATCCGCATCGCGACCGCTACGGCTATCACGGGCTCGCCTCCGGCGGCATCGGCTGGGGCCTGCCGGCCTCAGTCGGCGCCAGCATTGCCAATCCCGATCGCCCCGTGGTGTGCTTCTCCGGCGATGGCAGCGCGATGTACTCGATCCAGTCGCTCTGGACCGCGGCGCATCACAAGCTGCCGCTCAACGTCGTCATCGCCAACAATGGCGGCTATCGCATCATCAAGCAGCGCCTGCTCGCCTTCCACGGCGATGACAATTACGTCGGCATGGATTTCGTCAATCCGCCGGTCGATTTCGCCGGCGTCGCCAAGGCACTCGGCTGTGAGGCGATCAAGGTCAGCGATGTCAGCGAACTGAAGGCAACGCTGACGTCAGCGTTCAATCGGCCGGGAACCAAGCTGATCGAGGTGATGGTGGACGGGAAGGTGTAGCCCCGCAGTCGTCCCCGCGAAGGCGGGGACCCCATACCGCGTGATCTATCGACTGCGGCTGGTAGGCGTATCGAGCTCCCGAGTCTTCGCCAAACTACTTCCTGTGGTTATGGGTCCCCGCCTTCGCGGGGACGACAGCCTGGCTGTGGCGCGATCTTCCGCCTACCCCTTCTTCCCCACGCGATACTCCGCCGCGGGATGCGGCGCGTCGAGGCGCGCGCGGCCCTCGCCGAACAGTTTTTCCCGCAACGTGCCCTTGGCGTACTCGCTCTTGTACCTTCCGCGCCGCGTCAGCTCGGGCACCAGCATGTCGGCGATATCCTCGAAATCGCCGGGCGAGATCGCGAACGCGACGTTGAGGCCGTCGACATCCGTCGCCTCGAACCATGCTTCGATCTTGTCTGCGACCATCTCGGGCGTGCCGACCACGACCGGGCCAGCGCCGCCGATGCCGACATGCTCGATGACGTCGCGCACGGTCCAGACGCGGTCAGGGTCGGCGCGGGTCACGTTGTCCATCGCGCTGCGGCCGGCATCGTTCTGGACGTGGCGCACCTGCTGGTCGAGGTCGTAGCCGGAGAAGTCGACGCCGGTCCATCCCGACATCAGCGCCAGCGCGCCTTCTGGGCTGATGTGGCGGCGGTAGTCGGCGTATTTTTCCTTCGCCTCGGCTTCCGTCCGTCCGAGGATGATCGTCATCATCGAGAACATCAGGATCTCCGCCGGATCGCGGCCGAGTGCGGCCGCCTCCTGCCGGATTGCGGAGACGCGCGGCGCGATCACCTTGGCTGACGGTCCCGACATGAACACGCACTCGGCGTGCCTGGCCGCGAACTGCCGGCCGCGCGGCGAGGTGCCGGCCTGGTACAGCACGGGCGTGCGCTGCGGCGAGGGCTCGCTGAGGTGAATGGTGTTGTTGATGCGGTAGTTCGCGCCCGCATGATTGACGCGATGAACTTTTGCCGGGTCGGTGAAGATGCCGCGCTTGCGGTCGCGCAGCACGGCATCGTCTTCCCAGCTGCCTTCCCAGAGCTTGTAGACGACCTCCATATATTCGTCGGCGATGTCGTAGCGGTCGTCATGGCCGGTCTGCTTGTCCTTGCCGGCACCGCGCGCGGCGCTGTCGAGATAGCCGGTGACGACGTTCCAGCCGATCCGCCCCTCGGTGAGGTGATCGAGCGTCGACATCCGCCGTGCGAACGGATAGGGCGGCTCGAAGGACAGATTGCTGGTGACGCCGAAGCCGAGATTTTGCGTCACCGCCGCCATCGCCGACAGCAGCAGCAGCGGCTCGTTCGACGGCGTCTGCGCTGCATTGCGCAAGGCTGCGTCAGGGCTGTTGCCATACACGTCATAGACGCCAAGCACGTCGGCCAGGAACAGCCCGTCGAAACGGCCGCGCTCCAGCGTCTTGGCGAGATCGATCCAGTAGGACAGGCGGTTATACTCGGCGGTACGGTCGCGCGGATGGGTCCACAGGCCCGGTGATTGGTGTGCGACGCAATTCATCGCAAAGGCGTTGAGCCTGATCTCTTTGGCCATGCTGGTCCCTCGGCGCCCTGTACTGATCGCTCTTCGAATGATAGATGTGCGCCCCAACTTGGCGAAGTTCTTGCATATAATTGGCCCTTGGCAAGGGCCAAGATAGAAGGCTTGCGCTTGGCAAGGCCAAAGTCAGCGTCGCAGCTGTGCCTGGCAAGCCAGTCTCAAGGAAGCAAGAACGAAATCCCAAGAGGACCACGAGAAGAGACCTACAAGAAGCGAACTACAAGAACTATCCGAGTCCCCGCCACTTTCGAAGGCCAACCCGCCTCAGGTAAGGTCCTTCGTCTCACATCTCGAAAAGCAAGTATGACCAGAGCCGACGCCATCGCCCGCGCCCGTGAGGATTTCAACTCCGGCGCGTTCCTCGCTGAACTCGATCGCCGCGTCGCCTACAAGACCGAGAGCCAGAATCCGCAGCGCGGCCCCGAGCTGCGCGCCTATCTGGAGCAGGAGATGCAGCCGGCTTTCGCCGCGCTCGATTTTTCCAGCCGCATCGTCGAATCCCCGAGCGGCAAGGCGCCGTTCCTGTTCGCCGAGCATCACGAGAGCGCGTCTGCGCCGACCGTGCTGGTCTATGGCCATGGCGATGTCGTCGACGGCATGGAAGGCGAGTGGCGTGATGGCCGGGATCCCTGGCGCACCAATGCTTCCGGGACGCGCCTCTATGGCCGCGGCACCGCCGACAACAAGGGGCAGCACAGCATCAATATGGCCGCGCTGCGTGCGGTGCGCGAGGCGCGCGGCGGTAAGCTCGGCTTCAACGCCAAGTTCATCATCGAGATGGGCGAGGAGATCGGCTCGCCCGATCTCGGCAAGGTCTGCGATCTCCATCGCGACGCGCTCAAGGCCGACCTGTTCATGGCCTCCGACGGGCCGCGCCTCTCGGCCGATCGGCCGACGCTGTTTCTCGGCTGTCGTGGAGGCATCCGCATCCATCTCGACGTGAACTTGCGCGACGGCGGCCACCATTCCGGCAATTGGGGCGGCGTGCTCGCCAACCCCGCGACCATCCTGGTCAACGCGATCTCCACCCTGGTCGACGGCCGCGGCCGTCTCCAGCTCGATGCCTTGAAGCCGCCGCGGCTGACCAACCAGATCCGCTCCTATCTCGCCGACGTCGAGGTGGTGCCGACTGCGGACGAGCCGGCGCTGGCCGAAAATTGGGGCGAGGAGGGTCTATCGGCCGCTGAACGGCTCTACGCCTGGAACACGCTGGAAGTGCTGGCGATGTCCTCAGGCAATATCGAGAAGCCGGCCAACGCGATTCCGGGCCAGGCCAATGCCGTGCTGCAACTGCGTTTCGTGGTCGGGACGAAGGTTGAGGGGCTGATCGACGCTGTCCGCGCGCATCTGGTCGGACGCGGTTTTCCGATGGTCGAGGTGCGCGCGGCGCAGAGTTTTGCTGCATCGCGCACCGATTTCGACAGCCCGTGGATCAAATGGGCGGCGGATTCGGTGCGAGAGACCACCGGCAAGGCGCCGGCCGTGCTGCCGAATTTCGGCGGTTCGCTGCCCAACGACGTATTTTCCGAGATCCTGGGACTGCCGACGATCTGGGTGCCGCATTCCTATCCCGGCTGCTCCCAGCATGCGCCCAATGAGCACATCCTGCTGCCATTGACCGAAGAGGCCTTGACGGTGATGGCCGGGCTGTTCTGGGATCTCGGCGAGTTGCCAAAGCTACTGACAGGCCCGTTAACCTGAGCCGACAATCCAGCCGAAAGTTACATTCTAATCCGGCCCGATTTGTGCTTGCATCCGGGCCGCATCATCCGAAAGGGGAAGAAAAACGTGAAACATTTCCGTCACATCGGGCTCGCGCTCGCCGCGACCCTCGTCGTCAGCCAAGCCGGGGCCCAGGAGCTGACCGGCACGCTGAAGAACATCAAGGACACCGGCGCCATCACGCTCGGTTTCCGCGATTCCTCGATCCCGTTCTCCTATCTTGACGACAACCAGAAGCCGGTCGGCTTCGCGATGGACATCTGCTACAAGATCGTCGACGCCGTGAAGAAGGAGCTCAAGCTCGACAAGCTCGAGGTCAAGCTCAACCCGGTGACCTCGGCGACCCGTATCCCGCTGATGGCCAACGGCACCATCGACCTCGAATGCGGCTCGACCACCAACAATGCCGAGCGCCAGAAGCAGGTCGCCTTCACCAACACCCACTACCTGACCGCCAGCCGCTATGTCTTCAAGAAGTCGAGCGGCCTGAAGTCGATCGATGACCTCAAGGGCAAGACCGTGGTCTCGACCGCCGGCACCACCAACATCAAGCAGCTCACCGAAGCCAACGCCGCCAAGGGCCTCGGCGCCAACATCATTCCGGCCAAGGATCACGCCGAAGCCTTCCTGATGGTCGAGACCGACCGCGCGGTCGCCTTCGTCATGGACGACATCTTGCTGGCGAGCCTCGTCGCCGGTTCGAAGAACCCGGGCGACTACGTTATCTCCAAGGATGCGTTCTCCAAGCCGGAGCCCTACGGCATCATGCTGCGCAAGGACGATCCCGCGTTCAAGAAGGTCGTCGATGCGGCCACGGCTGCGCTCTACACCTCCGGCGAGGCCCAGAAGATCTACGATAAGTGGTTCACCCAGAAGATCCCGCCGAAGGGCCTGAACCTCAACACGCCGATCTCGGCCGAGCTGAAGAACGAGTTCGCCAAGCCGACGGACTCGCCGAACCCGGACGACTACAAGTAAGATAAAACCTCGATCTTTCGATCGGAATCATGTCCGGCCACTCTTGACACCAGAGTGGCCGGACATTTGCATAGGCCTGAGACTTTCTCTGAAGACGTCCAATGACGGGCGCGTTCGCGCGGGGGGCACGTGAACTACAACTGGAACTGGGGAATCTTCTTCCAGCCGAACCCGATGGGGACCGGCACCTACCTCGACATGCTGCTGTCGGGGCTGGCGCTGACCCTCAAGACCGCGGCGCTGGCCTGGGTGATCGCGCTGATCACAGGCTCGATCGTCGGCGTCATGCGCACGCTGCCGTCGAAGGGCGCCAATTGGTTCGGCTTCGCCTACGTCGAATTCTTCCGCAACATGCCGCTTCTGGTGCAGCTCTTCCTGTGGTTTTTCGTGCTGCCGGAAATTCTGCCGAGGGCGGCCGGGCTGTGGCTGAAGCAATTGCCGAACGCGCCGTTCTGGACGGCGGCGATCGGGGTCGGCTTCTTCATGTCGGCGCGCGTAGCCGTGCAGCTGCAGGCCGGCATCTCCTCGCTGCCGCGCGGGCAGAAGATGGCGGCGACTGCGCTCGGCCTGACCACCGTGCAGGGCTATCGCTACGTGCTGCTGCCGATGGCCTTCCGCATCATCCTGCCGCCGCTGACGTCTGAATTCCTCAACACCATCAAGAACACCGCGGTCGCCATCACCATCGGCCTGCTCGAGCTGACCGGACAGGCGCGCTCGATGCAGGAATTCTCGTTCCAGGTGTTCGAGGCCTTCACGGCCGCGACCATCCTCTATCTCCTCGTCAACGCCGTCGTCGTGACCGCGATGCGCTTCCTCGAGCGCTGGGTTGCGATCCCCGGCTACATCACGGGGAAATAAGCGATGCTCGGCAATCTCGATTTCGACGTCATCCGCCGCGCGCTGCCGTATCTGTTCTACGAGGGCATGACGTTCACGCTGACGCTGACCTTCCTCGCAGCTCTCGGCGGCCTAGTCTTCGGTACGGCGCTCGCCCTGATGCGCCTGTCCGGATTCAAGATTCTCGGGCGCATCGCCGGCATCTATGTCGACTTCATGCGCTCCCTGCCGCTGGTGCTGGTGATCTTCTGGTTCTACTTCCTGGTGCCCTATATCGGGCAGTGGGTGACAGGCGCCTCGCGTCCGATCAGCGTCGGCGCGTTCACGTCCTCGCTCGTCACTTTCATCATGTTCGAGGCGGCATATTTCTCCGAGATCATGCGCGCCGGCATCCAGTCGATCTCGCGCGGCCAGCCGGCCGCGGCGAGTGCGCTGGGGCTGACCTACGCCCAGAGCATGCGCTACGTCGTGCTGCCGCAGGCCTTCCGCAACATGCTGCCGGTGCTGATAACGCAAACCATCGTGCTGTTCCAGGACACCTCGCTGGTCTACGTCCTGTCGATCACCGACTTCCTGGGCGCGGCGAGCAAGGTGGCGCAGCGTGACGGCCGCCTGGTCGAAATGTATCTGTTCGCCGCCGTGGTCTACTTCACCATCTCCTGTATCGCGTCCTACGGCGTCCGCCGCCTCCAGGCGCGCATCGCCATCATTCGCTAGGGCTCCCCGCTCATGATCGAAATCAGCCACGTCAACAAATGGTACAGCCCCACCTTCCAGGTGCTGACCGACTGCACCACCAATGTCACCAAGGGCGAGGTCGTCGTGGTCTGCGGCCCCTCCGGCTCGGGCAAGTCGACGCTGATCAAATGCGTCAATGCGCTGGAGCCGTTCCAGAGCGGCGACATCCTGGTCGACGGCACCAAGGTCAACGATCCCAAGACCGATCTGCCGAAGCTGCGCTCGCGCGTCGGCATGGTGTTCCAGCATTTCGAGCTGTTTCCGCACCTTAAGATCATCGACAATCTCTGCCTGGCGCAGGAGAAGGTGCTGGGCAGGGGGCATGACAAGGCGCAGGCCAAGGCCGTGCAGCTGCTCGAGCGCGTCGGCTTGAAGGAGCAGGCACAGAAATTCCCGGCGCAGCTCTCCGGCGGCCAGCAGCAGCGTGTCGCCATCGCGCGCGCGCTCGCAATGGATCCGATCGTGATGCTGTTCGACGAGCCGACCTCGGCGCTCGATCCGGAAATGGTCAGCGAGGTGCTCGACGTCATGGTCGATCTCGCCCGCGAGGGCATGACCATGATGGTCGTAACCCACGAGATGGGTTTTGCCCGCAAGGTCGCCAACCGCGTCATCTTCATGGACCGCGGCGAGATCGTCGAGGACGCGGCGAAGGACGATTTCTTCGGCAAGCCCCGCAGCGACCGCGCGCAGAAGTTCTTGTCGAAGATTCTTTCGCATTAATCACCGCCACCGTCATTCCGGGGCGCGACGCAGTCGTGAGCCCGGAATCCATAACCACCATCGGGGGTATGGATCCTCAGGTGCGCAATTGCGCACCATAGCTCGCGCTACGCGCGTCCCGGGATGACGAGGGTAGGGTTTATCCAGCCCGCCAAATCCCCTATACCGGTGGCCAAATCCCTTCCCTCCCCAGGAGATCTGCCTTGGACTCGATCGCCTACGTCAACGGCTCATTCGTCCCGCTCTCGGAAGCCAAGATCTCGGTGCTCGATCGCGGCTTCCTGTTCGCCGACGGCATCTACGAGGTCTCGGCCGTCCTCGATGGCAAGCTGGTCGACAATGCTTCGCATCTGGCGCGGCTGGAGCGGTCCGTCGGCGAGATCAAGTTGAAGCTGCCGGAGACCATCGAGCGCATCACCGAGCTGCAGAAGGAGCTGATCGCGCGCAACAAGCTCGTGAACGGCCTCGTCTATCTCCAGGTGACGCGCGGCGCCGACAAGGGGCGCGACTTCCCGTTTCCCAAGTCCGACGTCGGGTCGAGCCTGGTGATGTTCACGTCCGAGAAGGACATCATCAACGCCGCGGTGGCCAAGACCGGCATCAATGTCATCACGGTGCCCGACATCCGCTGGGAGCGCCGCGACATCAAAAGCGTGGCGCTGCTGGCGCAGGTGCTGGCAAAGCAGGCCGCGGCGGAAGCCGGCGCCGGCGAAGCCTGGATGCTGCAGGATGGCTATGTGACCGAAGGCGGCTCGTCCACGGCGTTCATCCTGACCAAGGACGACGTCATCGTCACCCGCCAGAACTCCAACGCGATCCTGCCCGGCTGCACCCGCAAGGCCGTGATTGCGCTTGCCGAGGAGCGTCAGCTCCGCGTCGAGGAACGCTCCTTCACGGTCGCCGAAGCGCTCGCCGCCAAGGAAGCGTTCATCACCAGCGCATCCTCTTTCGTGCAGCCGGTGGTCGCCATCGACGGCAAGACGATCGGCGACGGCAAGCCCGGCCCGATGGCGACGCGCCTGCGCGAGATCTACGTGGACTTCGCCAAGGCGACGGCGGTGTAAGCGGCATACGTAGCTGTCGTAGGGTGGGCAAAGGCGCGCTTGCGCCGTGCCCACGCCTTCTCCCGTTTTTGCTGAAGAATGGTGGGCACGCTTACGCTTTGCCCACCCTACGAGACCGTCCGTTGCCGTCGGTTTAAGCCACTGACGCCTTCACCTTCAGCGGATGCACGGCGCGGAATGCGATCGCGATCCTGTTCCAGGCATTGATGGCACCGATCAGCATGGTCAGGTTCACCGTCTCCTCCTCGGAGAACTGCGCGCGGACCTGTTCGTAAGTCTCGTCGGGCGCATGCGTCTCGGCGATCAGCGTCACCGCTTCGGTCCAGGCCAGTGCGGCGCGCTCGCGGTCGGAATAGAGCGGGGATTCGCGCCAGGCATTGAGCAGGTAGATGCGCTGCTCGGTCTCGCCGCGCTTGCGGGCGTCCTCGGTGTGCATGTTGATGCAGAAGGCGCAGCCGTTGATCTGCGAGGCCCGGATCTTGACCAGCTCGATCAGCGATTTCTCCAGGCCGGTCGACTGGATCTGCTGCTCAAGCGCCACCAGCGCTTTGATCGTATCGGGCGCGGCCTGGTAGTAGTTCATGCGGGGCTTCATGGTCGTTCTCCTTTTCGTTGGTTGATCAGTGGGCTCCGCCGGCCGAGACTTGGCCGGGCCTCTTCAGAAAGAATACGGCGATGAGAGCGACGATCAGCGCCATTCCGAGCAGGTAGAACGTGTCGCTGAAGGCGAAGATGAAGGCCTGCTTCTGTACGGTATGGCCGATCGCGACATAGGCGCGATGCGCGGCGTCCGCACGGTCGATAACGCCGTGATTGACGAAATATTGCGTGAGCTGCTCGAGCCGCGTGCGCGTGGCCTCTTCGAACACAGAGACCGACTGCATCAGCACGTTGGAGTGATATTGCTCGCGCTTGGACAGCACGGTTTGCAGCAGCGCGATGCCGACGGCGCCGCCGAGATTGCGCATCATGTTGAACAGGCCGGAGGCCGAGCCCGCATTCTCCGCTTCGATGCCTGCGGTCGCGACCGCCGACAACGGCGCCATCACCAGCGCCTGGCCGATGGCGCGCACGATATTGGGCCACAGCAGCTGGTCGGCGGCATAGTCGTTGGTCATGTTGATGTTCATGAAGTTGGATGCTGCGAACAGAACGAAGCCGACGCCGATGATGATCCGCGCATCGAACTTCTGCATCAGGCGCGGCACCAGCGGGATCAGCAGGAGTTGCGGCAGCCCGGTCCAGGCCAGCACCATGCCGATCTGCTCGGCATTGTAGCCCTGAATACGCGCCAGATATTGCGGCAGGATGAACACGGAGCCGTAGAGTGCAATGCCGAGCAGGAAGTTCGCGAGCATGCCGAAGCCGAAATTGCGACGCACGAGCAGGCGCAGATTGAGCAGTGGCTTCTTCACCGTGAGCTCGATGATCAGGAATGCCGTCAGCGCAACAGCGGCGATGATCGAGAGCTTGACGATGAACGGCGAGCCGAACCAGTCGTCCTTGTTGCCTTCCTCCAGCACGGTCTGGAGCGCGGACAGGCCGATCGCCATGGTGATGATGCCGGCCCAGTCGCCCTCGCGAAGCAGCGCCAGCTTCATCGGCTTGGGCTCGAGCGCGTACCAGAGCATGCCGACCATCATCGCGCCGGGAACCAGGTTGACGTAGAAGATGTATTGCCAGCCGAAATTCTCGGTGAGATAGCCGCCGATGGTCGGGCCGATCGCCGGCGCGAAAGTCGCCGACAGCGCGAACAGCGCAAGGCCGACCGGCTGCTTGGCGCGCGGCAGCAGCATGATGATCAGCGTGAAGGCCATCGGGATCAGCACGCCGCCGGTGAAGCCCTGGATGGCACGCAGCACGATCATCTGCGACAGATCCTGCGCCAGTGCGCAGGCCGCGGACAGAACCAGGAACAGGATCGCGTTGGTGAGGAGATAGATGCGGATCGAGAACACCTGCGCGAGCCAGCCCGACAGCGGGATGACCACGATCTCGGCGATCAAATAGGAGGTCGAGATCCAGCCGCCGTCGTCGATGCCGGCGCCGATCGCGCCCTGAATGTCCGCGAGCGAGGCGTTGACGATCTGGATGTTCAGAACCGCCATAAAGGCGCCGAGCGTGGCGCCGATCACCGCGATCCAGGTCTTTGTCGACACCGCCGGCGCGGCGGATGCTACGGGGGCGGGAAGATTGGCGGAGGTGGCGTTGAGGGCCGGTTGGAGCGTGCCCATGGCTTCAACCCCCATTCGCGCGGGGCGTATTGTCGGCAAGGCGCTTGGCCGTCTCGCGCTCGGCCAGCACCGCCTGTTTGGTGTCGACGGTCGGCACCGCGGACATGCCGGGCCGCAGCAAGCCGGTGAGGCTGTGGTCGTCGAGGACGATCTTCACCGGAACGCGCTGCACGATCTTGGTGAAATTGCCGGTGGCGTTGTCGGGCGGCAGCAGCGCGAATTCGAGCCCGCTCGCCGGCGACAGGCTGTCGACATGGCCGCGCAGGCTGATGTTGCGGAAGCTGTCGACGTGCAGCTCGACCGGCTGGCCCGGCCGCACATGCGTGAGCTGGGTCTCCTTGAAATTGGCGACGACGTAGACGGCGTCGAGCGGCACCACCGCCATCAATTGCGTGCCGGCCTGCACGTATTGGCCGACACGCAAGCTGCGGGCGCCGACCGTGCCGTCCACCGGCGCGGTGATCTCGGTATAGGACAGGTTCAGCGCCGCCTGCTGCGCGACCGCGCGGGCGCGTTCGAGCTGGGCGGTGGCCTGGGCGCGCTGGGTGGTGAGCACGTCGACCTTGCGCTGCGCGGCGACGAGGCCGGACTTGGCATGCTGCAATTGCGCGCTGCTGGCGCGCAGCGCCGCGTCGGTCTGCTGCGCGCGCTGGATCGTGCCGGAGCCCGACTTCATGAGGTCGTCGTAGCGGGCGCGCTCCTCCTGCGCGAATTTCAGATTGGCTTCTGCAGCGGCGACGTCGGCGGTGCTCTGTTCAATGATCGGCTGCTGCAGTTCGAGCTGGGCGTCGATGTTGCGGACCGAGGCTTCGCCGGCAGCGACGTCGGCTTTCGCCTGGTCGAGCGCCGCCTTGAAATCGCGGTCGTCGATCTTGGCCAGCAGCTGGCCCGCCCGAACCTTCTCATTGTCGCCGACCAGCACCTTGGCGATGTAGCCGGAGACTTTCGGCGCGACGATCGTGGAGTCCGCCTTCACATAGGCGTCGTCGGTGGATTCGAGGTAGCGGCCGTTGGTCCAGTAATCGTGTCCGTAGTAGGCCATGGTCGCAGTGCCTGCGAGCAGCGCGAGCGCCAAGGCCGCGCGCCGGACCCTGTTCCGGGCCGGCATAGCGGGCGGCGCCTTGGCGTAATCGCGCGTGATTTCAGTGGCTTGCTGGAAGGTCTCGGTGCGGGGCATTTCGGACATTGCAGTCTCCTGTCGGCTCGCTGAGACTATCGGTCTTGCTGGCCCGGATGATAATTGGCTAGATTCTGGAAGGATTATCCATTCAAGGTGGATAATCTGAGCGGTCACCCTGGTTCGTGATGTCTACCGGGTCAGGCGAGCGGCTACGCCAGCGCGATTGCCGCGCGATTGCTGCTGAGGCGCACATCCCAGTCAAGGAAAGCCATGGATCGATTGACCAGCCTCGAAGTGTTCAGCCGGGTGGTCGAGACCGGCGGCTTCTCCGCAGCAGCCCGCAAGCTCAACATGTCGACCACCATGGTGAGCAATCACGTGCAGGCATTGGAAGACCGGCTCGGGGTGCGGCTGCTTCACCGCACCACGCGCAAGGTCAATCTGACCGAGATCGGGAAGGCGTATTACGACCGCTGCGTCCAGATTCTCGCCGATATCGAACAGGCCGACGACATCGCGAGCGAATTGCAGTCGGTGCCGCGCGGCACGCTGCGCATTCACGTCGCCACGCACATGGTGCCGTTCGTCGCGCCGATTGCGGCCAAACTGCTGTCGACCTATCCGGAGCTCAAGATCGATCTGCGCATGGGCGAGGCCGAGGTCGACCTCATCGAAGAAGGCTATGACGTTGCCCTGCGCATGACACAGCCACCGGATTCAAGCCTGATCGTGCGCAGCCTTGCCACCTGGCGCCACGTGCTGTGCTGCTCCCACGATTACATCGAGAAGCACGGCCGGGTGCAGAAGCTCGACGAGCTCACCGGGCACAATTGTGGTCGGCACTTGAACTATCCGTTCGGCGACGAATGGCGCTTCCTCGATCGTAAGGGCACGCCGGCCTCGGTGCGCGTCTCCGGCAGCTTCGTCACCAATAGCGGAGAAGCGCTGCGCGAGGTCGCGCTGGAGGGCGCCGCAATCTGCCTGATGGCGGGGTTCCTCATTCAGGATGATCTCGAAGCCGGCCGCCTCGTGCGCCTGTTGCCGGAATATCGGACGGTCGAGCTCTCCATGAACGCGGTCTATCCGCATCGTCATCATCTGTCGGCGAAAGTGAGGACCTTCATCGACCTGCTCGTGCACCACAGCGCCGAGCAGCAGAAGCTGATCAACCCGTATTCATGAGACCTTTCACCGCCGGCTCCACGTGCGGCAGAAAGCGTGTTGACAACGCCGAGTTGCCTGCAACAATACAACCTGAGATATGAATGATGTATTTGGGACCGAGGCATTCGGTTCGATTCTTTTTTGATACGACGTTTCGTCCAGGCCAGCTTTCTAGCTTCTCCTCTTCCATCTGTTGCTCTTCCATGTTTGACCGATCGACCGGGGGCAAGCCGGTCAACGTTCGCTTGCGTGAGAGCTTCGCAAGGGATTGGCGGCATCATCCTGTGATGGAGCTGGATGGCTTGGTCTGGCCCGACTGCGGCTCTAGGGAGGCTTCGATGACCATTGCCAGAACAGGATGGATTGCGACTTTGCTGCTCGGCCTCGTGATGGCGGGTGGCGTGCAGCCTTCTCCTGCTGCGGCCGACGATGTGTGGCCAGTCAAGAACAAGCTGATCGGCAAGGACGGAGGCAAGTCGAAGGATGTCAGCGGCATCGCCTGCACGACCGCTGATGGGTTTCCCCGTTCGTGCCTCGTTATCGACGACAATCTCCAGGGCGCTCAATTCATCGAATTGACCGACGGCAAGCTCGTCGCCGGCAGCCCCGTGAAGTTGATCGACAACACGTTCAATGGCAAGGCGCTCGAACTTGATGGCGAGGGCGTCGCCTTCTCCAAAGGGCAGTATTACGTCATCGGCTCGCATGGCCATCCGCGGGACAAGGACCACAAGCTCGACCCCAAGAAAGATGCCGATAAGATTCGGGCGAGGATTGCCGCAAGCAGCCAGATCGTTCGGTTCCGCACGACGGGGGCAGATGGCAATGCGTCGGGCATCGAGCGTACAGGGCAATTGCGAGAGGTCATCGCGGCCGAACCTGCGCTTCTCGAGTTCATGGATATCAGGCTGGAGAAGAACGGCTTGACCATCGAGGGCCTGGCGATCAAGGACGATCGGACGTTGCTCGCGGGATTCCGGGGCCCCGTCTTGAACGACAATCGCGCCGTCGTCCTCTCGGTAGAGATAGACGCGCTGTTCGGTGATCGAAAAAGCACGACTCACCGGCTGTTCCGACTTCCGCTCGGTGACAACAGGGGTGTACGCGATCTCGCCGCGTTCGGCGATCGCACCCTCATCCTGGCCGGTCCTGCTGCGGACGGGCCGGGAGCCTACGCAATATATTCTTGGGACGGAGCGTCCGAGACCGTGCGGCTATTGAAGGAACTCCCGTTCGATCCAAAGCGAAAGCCGGAGGGACTGCTGCCGTTGGGCGCGACTTCCGCCGGACTGCGGGTCCTGATCGTATTCGACAGCGATAAGGAAGGTACGCCCACCCCCATCGAAATACCACGATGAACGGGATCGGACCTCCCCTCGCCTTGTCCAGCCGGCCGAACGAACGAGGCGCCACCTTCCAGCATTTCCGGAGGGAGTCCGTCAGCGAGCCGGTGGCGGCAAGCGCCCGAACGCAGCCTCGAGCGCCATGCCGATCGCGAGCAGGCGGGGATCGCTGCCGGCGGGGCCATCGAGCTCAAGCCCGATCGGCAATCTGCTGCTGGCGCCGAGCGCGATCGGGATCTGGATGCCGGGAATCCCGGCATTGCTGCCTGGGTCCGTGTTCTGAATGAACAGGCCGAAATTCTCGAGGCTGCTGGACTCCGGATTGGAGGGAATGGCGACGCGCGGCGTGGTCGGGAAGGCGATCGCATCGAGCCGGTTGTCGGCAAAGCTCCTGGCGTACAGCGCCTGCAGCGCGGGGCGCGCAATCTCGATCGCGGCGTCGTAGATCGGCTTGGCGTCGACCAGGGTGC
Organism: Bradyrhizobium sp. BRP19; assembly: GCF_020194195.1. Taxonomy (NCBI): domain Bacteria; kingdom Pseudomonadati; phylum Pseudomonadota; class Alphaproteobacteria; order Hyphomicrobiales; family Nitrobacteraceae; genus Bradyrhizobium; species Bradyrhizobium sp. BRP19. Next base: position 816,106 of record NZ_JADYVZ010000003.1, on the reverse strand, counting down.
CGTCGGGACCAGGCAGCTTGCGCGGGATCACCAAGCCGTCATAGGTGCCCTTCACATCGGCGCTGGCGATCTGCTCCGCCAGTGCCGCGATGGAGAGGCCGGTGCCGGTGTGCCTGAGATAGACGACCAGATCGTCATAGGCCTCGTACAGCGCGACGGGAAAGCTGACCTGGGCGTCGAGCTCTGCCAGTTGCGGCATCTCGATCCCGACGACCGTGACGCCTTGCACCTTCATTTTCGCGACGGCTTCCTGGAACGCGGCCTCGGTGTCGGCATCGAGATTGGCCAGCATCGATCTCGCGAGGCCGACGCGGACCTGCGTCAGATCCGCCGGCGCAAGCGCATCGCCACCGGCGATGACGCGGTCGAGCAGCGCGACATCCGCTATGGTCGCAGCCATCGGGCCTGCGGTATCGCGGGTGTGCGAGATCGGCGCGATGCCGTCTTGCGGGTAGCGGCCGACCGTCGGGCGCAGCGAGGCGCATCCGTTCAGGGCGGCAGGCACCCGCACCGATCCGCCGGTGTCCGTGCCGAGCCCGCCGGCGACGATCCGTGCGCCGATCGCCGCGCCCGTGCCTGACGAGGAGCCGCCGGCGATCAAAGTGCGATCATAGGCGTTGCGCACGCCGTACTCGGCGCCGGTCTTGAACGCGGTGTTGTAGCCGGAGATGCCGAAGGCGAGCTCGTGCATGCTGGTCTTGCCGATGATGACCGCCCCGGCATCGCGCAGCTTTGTCACGACAGGCGCGTCGGCCTTCGGAATGTAATCCTTCAGCGCCGGTGTGCCGGCGCTGCAGGGCAGTCCCGCGACCTCGATATTGTCCTTGATCACGATAGGTACGCCGCCGAGCGGCTTTGTCTTATCGCCTGCCGCGTCGAACGCGGCCGCGGCCTTCAAGGCGCCGGCTTCGTCCAGGGTGACAAAGACATTGAGTTCGGCGTTGGCCTTGGCGCGGGCCAGGGCTTCCCGGGTGAGTGCGGTGCTCGTGAATGTCCCGGCGGCGAGGCCGGCCGCGGCCTCGGTCAGTGTCAACTGGTCGAAATCCATGATGCATCACCCGATCGCAGGAGGCCATCAGAGCGTCCCTTAAGGAGCAGAGGCTGAAGCGTCCGCGGCGCCGCGTCAACCGGTGGCGTGCATCCTTGCCGGCGATGGCGTGTCCAGTTCGGCGAGCAGCCGCTCGACGTCGGCCTTCACCTGCACAACCGCGATGTCCTTCACCGGGCCATAGCCGCGGATATCCATCGGGCCTTTGGCGATCGCCACGAGATTTGGCAGATGCGCCGCATCGAGCTCGCCCAGCATCCGCTCGATCAGGCCTTCATACCAGGCGATCAGTTCACGCTCTGCGCGCCGTTCCGCGGTGTAGCCGAACGGATCGAAAGGCGTGCCGCGCAGTGCTTTCAAGCGCGCGAGCATGGCCAGAGGCACCTGAATCCACTGGCCGAAGGCGCGTTTGCGCGGACGTCCCCGTGCATCGCGCCGCGACTTCAGGAACGGCGGGGCGAGGTGGTACTGGATGCTGAAGCCGTCCTCGAATTCACGCTTCAGCTCGTCGAGAAAGCCGCTTCGCATGTGGAGCCGCGCCACCTCGTACTCGTCCTTGTAGGCCATCAGCTTGAACAGGCCGCGAGCGACCGCCTCCGTCAGCGCCTCACTGTTCAGCTTGGCCTCGGCATTGCGGACCTTTCCGACCATCGCCCGGTAGCGCGCCGCGTAGGCGTCGTCCTGATAGGTCGTGAGGAACTCGGCGCGCCGGGCAATGATCTGGTCGAGCGTCTCGGCTTCAGGTGCCTTGTCCGAGGTCGGCAGAAAATCCGGATCGGCAGCGGCGATCCGGCCCCAGGCAAAGGCCTGCTTGTTGCGCTCGACCGCGACGCCGTTGAGCTCGATCGCGCGGAGCAGCGCCTGCAGCGAAACAGGGACGAGACCGCGCTGCCAGGCAAAGCCCAGCATGATGATGTTGGCGTAGACGGCATCGCCGAGCAGGCGCTCGGCCAGCGCATTGGCATTGAACCTGTCGAGATTGTGATCGCCGATGACCTGACCGATTGCGCGCAGGCGGCTTGGCGCAGCGAGATCGGCGTCGCGGAAGCGGACCACGTCGCCGGTCGGCATTTCCGCGGTGTTGACGGCGGCACGGGTGCCGCGGCGATATGTGCCTGATGCCTTGGGCGAGGAGCTGACGACGAGGTCGCAGCCGATCAGCGCATCGGCCGCGCCCTGGTCGATGCGAACCTGGTGCAGCGCCTCGGGGCTCGCGGCCAGGCGAATGTAGCTCAGCACAGGCCCGAATTTCTGCGCAAAGCCGGTGAAGTCGAGCACCGAAACGCCGCGGCGTTCCAGATGCGCGGCCATGCCGATCAGCGCGCCGACGGTGATCACGCCGGTGCCGCCGACGCCGGTCACCAAGAGATCGTAGGGCCGCTCGAGCGTTGCGGGCGCGGGCAGGGGTAGTGTGGCGGCGCGGTCGGCCGCGTCGATATGGCTCGCGCTCTTCTTCCGCCGCGTCGCGCCTTCGACCGTGACAAAGCTCGGGCAGAAGCCGTTGAGGCAGGAAAAATCCTTGTTGCAGGCCGACAGATTGATCTGCCGCTTGCGGCCGAACGGCGTCTCCTTCGGCTCGACGCTGAGGCAGTTGGATTCGACCGAGCAGTCGCCGCAGCCTTCGCAGACGAGGTCGTTGATGTAGGCGAAGCGCTTGGGATCGGCCATCTGCCCGCGCTTGCGCCGGCGCCGCTTCTCGGTGGCGCAGGTCTGCTGGTAGATCAGCACCGAGACGCCGGGAACCTGGCGCAGCTCGCGCTGCACGGCATCCATCTCCTCACGCGGATGGATGGTCACGCCGGATGGCAGGTCGGCCGGCCTGAATTGCGCGGGATCGTCCGACACCAGGGCGATGCGCTCGACACCTTCGGCGCGGACGCTGTGGGCGATGGCATGGACGCTGACGGGCCCGTCGACCGGCTGGCCGCCGGTCATGGCGACCGCGTCGTTGAACAGGACCTTATAGGTGATGTTGGCCTTGGCCGCGATCGCCTGCCGGATCGCCATCGAGCCGGAGTGATAATAGGTGCCTTCGCCGAGATTCTGGAACACGTGCTTGCGGCCGGTAAATCGCGATGAAGCAGCCCAGTTCACGCCCTCGCCGCCCATCTGGATCAGCGAGGAGGTCTCGCGGTCCATCCAGCTCGCCATGAAGTGACAGCCGATGCCGGCGAGCGCCTTCGATCCTTCCGGCACTTTGGTCGAGGTGTTGTGCGGACATCCCGAGCAGAAATAGGGCGTGCGCGTCGCGCCGCTGACATTGATCGTTCGCGCGGCTTCCGGCATCAAGGCGGCCGCGCGCGCGGCGAGATTGAGACCCGGAAACATCGGATCGAGCCGGCGCGCGAGCACGTTCGCGAGCGCGCGAGGCGACAATTCGCCGATCCAGGAGATCAGCCGTACGCCGGTTTCGTCGTGCTTGCCGACCATGCGCTCGGGCTTGCTGCCGGGATAGTCGTAAAAATACTCCTTGAACTGGCTCTCGATGATGCCGCGCTTCTCCTCGACCACCAGGATCTCGCGCTTGCCTCTCACGAACTCCATCGCGTCGTGCAGCGCCAGCGGCCAGACCATGCCGACCTTGTAGACGTCGATGCCGATGCGGCGACAGGCCGCTTCATCGAGGCCCATCAGCCGCAGCGCTTCCATCAGGTCGAGATGCGCCTTGCCGGTGGTGACGATGCCGTAGGTGGCGCTGGGGATATCGTAGATGTGCCGGTCGATCGGGTTGGCCTTGGCAAAGGCGTAGACCGCGTGCTTCTTCGCTTCCAGCCGTTCCTCGATCTGCGGGCCCGGCAAATCGGGCCAGCGATAGTGCAGGCCGCCGGGCGGCGGCGTGAAGTCTGGCGTGCGGAAGAGGCGCGGCGGGCGCAGCGCGACGGATGCGCCTGATTCCACGATCTCGGAGATCGCCTTGAAGCCGACCCACATGCCGGAGAAGCGGCTCAGCGCGTAGCCATATTCGCCGAACGCCAGATATTCGCCGACGTCCGAGGGGTGCAACGTCGGCATGAACCAGCTCATGAAGGCGACGTCGGACTGGTGCGGCATCGAGGAGGAGACGCAGCCATGGTCGTCTCCGGCGACCACCAGCACGCCGCCATGCGGCGAGGAGCCATAGGCGTTGCCATGCTTGAGCGCATCGCCGGACCGATCGACGCCCGGGCCCTTGCCGTACCAGAGCCCGAACACGCCATCGACCTCGCGGTCGCCTTGCGTCTCGACCTGTTGCGAGCCGAGTACAGCTGTCGCCGCGAGGTCCTCGTTCACGGCGGGAAGGAATTCGATGCGGTCCTGCTTGAGCCGCTGCTGGATGCGCCAGAGCTCGAGATCGATGCCACCGAGCGGCGAGCCGCGATAGCCGGAGATGAAGCCGGCGGTGTTGAGCCCGGCCGCACGGTCTCGTCGCGCCTGGTCGAGTGCGATGCGGACGATGGCCTGCGTGCCCGTGAGGAAGACGCGGCCCTCCTCGCGTTCATAACGATCGGAGAGCTCGTAGGTGTCGAGTGACGGAATGGCGTCCATGGCGGACCTCGCGCGGCATCCTGCCCAGTGCTGGAAAGTTATGCCCGGGCCGCTGGTAGGTCTTACCTATTTATCCCTTCTGTTACGGAAATTCGGTACAATTTTGCATGCAGGCGCCCAATCTGGTAGATCTGCTCGAACTGGAGCCTCCCATGATCGAAGAGCAGGATACCCGCATTCTCGCCCATCTCCAGCGAGATGGCCGCGCCACCAACCAGCAACTCGCCGACGGGGTCGGCATGTCCACCTCGGCCTGCTGGCGGCGGGTGCGGGCGCTGGAGGAGAGCGGCGTCATCCAGGGCTATGCGGCGCTGGTCGCGCGCGAACGGGCAGGCTTTGCGATGTCCGCCATCCTCCACGTCTCGCTGGAGCGGCACGATGCGAAGTTCGTCGATGAATTCGTGGCGAGGGTCACGAAGCGCCGCGAGGTGCTGGAGTGTTTTGCGACCACCGGGGACGCCGATTATCATTTGCGCGTCGTCGTGCAGGACATGGCGGCCTACAACCGCTTCCTCGACGAGTTCATGTTCCGCATCCCCGGCATCCGTTACGTCCGCAGCAACGTGGTGCTGAAGGAGATCAAGACCAGCGTGGCGCTGCCGTTTTGAAGGAGGTGCTACGGCACCGCGATATCAACCTCCCGTAAACCAACACAGGCTGCAAACTGGTAGACGGAACATGCCATTCGTCGGCGGTTCGGCGTCGCAGCGGTATTCCGGTCAGTTTTGTCGCGCTCGTTCGCAGCTCGTTCACTTTGATCGACGGTTTGCGCCGCGCAATAACGACCACTTAGGCGATCGCCGCGCATAAAGGTCCCGGGATAAATAGGCAGAAATGCCTGGGAGCTGAGATCGTGCCGACGACACTCGCGCGCACCTTTGCGGCGTTGAGCGCCATCAATGAAGCGATCCTGTACGCGAGATCGCCGGAGGAGCTGTACCAGAAGGTCTGCGACGCCGGGTTTTCGAGCGGGGATTTTCTGGCCGTTGCCGTTTTCCTGGTCGAGCCGGACGGCCGAAGGCTGCGCTACGCGGCCGGTTGTGGCGATGACGTTGCGCGGCTCCGCTCGATCGTGATCACGACGGAAGCCGGCACGCCAGAAGGAGCCGGCGTCGGCGGCGAGGCGTTTCGCGATCAGAAGCTGTGCGTCAGCAACGACTATCTGAACGATCCGCGCTCGCTGGCGTGGCGCGAAGGCGCCGCCAAGGCGCATATCGGTGCGGCCGCGGCGCTGCCGCTGCTCTGCAATGGCAAGAGCGTCGGCGTATTGTATGTGACGCGGAGCGAGGCCAACTCGCTGAACGAGCAGATGGTGTCACTGTTCGAGCGCATGTCGGCGAACATTTCCTACGCGTTGGACAATTTCGCCCGTGAGACCGCGCGGCAGACCAGCGAGCGGGCGACGCGGCGCCTCAACCGCATGTTCGGCGCCATCAGCGCCACCAACGAAGCTATCCTGCGCGCCAAGACCGAGCGGGAGCTATACCAGCTCGTGTGCGACGCTTCGGTCCACAGCGGCAAGTCGCTGGCGACCATCGTGCTACTTCGCGAGCCGGACTCGCACTGGATGAAGCCTGTCGCCGCCACCGGGCAGAACCTCGATCTCGTCACCCAGGCACGCTATTCGGTCGATCCGGACAATCCTTACGGCAAGGGTATCTCGGGCGAGGTGTTCCGGACGCAGAAAGCCATTGTCGAGGCCGATCTCGCCAGCCGCACCAGGGGCACGCCGTGGGAGCAGGCCAACGTCAACACCGGCGTCGCCGCCTGCGTGGTCGCGCCGTTGATCAGGCACGGCGAGAGCGTCGGCGTGCTGCTGTTCTTCATCAGCCGGTCCTGGGCCAAAGACGAGGAGATCGTCGCGCTGCTGCTGCGCATGGCCGAGAACGTCTCCTTCGCGATCGAGAATTTCGGCCGCGAGGCCGAGAAAGCCCGGATCTCCGCCGAAGAAGAGTGCCTGGCGCGCATGTATGCAGCGCTCAGCGCCACCAACGAGGCGATCCTGCGGGCACGGTCGCGGGCTGAGCTGTTCGACCTCGTCTGCGAGGCGACCGCAACGGGAGCAAAGTTCACCTCAGCCACCGTCGCGCTGGTCGACGATCGGACCGGGCTGCTGCGCGTCGTCGCCTGCTACGGCCCGAATGCGGATCAGGTTCGCAACTTCACGTTCTCCACCTCCGACCAGGTGCCCGAAGGGCGCGGCTTGACCGGCACCGCGTTTCGCACGCGCCAGCCCGCCGTCAGCAACGACGTGCTCGCCGACGACCGCATTGCGCCCTGGCAGGCCAGCGCCCGCCGCACCGGCATCGCATCCTCCGCGGCCTTGCCGCTGTTCAACGGCGACCGGGTCGAGGGCGTCTTTCTGTTCAACTCCCCGGAGCGCGGCACCTTCACGCCGGAGCTCGTCGAGCTGCTGCGCAAGCTTCAGGCCAACGTCGCCTTCGCGCTCGAAAGCTTCGACCGTGCCGATGAGAAGGCGCGGGCGGACAAGCAGCGCAATCGTCTGAGCGGAATGTTCGAGGCGCTGAGCGCGACCAACGAAGCCATCATGCGCGCCAAGACGCGCGAGGAGTTGTTCGACGCGGCCTGCCAGGCGGCCGTGCTCGGCGATCTGTTCGCCTCGGCGACGATCGGCATCATCGACGAAGCACGCGAACTCGTCCGCGTCGTTGCCGTCAAGGGACGCTTGCAGGAGCGCATGAGCGGGCGTACCTGCATCATTTCCGCCGACCATCCCGAGGGCCAGGGCATCATCGGCACCTCGCTGCGGACGTGCCGGCCCAGTGTGATGAACGATTATCTGAACGAGCCGCGCTCCGCATATTGGCGCGCGCAGGCCATCGAGGATGGAACGCGGGCTGCGGCGAGCTTCCCGCTTCTGAGAGCGGGACGGGAACCGGTCGGCATTCTGCTCTTCCTCGCACCGGAAGAGAATACGTTCACGCCCGATCTGGTCGAGCTGCTCGGGCGGCTCGCGGAGAACGTCTCCTTCGCACTCGACAATTTCGAGCGCGCCGAGGAGAAGGCCCGCACCGAAGCGCAGAAGGAGCGCCTGACGCGCATGTTCGCGGCGCTGAGCGCGACCAACGAGGCGATCATGCGCGCGAAGTCGCGGGCCGAGCTGTTCGACCTCGTCTGCCTTGCGGCGTCGAACGGCGCCAAGTTCACTTCGACCACGATTGCCCTGGCCAGACCCGGCACGGACCAGCTCGAGATCGTCGCCGCCGCAGGTCCCTCCGCCGGCACCACGCGCAATGTCCGTCTTTCCGTCGATCCCGAACGGCCGGAAGGGCGCGGCATGAGCGGCACGGCGTTCCGCACGCGCCAGCCCTGCATCAGCAACGATTATCTCAACGACGACCGCGTCCGTGTCTTCCACCCCATCGTGCGCGCGGACGGCGCGCGGTCGGGCGCCGCGTTTCCGCTCATCGTGCACGACCAGGCGGTCGGCGTCATGATCTACATGTCGACCGAACCGGCGACCTTCACGCCCGAATTCGTCGAGCTGTTGCAGCGCCTCGCCGACAACGTCTCCTTCGCGATGGAGAACTTCGATCGCGCCGACGAGAAGAACAAGGCCGACGAGCGCATCGAATACCTCGCCTCGCACGACAGCCTGACCGATCTGCCGAACCGCGAGACCTTCAACGCCCTGCTGCGCGAGGCGATCGATGCGGCGCAACGCCACGATCACCGATTTGCGGTGCTGTTCATTGACCTCGACCGCTTCAAGGTCATCAACGATTCGCTGGGGCACGAGGCCGGCGACCTGCTCCTGCTCGAAGTGGCGAACCGCTTGCGCGGCGCCCTGCGGGCGAGCGACGTGGTCGCGCGCCTCGGCGGCGACGAGTTCGTGGTGATCCTCGACCAGTGCGGCGAGATCGAGGACGTCCAGCGCATCGCCACCGGGCTGCTTGCCGCGCTCGCCGAGCCCATGCAGCTGGCCGGCCACGAGTGCCATTCCACCGCCTCGATCGGCATCGCGATGTATCCGGCCAACGGCTCCGACGCCCAGACGCTGACCAAGAACGCCGACATGGCGATGTACCTCGCCAAGGAGGACGGCAAGAACGGCTATCGCTTCTTCTCCAACGAGGTGAAGACGCAGTCGATCGAGCGGCTGTCGCTGGAGAGCGCACTGCGCCGCGCGCTGGAGCGCGAGCAGTTCTCGCTCAACTACCAGCCCAAGGTGGACATGGCGACGGGTCAGATCACGGGCGTCGAGGCGCTGCTGCGCTGGACGCATCCCGATCTCGGCAACGTCTCGCCGGCACAGTTCATTCCGCTTGCGGAGGAAACCGGGCTGATCGTGCCGATCGGCCGCTGGGTGCTGAAAGAGGCCTGCGCGCAGGCCATGGCCTGGCAGCGCCGCGGCCTGCTGCCGCTGTCGATGGCGGTCAACCTGTCGCCGCGGCAGTTTGCCGACGAGCATCTGTTGCAGGACGTGGACGAGGCGCTGGCGGCCTCCGGCATGTCGCCCGTGCTGCTCCAGCTCGAGGTCACCGAGAGCATGATGATGCGCAATGTCGGCCGCGCGCTGAAGGTGCTCGACTCCATCCAGAGCCGCGGCATCCGTCTCGCCATCGACGATTTCGGCACCGGCTATTCGTCGATGTCGCTGATGAAGCACTTCCCGATCGACACGATCAAGATCGACCGTTCCTTCGTGCGCGACCTGCCGCAGGATTCGGAGGATCAGGCCATCGCGCAGGCGATCATCAGCATGGGCAAGGCCCTCGGCATGACCGTCGTCGCCGAAGGCGTCGAGAACGCCGAGCAGGAGGCATTCCTGCGCGCCCATGGCTGCGACGAGATGCAGGGCTTCCTGATCTCCAAGCCGCTGCCGGCGCGGCAGATGGGCGAGCTGCTGCGGCCCATGGCGCTGCCCGTCGCGCCGCCGCTCCAGCCGGAAGCGGCCGACGAAGACGCAGCCTCAGGGCTGAAACGCGCTGTCGTCTGACGGCTGCGGGTGCAGCTCGCGCACCTCGTGCTCTTCCCCCTCGGCCTTGCTCGGAAAGTCCTGGGGACCGGTCAGTGACGTCTGCTCGGTGAACAGCGCGAGAATGGCGCGCGCGCCCTCGGCGAAGCTCGTCCCTTCGCTCACGTTCAACGCGCAGCAGCTTGTTGCGCTCATCGGCTCCTGGTCGTCGACCACGGCCATCGCGGGCCCCCACCACCAGGCGGGCGCGGGCGAACGCTCGTTCTCCGGCACCACATGCCAGCGGACGAACTCCTCCATCACGCGCTCGAATTCCAGGCGGGCAGCCTGATGCATGTGGTCGATGCTCCCGGAATCGCGTCCGACGAGGGGTCGACACGCTGACTAGATCGTCACGTCGCTCGGAAAAATCGGCTCGTGCAAGCGAACCGAACCATGAAAGGCCGACATGGCCGTCGGCAATGCGGATCGCGCGGCTGTCGGCAATGTGCCGGCGCAGCCGCGACAAGTCGTTCTAGCCGCTGCAGGGCACGGCAAGCAAGCGATCGGAGCCGCGATTGCCTAACGCGGCCTGAACGGATGCGCCTTCTGGTGCCAGGCCCAGGCCGTGCGGACGATCGTCGGTAGGTCGGAGTGACGCGGAACGAAGTTCAGCACCTTTCTTGCAGCAGAGGGATCGGCGACCAGAAAGGTGGGATCGCCGGCGCGGCGCGGCTTGATCGTGTGCGGCACCTCGCGCCCGGTCTCCTGCCTGATGGCGTCGAGGATCTCGCGCACGGAAAAGCCGGAGCCGGTGCCGAGATTGAAGCTGTCGCCGGCATGGCCTTGCTCCAAGAGCCTCAAGGCCGCCACATGCGCCGCCGCAAGGTCCGTGACATGGATGTAGTCGCGGATCGCGGTGCCGTCGGGCGTGTCGTAATCGTCGCCGAACACCGCGAACTCGACATGGCCCTGAAGCGCCATCATCGCGCGGGGAATGAGGTGGGTTTCGTTGTCGCGCAGCTCGCCGATGCCGCCGGCCGGATCGGCGCCGCTGGCGTTGAAATAGCGCAGGCAGAACGCGCCGAAGCCATAGGCCGTGCGGTAGTCGGCGAGCATGCGCTCGATCATCAATTTCGACGCGCCGTAAGGATTGATCGGCGCGCAAGGAAAGTCTTCCGGCAGCGCCTTGGAATCGGCGTTGCCGTAGACGGCGCCGGTCGAGGAGAACACGATGCGATGGCAGCCCGCGTTGCGCATCACCTGCAGCAGCGACAGCGTGCCCTGGACGTTGTTGATGTAATATTTCTGCGGGTCGGTCATGGATTCCCCGACGAGGCTCGCCGCCGCGAAATGCATCACCGCCGTGATCTTGTGGTCGGCGAAGGCGCGCGCCAGCGCCGCGCCGTCGAGCAGATCGCCCGTCACCAGCGGGCCCGATACGAAGCTGCGATGACCTGTCGAGAGATTGTCATAAACGACGGGCTGATAGCCGGCGGCGGACAATGCACGGCAGGCATGCGAGCCAATATAGCCAGCGCCCCCGGTGACGAGGACGGTCGGTCGGTCGGTCATGTCGTATTCTGCTCTTCTCTTAACGGAGGGGCCGGTTGCGGCTGAAGAGAAGATAGAGCGCGCGGGGGTTGGTGGTCAAATAACGCCAGAGCAGACGGCGCGGCTCGAGCAAGGTGCGCCAGGCCCATTCGAGCCCGATCTTCTGCATCCATTGCGGCGCGCGGGAACGACTGCCTGACAAGAAGTTGAACAATCCGCCGGATGTCTTGATGACGCCAACATTGGTCAGATGCGGCGTGAATTCCTTCACGAATGCCTGTTCGTTGGGCACACCGAGCGCGACCCACAGATAGTCCGGTGCCAGGGCGTTGATCTCCTCGACCTTGGCACGCAGCGCCTCGCCGCGCAGATAGCCGTGGCTGTGCCCGACGATTTTGAGACGTGGATACATTTTCTGGACGTTCGCGACCGCCGCGGCGTTCTCGGCCTCGCTTGCGCCGAACATGTAGAAGGTGCGGCCGGCGGCTTCGGCCTTGCGCGCGACGACGTGGAACAGGTCCGTGGTTGCGACGCGCTCCGGCAGCGGGAACCAGGATTGCAGCTTTGAAGCGGCGACCAGCGGCTGTCCGTCGGCGTTGATCAAATCGGCGGCACGGAACAGCTGCTCGGTCTGCGGCTCGGTCGAGCAGCGCGCCAGCACCTCGCCATTGGCCGAGGTCAGGAACAGCGGACGGCCGATGCGATGGTCGGGATTCGTCGCCTCGATCATGAAATCGGCGGTCTCTTCCAGGTCGATCGCGGCCATGCGAAGTCCGCCGACGGTGATTCTCGGCACCTCGGCAGTTGCTGCCCGTCCGTCGAGGTTGACGCGGCGCTCAAGCATATTGTCTGCCTCGCTGGCGCGTTTGCATTGCAGGGGTGAGCTCGTCGAGCACGACGCCGACGAGCTTGCGCTCGGCCGGGCCGAGCGCGGCCAGGATCTCTTCCAGGCTGTCGTTGACGTCGAGGCTGGTCGGCAGCACGGCCACCAGCGAGTCGATGTCCTCGAGCAGCTTGCGGCCGCCGGCCGCGAGCGGAATGGCCGGGCCGTCGAGGATCACGAGATCATAGCCGCCCGCGGAATGGGCCTGCACAATCGCCTTGTGGATGGCATCGGCGGCTTTGCCGGCGTCGCCTTCGGCGGCCGGCAGCACCGAGATGCCGTTGACCGTCTTGATCTCGCGCGCGTCCTTGCTGCCGATCGAGAGCCAGCCGAGCCTGCTCGGCTCGCTCTTGCCGGGACGGATGACCCTGTTCGTGAGCGAGCGCGCCTGATGGTCGGCATCGATCATCAGCACGCGGGCGCCGTCGCGTGCGGCCGCCAGCGCGAAGTTCAGCGCGGCCACGCTGCGGCCGCTGGTCTTGCCGGTGCCGACGAGCGCGACGACCGGCATCGCGTTGCCGCCGGCGCGCCGCGTCACCGCGGCGCGCATGTCGCGCCAGGCGTTGAGCAAGCTCGTCATGGGAAAGCCGGGGCGCAGCGTCGGCCAACCCAGCCGCGTGAGATCGACGCCGCCGCCGGTGGGAAGTATGGCGCCGAGCGTATGGATGACGTCGGCCTCCTGGAAGCGTGCGATCAGCGGCTTCTCGATCATTGGCTGCTCGACCATCGAAGGCTGCAGCGGGGGCGCGGCGAGCTCCGGCATCGACGGCGCAGCTTCAGGAGCGCGCGGGGCCTGGCGCGGCTGAGCAACCTCTGCAGCGCGCGGGAGCTCCGGTGCTCGGGACGCCTGCGGCGCTGGCGAGCGCTCACGCCGGGCGGGTGTCGGCGTCGCGGGCGCGGCTGCACCGGCGAAAAGCAAATCTGCAACGACGAACCAGCTCGATGCTGCGATCGCCCCGAAGATGAAGCCGATCATGGCGAACAGGCTCATGGCCGGCGGGAACGAGCGCCGCTGCGGCACAGTCGCCTCGCCGATGACGCGGGCGGCCGAGGTGTTCAGGCTCTCCTGCTCCTCGGTCTCGCGGGAGCGCTTGAGAAAGGACTGATAGACGTCACGGCTTGCGTCGGCCTCGCGCTCGAGCTCGCGCAGGCGCACGGCGGCCTGGCTGAGCTGAACGCTCTGCCGCTTCTGCGCTTCCAGCGCGCGGTTGAGCGAGGCCTCGAAGTGGCGGGCGCGCGTCAGATCGTTCTTGGCGGACTGGGCGAAGCGGTCGATCTCCTCGTTGATGGTGCGCTTGAGGTCCTCGACCTGCTTCTCGGTCTGGCGCAGCGCCGGATGGCGCGGGCCGAGCTCACCGGCCTGCTCCGCATATTTCTTCCGGGCGTCGGCATATTGCGCGCGCAAATTCGCAATGGTCGGCGATTGCAGCGCCTCCGGAATCGCGCCGGCATCGGCAGCGGTGCGGCGGCTCGCCTCGATCTGGTCGAGCCGCGCCTGCGCGTCCATCGTCGCCGCGCGGGCCGCGGAAAGCCGCTGGTTGCTGGCGGAGAGCTGCTGATCGCTGATCAGCGCATCCTGGGTGCCGACGAAATTGTTCTGGGCTTTGTAGGTCGCCAGCGCGGTCTCGGCGTTACGCAGCCGGTCGCGCAGCTCCTTCAGACGGCTGGAGAGATCGTTGGTGGCGCGCCGTGCCGCCGAAGCCTGCGACTTGCGGGACTCGGCGAGATAGGCATTGGTCAGCGTGTTGGCGAGCATCGCCGCCTTGGCGGGATCCGTCGACCAGACCTCGATGTCGACGATGAAGCTCTTCTCGGTTTTGCGGATCGCGATGTGCTTGTTCAACGCATCGAGCGCCGCGAGCTCCACTTCCCTCTTCTCCGCAGCGGAGGGCGCGCGCGGTTGCAGGCCGATCAGGCCGAGCAGCGACGACATCAGGCTCCCAGCCTCACCGCCTCCGAATTCCGGATCCTTGTCGAGGCCGGCCTGCTGGATCACCTGGAGCAGCACGCTGTTGGAGGTGATCAGGCGCGCCTGACTCTCCACCACCATGGCCATGCCGGTGACGTCCTGGGCCCGGGGCGTGAGCTCGCGGTCGACGAGCTGAAGCTCGCGCGGGTCGACATAGAGCTGAGCGGTGGCGGTGTAGCGGGGCGTCACGCTCTTGCCGATCGTGACGGCAAGCGCCGCACCGAGCAGGGCGGCCGCGGCGATCGCGACCTTCCGCCGCCAGAGCAGATTGGCGAGCTCCAGCACGTTGAAGCCGGCCTGAGGCTTCCGTTGCGCGGCCTCCGGTCTGGCTCGATCGATCGGCTGGCTATAATCAAGCATGATCCCCAGCTTTCATTCCAAGTGCCGCGGGCTGAGGGGTTACTCTTCGCTTTACGCCACGCACCCGGGATATAGGTGCCCAATCAACGCAACAGGGAAAATTAACCATACTCATTGAGGGACTATTCACCGAAATGGCAAACAAAGCGTTTAAGCGCATGCCATCCCTCGGCGCGTCCCTATGACGCCCGCGATACCCGCCGCTTCCAGGAATTAACGGTTCGTTACCGCGCGCAGCATGGCTGCGAGCCGTCGTTCGTCCGTTGGTGGGCCGCGCACGTGCCATCGCCGTCAGATCCTCCGAAGGATGACGTGATAGTCGCCGCGGCGGACGTCGGTGCCGCGCGGCAGCACGGCATTGAGCACCGCGGCGCCGGCGTCGACCAGGGCCGCAACCAGCGGCTTGCGCCGGCGCATCTCGGGATAGCGCGGACTCTCGACCTCACGACGATAGATCATCTCGAGGCCGTTGGCGGCCGCGAATGCTTCCAGCCGGGGCAGCGTCACCAGCGGATGGAAGAACGTCGGGAACGGCGGCTCGCCCGGCAGGCCGGCGTCCTTGATGCCGCGGACGTGCCGGTAGAACCAGACGTGAAACCAGTGCGGCGAATATTTGGTGACGACCCCGGAGAGCGAGCGCGGATTCGGTGCGCCGATCAGGATCATCCCGCCGCGCCTCAGCGCATCGCGGAAGTTCAAGAGCGCGGCGTCGACATGGGGCAAGTGCTCGATGACGTTGTAGCAGATCACGAGATCGAAGGTCTCGCGGGCGAAGCTGTAGGTCTGGACGTCGCCGAGGATCGCCTCGTCGGCGTAGGTGTTGTTGCGGACCTGGTCCTCGTCGATGTCGACCACGGTGACCTTGCTGCGGCTCAGCAATTCCGGTGGCAGAACGCTGCACGAGCCGCCGCCCGCCTCATAGATCGCGAGGCGGCCCTGCGGCAGCTCGCGGCACAGCACGTCGTGGACGGCGAGCAGGCTGTCGCGGGCTTCGCCCGGAACGAGATCATGGAGCGCCTCGGCATATGGTGCAGCCGCGGGGAATTGGATCGCCGTGGCTGTCGCGAAATCGATCGGGGCTGGCTTGTTCATGGATTCTGACCGCGCTTGTTCTATTCAAATTTACAGGAAAAAATGCGCCTGCCCGAAGAGCAAATCCGATGCCGCACCGTCTCACCGGTCGCAGTGCTTACGGCCCGGTTAATGCGCATGCGCATTAACTACGGTATTGTTCATGTTGGAGCGTTGTCGGCGCATGGACCGCCAATTGCAGCACGACGCGCGGCGAACTTGGTGGCTATGTGCCGCGCGGCAGCCGTTCATTTTGAAACGCATCTGTCCCGCGGCGATGTGCCGTCGTGGGACGCGCGATCGAAGCAGGGATTCTTCAATACATCTCGGACATCTAGATCTCATGACATTGATCCCGACAGACCTGTCTGCGGCCCGGATCGCGGATGCCGTGCGCGATCCCAACCGGGAGATCGTGGCGAGCTCTCGCGTCATCGACCTGTCGGTCGGCATCGTCGTCTGCGTTCCATGCTTCCGTCGTCCGCAACACCTGCGCCTGACGCTGGAGTCGCTCGCGAACCAGCGCACCCCGCGTTCCTTTGCCGTCGTCATGGTCGAGAACGATGCGGTGCGGCGCGAAAGCGCGCCGGTTGCCGCGGAGTTCTTGGCCGATGGGAGGCTTCAGGGCGTCTGCCTGATCGAGAAGCGACAGGGAAATTGCCAGGCGATCAATGCTGCCTTCGAGACGGCGCAGCAGCTGTTTCCCGCCGCCACCCGTTTCCTGATGATCGACGACGACGAGATCGCATCAAGCGACTGGCTCGAACTGATGGTCCGCACCGCGGAGGCGACCGGCGCCGAAGTGGTTGGCGGGCCGGTGCTGCCGGTCTTCGACGACGACAGCAAGCCCTGGCTTTCGCGTCATCCCGCCTTCTGTCCCGCCTACGACTACAGCGGTGCGGTGCCGCTGATCTACGGCTGCGGCAATTGCCTGATCACGCGGGCCGCCTTCGAGCGGTTCGACCGTCCCGCGTTCGACCTGCGCTTCAATTTTCTTGGCGGCGGCGATTGTGATTTCTTCGTGCGGTGCCGTGACGCCGGTATGCTGTTCCACTGGACGGCGGAGGCCGTCATCACCGAGACCGTGCCGCGTAGCCGCACCAGCCTCGGCTGGATCGCAAAGCGCGGCTTGCGCATCGGCGCGATCAATTATCGTGTGCAGTACAAAGCCGCCCCGAGTGCAGCAGCGCGGGCGCGGGTGTTTGCGCAGATGCTGGGCCGCTTGCCGCTGTCGCTGCTTCGCGCCGCCGCCTTGTTGCCGTCGTCGAAAGCCGTCGTCGCGATGCATCCCGTGATGGTTGCGTTTGGCGCCGCCCTGGCGGCCCTCGGCCTCGAGCCGAAGCCTTACGAGGCCTCGAAGATCGCGTCCTGACGCGGCGAGGATTAGATACCGAAACGGGCGAGGGCGACCCGGATTGCCGAGCGTGGCAGCGATTTGAGCGACTGCCGGCCGATCATCGCGAGATAAGCGAACGCCTGGCGATACCTGCCGAAGCGGACCGCTTGCATCGCCGAGTAGGTAACGAGATGAATCTCGGCGGCAAGGCGCAGCCCGGCTGTCATGTGCTCGGGCAGTCTCGCCAGGATCAATCCGTCATCGAACACCCGCGCGATGGCCGGGAAGAAGTCCTTCGGCGTCCGGATCGCGGCGTTCATGGTGTTGGTGGTGTGAAGACGATAATCGAGCAACAGCTCTGGCGCGAACGCGAACTCCCCGATCGCAGCGAGGCGGCACCAGCAATGCCAGTCCTCGCAATATTTGAGGGACGTATCGAAGCCGCCGATGGCGCGGAAAGCTTCCGCGCGTGCGAGCGCGATGCCGCCATTGACGATGAAATTGCCGGCGGCGAGCCGCGTCAGCACGTCTCCGGACGGCTTCCGGCGCCCCTTCAAGAGGCCGCGCCGGCCGATCTGGCGGCCTTCGCTGTCGATCGTGTTGTAGTCGCCATAGACGAGGACGGCGCGCGGCGCGCCACGCGCAGCAGCGAGCAGCGCCGCCACCGCGCCTGGGCGCAGGCGGTCGTCGGCATCGAGGAAGAGCAACCACTCGCCGCTTGCCTGTCTTGCGCCGAGATTGCGTGCGGCCGATACGCCCGCGGAATCGTTGTGGAACAAGTGCAGCCGCGGGTCACGCATGCCGCGGACGATCGCAACGGTTTCGTCGTCCGAGCCGTCGTCCACGACGATCACCTCGGTCACCTCGCGCTGCGCCAGAGCGCTGGCAAGCGTTTCGCCGACATAGGCCGCAACGTTCTTGGCCGGAATGACGACCGATACCGGTGTGGTCGAGCCGACCTGAAGCGGCAAGCGCGCCGGCGCTGCCGCGCGGGAGGCGGCTGGCAGTTCGAGAACCTCTTCAGCGGTGATCAAGCTACGGCTCGCCTTTAATGATCCGTTAACCAGGACCCCATGTGCCGCGCTGGTAATGCTGGCGATCTGCAAGTCCGGCGTGCGCGCATGATACTCGCATTCCGCTCGAACCGTTGCCGAGAAGGGCCGTGTGCCGCCGGTTTCGTAGAATAACGTTAAGCCGCTGGCATTAAGCCTGTGGCAAATTTGGAAGAGTGCGGCGGACTGCCTCGTGCGAGAATGCGCATCGGACTGCCGCGGATGGAATCCCGTGCCCGCAAACACGTTCGAACACGCCCCCGATACGATGATCCTGAACCTCTTTTACGAGGACAAGGATGACCGCTGGTTTCCGGGCGACCGGCATCTGCGTCGCATCGTTCGGCGGTTGTTGCTCGGCGAGCCGCGCATGAGCGGCCAGCTGCGCGTGTTCCTCAATCTCTGTGCGGGGCTCGACCGGCTCGGCATCCGCTATCGCGTCAACGATTATGGCTACATCGCGGAACATCCCGACGAGCTTGCCTGTATCGTCGGGCGCACGTTCCTGCTCGACAAGTTCCTATGGAAGAACCCGATCCTGCTCGGCGCTGCCGTCCACAATCATCCGCTCGATGACCCTGACTTGTTCCAGCGCCTACCGGTGAAGAAGGTCGTGGTGCCCGGTCCCTGGTACGTCGACATGTACCGGTCATATTGGCCCGAGACCGAGGCCTGGCCTGTCGGCATCGACACGAATCTCTGGGCCCCGTCGGCTCGAGCGCAAAAGACCGTGGATGTCCTGATCTACGACAAGGTCCACTGGGACCGCGAGCGCTACGCGTCGGAGATGATCGAGCCCGTGCGCGCCCGGCTCGTTAAGGAAGGCCGCTCGTTCACGGAGCTGCGCTACGGCAGCTACAAGGAAGCCGATTTTCAGGCGGCGCTCGCGCGTTCGCGCGCGATGATCTTCCTGTGCCAAAGCGAGAGCCAGGGCATCGCCTATCAGCAGGCCTTGTCCTGCGGCGTGCCGGTGTTTGCCTGGGATCCGGGCGGGCCATGGCGCGACCCCGACTATTATCCGCATCGCGTGCAGTTCGCGCCGGTGTCGTCGGTGCCGTACTGGGACGAACGCTGCGGGGTCAAGTTCACCGACATCGCCGGCTTCGAGACGGGCTGGGACAATTTCTGGGCCGGGTGCAGCGCGGGCGCGTTCGATCCGCGCGGCTACATCCTGGACAATCTCACGCTGGAGCAACGGGCGCTGCAATATTACGAGATCGCGCGGAGCATCATGCGGCAGCCCGCGATGTCGCAGACCTCCGCAAGACCCGTTGACGAAGCCTCGGAAGGGTTGAGCCGCGACCCCAAGCTTCACTGGCGTTACCGAATGTCTTGAGCCATGGACCGCAGTGCCGCCACCATGACCGACGTCGGGGCCCGATCGTTCGGCCATATCCTGCGTGATCGCCTCGCAGGGCTCGATGCCGTGCAGGTGGCGCGCTGCCTCGTCGCGGTCGGGGCGCTGCTGCTGGTGCTGGTGACACTCGATCCGTTCCCGGACCTGCGCAATCCCGACGTCACCATGGTCGTCGGCGGACGAATGGCGCTGACCTATATCGCCTGGGGTCTGCTGGCTGCGGTAGCTATACTGTGTGTCGCTGCCACCGATGCGCTCGCGCTGAAGAGCCTGGTGACGCCGCTGCATCTCTGCCTGCTGGTCTGGCTTGTGATCAACATCGTGTTCTCGGAAAGCCGCGGCGTTTCGATGCAGCGATTCGTGCTCACGGTCAGCGTGACGTCGCTCGCCATCGTGTTGCCGTTGCTGCCGCCGACGCGGCGCAGCTTCAACCTTTGCCTGGGCGGCGCCGCGCTCGTGCTGCTCGCGCTGTGCTATCTCGGCGTCTTCCTCGCGCCGCAATATGCGGTCCACACGGCGCTCGACGTCACCGAGCCGCAGCTTGCCGGCGACTGGCGCGGCAGCTTTGGCCACAAGAATATCGCCTCCGCCGTGATGACCATCCTGGTCTATGTCGGCATCTACCTGTCCGCCGTCGGCTCGTTCGTGATGGGGCCTGTGATCGCCGTGCTGGCCGGCACCTTCCTGATCTTCACCGGCGGCAAGACGTCCTCGGTGCTGTGCCTTGCGATCTACGTGCTCGCTTCGCTGGTCTATGTCACGCCAAGCCTGTGGCTAAAGCGGCTCATCTGCTTCGTGCCGCTGGTTGCGATGAACCTGTTGACCGTCGGCAGTGTCGTCAGTCCGGTGCTGGCGGCGATGACACGGCTGCTTCCGCTCGATCCCACCTTCACCGGACGCTCCGCGATCTGGGACTTCGCGCTCGCGGCCGTCGCGGAGAAGCCGATCATCGGCCACGGCTATTCTGCGTTCTGGGACGACGTGAGTGCGCGGGCCACCGCGGAAGGAGCCGAATGGGCGACATCGGCGGCGCACAGCCACAATAGCTACCTCGATCTCGCGGTCACGATCGGTCTGCCGGGGCTGCTGCTGGTGATCCTCATCTTCGTGCTCGCCCCGCTCCGCAATTTCCAGACGGCGCAGGCTCACAGCCGCAGTGGCGCACTGGCCAAGCTGTTCCTGACCGTGTGGCTGTTCGGCCTGTACTACGGTGCCACCGAGACCTTCCTGCTCGAACGACAGAATCCGATCTGGTTCATGTTCGCGCTGGCGGTGGCCGGCCTGCACTTCCTGGCGAGGTTCCAATGCATCGAGCAGACCGAGCCCCGCGCATGACCTTCCTCAGCGTTGATCAGCCCGACGATCTTGCGTCCAGCGCGTCGGCCATCGCGGTCGATTTCCTGCGTGACTGGCGGCACGCGGCCTCGCGCCTGAGCGCCGGGCACCGCACCGCCTTCCAGCATGCTAACTGGCTCGGCGCCTGGTACGAGTCGTTTCACGACGTCGCGCCACTGATCGCCGTGATCTCCGATGCTGCCACCGGCAAGGACATCGCAATCGTGCCGATGATCAGCCATGTCAGGCGCGGCATCCGCATCGTCGAGTTCGCGGACCTCGGCGTCTCCGACAACAACGCACCGATCCTGGCGCTCGATGCCGCGTTGGATGCGGGCGCGACGGACGCGATCAACACGGCGCTGATCGGCGCGCTACGCGCTCTGCCCGACCGTTTCGATCTGCTCCGCCTGAAGAAGATGCCGGCGGAGGTCGGCGGCAAGCCGAACCCGCTGGTATCGCTCGGCCGAATCGGATCCTCCTCGCTCAACGGCAATCTCGTGTTGATGGGCGACGACTATGGCGGCTATCAGGCCGCGATCAAGCGCCTGCAGATGCCGCGCTGCTGGCGGGTCTTCAGCCGTCTTGCCGGTGCGCGGTTCGAGATCGCCGCCGATGTCGGGCGTGCGCACGAGCTGTTGGACGTGATGGATCTCCAGCAGCAGGCACGCATGCAAAAGCTCGGCTCGCGGTTCGTTCTCAACGACGAGACACATGCGCGATTCTATCGCGAGGTCGTCCGCCGGGGCCTCGCGGGAGGTCATGCCATGGTCTCGGCACTGGTGTGCGAGGAAGGCATTGTCGCCACCGCGCTCGGCGTCAAGCATGGCGCGACCTATGTCCTGCTGCGCATCAGCCATGGCGGCGATCAATGGTCGAGCTGCTCGCCGGGTCTGCTCGTCACCGAGCGCACCCTGGCGGCGCTGCATGCGCAAGGCCTGCGCCGTTTCGACCTCAGCATCGGCAATCAGGACTACAAGCGGCGCCTCGGCGCCGAGAGGGTGCCGCTGACCGATGTCAGCGTCGCGCTGTCCTGGCGCGGTCTGCCCTTCGCCTGGCGCGATCACGCCGCGCAGGGCCTTCGGCGCTATCCGAAGCTCGCCTCCCTCGCGGCGAGGGCGATGGGCAAGGGAGCGCGCTGACGGGCGCCGTCTGTTTCGCCATCACCTCGGAAGGCCCGCCCGGAAAGCATCCAGCAACGCGCGTCCTTGCGGCCAGTCGCCGAGCCCGCTCGCGGCATTGATGTGGCCGAGCGCGCCCGGCACGATCAGGCCGGACTGCCAGTCCTGCGCCCGCCGCCGTGTCACCTCGAGCGCTCCATATGGATCATTCGTGCTCGAGATGATCAGCGCGGGAAAGCGCAACGCGCCGCCGGGGACCGGCTTGAACGCTGCGGCCTCCGCGGGAAAATGGCCGCCATCGGGATCGGGCACGGCGACCAGAAAGGCGCCCGCAATCGCGGAAGGGAAGCGCGCGGCCCAGTGCGCCACCAAAAGGCAGGCGAGGCTGTGTGCGACCAGGAGGGGCGGCCTGGCGCAGCGCGCGACCACGTGCTCCAGGGCTTGCTCCCAGTCGTCGAGCTCCGGCTGGTCCCAGCTCGCCGGCTGGAATCGCGTGAAGCGCGCGTCAGCGCGCTCCCATAGCGTCTGCCAGTGGGTATCTCCGGAGCCGCCGAGCCCGGGCAATGTGATGATGTCGTGCATGAACGTCCCGTGATATCTGAGTTGACCGCAGTGTGACCGATCGCGGTCCTGCATCACATGGCAAGTCATCGGCGAAATCGACCATCTGCCGATGATCTCAAGGTGGAACGGAGAATTGAGTTTGGATCGCTTCGGGAGCATCGATGCCAAGGATTTGAAGATCCTCGAGGCGCTGCAGGCCAATGCGCGCGTACCGTTGTCCGAGCTCGGCCGTTCCGTCGGGCTGTCCCAGCCGGCCGTGTCCGAACGCGTCAAGCGGCTCGAGGAAGCCGGCATCATCGAGGGCTATGGCGCCCGCATCAACCCGCGCGCTCTCGGGCTCGGCCTGATGGCGCTGGTGCGCCTGCGCACCTCGCACGAGCACATTAAGACCTGCCTCAAGCGGTTCAGCGAAATCCCTCACATCATCGAAGTCCATCGCGTCACGGGCGATGACTGTTTCGTGCTCAAGGTGCTCGTTCCGGCGCCGGAGGATCTCGAGACCATCGTGGATCGCATCGCCGGTTTTGGTGCTGTGACGACCTCGCTGGTGCTACGGAGCGAACCCGTGCGGCCGATCGGCAAGGACCTCGTCAGGAAGAAAATGGAACGGAGTTGAGGCGTGGCTACGTCACGGCGCCGTCACAAAGGCCGCGATTGCGCAAGCCTTCCGATGATCGTCCTCGTTGTGTTATCGTCGCTTCCATTCCGCGGAGGCGACATGGAAGACCGTTCGGCAAAATATCGTGCATTCTATGCGCAGTTGATTTGCGGTGCTGCGAAGGCTGCAGACCCTCGCCTCGAACAGGCCTTTCGGACCATCAGGCGCGAGCCGTTCGCCGGGCCCGGGCCGTGGTCGATCTGTCTCGGCGGTCATCCCTATGTGGTCACGCCTGACGATGATCCCGCCTTCCTCTATCAGAACGCGCTGTTGGCGCTGGACCCGGCGCGCGGTCTCAATATCGGAATGCCCGGTGCGCACGCCTACTGGCTCAATGGCTGCGCCGTGAAGGAAGGCGAGACCGTGGTCCAGATCGGCGCCGGCAGCGGCTATTACACCGCAATTCTCGCGCATCTCGTCGGTCCCGACGGTCGCGTTCACGCCTATGAGATCGATGAACGTCTGGTGGGACTTGCGCGCGACAATCTGAAGGACGTCGCCCATGTGGACGTGCGCGGACGCTCGGGCATCGCGGCGGATCTGCCGGAGGCCGACGTGATCTATGTCTGCGCGGGCGCGGCGCAGCCGGCGGCGGAATGGCTCGATGCGCTGCGGCCCGGCGGGCGGCTGGTGTTTCCGCTCGCGCCCGAAGGCATGTACGGCGGCATGTTGATGATCACGCGGCCGGATGACGGTGCGATCTGGCCGGCGAAATTCCTCAGCCGCGCCCAATTCATCGGCTGCGCGGGATTGCAGGATGCCGAGGCCGGCGGGCGATTGGGCGAGGCGTTCACGAAAGGTTGGGAAGGGGTGCAGTCGTTGCGGAGAGAGGGCGTCCCCGACGAGACATGCTGGTTTGCCGGCGAGGGCTGGTGGCTTTCGACGGCGCCCGCACCTCTACCGACGGAGCCGGTTCGGCCTCACGCCGACATCACGCAGATTTAGCGGTGACCGTATCCCAATTCCGGATTGGGGCGGCATTCCCCGACTGAGAATGCCGCCCGGGTTGCATCAGCCATGCAGCTTTTTGGCGGTCTCCGCGATCTGGCGGCCCTGATAACGCGCGCCGGCAAGCTCGTTGGCGCTGGGCTGGCGGCTGCCGTCGCCGCCGGTGATCGTGGTGGCGCCATAGGGCGCACCGCCCGTGACCTCGTCGAGCTTCATCTGGCCGGCAAAGCCGTAGTTCATGCCGACCACGACCATGCCGAAATGCAGCAGGTTGGTGATGATCGAGAACAGCGTGGTCTCCTGGCCGCCGTGCTGGGTCGCGGTGGCCGTGAAGGCACCGCCGACCTTGCCGTGCAGCGCGCCCTTGGCCCAGAGCCCGCCGGCCTGGTCGAGGAAGTTCGCCATCTGCGAGGCCATGCGGCCGAAACGGGTGCCGGTGCCGACGATGATCGCGTCGTAATTGGCGAGGTCCTCGATCTTGGCGACCGGCGCGGCCTGGTCGAGCTTGTAGTAAGAGGCTTTCGCGACCTCGGCCGGCACCAGCTCGGGCACGCGCTTGATGTCAACGGTCGCGCCGGCCTCGCGCGCGCCTTCGGCGACGGCATTGGCCATCGCCTCGATATGGCCATAGGCGGAATAATAGAGGACGAGAACTTTGGTCATGGTGGTCTCCGTTGGGATTGGGTGAGGTGATTGGTTGCTTGTTCGTCACGCCGCGTCGACGAGCACGAGCTCGGAATCTTCGAGCGCCGTGATCTTCAGCTTGGCCTCGTCGCGGATCGCGGCGCCGTCGCGGGCATTGACGCGGACGCCGTTGACCTCGACAACGCCTGCCGCCGGCACCAGGTAGAGATGCCGCGACGTCTGCGGCTCATACTCCGCGCTCTCGCCCGCCTTCAGCGTGGTGGCGAGCACCCGGGCATCGGCGCGGATCGGCAGTGCGTCCGTGTCGCCCGCAAAGCCGCTCGCGATGGTGACGAGCCTGCCGGAGCGGTCTGCCTTCGGAAACGGCTTCGAGCCCCAGGTCGGCTGTCCGCCGCGCATCGCCGGCTCGATCCAGATCTGGAAGATCCGCGTCCTGGTCGGCTCGAGATTGTACTCGGAGTGGCGGATGCCGCTGCCGGCGCTCATCACCTGCACGTCGCCCGCTTCGGTGCGGCCCTCGTTGCCGAGGCTGTCCTGATGGGTGATCGCGCCCTCGCGCACATAGGTGATGATCTCCATGTTGGCGTGGGGATGGGCGGGAAAGCCGGTGTTCGGCGCGATCTCGTCGTCATTCCACACCCGCAAGGCGCCGTGGCCCATGTTGTTCGGGTCGTAATGGCCAGCGAACGAGAAATGATGCTTGGCCTTGAGCCAGCCGTGATCGGCGCCGCCGAGCTTTTCGAAAGGTCTGAGTTCGATCATCTGTGCAATTCCTTGATGTCGGATTGACCTGTTGGATAAGCCTTCGCCTGTGGTATAGAAATAGAAACTGTCGAAACGCATTGTTTCCTTAAATGCCCCATCAGGACCGGCTGCCATGGCAAAACTTCCAGATTTCGAAGCGCTCGCGATCTTCGCCAAAGTCGTGGAGCTGCGATCATTTGCGGGGGCTGCGAGCGAGCTTGGGATGTCCAAGGCCACGGTGTCCAAGGCGGTCACGCGATTGGAGGAGCGGCTCGGCGCGCGGCTGTTCAACCGCACCTCGCGCCGGCTCGCGCTGACCGATGCCGGCCACAAGCTGGCCGAACGCGCGACGCGCCTCTTGGCCGACGGCGAGGCCGCTGAGAACGAGGCCTTGGCGCAGTCGGTGGCGCCGCGCGGCCTGGTGCGGCTCGCCGTCCCCATGACGTTCGGCATCAAGGCGGTGGCGCCGCTGCTGCCCGAGTTCTTCCAGGCCTATCCGGAAGTCTCCGTCGATCTGCATTTGAGCGATGCGACCGTCGACCTGATCGGCGAAGGTTTCGACATGGCGGTGCGGATCGCGCGGCTGCCGGACTCTTCGCTGATCGCGCGGCGGCTCTTCACCATGCCGCGCTACACGGTCGCCGCGCCGTCCTATCTCAAGAAGCACGGCCGGCCGACGCACCCGATGCATCTCGCCGCGCACAAATGCTTCAGCTACGCCTATCTCTCCACGCCCAACGCCTGGCACTACACCAATTCGGCCGGCGAGCAGGCCAGCGTGCGCCCGGGCGGCCAGCTTCGCGTCAACAACGGCGAAGCCGTGATGCCGGCGTTGATCGCGGGGCTCGGCATCGCCGAGCTGCCGGAATTCATCGTCGGCGAGGCGATCTCGTCGGGCGAGGTCGAAGTCATCCTGAAGGACTGGAAGCAGGCCGAAGGCGCCGTGCACCTCGTTACCCCGCCCGGCGGCCCCCGCCCCGCGCGCGTCGAAGCGCTCGCCGATTTCCTGGCAGCGAAGCTGCCGGGCACATGCAAGCGGCGGCCGCGCGGGAAAAGCAAAGCGTCGTAGGAGCGCGCGCGGCTTCAACGCTCTCCGTCATTGCGAGCGCAGCGAAGCAATCCAGCATGTCTCCTCGGAGAGATTCTGGATTGCTTCGTCGCAAGAGCTCCTCGCAATGACGAACTACGACACCTTCACGCCATGGATCGCGACGACGCGCAGGCTTGGCTTCAGCGTCCCCTCCAATTGCGCCTTCAATTCGTGAACGCGTGGGTCGCTCGACCGCGCCGCACACACACCATATTGATGGACGGATCGCGCCAGCGCGCGCCGCGCTTCCGGCGTTCCCGTCAATTCGGGCGTCGAAAGCCGCAACACGATCGCTGCGAGATTCACCAGCATCTCGTCCAGCGCAACGTCGATAGTCGCCAGATTCCGCATCATCCACTCTCCCTGGGAAGGCAACAGCGGGCCCGGACATGCGTTCCTGAAGGAGCCCGATATGGCTAACGGTTCGTAAACGTCTTGTTCTTGCCGCCTGGCGCGTTAGCCTGGCAGCGAAACAAGAAAATCAGGCGAGGGCAAATCATGGATCGACGCGGTCTCTTGCGTGCGGCTGCGGCATTGCCGCTGACGGAGTTTTTGCCCAGGCAGTTTGCCAAGTTGAAGAAACGCTAGGGCCCTCGCGTTGCGGTCATGAACTTTGTTGTCTATACCCGCGCCGCGTTCTGTTTCCTGCTTCCCGTTTCTCAACAACCCGACGACCGCTACATGATGCTTCGTCTTATTTGCCTCTTCCTCTTCGCACTGTGCCTGGCCGGCCCCGCGCAGGCGCAAACCAACCAGCCGGCGACGGTTGCCAAGCCGGCAAAGAACGCGCCTCCCAAGCCGGCACCTGCTTCGCAGTCCACGCCGCAAGCTGCAGGACCGTGCGTCGGCGTGATATCGCTGCTGGGCGATCGCTTCATCGTGAAGAAGATCGGCGTGACCGTGTTCGGCAACGAGAACAAGGAGGTTCCGGTCGACGGTTTCGGGCTCGATGACCTCGTTGTCGAACGTGTGAGGGCCGCGGTCG
The DNA here is from genome assembly GCF_020194195.1 of Bradyrhizobium sp. BRP19. Classification (NCBI taxonomy): domain Bacteria; kingdom Pseudomonadati; phylum Pseudomonadota; class Alphaproteobacteria; order Hyphomicrobiales; family Nitrobacteraceae; genus Bradyrhizobium; species Bradyrhizobium sp. BRP19. The sequence continues at coordinate 788,943 of NZ_JADYVZ010000003.1, read as the reverse complement.
GCTCTGGTTTTGTCGTCCGCAGGATCGCTGCCGATAGATCCGCATTCAGTTCCTACGATCCCGGGCTTGGCATGTTCGTTCGCAGCGACAAGGCCGGCGCCATCGTCCGCCAAGTTGCCGGTCAGGCCGGATGCAAACGCTATGTCGTCGTGATCAAGGGAATACGCCAGGGTGGATTCTTCGGCATCGGTGTCATGAAGGTCAGCCCGCTGTACGACATCGCCGACATCTACGCGGTCATACGGATCTACGTTCATGACGGGCAAAGCTTCGATATTCTGAAGAGCGGCGAAGGCTCGATCAGCGGAAGCAACTTTATGACCGGGCCGCCGACGCTGCGTATCGATTGGGCGCAGTGGCCAGAACCGCCGGAAGCCGCCAACAATCCAGTGATGCGCGCGTCGACGCGGCAACTGCTCGGCAACGTCCTCGACAAGAGCCTGCCCACCCTGTTGCAGTCGCAGTAGTTGGGGAGATGCGGCCAACCGGCCGCCCCCTCCAGGCCCCGCCGGGGAGGGTGCAAGCGCACGGCTATCGCAACACAATCCATTCCGGTTAGGCTGCCTCCCAATCACGAAAACAATCGGGGAGGTACCCACCAATGAACCGCCGCGAACTTCTGAAGGCCGCTGCCGTGCTGCCCCTAGCACAGGCCGCTTGCTCTCGATCAAGCTTTGCCCAAGCTCTTTACCCCTCGCGCAACATCACCATGATCGTTCCGTTCCCGGCCGGCGGACAGGCCGATCTCGCTGCGCGACCGGTCGCGACGGCATTGGAGCGGATCCTCGGCAAGCCTGTGATCGTCGACAACCGGGCGGGAGGCGGCGGCGGATCGGTCGGCAATGCCGCGGCCGCGCGTGCCGAGCCCGACGGTTACACGCTGCTGATGACGCTGTCCTCGCTCGCGGTGCTCCCCGAGGCCGACCGGCTGTTCGACCGACCCGTCGCCTACGAGGTCTCGCAGTTCATGCCGATCGCGCGCGTGCTCGCCGATCCCACGCTGCTCGCGGTGCCGGCCTCGGCGCCCTGGAGAACCGCGCAGGATTTCGTCGAGGATGCGAAGAAGCGGCCGGGCCAGATCGCCTATGGCTCGTCCGGGCCGTACGGCACGCTGCATGTGGCCATGGAGATGTTCGCGAGCAGCGCCGGCATCAAGCTGCTGCACGTGCCGTTCCGCGGCGCAGGTCCTGCGCTGACTGCGATCCTCGGCGGCACCGTGCAGGCGATCGCCGCCGCACCCGGCACGCTGAAACCGCAGGTCGACGATGGCAAGCTGCGCGTGCTCGGCAATTGCGGCGCGCAGCGCATCGCGAGCTTCCCTGATGTGCCGACCTTCCAGGAGCTCGGCTACAAGGATGTCGAGTTTTACATCTGGGCCGGGCTGTTCGCGCAGAGCGCTCTCCCTGCGCCGATCGCGATCCGCCTGCGCGAGGCGATGACGCAAGTGATGACGAGCCCTGATGTGCTCAAGGCATTCGAGACCTCGGGCAGCCTCGTCGCCTATCAGGACGCGCCGGCCTTCTCTGAGTTCGTCGCGACCGACAGCAAGCGGCTGATCGCGGCGGTGAAGAAGATCGGCAAGGTGGAGTAGGGCCGTTCAGAATTCGCTGCGGACCAGGCCGCGCAGCGTGTGACGGTCGTATCCCGGCGCGAACGCGCCCTCGTACGAGGCCTTGAACGATGTCGCGGTCGTCAGGTCCCACCGGATTTCGGCGCCGGCAAGCGCCACCGTGCGCGCGCGCTCGACGCCGGTGATCGCGAACGGAATGCCGGGTGCGCCCTCCAGCGCCGCCGTCGTGGTTGCCGCGCTGCCGGTAAACTCATGACGAACGGCAATGGTCGCGCCGAACTGTGCCGCGTGGCCATTCGGCATCATCATGCGCTGGCTGCCGCGCAGGCCGGCCGTGCCATAGCCGAGGTCGAAACTGCCGCCTCGCACCAGCTGATTGACCCCCGGCGCACCTGCCTCTGAAAAACTGCCCTGGCGTGTCGCGTACCAATCAGCCTTGGCAAAGGGCTCGGCGACAAGACCCCATCCGGTCTGGAACGGCCGCGAGATGCCCAGCGAAGCGGCAAAGGTGTTTGCACGCGAGGCGGCAGTTGCCGTCTCGCCGAGGAACGCGATCGTGCGCGAGGAGTCGAGCGCCGCAAAGGAATAGCTGATCGCCGATGCGAGATTGAAGCCGCCGGCTTCGCCGCGCGCGTAGACGCCGGCATGCCCGGCATTGGCCTCGATACGGTCGGCGCGGCCGGTCATTCGCAGTTGGCCGGTCGATGCGCCGACCGCGAGGCCTGCCGTAAAGCCCGGCATGTGCCAGAGGTCGGCACCGAGCGCGGCGCCGGCGATGGTCGTGTTGGTTCCGAAGGCAATGTCGCTCGCGGCCACCTTGTCCCAATTACCATAGCCGCCAAACCAGACGCTCTGCATCGGCGCCGCGCGGCGGCGGTTCAACGCCTTGCCGATCGGGTCCCTGGGCTCCGGCGCGTAGGCGGACGCGGTCATCCGAACGGTCTCGCCGCGCGACTGCGTCCCGGCATTCCACATGAAGCTCTGGAACATGTCGGCCTGATCCGCAACGAAGCGGCGTCCATCGGCGTGGATTTGACCGGCCAGGTCGTCGAGGCCGGCCTTGATGCCTGGCGTATTGAGCGCGGCGAGTGTGTTGATCGCAGTGGCCAGCGGTCCCGATGCGCCGCCGAGCTGTACCTGGTCGAGTGCGCCGGCCACCGCGGCCTGGTTCGGCGTCAGCCCCGACAACGTTCCGAAGCCGCCGATCTGCTGCAGCAGGAAGTAGACGTTGTTGGCGTCATAGCTGAGCTGCCCTGTGACTAGCGGGCTGCTAGAGCTCGTGAGCGCGGCGAACGTGCCGCTGACGCCGCCCGCCGCCGTGAGGATGGTGTATTGCGTGTTGGCGATAAAGCCTGCGCCGAGCGGCACGATCTGCACCGTACCGCCGTTGAGCGTGGCGGTCCCGGTCGCTGCGATCCTGTGGGACTGGCCGCCGGGGTTGATCTCGACCTGGAAGGTCGAGCCGGCATTGAAGGCGACGTTGCCGTTGACGTTGAGCGTCCCGATCGAATTGCCGGGCGCGACCATGCCGCCATTGTTGACGACGAGTCCGCCGACGGTGCCGGTGCCGCCGAGATAGCCGCCATTGATCGTGACGACCGAGGGCAATGTGCCGTTCACGACCAGGCCGCCCGCGTCCACTGTCGTCGCGCCGTTGAAGGCGGTGGTGCCGGTCAGCGTCCAGACGGAGTTGCCGTTCTTCTTCAGTTGCTCGAACTCGTCATATTGCAGGCCGGGGCCGAGATTGCCGAGGTCGAACATGGCGCTGCCAATGCTGCCGAAGTTCAGCGTATCGGTACCGCTCCCGCCGCGAACATTCCCGGTGATCGTCGCGCCCGGCGCGAGGCCGAGCTGATCATCGCCGCCATTCAGCTCGATCGCTCCGCTGCCGCCGCCCGAGATGGTGCCGGCGTTGAAGATGGTGTCGCTGCCGGAAGAGCCCTGGATGGCGAGGAAGAAGCCGCCGGAGATCGTGCCGCCATTGACGAGCGAATTGCCGCCGGCGATGAATTGCACGCCGGTATGGCCGCCGCCGATCGATCCGCTGTCATAGACGAGGACGACATTGCCGCTCGACGTCCCGCTGATCCGCAGTCCCGTCGTGTTTCCTCCGGTGCCGACGGCCGTCCCGCGAATGTTGAGGAGGTTGTCGTTCGAATTGTCGATGACGATGGCTGCTTCGGCGTTGCCCGTACCCTCCGCGATCGCACCGGCGGCGACCGTCACATTGTTGTGGGTCGATCCGTTGGAGAGCAGAACCGCTCCGCTGGAGGTCGAGACTGTCGCCTGATTGTTGACGGTGACATGCGAGGCGATGGTGGCGTCGAAAACGATCGCAGGTATGCCGGCGCCGGGCAGCAGCGATGTCGTGGTGCCGTCGCCGACATTGACGGTGACGTTGGTGCCGCCGGTGGCGTTGATGTGATCGGTGTTGCCGAGGCCGGTGCAGGTTGCGACATCGCCCGAATTGAGTGCGCCGATCGTGCCGGTGCCGGCCACGGTGCAGGCGGCGCGCGCCGGGCTGGACGTCAGGACCAGGAAGGCCAGCACGAGGGGCGCCAGCGCGAGCAGCTTGCGGCGAAAGATTGCGGCCGTGGCGACGTTTTGCGCACAGACCGGTCTTGCAGTCGGCATCGACATTCCCCTCATTGCAGCCCATTGCTAGCGGGAGCGCCGTGATGATTCTTGGCGTCAGGCGAAATGCCTTATGGCGAAAGGCGCAAGAGGCCGGTTTGCTTCTGCCCTGTTGCTGGGGCGCCACGGACCAAGGCGTCAGCGGGAGCTGCCATGGTTCCAGTCGCGCTTTTCACATTTTGTTGTTGGTCCAGAACAAGCTCGCGTCTCATTGATTGAAGAGAATTCGAGAGACTTGGGAAGGATCTGGACATGCGAACAGAGCGGATCGCGCTAGGTGTGGCGCTTGCGGTCGGCGGCATCATGGCGCACAGCGCTGCATCCGCGCAGGAATACCGCGGCACGATGGAACAGCAGATGGCCTGCACACCTGATGTGTGGCGCCTGTGCAGCGATCAGATTCCCGACGTGAACCGCATCGTGGCCTGCTTGCAGCAGAATACGCCACAGCTTTCGAGCGGCTGCCGTGCGGTGTTCCAGTCCAGCAACCAGATGCCGCCGCAGCAACAGGTTCCGCGCGGCCGGGCCGCACCGCCACCACGCTACATTGCTCCGCCGCCTCCACAGCGGCCTTACGACGAGGACGAATAGCGCCGCTCAGGGCCTGTGCTCGCAGACGTCGACCCATTCAGCCGCGGTCAGCTCGGCCATCCGCTCCGGTGTGATGCGCACCGCGCTATGGGTCGAGCCGGCAGCCGGCACCACGACGTCGAATGCCTTCAGCGAGATGTCGCAATAGATCGGCAGCGGCGACTTCAGGCCGAACGGGCAGACGCCGCCGACCTCGTGTCCGGTGATGTCGGCGACTTCCTCCAGACCCAGCATCTTCGGCTTGCCGCCGAACTGCGCCTTCACCTTCTTGTTGTCCATGCGCGAGGTGCCGGCCGCGACGATCAGGATCACGCGCTCGCCGATCCGCAACGACAGCGTCTTGGCGATCATTCCGGGTTCGACGCCATAGGCTTCGGCCGCCAGCGCCACGGTCGCGGAGCTGATCGGGGATTCGATGACGGAAATGTCGGGGGCTTTCTCGGCGAAGAAGGCGCGAACGGATTCCAGGCTCATTTCGGGCAGCTCATTCCAATCTTACAGGCGGGCGACGACCCCTAAGCGATTCCCGGCAGCTCGGAGAGGGCGCGGACGCGATGATCCGGCGCAAAGCCGAGCTCGTCCATCTGGGTGCGGATCGCCTTGAACATGGTGAGCGGTGCCACGAGTTCGTTCTCGACGCAAGCCAGCGCCATCGCTTCGGGCGTCACCCGCTCGATCCAGGCAACCTTCAGTCCGAACGATTTTGCCCCGGCGGCGTCCCAGGGATTGGAGGAGACGAACAGAACCTCATCAGGCGCGGTGCCGAGCACCTCGCCGATCAGCTCATAGGCCTGTGGGCTCGGCTTGAAGATCTTTTTCGCGTCGACGCTGATGGTGGCATCGAGCAGGCGGTCGAGCCCGGAATTGCGTACCAGCGCATTGAGCATGTCCGGGCTGCCGTTGGAGAGGATGGCGAGCTTGCGCGGTCTCAGGGCCGCGAGCGTTTCGGCCGCATCCGGATAGAGATCGAGATGCAGATATTTCTCGATGACGCGCTCGAATGCCTCGCTCTCATAGGCGAGCCCGAGCACGCGCAGCGTATAGACGAGGGAGTCGCGCGTGACCGCGTCAAAATCCTGGTAGCGCCGCATCAGCGAGCGCAGCCAGGTGTATTCGAGCTGCTTGATGCGCCAGACCTGCGTGATGATCGCGCCATAGCCCGGAAACGCATCCTCGGTGACGTCCGCGACCGACTGGATGTCATAGAGCGTGCCATAGGCGTCGAAGACGACGGCTTTGATGGGCATCGGCTGTCCTTCCGGGGTTGTGGTCACAAGAACTCCGATTGGGGCGTGCGTATAATTCGTCAGCTTACCAGAGCAAAGCGGACGTCTGCCACTGCAGGTGTGATCGGCAGCTTGTGACCCAAGACAGACATTGCCGGGTAGTCGCTATAATTTGAACTCTATTCTTCATGCAGACGTGCTTAGCTATTGTAGTTGCAGGGCAAATAAGGCGCTTCGTCCCATGCCGAAATGGCTTGTTGTACTTTTCGCTCTCCTCGCGGCTACGGCCTACGTCCCTCAGGTCCGCCACAGTGTGATCAACTGGCTTAAGACGCACCGTGCGCTCATTGGACCAGCTCTGACCGTCGCCGGAATACTGGCAGTCTTGTATCTGTTCATCGATCCTACCACGGTCCTGTTCTTGGCCGTTGTCGCTGTCGTCTCCGCTCTCGCTGCATTCTTTGACCCAAGAACCTATTCGAGCCGATGAGACCCTCGTATGAACGACAGCTCGCGGCCCTTGAAGCTTCGTACAGGGAGTTGCTTCTGTCGGCACTACAGGGGTGCGCTAAGGGACAGTGGGGACTCTTCGGCTCGTACGAACGAGTTGGTTTGCGCGACCCCGCACGGGAGGAGCTCCTTGAATTAGGCTCCAAAATCGAGCGCCTGCGCCACAAGTGCGGCATTGAACCCTTCCAGCTCCACGAGCGGTTCCTGCAGATGGGCTCTCGCCTTTCAAACACTCCGGGTGAGCCGAAATTGGCTCAGCGGTGGTTGGACGAACTGACGTAAGCAATCACGCGGTTATGGCCCTTACACAAATGCGCACAGTTTTCCTGCTCTGGCATAGCTATCCGCGCGAAGATGCTCTGGATGAGAATGATACCGAAGATAAACTCGTCGGGGTCTATAGCAGCGCGGCCGAAGCAGATGCAGCAAGACTGCGCAAGCTGCGCTTTGAGGGCTTTCGCGACTATCCCGATAATTTCCAAGTCAGCGAGATGGAAATCGACAAGGACGCGTGGAGCGAAGGATTCGTCTCCGTGAAAACGTAAAGCGAATATCTCATCGAGCATGGAAGAGCACTCTTTCGTCGTGCCTAAAGAGCGTGAGAGCAATCGCTCCGATACGCGCCCGTTGATTTGGTGGTTCGTCCTCGCCCTTATAGCGCTAGTTGCGTCGCAAGTTATGCGGCTGCATCAACATCAAGCGGCAAGTTGGCTTCTCTGGGACTATGTGGGTCGGATCACTGCTCTCACCATTTTGGCGGCAGTGCCTTCTGCTCGGATCGCTGCATTTCGAACAGGTGGACGTCAAATTTCACTTTTTGAGATTGTCCTTTGGATCGTCGGAATTTGCTTGCTAGATCGCTTTGTCCAGTTGCCGCAATCTTTCCTCAATGCGGCATTCCCTACAACCGTTCTCGGCGCATATCCGCACCCGACCGGATGGCTAAAAGCGTTCGATCTTTTTTTTGGCTTAGCCTTGGTAGCTATCAGCGAAGAAGTCATATTTCGCCGATACATCCGGCTAGCATTCCGGCCTTATCTGGGTGACGGCATCTTTGCCGTTCTCACGACGTCAGTTTTGTTCGGCGCAATTCATTGGTGGGCCGGCCTTGGTAATGTCCTTTCTACGGCTACTGTTGGCCTTTTCCTCATGTTAATGCTGCGGCGGTCGGGTGTGCTATGGCCGGTGGCACTCGCGCATTACCTGCTAGATTTGATCAATTTCGCCTAACGCGCCTTGCAGGTTCGGAAGTCATACGACTGCTCCTGGCCCGAAGGGGCCGACGCGATACCTCCGTCGGATGTCAGCTGCTCGGGGTGTAGCGGACCCGATATGCTCGACCTGAGTTCTTCCGGGCGTGACCCTAAGCAGACAAGTGCCGCATCGAACACGCAATGCGTAAGCGATGGTGACCCACAAATCGTTCTCCGAATTGACCCAGCGCAACTTCGATAAATACAGCCAGTGGTGAAATTTTATAGGGAGCAACGCCTGCGGTGGAGTGGTGCGATGAATCAGCACGACCAAAAGGTGAAACTGCTGGAAGAAAAAATAGCGCAACAGATCGAATTAGTCGCTGAACTGATCTGCCAAGGACAACCCGCACTAGCAGCCATGCGGGTGCTGGATGCTCTCACCGGGGAACTTGTCGCGCTGGATAGTCCCCGTCATATGGTCTGCAGCGCACTCGCGCCGGAAGGTGCTCCGCAACGGTCTTTTTTCGACAGACGAAACGCCTCTTCTGGGACATCGAGTGACCAGGCCGGAGCAGAGGTTGATCCTCGCCACGCTGCGCACGCTATGCGACTCGGGGATCAGGCCGAAGAGTGCCGGGCTCAACCGATCTAAATGCCCTCCGGTCGGCTCAGCTTCTGACCAGACACCGACGTGCTTTACGTATTCACCCGGAGATGACGACGGGATGGGCAACGCCGCACACGCAAAGCGCCTTCGAGAGCGAGCCAACGAGTTTCGTCGGGTGGCCGAAACCATTGCGGAAGAACACACCAAGCAAAGTTTTCTTGAATTGGCGCGCTCATACGACGAGTTGGCAAAAGCCGAGGAGGCCCTGGTGCACGGTTCAAAATAGCGCACCAGCCCGGTCGTTGCTGGGATCAGGAAGGTCAAGCGTCCCCGGATGGCTATTTGGAGCTGGCCGAGGCTTACGAAGCGCTTGCGAACAACGAAGAGGCCGTTGGCACAATGAGGTAAGCCCGCCATCTCAGGCGGCCTCTTCCATATTTCAGCTCTCCTTCGACTTCCCCTGCTGGCCCTCAGTGGAACAACGAGGCGTCGATCGTCAAGTCGGCTGTCAGCATTAAACCGCACCCGAACTTGATTTCCGCTTCGAGAGCCCCCGTGCGAGCGGAGCGGACGCATCGTCGCGATGACAGCGCCACAGCCTCCAGACGGGCAATAGGAACCAAGACGACCGGTACGCAATTGGGATGCAATTCTCCATGGAGGCGCTTCCCGATGCTGTAAGCGTCGATTCCTGGAGCGCGTTCATGAACCTATCAAAGAACTCCAAGGGAGGCGCCAATGTCTGACGTCGTAGCAACGTCGCCCATGCAGTATCTTGACAGAGCGACCCGAGCTTTGCAGGCAATAGGTATTGCCCCGCCCCAGGCCATGGAGGCTCCAATTGCCGGGTTGCTGGAGAAAATCACCGCTCTCGATGAAGATCGAATCGTCATCATCGCTCGCACTCTCGGTCAGACCAGCGTCTTCAACGAGGTCGTCCGCGAGCAAGTTCAGGCGATGGAGATCGGCGAACGTTACCGCCAGATCACCGAATCCTTCAACTCCATTCGCGACGACACCAAGAAAATGGTTGACCAGCTGGAAGACCAGAAGATTGATCTTTTCGAACGCATCAACAACGTTTGGATGAAGCTGTCTCGCGGTGATGTTGCCGATCGCTTTGATGAGATCAGGCAAGTTTATCTTGACGTCACACGCTCAACGAAGGACCAGATCCAGCGTGAGCAGGTCATCCTGGACGCCTACCGTGACTTCCGCGGCGCGCTCAAGCATGCTGAGGTGATGGCGCTGGAGGTGCTTAAGATAGCGGAGGAAAGCCTCGCCGCCGCCCAGGCGCAGTTGCACAAGGCGTCTAGTGCCGTGGCCAATTTCACGGGACAGGAGGTATCTGAACGCGCACGGCTCGAACTCGCCCGTGACGAGCAACTCCGGCGCACCCAGGACGAGGAGAAACGCTATCAGATCGCCAAGGACCTCTCGGACAACCTAACGATTGGCTACAACACGTCTGAGGTCGTCATGGCTCGGCTCATGCAGATGACAAACGCCAAGGAGCGCGTCTACGCGCAAGCCGTGACCTTTTTCTCGACCAACGATTCCGTCTTCACGGCTCTGAAAGCCTCATTCACGGGCATGTTCGGCCTAAATGAGTCGACACAGACCCTGAATGAAATGAAAGAGGGTGTGTCGCGGAGCCTGGAAGTGCTGGCCGAAATTGGCGATCAGGTCGGAGAAGCCGCCGTCAGGGCGGGGTATGGCCCGACAATCCGCGCGGATGCGGTCAAGAAGCTCGTGGATTCCGTGATCACGTTTCAGGAGCGCTCCCAGGAGATCATCGGGGAAATGCGACAACTTGCGACACGGAACTCGGCCGAAATCCGTGACGCGGTCGAGGAAGGCAAGCGCCGCATCGCGCGTCTCGTAGCGGAAGGACAGGCACTGCCGTCCAATGGCTGATCAAGCTGCATCGATTGGGCAGGAGCCCTTGAAGGCTCCGTCGAGCCTCAATGACGTGATGCTCGCGATGGACGTCGTCGACACGCTGCGCCACCAGGAGAATCTCGTCAGTCGAGAGCTGGGCGAAGAGCAGCGGGACGCCCAGCTCCTGAAGCGATTGCGCGAGATCTATCATGGGCAGGGCATCGAAGTGCCTGACAGTATACTGGTCGAGGGGGTGCAGGCTCTCAAGGAGCAGCGCTTCGTCTATAACCCGCCTCCTGCCAGCTTCGCCCGCACGATCGCGCTCGCCTGGGTCAATCGTGGTCGCATCGGTCGGCGTGTAATGTCTTTGCTGGCGCTGCTGGCGTTCGGCTGGGGCGCTTACCACTTCGGCGTAGTCGAGCCGGCAAATCGACGGGCAGCGCAGGAACAGGCCCAAGCGGAGCGTACCAGGGTCGACCTGGCCGAGAGGCTGCCTGCAGCCCTGGAGCAGAAGCACGAGGATCTCCTGCGGGAAGCGAAGGTGCCAGCAGCGCGGGAGAAAGCCGACGCCCTCCTTGCGGATGGAACAGCCGCCATTGCCCGCGGCGACGCCGATGGCGCACGGAAGGCCGTCGACGATCTCGACACCCTACGCGCGGAGCTGCGCCGGGAATACGTCCTACGTATCGTCTCGCGACCAGGCGATGCGACAGGCGTGTGGCGCGTACCGCAGCGCAATCCGGCCAGCCGCAACTATTATTTGATCGTTGAACCGGTCACGCCTGACGGGCGCGTTCTAAAGCTACCGGTGACGAGCGAAGAGGACGGCCGCACCGTCGAGGTCTCAAAGTGGGGCGTGCGTGTGAGCGAGGCAACGGCCATGCAGGTGCAGCGAGACAAGAACGACGACGGAATCGTGCAGCAGAATAATCTCGGCGAGAAGCGGCGCGGCCAACTAGACGTGGAATACAAGTTGCCGGTTCTCGGCGGGGCAATCACGCAATGGTAAGGCCATGATATCCGGAAGGCAGGCGCTTGCCGAGATCGAACAGTTCATCCAGAAGGCTCGCCAGCAGGAGGCGCAAGTCGAGCGGGCCTATGCGCAGGCGACTGAGGAGGTGGGTCGCCTCCGCCTCCAGCTCACGGAAGCGTTCCGCGAACTCGCACGTCTAAAGCTCGACGCAATCAGGCAGAACCAAGTCGTCGGCGAGCTGGATGTAGCGGAGCGTCAGGCCATCAGCCTGCTCGAGAGCCGTCAGCAAGCCTTGCAGCGATTGACCGAGCGACGGCACGAAGCCGAGCAACAGGTGCGGCAAGCGGAGGCCGAGCGGCAGGCTGCCTTGGATGATCTGCAGCGGGCCTTGGCCAACGCGGAAACGATTCGTAAGAGCGTCGAAGCCAAGATCAGCCTCAACCCCGAATGGATTTCTGTGCGGGCGCGAGTTGACGAGATCACCGGACAAGCCCAGCAAGCCGAGAAGAAGGCCATACAGGCGGAAGCCGACCGGGAGGAAAAGCGCCGTCCTTACGAAGCCGACCGGCTGTTCATGTACCTGTGGAGCCGGAAGTTCGGAACCGCCGCCTACCGGGCAAACCCGTTCACCCGCTACATGGATCGCCTGGTGGCCAGCGTAGTCCGGTATGACAAGGCGCGGGTCAACTACTCTCTTCTTAACGAAATCCCCGAGCGCCTACGCGACCACTCCAGGAGGATTATCGAGAAGCTGCAAGAGGAACGATCCAACCTGAAGGCCTTGGAGCGCAAGGCGCTCGTGGACGCTGGCTCCGAGGCTGCTGAAGCTGTAGTCGCCAAGGCGCGGGATGCGGTAACACACCGCGAGCGCCAGCTTGAACAGGCGCGCGCGGCCCTGGCTGCTCAAGACCGCACCTATGACGCATCGATCCTCGAGGGGGACGCTCCCTACCGTGATGCGGTCGAGCTGCTGGCAGTCGCCGACCAGCGCGAAGATCTGCACGAACTCTACGAGGAGGCCACTCGCACGCCGACGCCCAAGGACGAGGAGATTGTCAGGCGGATTCAGTCTACGGACGCAGCAATGAACCTGGCGCTACGACAGGCAGTAGAGACCCATAAGAGGCTCAAGGAGCTTGCTCAGCGCCGTGCGACGGTCGAACACGAATGGGCGCAACTCCGGCATCAAGGCTACGACACGCCTTACGGCACTTTCGGCAACGAGGCATCACTCGGAAACGTCCTTGGAGGTATTTTGACCGGCGCTGTTGGAGGTGCGATACTGGGGCAGGTTCTACGTGATGGCTTCCACCATGGGCCCAGCCCATGGGACTCGGGCTTTGGCGGAGGGCTGCCGATCCCGCCGCCGGATGGTTTCGGGACCGGAGGATCCTTTGGGGGCGGAGACTTCAGGACGGGTGGATCATTCTGATTCCACCATGCAGGCTAGTATCCCGTATCGCTGGCATGGAGCCGCTGCGAATCGGTGTGAGCGTTGCAGTAGGCCGCCGCCGAGACGCCAGTCGACTGCAGAATGCGCATCTTGTCTCTCTAAGCGGAGCTCGACCGGGCATGGCCGGCGAGAAACCAGTCCGCATGGACCCTTTCCCGGGCACTTCAATGCTGGCGAGCGAAGCGCGCTTAAAGACCTCTAGGAGGATGGCTGACAGACTCCCCGGATTGCCCAATATTTGATGTCCGCTTCTGGCCCGTTGCAGACTTGCAAAACCTTGTTCAGCGCACCGCTCTCGCCTTCATCAACACGAAGAGGTGGGTGCCGGCGGCAATTGCCGAAAAAATGACTATGCCGAGTTCAACACCGTGCACACGTTGCGGCGCATATGTCGAAGCCAGCCAGATGAAAAGCCGTACTGCGACCATGAAAGCGAGCATTCCCCACATTGCCAACCATTTGGGGGCGTACCATGTTGGCTCGCCGTTGCGTCCCCACTGCATCGCTACGCGCTCGCGCTCGATACGCGGCCCAAAGTAAAGGTTGAATGCGACCACTAGCGCAAGAGCCAGGCCAAACGCATAGTCTGCGGATAACATTCCTGAACTTCCTCTAACGTCGAAGACGCAGCAGCAATCTAGGCTTGTCTTTGCGGACGTGCTCGCTTTTTCTACACCTATGGTTGCCGGCGAGTTGAGCAATCACCCCAGGTCCGGTTGTGGCCCAAGTCGGACGCAAGTCGAGTTGCGGCAACGCGCTGCTATCAGGGGCGGAGCAGACTTCGGACGACGAGTAGCGCGAGCTAGGCAGTCGACTGACGTCCTGGCCGTGTCCAGGTCGCTCGCTCCGCAAACACCCGGCTGACTTCTGCCATGTGCTCGGTGCCCCACGTGCAGAGCGGCACCAGCGCTTCGGCGAGGCTCTGGCCCAGCAGCGTGAGGCTGTAGTCCACCCGCGGCGGCACCTCCTTGTAGTCGGTCCGCTTCACCAGGCCATCGGCCTCCAGCTCCTTCAGCTGCTGGATCAGCACTTTGTCGCTGACGTCGCGGATGGCGCGCCGGAGCTCGCCGTAACGGGTTGGTCCGTCCTGGGCGACGAAGTACAGGATCAGCGGCTTCCACTTGCCCGAGACGACCCGCAGGGTCGCGTCGAGGCCGCAGGTGAAGCCGGGCAGGTTCGGCGTGCAACGTTGGACGTCTGCTTGGGCTTGCGCCGGCGGGGAGATGAGGTCTGAACGATCTGACGACATTTTTTGGGTACTTACCAAAAGGTGCATACTTGTGGTTAGGTGGGTAGGCCGCCAGCTCAGTGCAACCTCAATGAAGGAGCACATCATGAGCAGACTACAAGGCAAGACGGCGGTGGTGACGGGCGGTGGAACGGGCATCGGCCTCGGAGCCGCCAAACGGTTCGTCGATGAGGGCGCATTCGTCTACATCTTCGGGCGACGGCAGGAGCCGCTCGACGCCGCGCTCGCGCAGCTGGGGTCCTCGGCGCGCGCCGTCAGGGGATCGGTCACCGACTTGTCCGACCTCGACCGGCTGTACGCGGCGGTGAAGGCCGAACGCGGCAATGTCGACGTCCTGTTCGCCAATGCCGGGACCGGCGCGTTTGCGCCGCTCGGCCAGATCACGGTCGAGCACTACGATCAGATATTCGACGTCAACGTGAAGGGGCTGGTGTTCACCGTGCAGAAAGCCCTGCCGTTGATGCGGAGGGGATCGTCGATCATCCTGACCGGCTCGAGCACGGGCGTGATGGGGACGCCGCAGTTCAGCATCTACAGCGCGACCAAGGCCGCGATCCGCAATCTGGCGCGCAGCTGGGCGCTGGACCTGCGCGGCACCGGCATCCGCGTCAACGTTCTGTCGCCGGGGCCGACCAAGACGGAGCTGGCGCTGGAGGTCGTGGGCGAGGAAGCCTTCGATGCACTCGGCAGCGCCACGCCCATCGGGCGCGTCGGCGACCCCAGCGAGACCGGCGCGGTGGCCGCATTCCTGGCGTCCTCGGACAGCAGCTACATGACCGGCGGCGAGGTCTTTGTCGATGGAGGCTTGGCTCAAGTCTGAAGCCTTCGTCTGAGTGCGAGGGCTTTGGTCAATGGGATCGAAGCCCTCATGCGCTGCGATGAGGATACGATTAGAGCGAAATGGCTTTAGGTTGAATTGATCGGTGGGGCTCGTTCACCTCTCCCGCTTGCGGAGAGGCATAGGCGGCCTCTGGCCGCCGTTCTCTAAGACGCCGATGCTTCGCATCGGCTATGGCGCCGGGTGAGGGCTTTGTCCTCTTGGGGATTGTCCCATTGCGGAAGCACCCTCTCCCGACTCGCTCCCGCAAGCCTGCGGGAGAGAGGGCACCTCTGTTGTTGCAGCGATCAAGCACTCGGCGAGCCATACGTGATGCCGCTGTCCGATCAGATGCGTCATGAGAAAGCTCCCCGCATCATCTTCGGTGGCGCCCACGCAGAGCCCGCCGTTGCGTCATACTATTGCGTGGTCCCATCCGCCGTAATGCGCGGCGCTACGGGTGCCGCGTGGCAGGCTCAGCCCGATGAGGAGGACACCGGTTGCAACGTTGGCTATCGTCGCGATTGTCGTGGCGCCGTCCAGGACAAAGGGGGAGATTGCCACCCATGCTCCGAGCGCGACGTTGGCGAACCGCGCGGCACGCGCCACCTCCGCCATCGCCGTAACGGCGACGAGGATGACAAGGCAGCCGGTGATATGGTCGCTGAAATAGAGGATCGGGCTCGTGCCGAAGGCAAGCGGCGTGATCATCAGCAGCATTCCAAGAAAAGAGCTCGCGACCAGCGTCCAGGGAAAATTGACGCCGCCGGTGACGATATCGCGCAGCAGGGCCGATAACGGGCGGTCGAGATCTGGCGTCGGCGCCTGCTTCTCGGAGAGCGCCGGGCCACCGCGCCAGAAAGTGCGCCAGAACGGCTGGCCCGCCTGCTTCGCGCTCCAAAGATACTGACAGCTCGCCAGTACCTCATCTATCGAATAGGGGATGAGCACTATCGTGATCGCGGCCTGGATGATGCAGAGCGTACACAGTGCACCGATCAAAGGGGGCTGGATAATGATGAAGCTGACGCTCACGAGCCCGAGCGGGATAACCAGTAGGCCGAACAGAATCACCATCCATGGCATTGTGCGCCAGCGGCGACGGTCGCCGATCGCGCCTGCCAGGGCATCTAGCGCGTAGGCGAAGGCGCCAAACCCGGCATCGGCGACCGGAAAGCCCTTCGAGACCCAGGAGGTCACCACCGCCTCGCTGCCATTGGCGACCGCTGCATCACCTGGGCCGAAGAAAGGATCCCACAACCCGTCGATATGACCGAGTTGATAGGCGGCGAGATAGCGCGAGACGAACAGGCCGACAAAGGCCAGAGCAATGATGTGGAGGCGCTGGCTGAATGTGGATGGCGAGTAGGTCCAGCCGAGGGGGCGATCATCGTCGGCGGCGAGGGCTTGGCGGCTGATGCCCGGTGTTGGAGGAACCATCACCGCGAGCGTCACGATCAGCATGCCAGCAAGCGTATCGGTGGCGTAGGCTCCAGCGCTCGTGGTCCAGAACACGAGAGGTGCGAACATGACCCATATGCCGACGGCAGCGGTGAGCCACTGCAACCAGCGCCAGCGCCGACGCATGCCGATGAGTGCGAACGCGACGACAAGAATGCCGGACACGATCTCGCTGATGCCGAGCCTGCCGTCACGTGTCCCGGGCGAAGCGATCTCATGTCCCAGCGCCGGTGGAATTGGCGCCGCGGATGGATCGAAGAGACCAAGCGTGACAGGCGAGGCGACGAGCCACAGTCCAATCGCTGCATTGGTCAGCGGCGCCCAGAGCGTGCGCGCCCGATGCCGTCCCGTCTCGGCCTCAACCTCATCTTTCGAAGGCTCCACCGATTGCCGCAGTCTCTCCGCGGCCTGGTCGAGCTCGGGTTCGGAAGCGGCGACCGTCGCAGGATGAAGTTTGTTCGTCTCGTACCAGTCCGTCGGGTCGACCTTAAGCCGCCGGATCATTTCGGGCAGCGTGGCGGTCAGACTGTGTCGGGGTTTCCACCCCAAGAGGCTCCTCGCTCGCGAAGTATCGATCTCATAATGGTCGTCGGCATTCTCGATCATCCACGACTTGATGTCGGTATCCTGATCGAGAACCTTCTCCTGCATCCAAGTGCCGAGCTTCGTCATCTCTTTCGGGAGGGACATCGTCCGCCATCTCTCCCCATGCACAAGCTGGCCAATCCGCCTCTGCATCTCGTCGTAACTCGGCGTTTCCTCTTCGCCAATGAGCAGTGTCGTTTCATCAGCAAGATCATTGCGTCGATCGACCACGCGTACCACGGCCTCGACGAGGTCGTTCTTGTGGAGATAGGGCTGGCCAGTGGTGATGTCGCCGGTGAAGAGATAAGCGGTCGGCAAGCGCTCGAAGATGCGGGCGATCTGCTGCGCGATGAATGCCGCACGGCAATCCTCGTCATAGACACCTGCAAGCCTCAGGATCGCGACCTTGATGTTGCCATGCTCGTTCAGGATCAGGGTCTCGGTCTTCGCCTTTGACTGCGGATAGGCCCAAGCTGGTTCGATCGGCGAATCTTCATCGATCTTTCTTCCCTTTGCTGAGCTAGGAGCATGCACGAGCAGCGTGCTCGAGAAGACGAACTGCTTCGTGTCGAATGCCTGAAGGGCCGCCAGCAGTCGGCGCGTTCCCTGAACGGTCACGGCATCGTATCTCGGGTTGTCTTCGCCGGTCGTGTCGTAATAGGCGGCAAGGTGAATGACCGAGGCGATCCGACCGCCTGTTCGCGCACGAACCTGGTCCAGCGCCTTCGCCACGATTGCATCCGAGGTGAGGTCGATCTCAATTGTCTCGATGCCGGACAACGGCTTCTTAGGGCGGCTGACATCGAGGCCGATGACCTGGTAACGATCCATCAAGCCGCGCGCGATCGCCTGGCCGAGAAAGCCGCTGCTGCCGGTGATCAGGACGGTGGGGCGAGACATGGCATTCGCTGCTCAACGTGTCTTAGCGAACGACCCGGGTACCCGAAAGTTTCCCTCCAACCTGCTTTTGCGTCCTGGATCGCCGGAGTATCACGCGCCCCATCCACCTACTTCGACGCCGCTGGTGAGCAGCCCAAGCTTGAATCGGGTGGAATCACACAACGTCGTGAGGTCGATGTGGACCGCGGCCCGGCCGCCAGCCTGAAAGAACTGTGGGTACGATGTCGGTCGCTCTGACGTACCCAGAGGATCCGGAGCAGGCGGCGCGCGTCGTGTTCGAGGTACTCTACGCGCCGTCCGAATCCGGACCAGATATGGAAGGATATGCTAGGCTACGCCAGCCGAGATGTGTACCCCGTGGCCAAACCTAGTTGCATGCCGGTTTCATGGAAGCGGATAGTCTAGATTCCCAGCAGCTTGCGCGCGTTCGCCTTCAGTACCTTCGGCCGGATCTCGTCGCGAATCTCGATCTTGGCGAAATCCGACAGCCAGCGGTCCGGCGTGATCACCGGCCAGTCCGAGCCGAACAGCATCTTGTCCTGCAGAATCGAGTTGATGTAGCGCACCAAGATCGGTGGGAAATACTTTGGCGACCAGCCCGAGAGATCGATGTAGACGTTCGGCTTGTGGGTCGCGACCGACAGCGCCTCTTCCTGCCAGGGGAAGGAGGGGTGGGCGAGGATGATCTTGAGGTCGGGGAAATCGGCCGCGACGTCGTCCATGTACATCGGGTTGGAATATTTCAGCCGCATGCCCATGCCGCCGGGCATGCCGGAGCCGACGCCGGTCTGGCCGGTGTGGAACAGCGCGATCGCGCCGCCATTGTTGATCTCCTCATAGAGCGGATAGGCCATGCGGTCGTTGGCGTAGAAGCCCTGCATGGTCGGGTGGAATTTGAAGCCGCGCACGCCGTATTCCTCGATCAGCTTGCGTGCCTCGCGGGCCCCGAGCTTGCCCTTGTGCGGGTCGATCGAGACGAAGGGGATGAGCACGTCGAGATGCTCGGAGGCGATCTCCAGCATCTCCTCGTTCTTGTAGCGGCGGAAGCCGGTCTCGCGCTCGGCATCGACCGGGAAGATCACCGCGGCGATGTTCTTGGAGCGGTAATAGGCCGCGGTCTCCGGCACGGTCGGCGGATGCTTGTGCGGCGACTTGAAATACTCCGCCATCTGCGCCTGGAAATCGTCATAGCCGTCGTCGGGATGGGTGCCGCAGGGCTCCTCGGCATGGGTGTGGATGTCGATGGCGACGACTTTGTCGATATCAGGCAGCTTCAGCTTCGGCATGGGTGTCCTCCCGACGGGTTGCCGAATTGATTATAGGATATAACGAATTTGGCAAGGCGCTGGTGGCGGCGAAAGCGCAGGCGGCAAAAGTCTTTGCCGGGCCTGACCTCCAATGCGCCGGATCGGGCCGATCCGGCCGCTTCTACTGTGCATGGGGTTGTTTTCGCGATTTTGCTCGTTGGGAGCCGGGCAGTTAACATTGACATGACCTCCCGCCATGCCTTAAGAACCGCTCCGTCCCGGGCGGTCGGTCCGCCAGCGGGAAAAATCTCATTTTGCCACATTCGCGCGTGCCGAAACGGTAGTGCCGAACACGGCCTTTCGAACGTTCAGGATTCTGCCATGAAGGTCCGTAACTCGCTGAAATCGCTGCGCGGTCGCCATCGCGCCAACCGCCTGGTCCGCCGCAAGGGCCGGGTCTATGTGATCAACAAGGTGCAGCGCCGCTTCAAGGCGCGCCAGGGCTGATCTGAGCGGCTGATCACGCCCTGCCGGGCGCCTTCGCGCGCTCCGCAAGATCACGGTCTCACACGAGTTTGACGCCGCCTTTGCTTTGCAAGGGTGGCTTTGCGCGTTTAGACTTCCACCATGGCAGTGAGATTTCGTTTCGCGCGCACCCTGTGTCTGGCCCTCGTGCTGGGAACCGCCGGCCTTGCGCCGGCCGCCCTGGCCCAGCAGGTCGAGCCGCCCGGCAAGCAGAAGAAACTGCCCGAGGCGCCGTCGAAGCTGCCGAAGGTCGACCGCAGCAAGAATCTCGATTTCCTGTTCGGCGCGCTGAAGGCGGCGCCCGACGAGGCTAGCGCCAAGCATGTCGAGGCGCGGATCTGGGCGATCTGGCTGCAGACCCCGAGCGACACCGCCGCGCTCCTGATGTCGCGCGCCAAGACCGCCGTCGATGCGAAGAAGATCGACGTCGCGATCAAGCTCCTGGATTCGATCATCAAGCTCAGGCCCGATTACATCGAAGCCTGGAACCGGCGTGCGACGCTCTATTACATGCAGAACGATTATGGCCGCTCGCTCGCGGACATTCAGCAAGTGCTGATCCGAGAGCCCCGCCATTTCGGCGCGCTCGCCGGCCTCGGCATGATCATGCAGGAGGTCGGGGACGAGAGGCGCGCGCTCGAGGCCTACCGCAAGGCGCTCGCCGTCAATCCGCACCTGGAAAAGATCCCCGACCAGGTCAAGGCGCTGACCGAGAAGGTCGAAGGCCGCGACATCTAGCTACAACTCGATCATTTCTTGAGCGATCGCGGCCGGCGCGGATTAACCACGATCCGAGCCGGGGCGTTGCAAGGACTATTGCGGGGCCTGTTGCAGGCCTACCTGCATGGCAGGAGCGAAAGCCATGAAGCATTTGATGGTCGCAGCGACGTTGCTGCTCGCGTCGGGGACGGTGAGCTTCGCCGACGGACTGTTCTGGGTGGTCGGCAACCGTGCCACCGGCAAATGCGCCATCGTGACCAGCAATCCAGTCATCATTGGCGACATCTGGTTCGGCGACGGTCCCTACAAGTCCAAGGCCGATGCCAAGCTTGCGCGTTCGACGATTCGCGTCTGTCCCCCGGTCACGCCCGAGGAAGAAAAGCAGGAGGAGGGGGCGAACTAGGCTGCGCTTAATGCAGCACGCTGCTGCCGCGCTCGACCAGGCCGCGGTCGGCGGCTGCGGCGTAGGCCTTTGCCAGCTCGGTCTCGAGATGCTCGTTGATCAGGAGCAGCGCCCGCACCGCACCGCGCAGGTCGCCGTTGCAGCTCGCGACGATTTCGTCGATTGCAGTATCGTTCGATCTGAAGCTCATCGAAATTCTCCGGTTCAAACCAGGACAATCCTGCCGGTCTTTCCCGCATCCCCCTGATGTTGCGGGGAGGATCGGCGCCCACCCGCGCCTAGATGGCGGAACCGACCATGGCGATTATATGGAAGCTGCGATGACGCCCGCATGAAGCTGGTCCGAAGCTTGCGTGCGGCTTAGAATGGCTCTGATTTCATTGAGTTTTCTCGATCAGCAATTATGCACATATCCACAGCCCCAGCATTTTTGGTGGAAGCGCGCACCGCCGGCGGCGAAACTGCCGGCCGAGCAGACCCGTAACTGCCCCGTGCCCAGGATCACCCGGATTCTCTCCATGATCGTGATGTCAGTCGTGACGGCGCTGGTCCTGCTGGCGCTGCTCACGCAGGCCGGAATCGTCGCCGTGCAGCGGGCCTTTCCGCCGCAGGGGCGCATGGTCGAGGTCGAGGGCGCCGCGCTTCACGTCGTCGAGATCGGCCCGCGCGAGGCCGCCCCGCCGATCGTGATGCTTCACGGCGCGAGCTCCAACCTCGAAGCGATGCGGCGGCCGCTCGGCGATCTCCTCGCCCGGGATCATCGCGTGATTCTGATCGACCGCCCCGGCCATGGCTGGAGCACGCGCGCAAGCCGGCAGGATTCGACGCCGCAGATTCAGGCGCGCATGATCGACGAGGCGCTCGGCAAGCTCGGGATCGATCGCGCGGTCTTCGTGGTGCATTCCTGGAGCGGCGCCCTCGGCGCGCGGATCGCGCTCGATCACCCGCGCCGCGTGGCAGGTCTCGTGATGCTCGCGCCCGTCACGCATCCCTGGCGCGGCGGTGTCGGGCGCTACAACGAGATCATCGCAACGCCCGTGATCGGCCCGCTGCTCGCCTACACCATCACGCTGCCGCTCGGCTATTTCATCACCGAAGCCGGGGCCCGCAACGTGTTCCTGCCGCAGATCATGCCGGATGGTTTCGTGCAGGACTCCGCGACACCGCTCTTACTGCGCCCGCGCGAGTTCATCGCCAATGCCTATGATCTGGTGACGCTGAAGGAGTCGGTCGCCGCGCAAGTCGCGCGCTATGGCGCGATTACGGCGCCTGTTACGATCATCGCCGGCGAGCCCGACAAGACGGTGAGAACCAATATCCACGCGCGTCCGTTCGCCGCGGCTGTGTCGAATGCAAAGCTGATCGTGCTGCCCGATCTCGGCCACATGGTGCAGAACGCCGTGCCGGATCTCGTGAAGGCGGAGATCGAGACGATGATCGGAAACATCGCCCCGGCGCAGGCGGTCGCCGACTAAAGCGTTTTTCGAGCGAAGTGGAAACCGGTTCGCGCGAAGAAACGCGTCAGAACAAGAAAGCCAGAGCTTCGATTCCGATCCGATCAGAACCGAAGCTCTAGCGT
Source organism: Bradyrhizobium sp. BRP19 (assembly GCF_020194195.1). Lineage (NCBI taxonomy): Bacteria > Pseudomonadati > Pseudomonadota > Alphaproteobacteria > Hyphomicrobiales > Nitrobacteraceae > Bradyrhizobium > Bradyrhizobium sp. BRP19. The sequence goes on along the minus strand of NZ_JADYVZ010000003.1, from coordinate 766,816 downwards.
CCGCCTCGTGCGCGCTTACTGCTTGATCTTCCCGTCCTTGTCGTATTGGGCAAGGAAGGCCCAGAGATTGTTGATCTCGGTCTCGTTCTTGATGCCGGCGAACGCCATCTTGGTGCCGGGGATCTTGGCCTTGGGATCCTTGATGTATTCCTTGAACGTGGCCTCGTCCCAGGTGATGCCGGAATTCTTGTTGGCGTCCGTGTAGCTATAGCCCTCAACCGCGCCCGACTTGCGGCCGTTGAGGCCGTTGAGCTCCGGGCCAACCTTGTTCTTAGCGCCTTCGCCGATCGCGTGGCAGGCCAGGCACTTGTTGAACGATGTCTTGCCGGCCGCGACATCCTGCGCCATCGCGGCGGGTGCGGTGGCAATGACGGTGAGGATTGTCACCGCGCCGAAAGTCAGTTTTGTCATAAGTGTGCTCTTCGTCTCTTCCCGGGTCAGATGGAGGGTCGTGGTTTTGGCAGGTCCGGTGCAAGTGGACAAGCCGCGAAACTCTGACAGGTTTCCTGCTAGCAGACTTGCCCCAGAGAGAACTTGCGCTGCAACAAAGCAATGCGACCTTCGGAGGACCTACCCAAAGTCCGCAAGACGTGATTGATTTGCCGAGATAATTCCATCCGTCGGACGAAGGCTTCTTAAAATGGCCATCATGATGCCCGCAAGCGACCAGGCCGTGCTGGCGCGTCGCAGCGAAATCGTCGCCGCCTTGCGCGCAATCGTGCCGGGCGAGGGCGTGATCGACAGCCTCGCCGAGATGCGGGCCTATGAATCCGACGGGCTGACCGCCTATCGGCAGCCGCCGATGGTCGTGGTGCTGCCCGATACGACCGAGCAGGTCTCGCTCGTCCTGAAATATTGTGCGGCGCAGAACATCAAGGTGGTGCCGCGCGGCTCCGGCACTTCGCTGTCCGGCGGCGCGCTGCCGCTCGAGGACGGCGTGCTGCTCGGCCTCGGCAAGTTCAAGCGCATCCGCGAGATCGATTTCGACAACCGCGTCGTCGTCACCGAGCCCGGCGTCACCAACCTCGCAATCAGCCAGGCGGTCGCCCATGCCGGCTTCTATTACGCGCCCGATCCGTCCTCGCAGATCGCCTGCTCGATCGGCGGCAACGTGGCGGAAAATTCCGGCGGCGTGCACTGCTTGAAATACGGCATGACCACCAACAACGTGCTCGGCTGCGAGATCGTGCTGATGAGCGGCGAGATCCTGCGCATCGGCGGCAAGGGCTGCGAGAATCCCGGCTATGACCTGATGGGCGTCATCACCGGTTCGGAAGGCCTGCTCGGCGTCATCACGGAGATCACGGTGCGCATCCTGCAGAAGCCGGAAACGGCGCGGGCGCTGATGGTCGGCTTTGCGCAAGTCGAGGCGGCCGGCGAATGCGTGGCCCGCATCATCGGCGCCGGCATCATCCCCGGCGGCATGGAGATGATGGACAAGCCCGCGATCCACGCCGCGGAGGCCTTCGTCCATGCCGGCTACCCGCTCGATGTCGAAGCGCTGCTCATCATCGAGCTCGACGGGCCCAAGATCGAGGTCGACGAGCTGATCACGCGTGTCGAGACCATCGCGAGAGGCTGCGGCTCGGTGACGCTGCAGATCTCCAATTCCGAGGCCGAGCGCAACCTGTTCTGGGCCGGCCGCAAGGCCGCGTTCCCCGCCGTGGGCCGCATCTCGCCCGATTATCTCTGCATGGACGGCACCATTCCGCGCGGCGCGCTGCCGAAGGCGCTGGCGCGCATCCGCGAGCTCTCGGAAAAGTACCAGCTCGGCTGCGCCAACGTGTTCCATGCCGGCGACGGCAATCTGCACCCCCTGATCCTCTACGATGCCAACAAGCCCGGCGAGATCGAACGCGCCGAAGCCTTCGGCGCCGATATCCTGCGCGCCTGCGTCGAGTTCGGCGGCGTGCTCACCGGCGAGCACGGCGTCGGCATCGAGAAGCGCGACCTCATGCCCGACATGTTCAGCGAGATCGACCTCAACCAGCAGCAGCGCCTGAAATGCGCCTTCGATGCGCAGGGCCTGCTCAATCCCGGAAAAGTATTTCCGACCCTGCACCGCTGCGCCGAGCTCGGCCGCATGCACGTCCACGCGGGCAAGCTGGCGTTCCCGGATTTGCCGCGGTTCTAGGCTCCACCGTGACGGGTGCAACCTCTCCCAGCATGACGGATTTGATGCTCGGGACGACAGCGGCGTGTTGGTCGCCTACTGCGCCAGCGCCAGGATGCCGCCGGCAAATGCGTGCCACGCCGCCGTTTCGCTGACCGGCCAGTTGAGCACCTTCACCGCCAGAAGCGCGAGCGTGCCCGTGATGTATACCGGATGCACGCGGCCCTCGGCGCGCCAGTCGCGCACCATGGCGACGACAAGCAGAATGGAGGCGACCACAGCAGGCGCGATCGTCACGGGCACCGGCGGCGGGCCGGGCGGTCCTGATGGTGCGAGGAAGGTCAGGAACCAGCGCGCGATCGCGGCGTCGAGGATCGAGACCGCCGCGAGCAGCATCAGGCGCTTGTGAACCTCGAGCCTGCGCGCGTTCATGATGGCGAGCGCGAACACCACGGCAAAGAATGCGATGCCGCTCAGCGGCACGATCGAGAAGGCGATGCCTGCATCGGCCTGTCCGAGCGCCGCGGCGTTCTTCATCGAGGTCACGGACGCGAAGAAGCCAGAAATGACCATCGCGGTCGCAAGCGAGACGCCGACAATGCCGAACGAGCGGTGATTGACCACGCGGCCGGAGGCCGCGAGCCAGGTCTGGAGCACGAAATAAAGCGACCAGGTGAAGAACAAGAGTCCGTGAAAATGGATCACCGGGCTTGCGGACAATGTCCGGTGAGCGAGCGGCACCCAATAGGTCGGTGCGAAGCCGAGAAAGGCAGTGGCGGCGCAGGCGAGCGCCATGTGGAGATAAAAATATCGTGCAGGCGACGCATCACGCGCGCGTACACGACGGTCGTCAATCAGGGTCGTCATCAGGGGTGAGTCTGGAGAGGCGGGGTTTGGTTCAAGCTGCGGGATGCTGCGTGTGACTCGGCGCACATTGCAGAGCGCCCAAACTCTTGTCGGGACGACAGCGGAGAGACATCATCCGCCGGCGCTCAATTCTGCGCGATCGAGCTCCTCCTCGAGCCGATGAAACGCATCGTCGCCGATCACCTCGGTGGCGCGCAGGTCGAAGATCGCCTTGCGCGCGGCCTCGATAGCGCGGCGGCGCAGGGGATCGGCGGGCAGTTCGCCGTTGCTGATGCCGCCGTTGGGATCGGTCTCGGCCTGCATCAGGATGGCGCGATATTCGAGCCGCAGGATTTCCCCCTCCTCCGACGGATCGCTCTCGATCGCATCGAGCGCGGCGCGATAGGCCACGGCGCGGCCGCGGGCGACCTCGATGCCGACGGGATCGTCGTCCTTGAGGTTGAAAGCGAGGATCAGCGGCCGCAGCGTCAGGCCCTGGATCACCAGCGATCCCAGCACCACCGCAAACGCGATGAAGACGATGAAGTCACGATAGGGAAAGTTTTCCGGCAGGGCAAAGGCGGTGGCGAGCGTGACGAGGCCGCGCATGCCGCACCAGGAGATGATGAGCCCGCCCTTGGGCGAGGCCACCTGCTGCGGATCCTTGGGATGATAGAGCCCCTGCGCGATCAGCACCCGCAGGCTCGTGCGATAGAACGTCACCCAGAACAGGCGTACCAGGATCACCGTAAGCAGGATCCAGGCGGCGGCCACGCAATATTCCCAGCGCACGTCCGCATCCAGCCGCGTCCAGATCGGCCGCATCTGCATGCCGATCAGCATGAAGGCGAGCACGTTGAGCACGAACACGGTCGTCTCCCACACCGCATAGGACGGCACCCGCAGCCGCGCCGGGATGCGCGCCGGTGCGGTGCGCGCGACCGTGATGGCGTAGACCACGATGGTGAGGATGCCGGAGAGACCGAGATGCTCGGCGGCGATCCAGACCATGAAGGTGGTGGCGAACTGCACGATGATGGCGCTCGGCGCCTCCGTCACCCGCTCCATGAACAGCGGAATGATGCGGCCTGCGGCCAGACCAGCGATGACGCTGCCGACCAGCGCCAGCGCCATGGTCGGGGCGACCTGGCTCCAGGTCAGATGCTCGGTGGCGACCGCGCCGACGGCGATGCGATAGATCAGCAGCGCGCTGGCATCGTTGAGCAGGCTTTCGCCCTCCAGCACCTTGACCATGCGGTGGGGCAGCTTGACCTGGCTCAGGATCGCAACCGCAGCGGCCGCATCCGGCGGCGCCACGATGGCGCCGAGCGCGACCGCGGCGGCCCAGGGCATGTCGGGCATCAGCCGGTGCGCGACATAGGCCACGGCGGCCGTGGTGAGGCCGACCGCAGCCACCACCAGGGTCGAGACCGGAACCCAGTTCTTGCGAAGGTCGCGCAGCGACGTGTCGAAGGCGGCATCGAGCAGGACCGGCGCGACAAAAAGGGCAAGGGCGAGGTCCGGCTCCAGCGTCCAGGACGGGCTCGACGGCACGAAGGCGATCAGCGCGCCGCCGATGGCGAGAAAGGTCGGGTAGGGCACCTTGATCCGCCGCGCCAGCGCCGATAAGCCAACCGCGCCGAGCAGCAACACAATGATCCATTCGAATGTCGACACGATGATCCCCGAAGCCGATTTCAGCGGCGCCACAAGCTAGCACCAATCCGGCCGTATGATGGATAGTGCGGCTTCAAGGCAAGAGCTTAACATCGACGACAAGGCTTCGACTGCAACGCATGCGTTTTCTCATTCAGCTGATCGGCGCCGGACTGCTCTATGCGCTATCGTTCGCCCCGGCCGATGCCGCGACCGGCGGCGAGCCGGTGGCTGTGACGCAGGTCGATGTCGCGCCCTGCCTCGCCGCGGCCGCAGCCGATGACATGGACAAGGCCGCCACTGCCTGCGCCGAAGTGATCGACAACGAGAAGACGACGAAGGCCGATCTGATCAAGGCTCTGATCGCGCGCGGTGCGCTCTATGCGCGGCACAATCAGGTGGACCATGCCATCGCCGACGACAGCCGTGCTCTTCTGCTCGATCCCGGCCTTGCCGACGTCTTCAATGCGCGCGGCGAACTCTGGCTGAAGAAGGGTGACAAGCCGAAGGCGGTGCAGGATTTCGGCGCAGCGCTCAGGATCGATCCGAACCACGAGAAGGCCAAAGCCAATCACAAGGCGATGGCGCGCGAGATCGAGCGGATCGGCGCGCAGATGGCGGTCGCCGGCAAGCCCAGCTTCAATTGCGGGCGAGCGCGTCGGGCGGTGGAACGGGCGATCTGCGGCAATCGCGAGCTCGCCGATCTCGATCGCGAGGTCTTTGCCTCCAATGCCCGTGCGATCCGGGAGGCGCGCAATGCGGCCGAGGCCAAAGCGCTCCAGCGCGAGCAGGTCGAGTTCATCGCGCGCCGCAATGCCGATTTCGGCCGGCCGGGATACGACCTGAAGAAGGCGATGCAGCAGCGCTTGCAGCGGCTGAACGGTGTGGATGGATATTGAGATTTTCGCCTCTCCCCGCAAGCGGCAGGGCAATCGCATTTGAATATTGCAGGGGTCGTCATGCCCGGGCTTGTCCCGGGCATCCACGTTCTTTGTGCCCTGTGAAAAGGCGTGGATGGCCGGGACGAGCCCGGCCATGACGCTGTGGAGACAGCCGGTGCCCATAGCCACATCTCATATGCGATAGTCCTGCCCAAGCAGGGCGAGGGAGAGCCGGCAGCGCTCCGTCCCTCCCAGGCCCGGTTTGAACCCATCGCTTGCCAGCTGCGACAACGGTGAGAACCCGACGTCACGGAGCCCTATGTCATGTGCGGCACTCACGCCTCCGCGCAAGCGCTTTCGCCTGCCAAAATCTCGCTTCGCGCCCTCTTTCTCGGCGCGGCCATGAGTTTCGTTCTCGCGGCTCCCGCCGCGGCGAGCACCGAGTGCGTGCTGGGAAGCAAGGCCGCCCCGGTTGAGTTGATCTCCGCGTGCAGCGCCATCATCGACCAGACCGCCAATTCGGCCGCCGAACGCAGCGCGGCCCTCGTCGTCCGCGCCGAAGCCAATGCGCAGACCCTTGGAGGCCAGTCACAGGCGCTGCGGGATCTCGACCGCGCCATCGCGCTCGACGGCAAGAACGCGAAGGCCTGGCGCGTGCGCGGCGATCTCCTGCGCGAGGCCGGCGGCGACCTCAATCGGGCCGCGGCGGATCTGACCAAGGCGATCGAGCTCGACCCTCAGGATGCCGAAGCTTACGAGCTGCGCGGCGTCGTCTACACCAATCAGCGCCGCCTCGACCGCGCGCTCGCCGATTACGACCAGGCGATCAAGCTGAAGCCGGACGATGCGCAAGCCTGGTCCGACCGCGGTGTGGCCTATTATCTCGGCGGCGACAACGAGAAGGCGATCAGAAATTTCGACGAGGCGCTGCGGCTCGATCCCGACCGCGCGCGCACCTACACCAATCGCGGCGCGGCCTACAAGAAGCTCGGCCAGCTCGACAAGGCGGTCGCCGACGACGGCGAGGCGATCAGGCTCGACCCGAAGGTGCCGGAATATTACGACAACCGCGGCCTGACCTATGCTGCGATGGGCGAGTACGACAAGGCGATTGCCGATTACGACCAGGCGATCCGGCGGGAGCAGCGCGCCAACTTCCTGACAAACCGCGGCGACTCCTACCAGTTCAAAGGCGAGCTCGGGGCGGCGCTGAGCGACTACGAGGCTGCGCTGAAGCTCGATCCGAATTTCGCCAAGACCTACAACAACCGCGCGGTGCTCTACAAGAAGATGGGCGAGCGCAAGAAGGCGCTTGCCGATTATGAGACGGCGCTGAAGCTGGATCCCGGCAACGAGAATGCAGCGAACGGCCGCCGCAGCATGATTGCCGAGATCGCCAGGTTCGGCGCGGCGTCGCCGGGCCCAATGCATGCGCGCTCGGCCGACGATAGCGGTCCGTCCTTCAAGTGCGCGACCGCCAAGCGCGAGGTCGAGAAAGTGATCTGCGCCGATCCGCAGCTCGGCGTGCTCGACCGTCAGATCGCCGAGACCTATGAACGCGTGCTGAGGGCTTCCAAAGGACGTTCCGCTAGCGACCTGCGCAAGACCCAGCGCGAGTTCCTCACGACGCGCAATGCGAGCTTCCGCCGCCCCGGATACGATCTGAAGAAGATCATGCAGGACCGCTTGCAGCGGCTGAACGCGATGGAGAGCTGAGAGGCGAAGGAGCTGAAGCCTTGCGGCTGGTTCCGTAACCTCTCCCGCCTGCGGGAGAGGTCGACGCGCTCGGAGAGCGCGGCGGGTGAGGGCTCTCTCCTCTTGGGGACCTCATGGATCTTGCACGATCCCAACGCGGAGACACCCCCACCCCAACGAGGGAGCCGACTGCCGATGCCGCGCAAGCTTCACACCTCTCCGCCAAAAACCCATCCTTTTCACCTTGAACCGCGGCCCGTTCCCGGGAAAATGGGCTCCAACAAGGCCGGCAATTGATCCTGGTCATGGCGGGGCGCCTGTCCTGCCACGAGGTTCAAGCCAGGTGAATCAAGGGAACGGGAGCGCGGGAATGAATATCCAGGGCAAAAGCAGCTATCATGAAGTCCATGCGCGCTCGCTGGCCGATCCCGAGGGCTTCTGGGCCGAGGCGGCGAAGGAGATCGACTGGATCGAGCCTGCGACGAAGGTCTTCGATCCCTCGCAAGGAACCTACGGCCGCTGGTTTGCCGGCGGCGTCGTCAACACCTGCTACAACGCCCTCGACCGCCACGTCGAGCGCGGCCGCGCCGACCAGGTCGCGCTGATCCATGATTCGCCGCTGACGGGCTCGGTCACCAAGCTCACCTATGCCGAACTGCTGAACGAGGTCCGGGCGCTCGCCGCAATCATGCAGGATTTCGGCGTCGCCAAAGGCGATCGTGTCATCCTCTATATGCCGATGGTGCCGGAGGCGGTGGTCGCGATGCTCGCCTGCGCGCGGCTCGGTGCGGTGCACTCGGTGGTGTTCGGCGGCTTTGCCGCGAAGGAGCTTGCCACCCGCATCGACGATGCGCAGCCCAAGCTGATCCTGTCCGCTAGCTGCGGCATCGAGCCCGGCCGCATCGTGCAGTACAAGCCGCTGCTCGACGAGGCGATCAAGCTTGCCAGCAGCAAGCCGAAGGCCTGCATCGTGCTGCAGCGTCCGCAGCTCACCTGCGAGATGACGCCGAGCCGCGATTACGACTGGGCCAGCCTGCGCCGCAAGGCGCTGAACGACGGCAAGCGCGCGGCTTGCGTGCCTGTCGCCGCGACAGACCCGCTCTACATCCTCTATACCTCGGGCACAACAGGCGTGCCGAAGGGCGTCGTGCGCGACAATGGCGGGCATCTCGTCGCGGTGAAATGGTCGATGTTCAACCTCTATGGCGTCAAGCCGGGCGAGGTCTGGTGGTGCGGCTCCGACATCGGCTGGGTGGTCGGCCACAGCTACATCGTCTACGGCCCGCTGCTGCATGGCGCGACCACGATCATGTACGAGGGCAAGCCGGTCGGCACGCCCGACGCCGGCGCGTTCTGGCGCGTGATCTCCGAGCACAAGGCGGTGGCCTTCTTCACCGCGCCGACGGCCTTCCGCGCCATCCGCAAGGAAGACCCGGAAGGGAAATTCATCCGGCAGTACGACCTCTCGAAATTCCGTACCCTGTTCCTCGCCGGCGAGCGCGCCGATCCGCCGACCGTGGAATGGGCGGAGCAGCAGCTGAAGGTACCGGTGATCGACCATTGGTGGCAGACCGAGACCGGCTGGTGCATCGCCGGCAATCCGGTCGGCCTCGGCATGCTGCCGGTGAAGCACGGCTCGCCGACGGTGCCGATGCCGGGCTATCAGGTCGATGTCGTCGACGAAGCGGCAAAGCCGGTCGGCCCCAACACCATGGGCTCGATCGTCATCAGGCTGCCGATGCCGCCGGGCTGCCTGCCGACGCTGTGGAATCAGGACGCGCGCTTCAAGGAGGCTTACCTGAGCGAATTCCCCGGCTATTACAAAACCTCCGACGCCGGCTACAAGGACGAGGACGGCTATATCTTCGTGATGGGCCGCACCGACGACATCATCAACGTCGCCGGGCATCGCCTCTCCACCGGCGGCATGGAGGAGATCCTGGCCTCGCATCCCGATGTCGCCGAATGCGCCGTGCTCGGCGTCAAGGACGCGATCAAGGGCGAGGTGCCCTGCGGCTTCCTGGTGCTGAAAGCGGGCGTGAAGCGCCCGCCGGCCGAGATCGAGAAGGAGATCGTCGCGCTGGTGCGCGACAAGCTCGGCCCGGTCGCCGCGTTCAAGCTCGCCATCACCGTCGGCCGCCTGCCCAAGACGCGCTCCGGAAAGATTCTGCGCGGCACCATCAAGAAGATCGCCGACGGAGAATCCTGGACCATGCCGGCGACGATCGAGGATCCCAAGGCACTCGAGGAGATCGGCGAGGCGCTGAAGGGACGGATGTGAGGCGAAGCGTCATCCCGGGGCGGGAAGGGCGTTGCTTCACCGCTCTCCACTGTCATCGCCCGCCTGTGCGGGGAACGACAGCGAGCGTGGAACGGCGTCCAGGGACTTACAATCTCCGCATTCCGCGCTAAACAGGGCCGGCCGATAGGGGACCTCGTATGCCACTTGCCGCCGCGCCACGCCTGCTGACCGCCTTAGCTCTCGCCGTCGCTCTCTCCGCCTGCTCGGCGCGCTACCAGAATCCGGTGGCGGCGGGCGGCGATGATGACGACGCCGTCTGCCAGAGCCGCGGCTATGCGCAGGGCTCGCCGGAATACGTAGCCTGCCGCAAGGACCGCGACGTCCAGCGCAACGCGGCCACCGCGCGCGCCGACCGCCGCCAGCGCGATCTCGGCGAGTACATGCTGAACAACCCCGTGCGCCCGTGATGTGAGCTGCGGCACTATGCTGCCGCGCCACCCGCTTCGCATTCGCGGTTTCCGTGACACATCTGCAACGCCGGGGGCCAAATCGCGTCGCGATAGTCCTGGTTTGATCGGCATCAAATCCTTCACCATCCTCTTTCTGCTCTGACGCTGATGTCGCGCAACGACGCGTCGACATGGTTGAAGGGGATTGAAAATGGATGGAACGATAAGAAACTTGGCGCGGGTCGCGACGCTCGGCGCGATGCTCGTGGGCACTTTTGCATCAGTGCAGGCGGCAGATCTGCCGGTCTACAAGAAGGCGCCGGTGCCGGTGGAGGCGTTCAATCCGTGGATGATCCGCCTGCGGGTGCTCGGCGTATTGCCGGATGCGGGCGGGAGCACCGTCAATGTCGCGGGCGTGCCTTCGCTGTCGTCGCCGAATTCAGGCCTGTCGATCAGCGACCAGGTCGTCCCCGAGCTCGACATCAGCTATTTCTTCACCAAGAACATCGCTGCCGAATTGATCCTGGGCGTGACCAGGCATTCGATCAGCGGCACCGGCTCGCTCGCGAATCTGCCGATCGGCAAGACCACGCTGCTGCCGCCGACGCTGACGCTGCAATATCACTTCGACCAGTTCGGCGCGTTCAAGCCGTATGTCGGCGCGGGCGTGAACTACACCGTGTTCTTCAACAATTCCGCGGCCAATGCGCCTTCCGCGATCGCCGGTCCGCCCGCGATCGTCGCCACCACCACCAACCTGCACGTCAGCAACGCCTGGGGCGGCGCCGTCCAGTTCGGCTTCGACTACATGATCGACCGGCACTGGGGTCTCAATGTCGACGTCAAGAAGCTCTGGCTGCGCCCGAACTACAGCGCCATCGTCTCCGGCCTGCCGGTCACCGGCACCGCGCATATCGATCCGTGGCTGGTCGGCGCGGGTGTGACCTACAAGTTCTGACCTGAAGCCCAGCTCGGGCGTACAAACAAAACGCGGCAGGTTTTCCTGCCGCGTTCGCGTTGATGGTGGATGAACGGGAGGAATTACTCCTCCTCGTCCTCGTGCTTCTTGCCGCCGAGCGTCTTCAGCTTGGCAAACACGGCGTCGACGTTGAGGTCGTCGCTGGACTTCTCCGCGGGCTCGTACTCGTCCTTGCGGGTGGTCTCGGAGGCCGGCAGCAGGGTGGCGCCGCCATAGGCTGCGTCGATCGGCTTCTCCTTCGCCGCGCGCTGCACCTCGAAATCGAGCTCGATCTGCGAGCACAGGCCGAGCGTGACCGGGTCGATCGGGGTCAGCGCCGAGGTGTTCCAGTGGGTACGGTCGCGCACGCTCGCGATCGTGCTCTTGGTGGTGCCGACCAGGCGCATGATCTGGGCGTCCTTGAGCTCCGCATGGTTGCGCAGCAGCCAGAGGATGGCGCTCGGGCGCTCATGGCGGCGCGAGACCGGGGTATAACGCGGGCCCTTGCGCTTGGGCTGGGGCGGCAGCACCACCTTGCTCTCCTGGAGGCGGAGCCGGTAGTCCGGGTTCTTCTCGCCCTTCTCGATTTCCTCGCGGGTCAGCTGGCCATTGGAGAGGGGATCCATGCCCTTGATGCCCTGGGCGGCGTCGCCGTCGGCGATGGCACGCACCTCGAGGGGATGCATCTTGGTGAAATCGGCGACCTGGTCGAAGGTCAGCGCGGTGTTGTCGAGCAGCCAAACGGCGGTCGCCTTGGGCATCAGAGGTGCGTTGCTCATGGCAAATCTCCTTTGTGCTTCGCCCACCCCTCTGGAGGCGAAACCGGTGGTCATCAGCGATGACAGGGAATTCGCGCTATATAAGCCCGGAGGGGGTAGCCATGCAATGGTTCTGCTATAGATAGTGCCTTGACACCGCCCGAAAGGGGGCCCAATTCCCTTTGAACCGCTGTAAGGTTCAAGCCGACAGTTTTAAGCCAAATTCCCATCCATCGACCGCCCCGGCAGAACGCGATCGGGTGATTCGGTCCCGAGATCGCTCAATGTCAGCCAAACCAGACCTCAAGATCGTGCTTTGTTCTCCCCGCGGCTTCTGTGCCGGGGTGGTCCGGGCGATCGACACCGTGGAACGGGCGCTCGATAAGTACGGCGCCCCCGTCTATGTTCGCCACGAGATTGTGCACAACAAGTACGTCGTCGATGGGTTGAAGAAGAAGGGCGCCATCTTCGTCGAGGAGCTCGCCGAAATCCCCGAGAATACCACCGCCCCGGTGGTGTTCTCGGCCCATGGCGTACCGAAATCGGTTCCGGCCGACGCCCAGTCCCGCAACCTGTTCTCGCTGGATGCGACTTGCCCGCTGGTGACCAAGGTGCATCGCGAGGCCGCGATCCATTTCAAGCGCGGCCGCGAGATCTTCCTGATCGGCCATTCCCACCATCCCGAGGTAGTCGGTACGCTCGGCCAGCTGCCGCCCGGCGCAGTGACCCTGATCGAGACCGCCGAGGATGCCAAGACCATCACGCCGAAGGACCCCAACAACCTCGCCTTCGTGACGCAGACCACGCTGTCGATCGACGACACCGCGGAGATCGTCGCGCTGCTCAAGGAACGCTTCCCCAACATCAACGGGCCGCACAAGGAAGACATCTGCTACGCCACCACCAACCGCCAGCTCGCGGTGAAGAAGGTGGCGCCGGTGGTGGACGCGCTCATCGTGGTCGGTGCTCCCAACTCGTCGAACTCGCAGCGCCTGCGCGAGGTTGCCGAGCGCGAGGGCTGCAAGATCGCGGTGCTGGCGCAGCGCGCCGCGGACCTCGACTGGACCAGGTTCGGCAACATCAAGAGCCTTGGCATCACCGCTGGCGCGTCCGCGCCTGAGGTGATCGTCGAGGAGATCATGGACGCCTTCGCCGAGCGCTACACGCTGCACGTGGAGACGGTCTCGGCCGCGGAAGAGAACGAGTTCTTCCCGTTGCCGCGTCAGGTGCGCCCCGAAGCTGCCGCCGAGTAGACCTTGATGGCGGTCTACACCGACGTCGCCGCCGACGAGCTTGCGGATTTCCTGAAGCAATACGATCTCGGCGAATTGCTCTCCTACAAGGGCATCGCCGAGGGCGTCGAAAATTCCAACTTCCTGCTGCACACAAGCAAAGGCTCGTTCATCCTCACGCTGTACGAAAAGCGCGTGGCAAGGAACGATCTGCCGTTCTTTCTCGCGCTGATGACGCATCTGGCCGAGCACGGCGTCAATTGTCCGCTGCCTGTGAAGGCAAGAGACGGCGAGGCGCTGCGCGAGCTAGCAGGCCGGCCCGCAGCGATCATCACCTTCCTCGAAGGCGTCTGGCCGCGCAAGCCGAACGCGACCCATTGCGCCGGGGTCGGCGAGGGGCTGGCGAAGATGCATCTGGCAGGCGCGAATTTTGCGATCAAGCGCACCAATGCGCTCTCGGTTTCCGGCTGGCGGCCGCTGTTCGACGCAGCTTCAAGCCGCGCCGACGAGGTGCAGCCCGGTCTGCGCGATTTTCTTGCCGCCGAACTTGATTATCTCTCGAGCGGCGTCTGGCCGAGCAACCTGCCCGAAGGCGTGATCCACGCCGACCTTTTCAACGACAACGTCTTTTTCCTCGGCGACAAGCTCTCGGGGATCATCGACTTCACCTTCGCCTGCAACGACATGCTGGCCTATGACGTCGCGATCTGCCTCAACGCCTGGTGCTTCGAGCCGGATCATTCCTTCAACGTCACCAAGGCGCGTGCCTTCCTCAACGCCTATGGCCGGGTGCGCAAGCTGAGCGAAGCCGAAGAGGCCGCGCTGCCGCTGCTGGCGCGGGGCGCGGCGATCCGCTTCCTGCTGACGCGGCTGGTCGACTGGCTCAACGTGCCCGCAGGCGCGCTGGTCAAGCCGAAGGATCCGCTCGAGTATGTCCGCAAGCTGCGCTTCCATCAGAGCGTGACGAGCGTGCGCGATTATGGGCTGATGCCGTCGGGGCTGGTGGCGTGAGCGAGCTACCCAATGTCACGATCTATACCGACGGCGCCTGCTCCGGAAATCCCGGGCCGGGCGGCTGGGGCGCGATCCTGAAGTTCGGCGACAAGGAGAAAGAGCTGAACGGCGGCCAGCCGCACACCACCAACAACCAGATGGAATTGATGGCGGCGATTTCGGCGCTCGAAGCGCTGAAGCGGCCGTGCACGGTCGACCTCTACACCGACAGCCAGTATGTCCGGCAGGGCATCACCGGCTGGATCTTCGGCTGGAAGCGCAACGGCTGGCGCACCGCCGACAAGAAGCCGGTGAAGAATGTCGAGCTATGGCAGCGCCTCGACGCAGCGCTGAAGCAGCACGAGGTCCGCTGGCACTGGGTCAAGGGCCACGCCGGCCACCCCGAGAACGAGCGCGCCGACCAGCTGGCGCGCGACGGCATCGTCATGGCGCGGTTGCAGCAGCGGGTGAGGGAGTAGGGGGCGCCATCGTCGCCTCATTCACCACTGTCATCGCCCGGCTTGACCGGGCGATCCAGTACTCCGATACGTTTCTGATTCAACCGAGAAGCCTCGGCGTACTGGATGCCCCGCCTTCGCGGGGCATGACAGCGTCATGTGTGGCTAAGACCGGTGGCGCCTCACAGCTGCCCGAGCAGCGTATCGCCGCCGGAGACCTCGACCTTGCCGGGCATCGCCTCGAGGTTCAGCTTCTTGACCACGCCGTCCTCGATCAGCATCGAATAGCGCTTGGAGCGGATGCCGAGGCCGTTGGCGGAGGCGTCCAGCTCCATGCCGATCGCCTTGGTGAAGTCGGCATTGCCGTCGGCGAGGAAGACGGCCTCGTCGCGCTGGTCGGTGTCGCGCTTCCAGGCGTTCATGACGAAGGCGTCGTTGACGGAGACGATGGCGATGGTGTCGACACCCTTGTCCTTCATGGCATAGGCGTTGAGGAAGATGCTCGGCAGATGCATCTTGTGGCAGGTGCCGGTATAGGCGCCGGGGACCGCGAACAGCGCCACCTTCTTGCCCTTGAAGATGTCGTCGGTGGTCTTCACCTGCGGGCCTTCCGCCGTCATCACGCGGAATTTCGCCTCGGGCAGCTTGTCGCCAATCTGGATCGCCATCGTCACTCTCCCTGAAAATCGGTCCCGCTTTTTAGACCGGGCGGCGGGCCTGCACAATATTGCCAGTGGCGGAAGCGGCGAGGATGGCGGCCGTTCACCGTGATGTCATCAGCCGGCAAAACCGCCGCCGTCGAGGAAGGCCTGCTCCTCCTCGGTGGTGTCGCGGCCGAGGAGACGGTTGCGGTGGGGAAAGCGGCCGAACCGCGCGATGATATCGGCGTGGTCGCGCGCGTATTTCAGGCTTTCGGTATTGTCGGTGTTTCGAAACAGCGCGACGCAATGCAACTGGTCGGCCAGGTGCTCGGAATGCATGAAGGGCAAATAGAGGAATTCCAGCAGGAGGGGATCGACCCTGCGATCGACGCCGCGCGCGATGGCGCGGCGGGCGACGTCGCGCGCCTGTGCGTCGCTGGCAAAGGCCTGCGGCGTGCCGCGAAACATGTTGCGGGGAAACTGGTCGAGCACGATGACGAGTGCCAGCACGCCGTCGTCGCTTGTCTCCCATGAGGCAAGCTCGCCGGCGGCTGCCTTCTGCCACAGCGAGAGAAAGCGGCGTCGTATCTCCGCATCGAAATCATCGCTGCGCTCGTACCAGCGTTGGCGCCCGGCCTCTCGCCAGAAGGCGAGAACGCCTGATGGCGTGATGTCGCGGGCGTCAGCCATGAATGGAGGCGCGCCTTACGCCGCCTCCGCCTTCTTCTCGTCGCGCAGCTGCCGACGCAGGATCTTGCCGACATTGGTCTTCGGCAGGTCATTGCGGAATTCGACGTGCTTGGGCACCTTGTAGCCGGTGAGCTGGTCGTGACAGAACTTGATCACGGCATCCGCCGTGAGGTTCGGATCCTTCTTCACCACGAAGGCCTTCACCGCTTCGCCCGACTTGGAATCGGGGATGCCGATCACGGCGCATTCGAGCACGCCTGGATGGCTCGCGATGACTTCCTCGACCTCGTTCGGATAGACGTTGAAGCCGGAGACCAGGATCATGTCCTTCTTGCGGTCGACGATCTTGATATAGCCCTTCTCGTCCATCACGCCGATGTCGCCGGTGCGGAAATAGCCGTCCGCGGTCATCACCTTGGCGGTCTCTTCCGGCCTGTTCCAGTAGCCCGACATCACCTGCGGGCCCTTGGCGCAGATCTCGCCCGCCTGGCCGAGCGGGACCTCGTTGCCCTCGTCGTCCCGGATCGAGATGTAAGTCGACGGCACGGGGATGCCGATCGAGCCGGCGAACTCGGTCGCAGTCGGCGGATTGCAGGTCAGGACAGGCGACGTCTCCGACAGGCCGTAGCCCTCGGCGATGCTGCAGCCCGTGATGTTCTTCCATTGCTCGGCAACGGGGCGCTGCACCGCCATGCCGCCGCCGTTCGAGATCTTCAGCTTGGAGAAGTCGAGCTTCTTGAAGTCGGGATGGTTCATCAAGGCGTTGTAGAGCGTGTTCACGGCCGGGAAGGTGTTGACCTGGTATTTCGCCAGCTCCTTGATAAAGCCGGGTATGTCGCGCGGGTTCGGGATCAGCAGGTTGCAGCCGCCGGCGCGCACAGCCAGCAGATAACAGGCCGTCAGCGCGAAGATGTGATAGAGCGGCAGCGCGCAGACGATCATGAGCTGCTCGACATGCGGCGGCGAAGCGAGCGCCGGCTGCAGCCAGGCATCGTTCTGCAAGACGTTGGCCACGATGTTGCGATGAAGCAACGTGGCGCCCTTGGAGACGCCGGTGGTGCCGCCGGTATATTGCAGGAAGGCGACGTCACCGGGCGACAGCTTCGGCTTGTTGAACGTCATGCCACGGCCGGCGGACAGCGCGTCGTTGAAGGAGACCGAGCCCGGCAACGACCAGGCCGGTACCATCTTTTTGACCCGGCGGACGACGAGGTTGACGATCACGCCCTTGAAGCCGAGCAGGTCGCCCATGCTGGCGACGATGACGTGCTTCACCTGCGTCTTCGCGATCACCTGCTCGACGGTGTGGGCGAAGTTCTCCAGCACGATGATCGCTTCGGCGCCCGAATCCTTCAGCTGGTGCTCGAGCTCGCGCGGCGTATAGAGCGGGTTGACGTTGACCACCGCGAAACCGGCGCGCAGCACGGCGGCCGTCGCGACCGGGTATTGCAGCACGTTCGGCATCATGATGGCGATACGCGCGCCACGCTGCAGCCCGCGGCCCTGCAAGTAGGCGGCAAGCGCGACCGACATCTGGTCGAGGTCGCGATAGCTGATCGACTTGTCCATGCAGATGAATGCCTTGCGGTCGGCGAACTTGGTGAAGCTCTCCTCCAGCAGGTCGACCAGCGATGCGTATTGCGTCGGCTCGATATCGGCAGGCACGCCGGGCGGATATTGCTTGAGCCAGATGCGCTCCATGGAAGACTCCCCTCATTGACCAGGGCCCGTTGTTCTCGGGCTTGCCTCGTTGTCGCCAGTATCCAGCTTGCCGGAACGGGTGGCAAGCCGTCGTGGCTTAGGGCAAAGGTCGGGCCGTCGCTACTGGAATCGTCGCAAAACGGTGCTGCCGCAGGTGCGAAGCGGGGCTGCGGTTTAGTGCAGAGCGGCGTTAACTGTTGTTGGCCGGTTTGGCCGCGGCGGGAGGCTTCGTCGCGGCGGGGGTCGTCGCTGCCTTGGGCTTGGCGGGCTTCGCCGCCTGATCGCCGCCGGCCGAAGGCTTCTCGGCGGGCTTCGCCACCGCATCCGGCTTGGTCGCGGCATGCTTGGCGCCAGCCGGCTTGGTTGCGGCCGGTTGGGGCGTGGCCGGCTTGGCCGCCTTGCCGTCAGTCGGCTTGGCATCCGGCTTGGCCGCCGCGGTCTTGGTGTCCTTGGGCTTATCGGCCGGCTTGTCGGCGGCGTCTGGCTTCTTGGCGACGCGCGGCTTCTTGGCGCGCGGCTTGGACGCGGCCTGCTGGTCGGCATCGGCTGCCACAGCGGCAATCAGGGCGGTGCCGGTGCGGGTCGGGCCGGTATAGACCAGCACGGGCTCGGTCGGAGCCGCAGCCGAGGCCATCAGCTCGGAAGCTTTCATCAGCGGCGGCTGCAGGCCTGCCGTGAAGAAGGTGAACTGGGCCGCGCCGCCGGTGGCGGAGCCCGATCCGGTCGCGCCGCCACTGGCCGCAATCAGCGCATCGTCGTCGTCGCTGGCCGGCCGCTTGCGGTTGGGTCCGCACATCTCGTCGCGCAGGTTCGGCGGCGTGGCATCGACCGGCACGAGATTGTCGACCGTGCCGAGCGAGGGGCGCAGCCAGGTGAGGTTGTCCGGAGCGAAGCCACGCTCCAGCAGCTGCGCCGCCTTCACCGCGCGTGCCGTGCCGGAGTTTGCACCGAGCACCACCGCGATCAGCCGGCGGCCGTTGCGCGTGGCCGAGGCGACGAGGTTGTAGCCGGAGGCGCAGATGAAGCCGGTCTTGAACCCGTCGGCGCCGGGATAGCGGCCGATCAGCTTGTTGAAATTGCCGGTGACGCGCTTGCCGAAGCGGATCGCCGGGATATGCATGTAGTACTCGTATTCCGGCAGGTCGCGCAGGAAAGACCGCGCCAAGATGCCGAGGTCGCGCGCAGAGGTGATCTGGCCTTCGGCGGGCAGGCCGTTTGGATTGACATAGCTCGTCTGCGCCATGCCGAGCTTCCTCGCGGTGTCGTTCATCACCGCGGAGAAGCCGTCGACCGAGCCGCTGACGCCTTCGGCGAGCACCACGGCCATGTCGTTCGCCGACTTGACCATCATCATCTTCAGCGCGTTGTCGACGGTGACTTGGGTTCCCGGGCGGAACCCCATCTTCGATGGCGATTGCGAGGCCGCGGTCGGCGACACCGTGAGCAGCGTGTCAAGCGTCAGCCTGCCGTCCTTGACCGCCTTCAGCGTCACATAGGCGGTCATGATCTTGGTGACGGAGGCCGGGTACCAGGGAAGGGTCGCGTTTTCGGCCTGCAGCACCTTGCCGCTATCGGCCTCGATCAGCAGGAGCGCTTCGGCGCTCGCCGTGCGCGGCGCGAGCATCGCGGCACAGGCGAGCGTCGCAGCGAACAGGTTGAACAGGGATTTGCGAAGCAGCGGGCGAAGGGCGTGCACTATCCGATTCCGGTCCTTGGAGATCCGCCTGATACGGCCGGTTCTCGTGATCTGATTGTCGGTTCTGAAATCCAGCGCCGCCGCTTGCGGCGTCGCAAACCTATACCGGCTGGTGCGTCGAGAATAGGGGGATCGGCGCGGTATTCCGCAACGAAGTAGGCCGAATTTCGACGGTCCTCTCGGGACTTGCTAGGGGGATTTGACAGCTGTCGCGGCAGCCTCGGCGGCCGTCACGCTGGCCCGTGCGTTCTCCTGCACCATGAACTGGGCCTTGGCCATCTCGGCAAAATGGCCGCCTTTGGCCACGAGTTCATCGAAAGTTCCGGTTTCGATCACCCGCCCATTCTCGAACACCAGGATGCGCGTGGCGTTGCGGATGGTGGAGAGGCGATGGGCGATCACGAAGGTGGTGCGGCCCCTCATCACTTCGTCGAGAGCGGCGTTCACCTTGACCTCGGTGACCGCGTCGAGCGCGGAGGTCGCCTCGTCCAGGATCAGGATCGGCGGGTCCTTCAGCAGGGCGCGGGCGATCGAGAGCCGCTGCCGTTCGCCGCCGGAGAGCATGCGGCCGCGCTCGCCGGCATTGGTCTCGAAGCCGCCGCTGCGTTCGATGAATTCCAGCGCCTGCGCGCGCTCCGCCGCCTTACGCATCTCGGCCTCGGTCGCATCCGGCTTGCCGACGCGCAAGTTCTCCGCGATCGAGCGGTTGAACAGCAGCGCTTCCTGGAACACGACACCGATGTTCCGCCGCAGCGAGGTCAACGTGACGCCGCGCACGTCCATGCCGTCGATCTTGATGACGCCGGATTGCGGATCGAAGGCTCGGTGCAGGAGCGCAATCGCGGTGGACTTGCCGGCTCCGGTCGGGCCGACCAGCGCAATGGTCTGGCCCGGCAGCGCGGTGAAGGTGAGGTCCTCGATCGCCGGCCGCTTGCCGTCATAGGAGAACGTGACGTCGTGGAACTCGACGAGGCCCGACAGCCTGCCGGCATCGATTGCGTCGGGCCGGTCGTGCACCGCGGGCACGGCGTCGAGCACATTGAAGAACTCGCGCAGCCGCGGAGCTTCCATGAACACGTTGTTGATGAAGCTGACCACCTGCTCGAGCTTCTGGATCAGCAGCGTCGCGAAGCTCACGAACATCACGATCTCGCCGACCGAGGTCAGGCCCTGGTCGTGCAACGCGATGCCGAGGGTGAAGATCGCGAGCACCGTGATGGTGGTGGAGGCGCGCGTGATCACCGTGACCAGCGCCCACCACGACAACACCGGCATCTGCGCGGCCAGCAGCTCGTCGGCGACCGAGCGCAGCCCCTTGACCTCGGATTCGACGCGCACGAAGCTCTGCACCAGCGCGACGTTGCCGAGCGCATCAGACGCGCGCGCGGAGAGCTCGCTGTAGTGCTCCTCGACCGCCATCTGCATGCCGAAGGTCCTGCGCACCACGAAGGTGGTCAGCGCCGTGAAAACGATGCAGAGCACGAACAGGAGGATCGCCAGCCGCCAGTTCAGGTAGAGCGACAACGGCAGCAGCACCAGGACCGAAAGGATCGCGGCAAAATGCTCGCGGAAAAAGCCGAGCCACAGCCGCCACAGCGCGTCCGTGCCGTTGAGCATGACCTTCATCAGCCGGCCGGAATGGGTGCCGGAGTGGAAGGTCAAGGGCAGCTGCAGGATGTGCTCGAAATAATCGGTCAGCACCGCCTGGCGCTGACGATGCGAGAGCCGGTCGGCCTGCAAGGCCACCAGCGCGCTGCAGACGATGGTGAACAGTCCGAACGCGACCCAGGCGACCAGGAACGGCCAGGCCGAGCTCGAGCCGGCCACGGTCTTGCCCGAGAGCACGTCGACGATCCGGCCGAACAGCACGGGCTCGGCGAACTGGGATCCCGCCAGCAGGAGGTTGGCGACCGCGAGCAGCCAGCCCAGCCGCGCCTCCTTGCCGAGCAACTCGAGAACGCGGGTGTAGAGTCGGAGGATGGACATGCGGGCGGGGACTCGGTGACGACGGAGCTCACATTCTAAGCAGGGACCGCCGCGAGATACAGCGCAAGCTTTCAGTTTTGCTCAGTTGATCAGCCGCTCTGCCAGCGGCGGCAGGAACTGGCCGTCGAAGACGTCGCGAGCCGTCGGCCGTTTGCGGAATTTGAAGTCCCGCGCGATCTGATCGATCGAACGTTCCAGGCGCGCCGGCTCGACGCCGCCGAGGCCGTAGCGCTTGACCTCGTCGGTCAGGATATTGTCGGCAAGGACCGCGTGCAGGCGCTTCAGCTCCAAATTGCGGTCGCCGTCCTCGATGCGGCTCGCGGCCTCCTCCGCCGCACGCGCCGGCTCCCTGGCCGTCGCGGTGATGCCCGCAATCAAGGCGCGGACGAAGCCTTTCACGGCATCCGGCTTCGCTGCGGCGAAGGCGGTGTTGGCGACTACGGCAAAGCCGTAGGCCTCACAGCCGTAGTCCGCATAGCGCAGCACGACGAGATCGGCTTCGGGTACGCCGCGATCGCGCAGGTTCACCGCCGAGAGATAGCTGAACCCGGCGACGGCATCGACCTGTCCTGCGGACAGGATCGGCTCGCGCACCGCGGCACTGATCTTGTGGAATTTGACGTGCGATGCCTTGATGCCGTTCTGCTGCGCCAGCGCCGGCCACAGCCGCATCGACAGATCGCCGTCGGCAACGCCGACGGTCTTGCCGTCGAGGTCGGGCAGGAGACGGATGCCGCGGCTTTTGCGCGCGACGATCGCGTAAGGCGCGCGGTCGAACAGCACGAACACGGCCTTGACCGGCGCCGCGTCGTCCTTGTCACGAAAGCGTATCAGCTCGTTGATGTCGACGAGCGCGAGCTCGCTGTCGCCTTTGGCGAGCCGTGCGAGCGCCTCTGGCGATCCGCTCGCGCTGTTGAAGGACACGTTGAGATGCTCGGCGCCGAACCTGCCGTCCTTCGCCGCAAGGAAGAATGGCGCCATGCTCGCATCGATAGGACGGTCGAAGGTGAAACGGATGGCGGTCGAGGGAGTGCCGCTCTCGGCCGCAATTGCTTCGCGCACGGTCGATGCGGCGAACGAGATTGCAAGGGCCAGCAGGCACTGAAGGGCGATCGTCTTGAATCCGGACATCGGTCGCGCCGGCCCCGCATTGTTATGGTTTCGTGACGCTTGGCAAGCGCCGGCCCGCGACGAACGTGCGCGCGCGAACATGAACGGCGGATGAGCGGGCTTGCGGCATCGTTACGCAACCCCGTTCAGCTTGTGTTGGGATTGGGGAACCTACTTAGGTGGTGAGTGTTTGACAGACATCAGCCTGTCGTCAGGCACAAATCGAGGTCCCAAGGAGGGTCCAGATCATGTTTGACAGCCTTTCGAAGTTCGTCGGCCGCAAGGCCGTTCTGGCCACGGCCGCCGTGGTGGCCCTGACTGCCGCTGCACCCACCGCCTCTTACGCTGGCGGTCGTCATTGGCATGGCGGTGGCGGCGGCGCCGCTGCTGCCGCGATGTTCGGCCTCGCCGCGACCGGCCTCGCGATCGCAGCCAGCCGCAATGCCTACGCCTATGATCCGGGTCCGGGTTACTATTACGAGGGCGGCCCGGTCTATTACAGCGGCCCCGGCTATGGTCCCTATTACTACGACTCGGGCCGCCGCTACACCTATGGCGGCTACAAGAACCCCTGCGCCCACGGCTATTCCGGCTACAGCTGCTATTGACGGATCGGCCATTCTGATCGACGAACAGGCCGTCGCGCTTGCCGCGGCGGCCTGTTTTTTGCTTACATTGCCGCGTGTTAACACGCCGGCCATTTGTTTCGAGTAGTTTTGCGTACCATGAGTGATTCGCTTGAGCGGCTATATCTGGCTGTGCTCGCGGCCAGAGACCTTGATCCGGCAACATCGCGCACGGCCCGGCTGTTTCAGCGTGGGCCCTCAAAAATGGCAAAGAAGCTCGCCGAAGAGGCCATCGAAGTCGTCATCGATGCGGTCAATGGCGATAGCGAGGCCGTGATCCGGGAAAGCGCCGACCTGCTCTACAATCTCACCGTGCTGTGGGCTTCGGCCGGAGTGCGCCCCGAGGACGTCTGGCGGGAAATGACGCGGCGGGAGGACATGCTCGGAATTGCCGAGAAACTGCCGAAGTCGCCGCCGAAATTGCCCAAAGTCGCGTCACCGCGCATGGCCTCGCGGCGGCCTATTGTCGCGCTCGACGGCCGTGCCGCGCGCAAGCGCCACTAGAAACGTCACAAATCGCTCAAAAACTGGCGATGGACAAATCCGTCCCATGGTGCTTCATCGCGGCGCCATGCTGAAACGAATGTACGACTGGTGCATCGACGCCGCCCACAAGCCCTATGCGCTCTGGATCATGGGCATCGTGTCCTTCGCCGAAAGCTCCTTCTTTCCGGTCCCGCCGGATGTGATGCTGATTCCGATGTCCCTGGCGCGGCCGCAGCGCGCCTGGTTCTATGCCGCGATCTGCACCGTGACTTCGGTGCTCGGCGGCGTCGTCGGCTACGCCATTGGCGCGCTGCTGTTCGACTCGGTCGGCCAGTGGCTGATCCAGGTCTACGGCCTCGCCGACAAGGTTGACGCCTTCCGCGCCTCCTATGCGGAATGGGGTGCGGTCATCATCCTGCTCAAAGGACTGACGCCGATCCCCTACAAGCTCGTCACCATCACCTCGGGCTTTGCCGGCTACAACATCCTCCTGTTCGTCCTGTGCTCGATCGTCGCGCGCGGCGGACGCTTCTTCGTCGTCGCGATCCTGCTCAACCGCTACGGTGACTGGATCCGGGTCAGGATCGAGCGGCATCTCGGATTGTGGGTCGCGCTCGGCGCGATCGTGCTGGTGCTCGGCTTCGTTATCGCCATCAAGCTGATCTAGAGCCGCGGCGCTTTGCCGCCGCGCCGGCTTCGGCTACGGTTGTCGTCATGATGGTTCGATCCGGCAATCCGGCGGCACGGCATGGGACGCTGATGTCGACAGCGCTGCTGCTGCTGCTCGCTGCCGGAGGGACGGCCCGGCCGCAATCCGCCCCGCCGGCGCTCGGCCTTCAGCAGCAGGGAGCGCAGGCCGGCCCGTCGCCATCGACGCCCGCTCCCTCGGCGCCGCCGGCGCGCGAGGAGAATCCCGGGCTGATCAACGAAATGGGCAAGCTGTTCGACAAGCTGCCTTCGATCCTGCCGCCGATCAAAAGCCCCAGTGAAACCATGGACGACCTGTCGCGGCTGGCCAAGCCTTCGACCATGGTGTCAGGGCGCGTGATCTGCCCGGTCTCTGCGAACGGCGCGCCCGACTGCAAGCAGGCGGCCGACCAGCTCTGCCAGGGCAAGGGCTACAAGGAAGGCAAGAGCCTGAACGCCGACTCCGCGGAAAAATGCTCGGCCAAGGTCCTGATCCCGGGCCGGCAACGTAAACCGGACGACTGCCGCACCGACACTTTCGTGACCAGCGCGCTGTGCCAGAACTGAAGGCCGGCGCGCGAGAACCAAGGAGCGCCCATGAGCCGCACGGAGCAGGACTTCCTCGGACAGCGTGAGATCGCCGACGACATCTATTACGGCGTCCAGACCATCCGGGGTAAGGAGAACTTCCACATCACCGGCATTCCGATGAACCAGGAGCCTTACTTCGTGAAGGCGCTCGGTTACGTCAAGAAGGCCGCCGCGATGGCCAATCGCGACCTCGGCGCGATCGACGCCAAGGTCGCGGACGCCATCATCCTCGGCTGCGACCGCGTCATCGCGGGCGACATGATGGATCAGTTCGTCACCGATTTCATCCAGGGCGGTGCCGGCACGTCGACCAACATGAACGCCAACGAGGTGATCGCGAACCTCGCGCTGGAATCGCTCGGCTTTGCCAAGGGTGACTACCAGCACGTCAGTCCGAACGATCACGTCAATTACGGCCAGTCCACCAACGACACCTATCCGACCGCCTTTCGGCTGGCCCTGATCCTGCGGCTCGAGAGCTACATGACGGCGTTGCGTCAGCTCCAGGAAGCCTTCTTCGCCAAGGGACGCGAGTTCGAGCGGGTGCTGAAGATGGGCCGCACGCATCTGCAGGACGCGGTGCCGATGTCACTCGGCGCGGAATTCCGGGGCTGGGGCACCACGATCGGCGAGGAGGTCGACCGCATCTCGGAAGCGCGCGCGCTGCTGCGCGAGATCAATCTCGGCGCCACCGCGATCGGCACCTCCGTCACGGCGGCGGTCGGTTATCCCAAGCTCGCCGTCCGGCACCTCAGCGCGCTCACAGGCGTCGATTTCATCCTCGCCGGCGATCTCGTCGAGGCGACCTCGGACACCGGCGCCTATGTGCAGCTCTCCGGCGTTCTCAAGCGCACGGCCAGCAAGCTGACGAAAATCTGCAACGACATCCGTCTGCTCGCTTCCGGTCCGCGCGCGGGCTTGAACGAGATCAACCTGCCACAGCTTCAGCCGGGCTCCTCGATCATGCCCGGCAAGGTCAATCCGGTCATTCCCGAAGTCGTCAACCAGACCAGCTTCCTCGTCATCGGCCTCGATACCACGGTGACGCTGGCGGCAAGCGCCGGCCAGCTCCAGCTCAACGTGATGGAGCCGGTGATCTCTTTCGCGCTGTTCTTCTCGATCCGCACCATGGAGCGCGCGGTCAACAGCCTGCGCGAGAATTGCGTCGTCGGCATCACCGCCAACGAGGAGCACACCCGCAACATGGTGCTGAACTCGCTCGGCATCGTCACGGTGCTGAAGCCGCTGCTCGGCTACAAGCAATGCGCCGAGATCGCGCGCGAAGGCTACAAGACCGGCAAGTCGCTGCACCAGATCGTCGTGACCGAACGCAAGCTGCTGACGCAGGAGAAGTGGGACG
The DNA here is from genome assembly GCF_020194195.1 of Bradyrhizobium sp. BRP19. NCBI lineage: Bacteria > Pseudomonadati > Pseudomonadota > Alphaproteobacteria > Hyphomicrobiales > Nitrobacteraceae > Bradyrhizobium > Bradyrhizobium sp. BRP19. Next base: position 740,961 of record NZ_JADYVZ010000003.1, on the reverse strand, counting down.
AGATGTTCTCGTTCGAGCGGCTGATCAACCCGGATTTGATCGGGTAGGCGGTCGCTGTCATTCCGGGCGCGCGAAGCGCGAGCCCGGAATCCATTTCGCCACGCGTGCTGACGCCCGATGGATTCTCTGATGCGCAATCGCGCATCATAGCTCGACGCTCCGCCTCGCCCCGGAATGACGGGTGAAGGAATTCCGCTGCTTGGAATTGCGGCAATGGCCTCCGCTGCGGCGCCAAAACGCAATACTTGACAGTGGAAAGATTGCCTTGTTGGTATGGCTCCCAACTTCAATTTGACCGGCTGAGAGGATCGTACCGCAATGTCCATGCCTGCCTTGTTCAAGGGCCGCCTGTCGATCCCCGTGATCGGCTCGCCGCTCTTCATCATCTCGGTGCCCGATCTCGTGATCGCGCAGTGCAAGGCGGGTGTGGTCGGCTCGTTTCCGGCGCTGAATGCGCGGCCGCCGGAGCTGCTGGACGAATGGCTGGCGCGGATCACCGAAGAGCTCGCGGCCTATGACCGCGCCCATCCCGACAGGCCGTCGGCGCCGTTCGCGGTCAACCAGATCGTGCACAAGTCGAACAACCGGCTCGACCACGACATGCAGCTCTGCGCCAAGTACAAGGTGCCGATGATCATCTCGTCGCTCGGCGCCCGCGAGGAGCTGAACCAGGCCGTGCACGGCTGGGGCGGCATCGTCTTCCACGACGTGATCAACCAGAAATTCGCGCACAAGGCGATCGAGAAGGGCGCCGACGGCCTGATCCTGGTCGCGGCCGGCGCCGGCGGCCATGCCGGCACCATCTCGCCGCTGGCCTTCGTGGCCGAGACACGAAAATGGTTCGGCGGTCCGATCGCGCTGTCGGGTGCGATCGGCAACGGCAAGGCGATCCGCGCCGCGCGCATCCTGGGGGCCGACTTCGCCTATATCGGCTCGGCCTTCATTGCGACCAAGGAGGCCAATGCGGTCGAGAAGTACAAGGAGATGATCGCGGGCTCGAGCGCCGACGACATCGTCTATTCCAATCTCTTCACCGGCGTGCACGGCAATTATCTGAAGCCCTCGATCCTGGCGGCGGGCATGGACCCCGAAAATCTGCCGACGTCCGATCCCTCCAAGATGAACTTCGGCACCGACGCCTCCGGCGAGCGCGCCAAGCCGAAGGCCTGGAAGGAGATCTGGGGAAGCGGCCAGGGCATCGGCAGCATCGACAAGGTCGTGCCGGCGGCCGAGCTGATCGCGCGCTTCAAGAAGGAATACGACGAAGCGATCGATCCGCCGTTGTGATCGCACCCAGATCGAGTGCTGCATGCCCCCCATTTACCGCGTCGACGGCAACGACGTCGTCACCAGCCCCGATGCAGCCGGCCCCTGGGACCGGCGCATGCAGCACGGCTCGGCACCGGCATCGCTGGTGACATGGGCGGCTGAGCGCATCCCTGCGGCGGTGCCGATGGATGTCGCGCGCGTGACCATCGATCTGATGCGCCCGGTACCGGTGGCGCCGCTCACGATCGCCACCGAAATCTTGCGCGAGGGCCGCAAGATCCAGCTCTGCGGGATCAAGCTGCTCGCCGACGGCGTGCAGGTGGTCGGCGCCACCGTGCTCAAGATCCGGCGCCAGGCGCTGACGCTGCCCGACGAGGTCGAGGAACTTCCGGTCACGTTGCCGTCGCCGGAGGATTCATTGGTCGAGGACGGTCACGCCGCCACCAGCCCGTTCGTGCGATCGGTCTCGATGCGCGCCGCGCGCGGCCGCTTCGGCCAGGCCGGCGCCGGCGCGATCTGGTTTCGTGTCGACCATCCGCTGATCGAAGGCGAGGCCGTCTCGCAGGCGATGCGCGCCGTGGTCGCCGCCGATTTCTCCAACGGCACCGCCTCGACGCTCGACTTCCGTGCCTGGACCTACATCAACGCCGACCTCACCGTGAGCTTTGCACGCCAGCCGGTCGGCGAGTGGATCCTGCTCGACGGCGATTCCTGGATCGGCCCCGACGGCGCGGGCCTTGCGATGTCACGCCTCGCCGACCGCCAAGGCTATTTCGGCCGCGCGGTGCAGAGCCTCGTGATCGAGAAGCGGTGAGAGGCGCTATGTGCGATCAGCCGGGCGATGACACCGATCGTGTGAGAGCTATCTCGCGCATCGCGGGATTGAACGGCAGACTTCCGCCGCCGCGGAAGGGATGCAAGGTCGTGTTCGACCAGGGCATCCTGCCAGTTCACACACCGTAGAAGATCTTGATCCCCCACAGCACCACGATGATGGCCGTGATCAACGTGATCGCGGCGACTGCACTTTCCAGGGAAGCGACTCTCATTTCACTCTCCGCTTCCCAGCCCCGTCAGCGGTCTAGTTGATTCCCTGATTCGCCGGCAATTGCGCGGGCATCGCCGTCGCAGACTCCGTTGCGGGCTGTGGTGCCGAAGCAACAACGACACCGTAGAATTCCGGAGTATTTACCCCACCATCCGGTCTCGCCCGCTCCAAAAGCCCGCGCGCAGCGCCTTCTTGTCGACCTTGCCGACGCCGGTCATCGGCAATTGCTTGACGAACTGGATCTGCTTGGGCGCATGCGCCGAGCCCTTCCGCGTCTTCACCAGGTTGATCAGCTCGTCCGGATTGGGGTTCGTCCCTTCGCGCGGGACGACGATGGCGGTGACGGCTTCGCCCCATTTCTCGTCGGGAATGCCGACGACCGCGACCATCGCCACGTCCGCGTGCTGCGACAGGACGTCCTCGACCTCGCGGGGGAAGATGTTGAAGCCGCCTGTGACGATCATGTCCTTCTTGCGGTCGAGGATGAACATGTAGCCGCGCTCGTCCTGACGTGCGATGTCGCCGGTGTGGACCCAGCCGTTCTTCAGCGTCTCGGCGGTGATATCGGGCCGCTTCCAGTACGCCGCCATCACATGCGGCGCGCGCACGCAGATCTCGCCGGCCTCGCCCGTCTTCACCTCCTGGTCGTTGTCGTCGAGGATCTTGACCTCGCAGGCCGCGATCGGGAAGCCGCAGGACAGGAACAGCTCCGGCCGCTGGGGATCGTGGTCGGCCTTGCGCAGCACCGAGACGGGATAGCATTCGGTCTGCCCGTAGAGCTGCGAGAACACAGGGCCGATGCGTTCGATGCCCTCCAGCAGTCGGCTCGGCGACATCGCGGAGGCGCCATAGAGCACGAGCTCGAGCGAGGAGAGGTCGGTCTTGCCGAGCGCGGGCTGATCGAGCAGCACATAGATCATGGTCGGAACGAACAGCGTGAAGTTGATGCGCTCGCGTGCGATCGTTGACAGCACGGCTTCGGGATCGAAGCCTTTCAGCATGTGCACGGTGCCGCCGCGCATCAGGGTCGGCAGCACCTTCGTGCCCGCGACATGGCTGATCGGCGCGACCGTGAGGTAGCGCGCAGCCTCGGGGATCTCGAAGTCGGCCAGGATCGCGCCGGCGGCGCCGGCATTTTCGCGGTGATAGCGCAGCGCGCCCTTGGATTTTCCGGTGGTGCCGCCGGTGTAGTTCAGTGTGGCGAGATCGTCGGAGCCGGCGAGGCACTGTGCGCTGGCGTGCCCCGCACTCTCGACCGCCGCCAGCAGATCGACGCCGTAGCCGGCCGGTCCCATGTTGAAGACCGCCTTGAGCCGGCCGGCCTTCGCGGCGAGCTCGCCGCCGCGGTCGCGGAAGGCGGCCGCATCCACCACCAGCATCTCGGCTTCGGAATCCTCGAGCTGAAACAGCTGGTCCTCCAGCGAGCCCAGAGGGTGGAGCCAGGTGATGCAGAGGCGGGCCAATTGGGCGGCGACGCCGGCGCACCAGCTGTCGGCGCGGTTCGCGGTGAGGAAGGCTACGCGGGCGCCGGGCTCCAAGCCGAGCCGCATGAACACGCCCTGGATCCGTCCGATCAGGTCGATGGCACCCCGATAGCTCAGCGATCCCTCGGGCCAGGCGAAAGCAATGCGGTCGGGATAGCGCGACAGCGCCCGTAGCGTCTGCGCACAAGCCGGGGATGATGCGTGGAGCGGATCAGGCATATGTTTCCTCGTTGCTTTGTCACCGGCTTATGGCGTGCCAATGTTGCTGACGACGCTAGCACAGAGACTGCGGGAGGAAACCACAAAGCCCGCGCGAGGGAGGCATGCATGCCATCGGATCGACTGCAACGCTTCCGCGATCGTCTTGCTCTGCCGCTGATCGCGGCGCCGATGTTTCTGGTATCGGGCGTCGAGCTCATGGTCGCGGCCTGCCGCAACGGGGTGATCGGCAGCTTTCCCACCGCGAATTGCCGTGGCGCGGAACAGCTCGATGAATGGCTCACCGAGATCGAGACGCGTTTGCGATGGCACGAAGATCAGGCCGGCCGCCGGGCCGCGCCGCTTTGTCCGAACCTGATCGTGCACCGCTCAAACGCGCGGCTGGAGCAGGATCTCGCCGTGCTGCTGCGGCACAAGCCGGAGATCGTCATCACGTCGGTCGGCTCGCCCGCGCCAGTCTTGAAGCCGCTGCACGACGCCGGTGCGCTGGTGCTGGCGGACGTGGCCTCGATCCGCCATGCCGAACGCGCCGCGGAAGCGGGGGCGGACGGGCTGGTCCTGCTCACTGCCGGTGCCGGCGGCCAGACCGGCTGGCTCAACCCGTTCGCCTTCGTCCGTGCGGTGCGCGCATTCTACGACGGCATCATCGTGCTCGCGGGCGGAATCAGCGACGGTCGCGCGCTGCGTGCCGCCGAAGTGCTCGGCTGCGATCTCGCCTATATGGGCACGAAGTTCATCGCGACGCGTGAGAGCATGGCGGACGAGCGTCACAAGCAGATGCTGGTCGAGAGCAGCGCCGACGACATCTTGCTCACCACCGCGTTCACGGGCTTGCAGACCAGCATGCTGAGGCCATCGATCGCGGCCGCCGGGCTCGATCCCGACAATCTGCCGGCGCGCGGCGCGATCAATATCACTGAGGATATCGACGTCGCCGCCCGCGACAGCCGCCCCAAGCGCTGGCGCGATATCTGGAGCGGCGGGCATTCGACCTCGGGTGTCACCGATGTGCTCGCGGTCGAGGATCTCGTTGCGCAGACGATCGCCGAATATCGGGAGGCGAGTGGGCGGTAGCGTCGTCGCCTCTCCCACAGCGGATCGGGCAGGGTTAATCCCGTATGCCTCCGGCCCATCCCACTTAACGGCGGATTAACCATCGCCAGCCAAGAATCCCTCTTGTGGCCGCCAATCAGGACGAGAGGGACAGGCGATGGACTTCAATTATCTCAACGGCAAAACGGCCGCGACCCTGGACGAGATCCGCGTCCGCGTCGCCCATGCGCTGGCCCGCCACCCGCTGTGCCGCAACGTCCGGTTTGACATCGTCAGCATCCCCCGGACCCGCCGCGGCGGCAATTGGACGGTGACGCTGCAATCGGTCGAGCCGCGCGCGGTCTGGGAAGCCTCGGAGATCGTCGCCGACATCCAGGATGCCTATGACCTTGCGGCAGCAGCCTGATTTCGTTGGGGGTTTCCGGGCGATGTCGCCTTAGTCCGCGCGATTGCCGCCGCAATAGCACGGTTCAGCCTTAATTATCGCCCAGTTTCCGGGCAGTGATCACGTGGACTTGAAGTCGGACGCGGAGAGACGTTTGTCCAAAGCCATCACCATCGTCGCGCTGACCTGTTTCCTCGTCCTCGGCGCCGCCACCACCGCCATCCTCGGCCGCGACAGCGTTCCCAGCGTCAGCGCCGCGATGATCGCCGAGACGCCCCCAGCCAAGCCGCTCGCAACCAACCGCGCCGCCAAGGCCGACCGTCTGGTTCCGACGCTCGCGCTGGCCTCGGCCGCGATTGAGCCGGTCCAGGTTGCCGCCGACAAGCTGGCGCAGGCACCGGTCCTGACCGAGCCGCTGCGTCAGGCCTTCGCCGCCGCCACCCCCTCCGATTTTCCGATGCCGAAGCCGAGCGCGCACGAGGCGCCCGCCGCGACCGAGGTTCCGGCCGTCGAAGTTCCGGCCAAGCCGAAAGTCGTCGCCAAGCCGCAGCCGCAAAAATCCTACTCGCTGCTGTCCGACGTGCAGATCGCAGGCATCAGGGATCGCCTGAAACTCTCCTCGTCTCAGGAATATTACTGGCCCTCGGTCGAGACCGCGCTGCGCAACGTCGCGCGCAAGATCCAGGCGAACAGGCTGTCGAATCCGAATGCACCGCCCAGCGCACAGATCGATCCGAATTGCGACGAGGTGCAGCAGCTGAAGTCGGCCGCGATGCCGCTGTTGTTCCAGCTTCGCGACGACCAGAAGGAAGAAGTGCGCAAGCTCGCTCGCCTCATCGGGCTTGAGAAGGTCGCGCAGCAGATCTGACGCACGCGGTTCCTCGTCGAGGAGCCGCGGCTTATCAGGAACATCTGGCAATCCCCACGCGTTGCCCGCTCCGAAAGAGGGAGTGGACAAATGCGCGCCTCGACAGCCTATTTTGTCGGTGCCGGAACCATCGTCGCGGCCATCGCCATTGGTCTCGGTGGCGGCATCGTCGCCGGCAACATCATGAATCCGGTTGCGTCAAAACAGGGGCCGGACACCAGCAAGATGGCGCAGCGCGCGGCAAGTCCCACGCCGGTGAGCACCAACGCTCCCTCCGAGCGCGTGAACTATCTCACCGGCTCGCAAGCCTTCGGTGCGATGATCGCCGCGCCCGCACAGGCCGAAGCAAAGCCTGAACCCTCAAAACCCGACACGCCAACCACGCAGGCGAATGTCGCACCGGCGCCGCAACCCTCGCAAGCCGCTGCAGTCGAGCCGCCGAAGCCCGCCGCTGCGCCACAGGCCGCAAGGCCTGCCGAGCAGCAGGCCTCGACCGAGCCGTCGTCCTTACCGAATAACGCCTATGCCAAGGCAAGGGATTCCGATGTGAAGCGCGCCGCGTCCGAACGGCGCCGAGCCGAGCGTCGCGAGCGCTGGGCCGAGCGCCGCTATTATTACGAGTCCCGCGAGCCGCGCGGCCTGCGCGACCGCACCGATTGGGATGACGTCGCGCGCAACATCCGCGAGGATTCCGATGCGCGCGATTACGCGGGGCGGTCGCGCAGCGGCTTCCCGCAGATCAGGCTGTTCGGGCCTGACGACGATTAGCACCTGACACGGGGATCAAGCGGAGCGGTCGCGCCAGCGACCGTCACGTCATTCCGGCGCGCCGCAACCCCTCGAGATAGTGCGTACGATCCTCTTCCCGCAGCATCGGCAGCTCGCGCGTGATCCAGGCCAGCGAGACCTCGGGCTGGGAGCGGCGCAGGCCTTCCAGGGCGGATGCCGCGAGGGCGGGATCGCCGAGCATGCCGGCGGCGGCCGTCAGCACGCGGTGGGCGCCGACGAAATCCCCGCGCTGGCGCATCGATTCCCGAGCCATCTGCACGGCGCCCGCGTAGTCGCGGCCGACGAACCGGGCATAGGCCGCAACCCCGCAATAGATCGCCGCTAGCGGGTCGCGCGGGCTCAGCCGCAGCGCGCGGCGGGCGGCGGCATCGCCGTCCTGCCAACGTCCGGCATAGCACAGCGTCACGCCGTGGAAGGCATGCGCCATCGCGAAATTCGGATTGAGCCGCAAGGCCAGCTCGAATTCAGCCAGCGCGTCGTCGAAGCGGCGGCGGAACAGGTAGGTGTAAGCAAGGCCGTGATGGGCCCAGGCATCCTCGCGGTCGGCCTCCACCGCCGCGAGCGCCGCACGCTCGGCGACCGGCATGGTGGCAGCCATGTCGGCCCAGCCCATATGCGCGCCGAAGATATGGCTGGTGGCGAGCAGGCCGAGCGCCTTGCCATAGGCGGGATCGACCGCGACCGCTTCTTCCAGCAACTTCTGCGCGGCGGCATTGTCCTCGCGGGTGATGCGCCAATAATGCGACAACGCGCGCATCACGAGGTCCCATGCATCCAGGCTGCCCGGCGGCTTCTGTTGGGCCCGGAAGCTTTCGGCAGCATAGAGCTGCGGCTCGATGGCGGCGACGATCGCTTCCGTGATCTCGTCCTGCACGGCGAAGATGTCGGCGAGCTCCCGGTCGTAGCGTTCGGCCCAGAGATGGCTGCCGGTCGAGACGTCGTTGAGCTGGGCCGAGATGCGCACCCGTTCGCCGCTCCGCCGCACGCTGCCCTCGACCACGTAGCGCACCCCGAGCTCCCGCGCGACCTCGTGGATGTGCACGGCGCGGCCCTTGTAGACGAAGGAGGAGTTGCGCGCGATGACGAAGAACCAGCGCAGCTTCGACAGCGCCGTGATGATGTCCTCACTGATACCGTCGGAGAAATAATCCTGCTGGACCTCGCCGCTCATATTGGTGAAGGGCAGCACAGCGATCGCGGGCCGCTCCGGCAGCGCGAAGGTGGCCTGGGACGGGGCGATCCGGACCGGCTCCGGCGCGACCGCGCCGATTTGTGTCTGGACGTCGCCGACGAAGCGAAAACCCTTGCGGGTGATGGTACGGATCAGCGACTGGCTCGCGCCATCGTCGCCGATCGCCTTGCGCGCCGCGTTGATCCGGCTGGTCAGGGTGGATTCGGAGACGCTGCGCCCGTGCCAGATCTTGTCGATCAGCTCGTCCTTGCTGACGACCCGGTCGCGGTTCTGCATGAGGTGGACGACGAGGTCGAAAACCTGCGGCTCCACGGCAATGGGAACCTGCTCGCGGCTCAGCTCGCGCCGGTCGGTATCGAGAAGGTGGTCCCGGAACAGAAACTGCACGTCGAAAACTCGGGCCTCATTGCGAAATCGGGCAAACAAACAAAATGAAATTTGGGTCGAAAGATCGTGTGTCTGCCGAAGGGGGCGTTTGGTTCATCGCAATCGCGTGATGGCAGCCATGTGGTTTTCCGGGGGAATACATCCGCGACTAGAATGTTGCGGTCGGGGCCGCCGAGATCTCCCACCGCAATCATCCCGTCATGTTGAGGTGCGGGACGCAGGCTGTGAAGCAGCCTCCGAGGCCTCCGCTTCGCTCCGGCACCCAAGATAACGGGCAATGGGCGCGCGCTTGCCGGGCAGGACGAATGTGTGGCGAAACTGCGAATGTCCATTGCCGAGCTGCGCAGCCTGCGTAAGCTGTCGCCCACACAAAACACCAATCATAAAGAATCGCCCATGCCTGCTTTCCCTGCCGCCAGCACTGTGATCGACTCCCTGCTGTTTCGCGACGCCTTCGGTACGCCTGAGATGCGCGAGGTGTTCTCGGACGTCGCGACGGTCGCACGCTATGCCGAGGTCGAGGTGGCGCTGGCGAAGGCGGAGGCGAAGTGCGGTGTGATCCCACACGAGGCGGCCGCAGCGATCGCGGCGCGGACCGACATCGGCGCGCTCGACTTCGATCTGCTCAGGCAGGAGACCGATGTCGTCGGCTACCCGATCCTGCCTTTGGTGCATCAAATGGTGAAGCAATGCGGCGAGGCGGGCCGCTACGTGCATTGGGGCGCCACCACGCAGGACATCATGGACACCGCCGTGGTGCTGCAACTGCGCGCCGCGCTCGAGATCGTCGAACGTGACATCGCCGAGCTGCGCAAGATCCTCGCCGATCTGTCGAAGCGCCATCGCGACACGGCGATGGCGGGCCGCACCCATCTGCAACAGGCGCTGCCGGTGACCTTCGGCTACAAGAGCGCGATCTGGCTCGCGATGTTCGACCGCCACGCCGAGCGGCTGGCGCAGCTGAAGCCGCGCGTGCTGGTCGGTCAGTTCGCCGGCGCGGCCGGTACGCTGGCTTCGCTCGGCGACAGGGGGTTCGAGGTGCAGGAGGCGCTCTGCAACGAGCTGAAGCTCGGCGTTCCCGCCTCGACCTGGCACGTCGCGCGCGACGGCTTCGCCGAAGCCGTGAACTTCCTTGCTCTCGTCACCGGCTCTCTCGGCAAGATCGCGCTCGACATCATGATCATGGCCTCGACCGAGTTCGCCGAGGTCTACGAGCCCTTCGTCAAGGGGCGCGGCGCCTCCTCGACCATGCCGCAGAAGCGCAACCCGATCTCCTCGGAGCTGATGCTTGCGGCCTCCAAGGCGGTGCGCCAGCACGCCGGCCTGATGCTCGACGCCATGGTGCAGGATTTCGAGCGTGCCACCGGCCCCTGGCACGCGGAATGGATGGCGATTCCCGAAAGCTTCGTGCTGGCCGCCGGCGCGCTGCACCAGGCGAAGTTCGCGCTTGCGGGCCTCATCGTGGACGAGGCGAAGATGAACGACAATCTCGCCATCAGCCGCGGCCTGATTGTGGCCGAAGCGGTCATGATGGGCCTCGCCCCGCAGATCGGCCGGCAGGAGGCGCACGACGTCGTCTATGACGCCTGCCGTCAGGCCAACGAGAAGGGAATGACCCTTGCTGACGCGCTATCCGCAGATTCACGGATATCGAGCCACATCGATCGTGCCACAATCGAGGCGCTCACTTCACCGAAAAATTACCTCGGCCTTGCGCCCGCCATGGTCGACCGGGTGCTGGCATCGGCAACGCGTTGAAAACCAAGATGCGTGAAACTGCGTATCTTTCCAAGGGCGCAAGACGCTCGCATACTTGTGCCCCGCGATGCTAGACTTAAATTGTGTGAGCGACTTTCGGCAGAGGGCCCGGCATGACTGATCAACGCAATCCTTCCACTCCCATCGATCCGGCGAAGCTCGACCGACTGGCCGAGGTGGCGGTGAAAGTGGGCCTGGGCTTGCGGCCGGGACAGGATCTGCTTCTGACGGCGCCCGCGATCGCGCTGCCGCTGGTGCGGCGGATCGCCGTGCATGCCTACAAGGCCGGCGCCGGCCTCGTGACGCCGATCCTGTCGGACGAGGAGATGACGCTGGCGCGCTACCGCCACGGCCACGACAACAGTTTCGATCGTGCCGCCGGCTGGCTCTACGAGGGCATGGCCAAGGCGTTCTCCGACAACACTGCACGGCTTGCCATCGTCGGCGACAACCCGATGTTGCTGTCCGGCGAGAATCCTTCCAAGGTGGCGCGCGCCAGCAAGGCCAATTCGATGGCCTATCAGCCTGCGCTGGAGAAGATCGTCAATTTCGACACCAACTGGAATATCATCGCCTATCCGAGCGCGTCCTGGGCGAAGCTGGTGTTCCCGAACGATCCCGAGGACGTTGCGGTCGGCAAGCTCGCAGACGCGATTTTCGCCGCGTCCCGTGTCGATCGCGAGGACGCGATCAGCAATTGGGCGAGCCACAATGCGGTGCTGCGCGAGCGCACCAACTGGCTCAACGGCCAGCGTTTCCGCGCGCTTCAGTACTCGGGTCCCGGCACCGATCTCACCATCGGCCTTGCCGACGGCCACGAATGGGAAGGCGGCGCCTCGCTGTCCAAGAACGGCATCAGCTGCAACGCCAATATCCCGACCGAAGAGGTCTTCACCACGCCGCATTGCCGCCGCGTCTACGGCCACGTCGTGAGCTCGAAGCCGCTGTCCTATCAGGGCACGCTGATCGACAACATCGCGGTGCGGTTCGAGGACGGCAAGATCGTCGACGCCAAGGCCTCGCGCGGCGCCGAGGTGCTGAACAAGGTGCTCGATACCGACGAGGGCGCGCGGCGCCTCGGCGAGGTGGCCTTGGTGCCGCATTCCTCGCCGATCTCGCAGAGCGGGCTGTTGTTCTACAACACGCTGTTCGACGAGAACGCGGCCTCGCACATCGCGCTCGGCCAGTGCTATTCGAAATGCTTCGTCAACGGTGCCCAGCTCACGCCGCAGCAGATCGCGGCGCAAGGCGGCAACCAGAGCCTGATCCATATTGATTGGATGATCGGCTCGGCCGAGACCGACATCGACGGCATCTTGGCCGACGGCAGCAAGGTGCCCGTCTTCCGCAAGGGCGAATGGGCGAAGTCGTAATCTAGATTTTGGTCCAAATAGGCAGCCCAGGACGTGGTCAACCTCTCCCCGCTGGGGAGAGGTGAACGTCCTCGCGTCAGTCTTCCCCCTCACGCCGCCGCGTTGCGCAGGGTCGGGCTGTTGTCGATGCTGAAGCGGTTGAACAGCGTCGTGAACGGGCTGCCGTCGGTGGCCCGCACGATCGCGTCGGACGCCGCCACCGCCTCGTAGAGCGCGCCAACCGGATCGTCCGCGTCCGCCAGCGCGAGCGCGCCGCAGATCTGTTCGCGGGCCTCGCTGACGTCATCCTCGTCTTGGAGCCTTGCCTCCAGCGCATCCGCCGCGCGGCGCATCTCTGCAAGGTCGCCGCCCCCGGAGAATTTGAGGATGTCGCGCCAGTAGGGACGGGCAACGACAAGCTGGATCAATGCATCGAAACTTTCCGCGATGATGCCTGCGCGGCCCTCTGACGAGACATAGAGCACATTCTGCGACGGCAGGAGCACGAACGCGCTGCCGGAGCCGTCACTGCCGATGTGCCGCGGACTTTCGACGCCGTCGATGGTGAACCAGGGCTCCTCGTCCGGTTCGAAGGAGACGTCGAGACTGCGGAGCCTGGCGACGACCTCGCTGTTGGCTGTCAGCATCTCCGGCGTGAGGGGCATCGGTGCGGCTCCTTCCCAAGACTTCGCGCACTTTGTCGCACCCCGGACAAGCTAGGTTCATATGTGCGAATTCGCAGAGGAAATCGTGACGTTAACCGTATCGCACCCGCAACTCGGGGCTGATTGTCGAGTGCCATGTAAGAAAGAATTAAAAGCAGCCTACTAGCGTCCCAACTTCTTTCGAAGCAATCCGGGCCGAGACCCGGCCATTCATATTTAAATCTTCTGGGGAAGCAGATGTCGCGCACATTGATTGAAATCGGTAGTTGCAATGTCGACCTCGAGCTGCGGCCAATCGAGCCGTCCTGGATCATCGAGGGCAATCCGGTATCCCGCTCCCGCGTCCTGTCGACCAGCGCCGACGGCACCGCGCAGACGATCATCTGGCACTGCACCGAAGGCCGCTTCAACTGGTACTACGACATCGACGAGACGATCATGATCATGGAAGGGTCGATCGTGCTCGAGAGCGACGGCATGCCGCCCAAGCGCTACGGCCCCGGCGACGTCATTTTCTTCCGCGACGGCGCGCATGCCAAATGGCATGTCGAAGGCCACGTCAAGAAGATCGCCTTCTGCCGCAAGACCAATCCGGTGATGATCGGTTTCCTGATCCGCGTCGTCAACAAGCTGAAGAAGATGTTCGCCTCCACCGGCGAGCGCCGTCCGGCCTCGCTGATGGGCGCCGGCTAAGCGGACACCAGGGTTTCAAGGACGCTTCCCAGCGGCCACGACGAAGAGGGGTCGGGATCAAGGTCCCGACCCCTCTTTTCATCATGACGGCAGCTCGAGCCGGTAGACGTCGATCGCGGTCTGCGAGAACAACGCCGTCTTGTCGGCCTCGCTCAGCTTTGAGGTGATACGCTTGAAGGCGTTGAAGATCACCTGGTAGCTGCACTGGCCCTTGTCCGGGGGGAAATTGCTTTCGAACATCGCGCGCTTCGGGCCGAACGCCTCGATGCAGGTCTCGACATAGGGCCGCCAGGCCGCGGCAAGGTCCTCGGATGTCGGCGGCCTCTCGCGCAAATGGAAGTCGTAGCCAAGCAGGCACATCGCGAGACCACCGAGCTTCACCACCACATTTTCGCATGTCGCGATCTCCCGGATCGAGGCGCGCCATTGCGCAAACACCTCCTCGCGCCGGCCCGCGAAGCGGCCGGTTCCGACGGGGCCGCCGCAATGGTCGAGCACAATCCTGGTGTCGGGGAAGGCGCGCGCCAGCGCCGTGAGCTCGCCGATCTGCGGATGGAACAGCCAGGCATCGAAGCTGAGCTTGAGGGGCGCGAGGCAGGCAAAGCCTTTGCGGAAGGCCGGGTCCTGCAACAATCCCTTCGGCCTGTTCGCATACATGCCGGCGACGACAGGATCTTCATCCCAGGCCGAGGAATGCCTGATGCCGCGAAAGCGGCCGTTGCCTGCGGCGATCTCGGCTTCCAGCACGCGCTTTGCAGCGTCGCCGAGCAGCAGATTGGCATGGCTCACGATGCCGGCGCAGATCGCGGCCTTGCCGTAGCCACCGCTTGCACTCATGGCGGCGACGCCGTTGGCGAACTCGACCTCGCCCACGGGCCGGAACGCCTCGGGTCCATGCGCGCGGTACATCGAACGGCAGTCGACATAGACGGTGGCGATGACGTTGTGACCGGAGGCGACGTCGGCGGCCATCTCCTCGATCAGATAGCGGTGCCCGCGATTCCACAGATGGTGATGGGGATCGACGATCGGCCGCAAGGGATCGATGGTCTCCTCCCGATGCAGCGCGAGCCAGTCCTCACGCGGATCGACGAACAGCCCGCTCGTGTTGGCGGGCACACCGCTTGCTGCCATCGGCCTTCGCTCCCTGATGTTTTGTGTCGGGAGCCTAGCACCTCATTTCCGCATGCAGCAGCGCGCCTTGCGCAACCGCACCCATCATCACGAGCAATGCGGTATGCTCGTCAGCCCGTCCGCCGTCTTGCTCTTACTTCGACCATCAGCCGCCAGTCCACTGCCGTGGCCGGCTTGACCTCCCCACGCCAACGGAAGGAGTCCCCGGTAATCTCAGTAAAGCTCCAGCGCGTCAGCTCGCCGGATTCGGTCGTGCCTTCCTGCACGATGTCCTCGCCGCGGGGACGGCCGATCTGCTGCCGGAACACGCGGCGGCCCGGATCGAACCAGGAAATCCGCCACGCATCCATGGCCGGATCGTAGACGCGCAGCGTGGTGCCGTACCAATTGCCGGCGATCGGAAAGGCTGCGCTGCCCGCTGGCCGGGGAATGATCCAGACGTCCTGCACCGCACGGCCTTCCAGCACCCAGCCGAAATGGATTTCGCCCGGCGCGGTGTGGCTTCTGCCGTCCGGTCCAAAGGCGGTGATCTCAGCGTCCCAGTCGCCGACGAAACGGCCGTAGAGCTGAAGCGCGGCCGCGTGCTCGGGATGCGGTGCGCTGGCGTGAAGAAGTCTCGCAAAGTCGTTCATGTTGCTCTCCTGCTGCGGAGGATTCAGCACGGATGAGCCGCGGGCGACTTGGAGAAAATTGCCGGCCGTCGTCAGGTCTTGCGCAGCGACAGATGTCTCATGGGACGATCGGCCTCCGCCTGCGTCGACCGATTGCTCGAGCTCTCAGCACGCCAGATGGCGACAACGGCGACAATGACGAGACTCGCGCCCACGAGCATCATGCGAGAGAACGGCTCTCCGAGCACGAGGGTGCCGAGCAGCACCGCGATGACCGGATTGACGAATGTGTAGGTCGAGACCAGGGAGGTCGAGACATTCTCGAGCAGCCAATTGTAGGCGGCGAAGCCGATGACGCTGCCGGAGACGATCAGCCAAAGAGCTGCTGCAACGGACGTCATTGAGACCTCGCTAGGTCTAAAACTCTCCAGCTCGCCCGTCAGCCAGCTGATCGCGAACAACACGGCGCCCCCGATCGACAGTTGCATGCCAGACAGCGCGATCGCGGATGCTTGATGCGACATGCTGCGCGACAGCACGGTGCCGATCGACCACGACAGCGCCGCCGCGAGCAGCCAGACGATCGGAAGCATGCTGATGCCGGCCTGCTGGGCGTTTTGCCATGCCACGAGCCCGACGCCCACGAAGCCGGGGATGAGCGCGAGCAGCGCGATCGGCCGCGGGTGCTGATCGCCCGGAAAAAGCGTGTCCGCCAGAAGGATCCAGAACGGAATCGTGGCGAGCACGATGGCGGCCACGCCGGACGGAACCGATTGTTGTGCGAAGGCGAGAACGCCGTGGCAGCCGACGAAGAAAAGCAGCCCGCAAAGGCCTGCCTGCAACCATGTCCGGCCCGGGGTATTCGCGACATGCCTGCCGCTGAAGGCGAGCAAGATCATGCCGCCGCATAACGATCGAACTGCCATCAGCAGAAACGGCGGTATCGATTGCAAGCCCAGCGTGATGGCGAAATAGGTGGAACCCCACAGGAGATAGATGGCCGCAAACGAGCCGATGACCAGGAACCGTCTGCTCATGATTGCTCCGACTGAGGTGGGTCTTGGAGCAACCAAGTCGTTGACGGGTGATGCGTTCCGGTTCTGAGTTAGACCCCGTCGAGGATGATCACCGTCGGCTTCGTCGGCAGCGTATCCCGTGACATCCGGAACGAGCGCTCGACGCGCCGGTCGATCTCGAATTGCTGGCCGATCCGGCGCATGAAGTCGTCGAGCGGAGTGGCGAAGCGGTGCATCGGCAGTACCACCGAGGCGCGCAGCCGCTTGGTGATCTCGGAGATGCCGTCGAGCGTCATGGTATAGGTGCCGTCGATCGGCACCATCACGATGTCGAGCCGTCCGATCTGGGCGAAATGGCTGTCGTCGAGCTTGTGATGGAGGTGGCCGAGATGGCCGATGCAGAGGCCGGCTGCCTCGAAGATGAAGATGGAATTGCCGTCGCGGATCATGTCGCTGCCGGCATCGTCGCCGTAATAGCGGCGGATGTCGGTGGTGACGTTGCGGATGAAGGTGTCGCTGATGCGCTGCGACACGATCGCCGGCTTGCCGTCCTCGCTCCAGCCATGCAGCACGTGGGGAATGCGCTTGTCCGGAAAGAGAGTGTAATGGGTGCTGTGCGCCCGGTTCATGGTGACGACATCGGGCAGTCGCCCGACCTGGTAGGCGCCGCTATAATCGGTGGCGATGCGCAAGCCGGCGGGCGTGTCGATGAAATAGGTGGAATGGCCGGCATAGGTGATCTCGACCTCGGGCGCAGCTGCAGCCTGCCTGAAGACGACCGGCATGATCCGCGGCGCCGCGTTGGCCATCGCCAGGCATTCGCTGCGCAGTGGTTGCTGGGCCAGGGCAGGGGTCAGGAATGCGCCGAACAGCGCGATAGCCGCCAAAACCAGTCGTCGCATGGATCCGTCCCCGATGACTTCACAGCGAAGTCTAGCGTGCAATGCGGAGCATCGCCAATGGGGTGCGATCAACAGCGCGTCAGTGTCGCACCTATTGCTCGCGCTTCGGGCTGAACTTCCAGGTGACCGCGACGAGGCCTGCGGTAATCAGGCCGCTGATGAGGCCGGCCACGGGAAGGGCGAGCAGCAGTGCGGCGGTGGCGGCCCAGCCGATCGAGGAAAAGGCCTCGGCGAAGGTTGCAAGCCTCGAAGACGTCTGACGGCGCCGGAATTGGCTGCGCCTTGCCTGCACCCGGAACCAGAGCTGGATCGCGGTCGCCGAGGCCGCGCTGATGATGATCGCACCCGCGCTGATTGCGGCCTGGGATGGCGAGGCAAAGGCTAGCGCCGCGAGCAGCGGAGCGAAGATTGCGGCAATCGCGATCAGCACCACCTCGATCTTGGCACGGATGATGCCGGACGGCATCAAGGGCGCGGTCGCGACCAGGTCGGGCGCGTCCTCGCCCGAGATCGTCAGCCAGGCGAGTCCGCCGGCGAGCTGTCCGGCCGCCATCACGATGACGGGTGTGATCAGTGTCAGCGCCGCGGAGCTGTCGGCGAAATTACGCCAGAGCAGCAGCGCCGGCGGCACCAGATAGAGCAGCTGCATCAAGGTCTGCGAGATCAGCCATGGATCGCGCCACAGCAGCATGAATTCCTTGCGACGCAGCGCCTGCTGGCGCGATCCGCCGCGGAACGGGCGCTCCTTGGCACGGACGCGGCCGGACGTGGCGTAGGCCGCCGCATCGATCGCGGTGTCGGCAAAGCGGTGCGAGAAGATCGCCATCACGCCGCCGAGCATGACCAGAGCGAGCGCGAGAAGCAGCGCTAGCGCCTCGCTGTCGCCCATCGCTGCCCGCGCCGGCCACCACCAGATGCTGTCGACGTCGGGGGCGTAGGCGGCAACGCTGCCCGAGGTCAGGATGGTGAAGCGCGACAGCGTGCCGTAGGACATGATCGCGGCGACCTGAAGCGCGATCACGAAACCCGCACCGATGATGGCGGCGAGGATCTGTGCGATCAGGCGCGTCCGCGCCGGGCCGATCAACCGGAACAGGAGAATGGTGACGGCGATCGCGATCGCCGCCGCGGACAGGCCCATCGCAATGACGACGCCGAAGGCCGCCAGCCAGCGCGCGCCGCCGCCGATCACCAGAACGTCGATGAAGGGCGTCGAGAACAGCAGCGCCAGCACGGTGACGGTCAGCGCGATCGCGGCGATGCGGACCGAGAACAGATTGGCCAGCCGCGCCGGCGAGGACATGATCAGGTCGAGATCGGCGCGGGCGTAGAATACCCGCGTCACGGATTCGATCGCCTGCGACAGCATCAAGGTCCAGGCGAGAAAGATCGTCGCCGAAATCACGATCAGAGAGGATTTGTCGAGCGGCAACTGCAGGTCGGCGAAACGGCCGATCACCGCCCAGGCCGGCAGGTGGAGCAGCGCGGCGAAGCACATGAGGCCGATGATTGCGGCGCGCGCCCGTTTGCGCCGCCCGCCCGTCATCATGGCGAGCCATTCGCGCCAGGCGAGCCGCAGCTCGTGCCGGGCAAACCAGGACAGCGCGGTGGCCGAGCTCATGCCGCTTCCTGAAGCGTCACCAGCGCGATGAAGAGGTCTTCCAGGCTGGTGTCGGCATGGCCGTTCTGGTGGCGCAGCTCGGTGAGCGTGCCTTCCGCGACCAGGCGGCCGGAGGCGATCACGCCGATGCGGTCGGCCATGCGCTCGGCGACTTCGAGGATATGCGTGGTCATGATGACGGTGCAGCCGGCGCGGACACGCGCGCTGAGCAGGCCCTTCACATGGCGGGCGGAAACCGCATCGAGCCCCGTCAAGGGTTCGTCGAGAATGATGAGGCGGGGATCGTGCACCAGCGCCCCTGCGAGAGCGACCTTCTGGCGCATGCCCTTGGAAAAGCCCTCGCAGCGCTCGTGGCGGTGCGCCTCGAGGCCGAGCGAATCGAGCAGTTCCTCGGCGGCCGGTTGCGAGATCGACGGCGCGATGCCCCAGAGGCCGGCGACGAATTCGAGATATTCGAGCGGGGTGAGCTTGTCATAGATCATGGGCTCGTCGGAGACCCAGGCCATCACCTGCTTGGCGGCGACGGGGTCTTGGAGCGCATCGATGCCGAAGATCGAGACGGCGCCGGCATCGGGCCTGAGCAGGCCCGCAACCATGCGTAAAGTGGTGGTCTTGCCGGCGCCATTGGGGCCGACCAGCGCGTAGAATTCGCCGGCGTGAATGGTGAGATCGAGGCTGTCGACCGCCAGACGGTCAAAACGCTTCGTTAACCCTCGGACTTCCAGGGCCGAGTTGTCCGGCTTCATGACGGCCACACCATCCGGTTTGCATCGCCCGCGACCATGACCCGAAGATGTTTCGGCACCGTGAATCGCACTGCCGCAAATTCCGCCAACCGGATTGGACTAAAGGCAAGGCATCCCGACAAGTCACCGTTTGTTGACAGCGCGCGGGCGTTCAGGCTGAATTGATTCCGGACAAATGGCGCTAACGCGGCGAAACGACTGCGTAGCGACTGGACACAAGATGCGGCAAGGCGGCCTCGAAGAACGCCGGTTGCATCGGGGAGGACGCGCGTCAATGCTGGATTTCGTTCAGCAGCTGGTCAGCGGTGTTGCGCTCGGCTGCGTCTACGGCCTGATCGCGCTCGGCTTCGTGCTCGTCTACAAGGCCACCGAAGTCGTCAATTTTGCCCAGGGCGATCTGATGATGCTGGGCGGTTTCTTCGCCTTCACCTTCATCGGCATGATGGGCCTGAACTACTGGATCGGCTTCGCCGGTGCGGTCGCCGCCATGGCGCTGTTCGGCATGCTGGCCGAGCGCGTGGTCGTGCGGCCGATCCTCGGCTATCCCCAGTTCTCCATCATCATGGTCACGATCGGTCTCGGCTATTTTCTGCGTTCGGTCGCGGGGATGATCTGGGGCACCGACGACCTGAAGATCGAAACGCCGTTCAGCCAGGGCGTGCTGCGCATGGGCTCGCTGGTGCTCGCCTACGACAAGCTCTCGGTGATCGCAGCGACGATGATCCTGTGCACCCTGCTCTGGCTGTTCTTCAACAAGACCACGCTCGGCACCGCCATGCGCGCCAGCTCCGAGAACATGCTGGCGGCCTATTACATGGGCATTCCGGTCAAGCGCGTGGTGGCGGTGGTCTGGGCGATCAGCGCGGCGGTCGCGACCTGCGCCGGCGTGCTGCTGGCGCCGATCACCTTCATCCACTCCAATGTCGGCCTCGTGCTCGGCTTGAAGGCGTTTCCCGCCGCCGTGCTCGGCGGTTTCGGCTCGATCCCGGGCGCGGTGGTCGGCGGCGTCCTGATCGGCGTGATCGAGAGCATGGCCGGCTTTTACCTGCCCGAGGGCTGGAAGGACGCCGCGCCTTACATCGTGCTGCTCACCGTGCTGCTGCTGAAGCCCGAGGGCCTGTTCGGCCTCCACGTCCGCAAGAAGGTCTGAACGCCATGCGCTTCCTGTTCAAGACCGACTACGAGGACGACATCAAGCTGTTCCCGCATTCCGGCTACGTCGTCACCTACGGCGTTCTGCTCGCGCTGCTGCTGATCGCGCCTCACGTGCTCTCCAGCTATCTGATGAGCCAGCTCGTCTTCGTCTGCATCTATGCGATCGTCGGCGTGGCGCTGCTGATTCTGACCGGCTTCACCGGCCAGGCCTCGCTTGGGCACGCGGCGTTCCTCGCCATCGGCGCCTACACGGCGGCGTACTTGCAGAAATACAACGTGCCGTTCCCCGTCTACTTCCTCGCCGCCGGGCTGTTGACCGGCATCATCGGCGCGATGGTCGGCTTTCCGGCGCTGCGCCTCACCGGCATCTATCTCGTCATCGCCACCATCTCGTTTGCCCTGATCGTGGAGGAGATCCTGGCGCGATGGGAAAGCGTTACCCACGGTAACGAGGGCATGCGGGTCAAGACGCTGTCGCTGCTCGGCGTCGCCGTGCCGCGCGACAGCCCGACCTTCTATTACCTCTGCCTTGCCGTGCTGGTGCTGACCATCGTCGGCACGCTCAATCTACTACGTTCGCCGACGGGCCGCGCCTTCGTCGCGATCCGCGATTCCGAGACGGCGGCGCGCAGCATGGGCGTCAATGTCGCGCTCTACAAGGTGAAGTCGTTCGCGATCTCGGCCGCGATCACCGGCTTTGCCGGCGTCCTGTTCGCGCACAAGCTCTCCTTCATCTCGCCGGAGATGTTCACGCTTCAGCTCTCGATCGAGTTCATCATCGTGATCCTGATCGGCGGCACCTTCAGCCTGCACGGCGCCGTGCTCGGCGCGATCTTCATCGTGATGATCGACCCGTTCCTCACCTATCTCAAGGACGACATGCCCGGCATCATCGCCGGCATTGCCGCGACATTCGGCGCCGGCGCGGCGACTGCGGGCAATATCGAGGCGAAGGTCGCGGCCTTCGCCTCGCTCAACGGCCTGAAGGGCGCGATCTACGGCATCATCATCGTGCTGTTCGTGCTGTTCGAGCCGCTCGGGCTCTACGGCCGCTGGCTCAAGATCAAGCTCTTCTTCCAGCTGTTCCCTCTCTACAAGCGCGCCACCTTCAAGCGGCAGAAGATCTACGTGAAGTCGGAGCGCAATCGATGAGCTATTTCCGCGCCGAGAACCTGTCGCTGCATTTCGGCGGCCTCAAGGCGGTCGATGCGGTCTCGTTCGCGGTGGAGAAGGGCGAGATCCTCTCGATCATCGGGCCGAACGGAGCCGGCAAGAGCTCGATCTTCAACCTGATCTCGCGGATCTACCGGCCGACCTCGGGCCGTATCTTCTTCGAGGACCAGGACATCACCGAGCAGCCGCCCTACGACATCGCCAAGCTCGGCATCGCCCGTACCTTCCAGAACATCGAGCTGTTCGAGAACGCGACCGTGCTGTCGAACCTTCTGGTCGGCCGCCACCGCCATTCGACCACGCAGCTGTGGCAGGAGCTCTTATTCCTGCCGAGCGTGCGGGCCAACGAAAAGGTTCACCGCCGCCGGGTCGAGCAGGTCATCGAATTCCTCGACCTCGAACCCTATCGCGACAAGCTGATCTCGGGCCTGCCTTACGGCGTGCGCAAGGTGATCGAGCTGGCGCGCGCGCTCTGCTCGGAGCCGAAGCTGATCCTGCTGGACGAGCCGTCCTCGGGTCTCAACGTGGAGGAGACCGGCGACATGTCGTTCTGGATTCGGGACATGAGGACCGAGCTCGGTATCACCGTGCTGATGGTCGAGCACGACATGTCGCTGGTCAACCGGGTCTCCGATCGCGTCATCGCACTGAACTACGGAAGGGTGCTGGCGATGGGCTCGCCCGCTGAAGTGCAGCAGCACCCCGACGTCGTCGCCGCGTATCTGGGAGCCTGACCGATGGATGCCGCTGCGCCCCAGGATATCATCCTCAAGCTCTCCAACATCGAGAGCTATTACGGGCCGATCATGGCGATCCGCGGCATCTCGCTGGAGGTGCCGCGCGGGCGCATCGTCACGCTGCTCGGGGCCAACGGGGCCGGCAAGACCACGGTGCTGAAGACCATCTCCGGCATCCTCGATCCGCAGAAGGGCGCGATCGAGTTCATGGGCAAGCCGATCCAGCGCATGGAGGCCGACCGCATCGTGCGGCTCGGCCTCAGCCACGTGCCCGAGGGGCGCGAGGTGTTCCCGTTCCTCTCGGTGCGCGAGAACCTGATGATGGGTGCCTATCCGCGCAAGGACCGGGACGGCGTCGCGGAGGACATGGAGCGCGTCTACGGCTATTTCCCGCGCCTGAAGGAGCGCATCAACCAGCCGGCGGGCCAGCTCTCCGGCGGCGAGCAGCAGATGCTCGCGATCGGGCGCGCGCTGATGAACCGGCCGACGCTGCTCTTGCTCGACGAGCCCTCGCTCGGCCTGTCGCCACTGCTGGTGAAGGAGATATTCACCATCATCCGCCGGGTCAACGAGGAGCAGGGCATGTCGATCCTGCTGGTCGAGCAGAACGCCAAGGTGGCGCTGGAAACCGCCCATTACGGCTATGTGCTGGAGATCGGCCGTATCGTGATGAACGATACCTGCGACCGCTTGATGCATTCCCAGGACATCCAGGAATTCTACCTTGGCGCCAAGGAAGCCGGCGCGCGCGGCGAGCGGCGCTGGAAAAAGAAGAAGACGTGGCGGTGAGGACGAGCTGGCAGTAAGATGAGCTTGCCCAACGTTGAGCAAAGACCGGCTGGCAAGGCAGGCAGCGGAGGGAAGGCGACAAGGAGGAGAGGTGCATGGCCCGACCGGCGGTGCTGACGGTCGCTGATACGATCGCGAAGAGCTTCTTGCGCGCCGCCGAGACGCGGGGCGACAGGCCGGCGATCCGCGAGAAGAAGTTCGGCATCTGGCAGCCGACGAGCTGGCTAGAATGGCTGGAGATCTCCAAAGAGATCGCCTACGCGCTCCGCGCCGTCGGCTTCATGCCCGGCGAGGTCGCCTCCATCATCGCCAATGCCGTGCCCGAATGGGTTTATGCCGACATGGGCATATTGTGCGCCGGCGGCGTCTCCAGCGGAATCTATCCGACCGATTCTTCGTCCCAGGTCGAGTATCTCGTCAACGACTCCGCCACGAAGGTGATCTTCGCCGAGGACGAGGAGCAGCTCGACAAGATTCTCACCTGCCGCGCGCGATGCCCCAGCTTGCAGAAGATCATCGTGTTCGACATGGAGGGCCTCAGCGGTTTCTCCGACGACATGGTGATGTCGCTGGACGAGTTTCGCGCGCTCGGCCGCAACCACATGGTCGGCCGCGAAGCGCTGTGGCAGGAGATGATCGACAGCCGCAGCGCCGGCGATCTCGCGGTCCTCGTCTATACGTCCGGCACGACCGGCCCGCCGAAAGGCGCGATGCACGCCAATCGCAGCGTCACCCACCAGATGCGACACGCCAACGACTTCATACCTGCGCGAGAGGACGAGAACCGGCTGGTCTTCCTGCCGCTCTGCCACGTCGCAGAGCGTATCGGCGGCTATTACATCTCGGTCGCGCTCGGCTCGGTGATGAATTTTGCCGAGAGCCCGGAAACCTTGCCTGACAATCTGCGCGAGGTGCAGCCGACCGCCTTTCTGGCCGTGCCGCGCGTCTGGGAGAAGTTCTATTCCGCCATCACCATCGCGCTGAAGGATGCAACGCCGCTGCAGCAATGGGTCTATCGCCGCGCCATCGGCATCGGCTACCGCATGGTCGATTGCCGGCTCGAGGGCAGGGCGCCGCCGCTATCGCTGCGCATCGCCAACCGCATCGCCTACCTGGTCGCGTTCCGCAACATCCGCCGCATGATCGGACTCGACCGCTGCCGCATCGCGTTCACCGGCGCAGCCCCGATCGCACCGGAGCTGATCCGCTGGTATCTGGCGCTCGGCATCGACATGCACGAGGTCTACGGTCAGACCGAGAATTGCGGGGTCGCAACCATGATGCCCGCGGACAAGATCAAGCTCGGCTCGGTCGGCACCGCGGTGCCCTGGGGCGAGGTCGCGCTGTCGCCCGCCGGCGAGATCCTGATCAAGGGCGACTTCCTGTTCATGGGCTATTTGAACCAGCCGGAGAAGACCGCAGAGACGATCGATTCCCGCGGCTGGCTGCACACCGGTGACGTCGGCACCATCGACAATGAGGGCTTCGTGCGCATCACCGACCGGATGAAGGACATCATCATCACCTCGGGCGGCAAGAACATCACGCCGTCCGAGATCGAGAACCAGCTCAAGTTCTCGCCCTACATCTCCGACGCGGTCGTGATCGGCGACAAGCGGCCCTATCTCACCTGCCTCGTGATGATCGACCAGGAGAATGTTGAGAAGTTCGCCCAGGATCACGACATCCCCTTCACCAATTATGCCAGCCTGTGCCGGGCGAGGGAGATCCAGGACCTGATCGGGCGCGAGATCGAGCATGTCAACGGCAATTTTGCCCGCGTCGAGACCATCAAGAGGTTCTACCTGATCGAGCGCCAGCTCACGCCCGAGGACGAGGAGCTGACGCCGACCATGAAGCTGAAGCGCGGCTTCGTGAACAAGCGCTACGCCGCCGAGATCGAGGCGATGTATCGCGAGCGTGCGGTGGCGTGACGAGTCGGTCCATTTCGAGAAAGCGAAGGAGCTGTGGCCCCGCCCTTCGTGCAATACGGGCCTTTAGGAGAGGAGACGTCAATGTCGAAATCGTTCAGCGCATTCGGCCTTGCTGTGGGTGCCGTGGTGCTCACCTGTCTGCCGGCCGCAGCGCAAACCAAGGTCACCAACGAGGGCATCTCGGCAACCGAGATCGTCATCGGCACTCACCAGGACCTGTCAGGCCCGATCAAGGGGTGGGGCGTTCCGGTCGCGAACGGCATGAAGATGGCGGCCGAGGAGATCAATGCGGCCGGCGGAATTCACGGCCGCAAGATCCGGCTGGTCGTCGAGGACAGCGGCTACGATCCGAAGAAGGCCGTGCTGGCGTCGCAAAAGCTGATCGAGCGCGACAAGATCTTCGCGATGGTGGGGCCGATGGGATCACCGACGGTGCTCGCCGCGCAAGACATCCTGTTCGATGCCGGTGTCCTGCAGCTGTTCCCGCTGACGGCGGCCGAATTCACCTTCAAGTTCGATCCGGCCAAGCCGCAGGAGCGTCTGAAGTTCAACAATTTGCTGCCCTATGTCGAGAGCACGCGGGCTGCGGTGAAATACATGATCGAGTGGAAGGGCTTCAAGAAGCCCTGCATCATGCATCAGGACGACGAGTACGGTAAGAACGTGCTCGATGGCTTCAATCAGCAGCTCACTGCCATGAAGGCGCAGCCGGCCTCGATCACGAGCTACAAGCGCGGCGCCTCCGATTTCAGCGCGCAGATCGCCAAGATGAAGTCAGATGGCTGCGACCTCGTCGTGCTCGGCACCGTGCTGCGCGAGACCATTGGGGCGATGACCGAAGCCAAGAAGCTCGGCTGGGACGTCACCTTCCTCGGGGCCACCCCCACGAACGTGATGGAGGTTCCTGCGCTGGGTAAGGACGCCGTCGAGGGTCTCTATGCTGCCAGCGGCTTCGAGATTCCTTATGAGGACACCGCCAAGGGCAAGGTGAAGGATTGGCTCGTCAACTACAAGAAGATGTTCAACGCCGACGCCAACACGCAAGCCATCATCGGCTACAATGCCATGATGACTTTTGCGTTCTATGCCAACAAGGCCGGCAAGGATCTCACCGGGCAGAAGATGCTCGATGCGCTCGAGTCGGGCGAGAAATTCCTCGACATCTTCAACTCGCCCCCCACCAAGTTCTCCAAGACCGACCACCTCGCCAACACCATCACCCAGGTGCAGCAGGTCAAGGGCGGCCGCTGGGTGCTGGTGAAGGACAATCTGATGTTCTGATGCTCTTCGCCTCTCCCCGCGCGCGGGGAGAGGCCGGAATTTGCGCAAGCAAATTCCGGGTGAGGGGGACTCTCCGCGAGTCCGTCTCTCACCGTCTTTGCCGAAGCAGCCCCTCACCCCGACCCTCTCCCCGTAAGAACGGGGAGAGGGAGAAGGGCCCCTACGATCCTCCGCCCGCGGTGCCCGAATTCACCGGGGCGAGCTCGTCTTCCCGGCAGCGCCAGCCGTCGGCGGCTTTGACGAAGGCGAAGGTTCGCTGGACCCTCAGCCGGCGCGTGACGTTGAAGACGTCTGCTGGGCGCGTCTTGTTGCCGGCTCCCTGCTGCGGCCGACCCGTCGTGGCGTCCCAGCAGGTGCCGGTGCAGATGGAGGCGATCCTGCTGCACACGGTGAAGGGAGCGAGCACGGCCATTTCGATTTCGCCCGTGACCTGTGCCTCCGGGTCGGTCACCTGGCTGTCGAGCGCATAGACGCGGTTGATGCGCAGGAAGTTGCCGCAGGAATTGGCCGCATGAATCCGCGCGGCGCAGAAATCGACGGCGTCGGCGTCGGGAATGCGGGCCGCGACCTGCCGGCCGAACACTTTTTTGGGATCGCCCTTCGCGGCGCGGATTTCATCTGTCTTGCGCTTCAAATGGTCGGCGAGACAGTCCTCCGCGGATTCCAGCTCCTGCAGCGGCACGTTCTCCTTGCCGACCAGATTGCATTTGCGGTCGCGCTCGCGCGTCCACCGTCCATATTCGGCGAAGGCAAAGCGTGCCGCAGTCGGGTCCAATTTGCCGATCAGGCCGAGCACCTGGCCGTTGAGCTCGGTGTCGGCAAGCGTCAGCGAGGGGTCTGCGCAGATAACCGCGCCCGCAGCAGTGTTGGCCGCAAGGCAGTCGAAATCCGGATCGCGAACGATCGCGGCGCGCTCCTCGGTGACCTTGAGCAGGCACGCCTTGACGGTCTCGAATTGGTCGGGGCGGATCGCGGTCTGGCCGACGATGCCGCAGCTGAGGTTGCGTTGGCGGACCCAGATCGCATTCTCCTCGATAGCGGGCAGGCGATCCGGCAGGCGGGCGAGCCGCTCCTCGATCGCGATGCTCAGCTTCTCGGCGGCGGCGGCAAGCGCGGCATCACCGCAGAACAATTGGTTGCCGGGATCGCGAATCGGCTGGCAGTTGTTCCTGGCAAACAGCGGCAGCCTGTCGGCGATCGCGCGGTCGGATTGCGCGGACGCGGGCACCGCCGGCAATCCCAGCAGCGCAAGCACAGACAGCACGATGAATCGCATTCCAAGTCGCCCCCGCACGGAAGGCGCCATGCTAGCGTCTGGTCTTGCGCGGTGAAATGGGTTTGTGGGGACGAGCAGTGGAAGGTCTGTAGCCCGGATGGAGCGCAAGCTTAATCCGGGGCCGGTGCGAGTGGTAAGAGTCTCGGATTTTGCTGCGCTCTATCCAGCTACGAACAAATCAACGTGCCTCGGCGGCCGCCATCGAGACCTGCACCGGCTCGTCGACATATTTCAGCACTGCCGACTGGTGGAGCACGAACAGTGGCTGATAGCTCCGCGTCGCGTCATCCTTGACCATCGCCATGCGGCGATTGTCCAGCATCAGCCATTGCCCGTCGAGCTTTGCCGCGGCAATTGCGTGCGCCTCGCCGGCCCTGACGTCTCGCACCACAACGATGCGGAGGTCCTCAGAGGCAATTCCCGCCAGCCGCAACGCGGCCAGCTTGGCGATGGCATAGTCCTCGCAATCGCCGGTCCCGCGCGCGAAGGTCGAAAGCGGCGAGCTCCAGACGTCGTCGGTGCCATCATTGGCGGCATGGATGGCGAGATTGATGGCGCGGTTGACCTCGCCGAGCCGCGCGCGACCGTCGCGGGCGCGGGCGTGGTCGACTATGGCGAGCAGCTCGAGCGCTGCCGGTGAAGCGCAATTGTCCCGGTCGCCGTCGCACAGCGCGAGCTGCACCATGTCGTCGTCGAGCTTGTCCTTCAGCACGGACCATCTCTGCTGCAGGCTACCGGACGAGATGGCGAAGGCGAACACGCCGAACGGTTCGGCGGATTTGCGCACGAGGACGCCGGCGCCGGGCGACAGCAGCGTGCCGGCGCGAAGCTCGGCGGCCGATCCGAGCAGGATCAAGCCGCACATGACAAGGATTGCGCGCCAGGCGCGCGAGCGAGCAGCGGTCTCCATCTGACATCCCTTCCCAGGCTTCACGAGATCCCCCTCGATCTCGACGTGCCGGGCTTTGTTGCTTTCGCGGAGATAGTGCGAGACGGGCCGTTTTGTTCTGCTTAACGCGCCCGGCAGGGGTTCCAAAACCGGGTGACAGGCTGAAATGGGCCTACCGAAATTGCGTAAAATTTTACGATTCGCCGGCTAGGAGGTGTCGCGTTGCCGCGAAATGGAGCCAATTGCAGACACAGGTTGTGGCAGTGCCGAATCCGGATCCTATGGCTAACAACCCCCATTTCATGGGGTTCTGTTAGATAGGTCACAGATTTAACTCCGTATTTGCCGCAGGATGCTGCGGGAGCTCGCGAAGGAAAGATGATGAAAGTATCTGCTTCGTAACTATACAGCAGGTTACTTTGGATGACTGGAAATGCGTGGAAACAGGCTGAATTCGACATACGAATATTTGAGGAATTACTTTCACTCCTCTGTCGCGGCGGCACGCCGTGGGGCCTCCCGGGGCCAAGTGATGCGAAATCACACAAGCAATAGATGGTATCGCTAAGGACTTGCTAATGCTATGCAAGCTTAGGCGGTCGATACTTACTTAAATTTTAACCCTTTATACGGTGCCCGGTTGAATTACGCTGGCCAATTTGACGGCGCGATTTCTTTGGACGGCCAGGGTTCCCGCTCGCCCGTCGGGGCAAATATCGATTCTTTTACCGCAAAGGCGAACGGTCACGTGCCCGACGGCGCGTTCGTCGTTCCCGACCCCAATCTGATCTTCAACGGCGAGTTCAAGCGTGCCGGGCTCGACCTTGTGCTGTCCCACGACGGTCATGAGTTCGTCGTTCACGATTATTTCAGGGGCGACAAGCGCGCCGCGCTCGCTTCGCCCGACGGCGCCCACCTCAGCGGCGACGTCGTCAACGCCCTCACCGGCCATGTCCAGGTTGCCCAGGCCGCGCCCGGTGCCGGTGCGGGCCAGGTCATCGGTCACGTCACCAAGCTCGTGGGAAGCGCGACCGCGATCCGCAACGGCGTCTCGGTCATCCTGAACAATGGCGACAACGTCGAGAAGGGCGACGTGGTCTCGACCGGGGCCGACTCGACGCTCGGCATCACCTTCATTGACGGCACCGTGTTCGGCCTGTCCTCCAACGCGCGGATGGTGCTGAACGAGATGGTCTACGACCCCAACGGGTCGAACAATTCCTCGCTGCTCAGCCTCGTCGCGGGCACCATCACCTTCGTCGCCGGCGAAACCGCCAAGCGCGGCGACATGAAGGTCGACACGCCGGTCGCCACCATGGGCATCCGCGGCACGGCGGTGCTGACCCAGATCAACTTCGTCGTTCCCGCCGGCGGCGGCGATCCGCAGCCGCAGGCGAGCTTCCAGGTGCTGGTCGAGCCGAACGGCACGACCGGCTCCTACATCCTGTTCGACAAGGTCACGCTGCTGCCGATCGCGACGGTCAACCAGGCCGGCCAGATGATCCAGATCAGCGGCGGCAACGTCTCGATCACCAATGCACTGATGTCGCCGGAGGTGCAGAAGCTGATCACGGACGTGTTCACGCTGAAGTTCACCGACAACAACACCAACACCAAGCTGACCACGAACTACACCGATACGATCACGCCGTTCGGCTATGAGGTGTTGCTCAAATCGTCGTCCGGCCCTAGCGCCACCGCAACATTCGTCAATCTCAATCCGCAGGGATCGGAGACGCCCACCACCTCCACGCCGCTCATCGTACGCATTCCCGGCCAGCCGATCGCGCAGAGCTTCGACGCGAGCGGCAACGTGAAGACGGCGTTCGCGTTGACGGAGCGTGCGGACACGACCGGCGACACGCGCGCCGACACGATTTCCGGCGTGATCAGGTTCGTCGATCAGAACCTCGGCGACCGGCCGACGGTGAGCATCAGCCTCGCCGAGGCGCCGAACTACGTCTACAAAACTGCGGGCCAGAACGACGTCACCGGCTCCCTCTCGGAGCTCCAGAAGCAGGGCATCGCGGCGACGCAGATCCAGATCAGCGTCGTCCCCGACCCCGCCAACAACAACAACGGCTCGGCGGTCTGGACCTACACGATCCCCGACCACGTTTTCGACTTCCTCGCGGCCGGCGAAACCCTGACGCTGACCTACATGGTCCGCGTCGACACCAATTTCACGGTGAACCCCGAGTCCAGGTTCATCCCGATCACCATCACGATCACGGGAACGAACGACAAGCCTACCGTTGCGACGTCAGGCGGCACCGTCGTCGAACAGGTCGGGACCGGCAACGAGGCGCTGGACATCATCACGGGCACGGTCACCTTCACCGACGTCGATCTGACGGACCGGCCGATCGTGAGCGCGGCGCTCTCGTCCGTCGAGCCGTTCAAATATCTCGATGCCGAAGGCAACGATATCACTGCGTCCCTGACGCCGGAGCAACTCGCGGCGATCGCTGCCGTCAAAGTGCCGCTGACCGTGGTTCAGGGTGCCGGAAACAGCAACAACGGCACGGCCACCTGGACCTACAGCGTTCCCGACCATCTCTTCGACTTCCTGGCCGAGGACGAGAAGCTGATCCTCAACTACGTGGTGCAGGTCGATGACGGGCACGGCGGCGTCGTCAGCACGCCGATCACCGTGTCCATCGACGGTGCGGACGTCAATGTCGAGGGCACCAACGACGTGCCGACGATCGTCGAGGACTCGACGACGCCCACCGGAGAAGTGACAGAGGATACGGCGGCAACCCTGACGGCGAACGGCACCGTCGCCTTCAACGACCCCGATCTCACGGATACGCACACTGCCAGTTACGTCCTGAAGTCGACGACGTCGAACGCGCATCTGCCCGGCTTCGGCAGCGGCACCTCGCATATCGGGACCTTCGCGCTGACCGCGGTGAGCGAGAGTCCGGGTGTCAGCACGCGCGGATCAGTGGGTTGGACCTTCACGCTCAACGACAACGATCCGGTGCTGCAGTCGCTGGCCGAAGGCCAGACCATCACCCAAGTCTACACCGTGACCGTCGACGACCATCACGGTGGCACCGTCACCCGGGACGTCACGGTCACCATCACCGGCACCAATGACACGCCGACCATCACGAGTGATGCAGACGCTGCAAAGGGCAGCGTCACCGAGGATGCCTGCGCGACGCTGTCGATCGAGGGCACGCTCGCGATTCAGGATCTCGATCTGATCGACACCCACACCGCGCAGGCCGCATTCAAGTCGGCGACGTCGAACGCGCATCTGCCGGGCTTCGATGGTAATGCGCCGC
This sequence comes from Bradyrhizobium sp. BRP19, assembly GCF_020194195.1. Taxonomy (NCBI): domain Bacteria; kingdom Pseudomonadati; phylum Pseudomonadota; class Alphaproteobacteria; order Hyphomicrobiales; family Nitrobacteraceae; genus Bradyrhizobium; species Bradyrhizobium sp. BRP19. The sequence goes on along the minus strand of NZ_JADYVZ010000003.1, from coordinate 709,239 downwards.
TCGGCACCTTCACGATCGATTGCGAGGTCGCGGAGTTCAACACCGATACCGACAACAGCGCGACGCTGGGCTGGCACTTCAGCCTCGACAACGACAATGCGGTGCTGCAATCGCTGGCGCATGGCCAGACCATCACCCAGATCTACACCGTCACCTTTACTGACGATCACGGTGCGCAGGTCTCCCAGGACGTCACTGTCACGATCAACGGCGCCAACGACGCGCCGACGATCACGAGCGATCCCGAGGCGGCAACGGGTGCGGTTACCGAGGATGACGGCGCCTCGCTGACGACCAGCGGTACGCTGGCGATCCAGGACGTTGACCTGATCGACACCCATACGGCGCAGGTGCAGTTCAAGTCATCGTCCGTCAGTTCGGCTCTGCCGGGATTCGAGGACGACAGCACGAATATCGGCACCTTCTCCATCGGCGCGGTGTCCGAATCCAACGCCGACACCAGCACCGGCGCGACGCTCGACTGGCACTTCACGCTCGACAACAACGATCCCGTGCTGCAGTCGCTGGCGGAAGGGCAGACCATAACTCAGGTCTACACCGTCACCTTCAAGGACAATCACAACGCGACTGTCACGCAAGACGTCACTGTCACCATCACCGGCACCAACGATGCGCCGACCGTCTCCTATGTGACGTCGGACTACATGAACTTCGACGGTGCGACCATCGCGGTCGGCGACGTACCGACGGTCGCCACCGACGACGTGACGCTGGACGGCTGGGTGAACTGGAACGGAGACGCTGCCTCCGCCAGCCAGGTCTTGTTCTACAATGGCAATACCTCGACCACCGGTTTCGGCCTCATGGGCACTGTCATCAGCGGCAAGCTGGAGATCGCGATTCTCGAGGGCGGCGTCGAGATCCAGGATACCGGCTTCGCGCTTACTGCGGGGCAATGGCATAACCTCGCCTTGACGCGTGACGACGGCATCTTCACGCTTTATGTCGATGGCAACGCCGTCTATTCCCACAGTGGCGGCGTCAACGCGATCGCTGGCGCTCAGGAGCCGTCCTACATGATGATCGGAGCGGCGAGCGGCAGGTACGCTCCGGGCTTCGGTACGCAAGGCTTCACCGGCTCGATTGCCGATGTCAGCGTCTGGACCACCGCACTCACGCAGGCGCAAATCCAGTCGTACGACTTCACCGCGCTCACCGGCAACGAGGCCAATCTGGCCGCCTATTATACGCTTGGCGACGGCAGCGGGAGCACGGCCTCCAACACGGTCAACCCAACCAAGAGCCTCGCCATTGAAGGTGATGCGGATTGGGCCAGCGGGACCTCCGGGCCGGGCGGCGCATTTGCCGATCTGACGGAGACCAATGGCGGCCAGCTCTCGCATGGCGTGCTGGCGGTCTCCGACGTCGACGCGACCGATCACGTCACGGTATCGGTCGATGCGGTGCAGGTTAAGCTCGACAACGTGTTGCAAACGGGCAGCGTCGGCGGGCTGTCGCATGCCGATCTCCTGAACTATCTGACCGTGCCGTCCGGCGACATTCTCAACGGCACGGCGACCCACGCCCAGTTTACCTGGCAATTCAACTCGGCCGGCCAGGCCTTCGACTTCCTCGCCGCCGGTCAGACGCTATCGCTGCAATACACCATCGTTCCGTCGGATGCTCAGGGCTTTGGAACTAGCGCGGTCGTGACCATCAACATCACCGGCACGAACGACGCACCGACGCTGTCCGATCTCCACATCGGCCCGCTCACGGACACCGCTGACGACGACACCTTCTCCAACCTCACCGGGCAACTGGCCGGAACCGACGCCGATAGCGGTGAGACGGCGACGCTGACCTATGCCGTCCTCAATTCAGATCACCAGGCGGCCACGACGGTCGCGGGACTCTACGGCTCGCTGACGGTCAATTCCAACGGCAGCTACAGCTACGTTCCGAATGATGCTGCGATCAATGCGTTGGCGGACGGATCGTATGTCGATACGTTCACGGTCCAGACCACGGATATCCATGGTGCGACCGACACGGCAACGCTCAAGGTGAACGTGACCGGTGCGGACGACGGTGCGGGCCCGGTCATCAACACCGAGAGCTTCCAGGTCGAGCACATCACCGAGAACAGCAACGAGATCATTACCGACCTCGTCGTCATGGACGCCGATCCCGGCGCTGCGACGGACACTTTCACGGTCACGCTGTCGACCGCGAATCCGGACGTCAGCCTCGCAAGTGTTTATCCGACGACCGGCACGCTCGAGCAGATCAACACCGCCCTCGCGCAAGGCGCGGGCATCGTCTACGAGCCGACCGGCGCTGATCCCGAGGCGGGACTGCCAGCCACCGATCAGATCACGCTGACCGTTGCCGATTCGGCGGGCCGCTCGGACACCGTGAACTTCATCTTCGTCGAAGGAGCCGAGAGCCAGGGCATGACCCTGCAAGGTACCGCCGGTAAGGACGTCATTTTCGCGACCGAGTCGAGTGATACGCTGATCGGCGGCAGTGCCAAGGATCAGTTCGTATTCGCACCGGCCTCGTCGCAGGATTCGGTTCAGCACACCGTGAATGATTTCGAGTACGGCCTCGACAAGCTCGACCTGCGGCAGTTCAGCGGCATCAGCTCCTTGAACGACCTTGCCCCGACCGCCGCGCAGGATGGCGGCACGTTGCTTACGCTGGATAGCCACGAGACGATCCTGCTCAAGGGTGTCGCCGTCGCGAATCTCCAGTCCAGCGATTTCATCTTCGGCACTCACGTCGGCTAGTGGAAGCAGGCGGCGCTTCCGGTTTGCACCTCGACCGCGGCAAAAAATCCATAATCCTCAGCACTCGGGGAATAGCCAATCGCACGCCGACGCTTCATGATCGGTGCGCCCGGCATGATCTGGGTCAGGAAGTCTGACTGGCATGAAGCGTTTCAAAATCCTGCGGCGGTGGTTTGCGCAGAAGTTCGGCCTTGCGCGACTGATCTGCCTTGCGCTGCTGGTCTTGTTCGCGGGCGCGCGCCTGTGGGATCCGCCGCCGATCCAGGAATTGCGGCTGCGTACCTTCGACATGTTTCAATTGATCGATCCGCGCGAGAAGGCGGCGCGGCCGGTCGTCATCGTCGATATCGACGACAAGAGCCTCACCAGACTCGGACAGTGGCCGTGGCCGCGCACGCGCATCGCCGACATGGTCCAGAACCTCACCAAGAACGGCGCGGTGGCGATCGGCTTCGACATGGTCTTCTCCGAAGCCGACCGGCTCAACCCGGAGCAGGTCGCGAGCCAGATGCGCTATCTCGACGACGCGACCCGCGCCAAGCTGCGTGAGCTGCCGAGCAACGATCAGATCCTCGCCGACGCGATCAAGCGCTCGCACGTCGTGCTGGGCGAGACCGGGCTTCCGGAGGTCTTGTCCGAGCTCGACAAGTCGCTGCCGTTCACGGGGGTTGCAACGGTGGGGGAGGACGGGGCCGAGCGTTTCCTGTTCGAATTCCCCGGCTTGCTCCGCAACGTGCCGGTCATCGAGAGGGCCGCGGCCGGCCGCGGCCTGTTCTCGATCCGGACCGAGCGTGACGGATTGATCCGCCGCGTGCCGATGATCATGCGCGCCCAGGGCAACATCATGCCCTCACTCAGCCTCGAGATCCTGCGCGTCGTCACGGGCACGCCGACCCTGCTGGTCCGTACCGATAAGACGGGCATCAAGTCGATCCGCCTCAAGGGTTTGGAGGTTCCGACCGACAAGAACGGTCAGCTCTGGGTGCACTATGCCCGCCGGGATCCTTCGATCTACGTCTCCGCGGTCGACGTGCTCGACAATGCGGTGCCGCCCACGAGGTTTGACGGCAAGCTGGTGCTGGTCGGCACTTCCGCGGGCGGCTTGAACGACATCAAGACCACGCCGGTGTCCCGGGCCATGCCGGGTGTCGAGATCCATGCCCAGGTGCTGGAGGGCGTGCTGAGCCGCGCGGTGATCTCGCAGCCGAACTATGCCCTGGGCGTCGAGCTGATCGCGGCGCTGATCATCGGCCTGCTCGTCATCATCTTCACGCCGAATCTCGGCCCCGTCCGCCTCGTGCTGGTGGGCGCGGCCTTCGCGGCCATCCTGATCGGCGTGTCCTGGTTCTCCTACACGCAGCACCGCTATCTCATCGACTTCACCTATCCGCTGCTGTCGACGACCGCAGTCTACCTGACGCTGATCTTTGCGAGCTTCGTGCGCGAGCAGCGTCAGCGCGTGCAGATCCGCGGGCAATTCGCGCAATACATGTCGCCTGTGCTGGTCGAGCAGCTGGCGCAGTCGCCGGAAAAGCTCGTGCTCGGCGGCGAGGAACGCGAGATGACGATCATGTTCTCCGACGTGCGCGGCTTCACCACGATCTCCGAGAGCTACAAGCACGATCCGCAGGGGCTGATCGAGCTGATGAACCGCTTCCTGACGCCGCTGACCGACGTCATCATCGACCGCAAGGGCTATATCGACAAGTACATGGGCGACGCCATCATGGCGTTCTGGAACGCGCCGCTCGACGACGCCGAGCACGAGATCAACGCCTGCGAAGCCGCGATCCAGATGCTCGAGCAGATCGACGAGGTCAACAAGGAGCGCGAGCAGGAGGCCGCCGACGGCGGCCACGTCTATATCCCGCTCAATGTCGGCATCGGTCTCAACACCGGCATCGGCGTGGTCGGCAACATGGGGTCCGACCTGAAGAAGAACTATTCGGTGCTCGGCGACAGCGTGAACCTGGCCTCGCGCCTCGAGGGCCAGTCGAAGGCATACGGATTTCCGATCATCGTGGGCTCGCGCACGGCACTCGCTGCCAAGGAGAAATTCGCGATCCTCGAGCTCGACTTCATCATGGTCAAGGGCAAGACCGAGCCGGAAGTGATCTACGCCATCGCCGGCCGCGAGGACGTGATGCATTCGGCCGCGTTCCAGCGCCTGCGCAACATCACCATCGAGATGCTCGGCTGCTACCGCAGCCGCGACTGGCAGGGCGCCCTGGATGCCATCGAGCGCGGCCGCAAGAGCGAGGACGCCGACACGCTGGAGAAGCTGTTCAGGCTTTACGAGGCGCGGATCAAGGATTTCCAGATCGATCCGCCGCCGGAGGGCTGGACCGGCGCCTATGCCCTGCTGACCAAGTAGTCGTCACGGTCACCGCTCGTGCAGGGTGGGCAAAACATTGCATGCCTACCATATGCAGGTGCATCGAGGTAAGTATGGTGGTGGGACGGCGCTTGGCGCCTCTGCCCAACCAAAAGAAAAAAGGGCGAGCTGAGTGATGGACGCACAAGTGAGACAGAACGACCGCATCGGGGTGCTCGAAGAGCTCCTCAACGAGCGCTACTCCGTTCGCGCATTTCTCCCCAAGGAGGTCGATCGCGCCACCATCGAGCATGTGCTGGCGACCGCGCAGCGCACGGCGTCCTGGTGCAACAGCCAGCCCTGGCAGGTCATCATCGCCAGCGGCGAGGCCAAGGAGCGCTTTCGCAAGGCGATCTACGCGGAGGCCTCGAAGGGCCTCGGCGATGACTACGACTTCACGCCACCGCGCGAATATGTCGGGGTCTATCTCGATCGCCGCCGCGAGAGCGGCTTCCAGCTCTACAACACGCTCGGCATCGCCCGCGGCGACAAGGCGGCCTATGCCAAGCAGGCGCTGGAGAACTACAATTTCTTCGGCGCACCGCATGTCGCCATCATCCACACCAACGAGCCGCTCGGCATCTACGGTGCGATCGATTGCGGCGCCTATGTCTCCAACTTCGTGCTGGCGGCGCAGGCGCTCGGGCTCGGCACCATTCCGCAGGCCGCGCTGGCGCGGCATTCCGGCCTGATCCGCCGCCACTTCGATCTGCCCGATGACCGCCGTGTCGTCTGCGGCATCTCGTTCGGCTATGCGGACCATGCGCACAAGGTCAACAGCTACCGCACCTCGCGGGCGAGCGTGGCCGAGACCGCAACATTCGTGGATGTGTGATCGCGACGTAAGCCGGACGCATCGCGCGCGAAGACAGCCGTGGAAGCGGCCGTCTTCGTCTCGTTCCGGTGCGATTGACGGCGGCGGTCAGCCGCCGCTGCCGCCGATCACGGCCCGCACGGTCTCGTCAGGCCCAAAATCCTCGGCGCCGTCGACATAGAGCAGCGCGGCGAGCTTCGAGCGGGCGCGGTTCACGCGGCTCTTGATGGTGCCGACTGCGCAGCCGCAGATCGAGGCCGCGTCCTCATAGGAGAAGCCGGACGCGCCGACCAGGATCAAGGCTTCACGCTGATCCTGCGGAAGCTTGTCGAGCGCGGTGCGAAACTCCTCGAATTCGAGGTGCGCATTCTGCGAGGGCTGGGTCTTCAGCGTCTTGGCGTAATTGCCCTCGGCATCTTCGACCTCGCGCCGCCGCTTGCGATAGTCCGACCGGAACAAATTGCGCAGGATCGTGAATAGCCAAGCCGGCAGGTTGGAGCCGGGCTGGAACGAGTCGATGTTGGCGAGCGCACGCAGCAGCGTCTCCTGGACCAAATCGTCGGCGCGGTCCGCATTGCCGCTGAGCGAGATGGCGAAGGCGCGCAGACTAGGCACGGCCGCCAAGATGTCGTTACGCAGGGAGTCCGTGAGAGGCATTAATCCCTCCCATTGTTGTTGTCGTTGGATCCGCCCTCATTTTCTACGTGGGGTGACGCTCCCGGCGCATCAAGCTTCTTGATCAGTTCTGCGAACCGATCCGGAACCCCCTGTCGCACGACATCGTCGTACATGGCGCGCAACTGGTGCCCGATCCGGGATTGAATCTCCGGAGTCAGGCCTCCCTTGCCGGGGGTCGTGCTTCTGCTGGCTTGAGACTTGAGATCTTTCATGACCTGTTCCACGTTTCCCCGAGTTAAGTGACTGTAAAATCGAGAAGTTTTCTCAACCGGGAGCCGTTCCCTGGATAGGCACAATTCCAGCTGCGCCAAAAAGTTCCCAGCTCGGCGGAACTTTTGTTGTCGTGAGGCGTAGACAGCCCAGCAGGGGAACCTGGGCCCCCCGCGTGATGCCTGACCTCAGGATTGGACCTCAAGGTTGGCCCAAAGACGAATGGAGTGGGGATGTCCCGTTCACAGGTAGTTGCTGAACACTTGCCGTTGTTGCGCAGGTACGCGCGGGCTCTGACAGGCAGCCAGGCCTCCGGTGACGCCTATGTCGCCGCCATGTTGGAAGCCATGCTGGGCGATCCGTCGGTGCTCGACGAGAACCATGGGCCCCGGGCCGGCCTGTTCCGGCTCTTCACCCAGATCTGGAATTCAGTCTCGATCAACGACGATGCCGAGGTGACGACCTTGCCGATGCCGCCGGAACGGCGGCTGTCGAACATCACCCCGCTGCCGCGCCAAGCCTTCCTGCTGCTCTCGCTCGAGGGCTTTTCGGAAGAGGAAGTCGCCTTCATTCTCGGCACCGATGTTGCCGAGACGCGCCGTCTTGCGGACGCAGCCGGACGCGAGATGGCCGCCGAGATCGCCACCGACGTGCTGATCATCGAGGACGAGACCTTCATCGCCATGGACCTCGAGAGCCTGGTGAAGAATCTCGGCCACAACGTCGTCGGCGTCGCGCGCACCCATGCCGATGCGGTGGCGCTGGCCAAGAACAAGCGGCCCGGCCTGATCCTTGCCGATATCCAGCTTGCCGACGGCTCGTCCGGCCTGGACGCCGTTAACGAGCTCCTGCGCACCTTCGAGGTGCCGGTGGTGTTCATCACGGCCTATCCGGAGCGCTTCCTCACCGGCGAGCGTCCCGAGCCGGCGTTCCTGATCTCAAAGCCGTTCCAGCCCGCGATGGTATCGGCGGTGGCGAGCCAGGCCCTGTTCTTCCAGCGCAACTCGCGCAATCGCACGCCCAAAGCGCCTGCGGCTTAACAAGGCGCCTGCGGCCGTCCCAATAGCGAAGTCCGGCGTGCCCAAGGCACGCCGGATTTTTTTCATGCCGCCGGCCCGCTTGACGGGCGCTGAATTTCGCCGCCCATAGCTCATGTAGCAGCTGCGCGTGCGACCACGCCAATCGGAGACGTGCCCATGGACCAGCAACTCCTCGATCGTCTCGCCATCCGCGATCTCGTCGAGAACTGGGCGGTGTGGCGCGATGCCGGCGACTGGGAGCGCTTTGCCACGGTTTGGCACGAAGAAGGCTGGATGTCCGCGACCTGGTTTCAGGGGCCGGCCCGGGATTTCATGCGGGTCAGCCAGGAGGGTTTTGCCAGGGGCGTGCGCATCCTGCATTTCCTCGGCGGCACCAGCATCGATCTTGCGGGTGCGCGAGCGATCGCGCAGACCAAGATGACCATCTCGCAGCGCGGCCTCGTGCACGACGTGCTCTGCGACGTCGTCTGCACCGGACGCTTCTACGATTTCCTGGAGAAGCGGGACGACCCATCAGGTATCGGCAAATGGGGCATCGTCCGCCGCCAGCCCATCTACGAGAAGGACCGCATCGACCCGGTCGATCCCGCCGCGACGCTTCGGCTCGACCAGGATGCGCTGGCTGCACTCCCCGAGGGCTACCGCCACCTCGCCTACATGCAGGAGCTGATCGGCTACAAGGTGAAGCGCGACATGCCGGGCCTGATCGGCCCCGAGGTCGAGAAGCTCTATGGCGAGGGCCGGGAGTGGCTGGCAGGAAAGGCGAAGTAGGCCCCAGATAAAAGTAAGGCGCGACTGGCATCACCACAGTCGCGCCCTACGTCGCCGGCTTATGGGGCAGGGGGGAATAGCCGGCTGCTGAGACGACTCCTGTGCGCGAAAGTCGTTCCAAGGCGCGCGAAATATTTTGCCGTCTGCTGCATTTTTCGCACACGGTTAAGTGATCGTAGCTGTCGAGAACCCCCGATCCTGCGGCGGCGTTGTTCCCGTGCCCGCCATGGGGCGAGGGATCGGCAGCCATGTCACAGATTCAAAAGGTTTTTTTGAGCGCAATTGCGGTCGTCGCCACCCTCGGTGCCGTGCAACTGGCCTCCGGGCATGATCTCGCAGACCGCTGGCAGGCGGTCGCCGACCTCCCCAGCCACGGTTCCACCGTCGCGGTGGGTCACAACGTCAACCGCACCGCCAAGGCAGACCGGCTTGCAGAGATCAAACCCGCAGCCGTTCCCACCCGTACCGTCTCGATGCGGCTGAACGACCTCGCCGATACGTCGGTGCTGCTGCGGGTCCCCGCCGTGATCGAGACCGGCAATGCCAAGACGCCGGTGCTGCTCCAGAACCAGAAGAAGCCTCGCAACAAGCCGACGATCGCCTGTGAGCCGATGGTCAGCTCCCTGACCGAGGTCGCAAGGCTGCTCCAGCCCGGCCGCTGCGTGACCTGACCCCCTCTCCGCGAGGGGTGGTTTGGCGGACCCAGACTTCACATCCTCTTGATCCGCCATTGCCTCGCGCTATATCCGGGTTCCCTCCCTTTTGTTTGACCGGGTAAGCGCATGACGACGTCAGATACGGCTGTGCATACGCAGCCTTTCCAGGCCGAAGTTTCCGAACTGCTGCACCTGATGGTGCACTCCGTCTATTCGGAAACCGACATCTTCCTCCGCGAGCTCATTTCCAACGCCTCCGATGCCTGCGACAAGCTGCGCTACGAGGCCATCGCCAGTCCCGCCCTTCTGGGCGAAGGCGACGCACTCAAGATCCGCATCATCCCGAACAAGACGGCCAAGACGCTCACGATCGCCGACAACGGCATCGGCATGGAGCGGCAGGAGCTGATCGACCATCTCGGCACCATCGCCCGCTCCGGCACCAAGGCGTTCGTATCCAAATTGAAAGAGGCCAAGGATGGGCTCGGCCTGATCGGCCAGTTCGGCGTCGGTTTCTATTCCGCCTTCATGGTCGCAGAGAAGATCGTCGTGATCAGCCGCCGCGCCGGCGAGAGCGATGTGTGGACCTGGACGTCCTCCGGCGGCTCCGGCTTCGAGATCGCCCGTGCCAGCGACGAGGAAGCGGCGCGCCTGACGCGCGGCACCGAGATCGTCCTGCACCTGAAGGACGATTCCAAGAAATATCTCGAGACCTACGAGATCGAGCGTATCGTCACCGCCTATTCCGACAACATCCTGTTTCCGATTGAGCTCGTGCCCGAAGACGGCGAGCCGCGACAGATCAATTCGGCGAGCGCGTTGTGGCAGCGCTCCAAATCCGAGCTCACGGCTGACGATTACAAGAAGGCCTATCAGCAGATCGCCTCTGCCTTCGACGATCCCGCGATGACGCTGCACTACCGCGCGGAAGGACGTTACTCCTACGCCGTGCTGCTGTTCGCGCCCTCGACCAAGCCGTTCGACCTGTTCGAGCCGAACCGCAAGGGCCGCGTGAAGCTCTACGTCCGGCGCGTCTTCATCACCGACGATGCCGACCTCTTGCCGGGGTACCTGCGCTTCATCCGCGGCGTGGTCGACAGCGAGGATCTTCCGCTCAACATTTCGCGCGAGATGCTCCAGAACAATCCGCAGCTGGCGCAGATCCGCAAGGCGGTGGCGACGCGTGTGGTGTCCGAGCTCGAAAGCCTTGCCGACAAGGACCCCGAGAATTTTGCCAAGATCTGGGACGCCTTCGGCCCGGTGCTGAAGGAAGGCATCTACGAGGATTTCGAGCGGCGCGAAAAGCTGCTCGCACTGTCGCGCTTCACCACCACGTCGGGCGAGAAGCGGTCGCTGAAGCAGGTCATCGCCGATTTCAAACCGAACCAGACCGAGATCTATTATCTCGTCGGCGACAGCATTGAGCGGCTGAAGTCCAATCCGCGGCTGGAAGCTGCGACCGCGCGCGGCATCGAGGTGCTGCTGCTGTCGGATCCCGTCGACGCGTTCTGGACCTCGATGCCCTCGGATTTCGAAGGCAAGCCGCTGAAGTCGCTGAGCCAGGGCGATCTCAATCTCGATTTGATTCCGCGTATCGACGATAAGGACGAGGCGAAGAAGGACGAGCCGGCTGCGGACGAAGCAGCCACCATCGCGGTGATCAAGGCCGCGCTGGGCGAGCGCGTCAGCGACGTCAAGGTCTCGACGCGCCTGACCAGCTCGGCCTCCTGCCTCGTCGCCGACAGCCAGGGTCCGAGCCGCGAGCTCGAGCGCATCTTGTCGCAGCAGAACCGCGGCATGAAGACCAAGCCGATCCTCGAGATCAATTTGCGCCATCCGCTGGTCACCGCGGTCACCAAGGCGCAGGCTGGCTCGACAGTCGTCGACGATATCAGCCTGCTTCTGCTCGAGCAGGCGCAGATCCTGGACGGCGAATTGCCGGAAGACCCGGCGGCGTTCGCGGCACGGCTGAACCGGCTGGTGTTGCAGGGGCTCGGCGGCTAGCGCTGCCTCGCAGCATCATTCGGACCGCCAGGTTGTCAGATCGCTGATCGCGCAACGCCTCTGGCGCTGCGCGTCTCACTCACCTTGACGTCATCAGGTCTCAGGAACAGTCGCGGACGGCGAGATGTTGTGTCATATGAAGCGACGTCACCAGTTCGAGGATTTCCCATGCGCTTGTCATTCCTCACTCTTACCGCGGTCTTCACGCTGCTGGGCGCAGCGGATGCCAGCGCGCAGCGATACGATCCGGCCTATCCCGTCTGCATGCACCGCTACGTCGGTGGCGGCCCTGGTGGCGGAGGCAGTGACTATTTCGACTGCTCGTTCACCTCGTTGGAGCAGTGCCGCGCCACGGCGTCGGGCCTTGCCGCGACCTGCGACCTCAATCCCTATTACGCCTTCAACGAATCGCCGCCGCCGCGCCGGCGTCCCAAGAAGGTGCACTGAGGCGAACGGGACCAAGGCCGGGAATTCTGTATTCATCGCTCTTTCGACCTGGTCACACCCGTCGGCGCGCTGCCGGCGGGTGCGACCTTGGCTGCGCGCTGCCGACAGTTAATCGCGCCCTAACCGGGTTTTACCTTGTCTCTTAACGCCTGGGTCAGGGCGCGCGGGCTAAACTGCCGGAAACCGCAGACCGCCCGAAAGAGTAAACAATATGACCACCGGCGTCATCGAGAAGCCGAAAGCCGCGCGCGCACCGTCGGCTTCCAAGATCTGGTTGAGGGCGATCGAGCTCACCGCGCGGATCGAAACGCTGCCGGGCCGCCTGTTCGCCGACGTCGTCGACGATTGGGCGCAGCGCCAGCCTAACCGCGTTGCTCTGGTGGCGGACGAGGCAAGCCTCGATTACGAAGGCCTCTCGAAGAGGATCAATCGCTACGCCCGCTGGGCGCGCTCGCTCGGCCTGTCCAAGGGCGATACCGTTGCGCTGATCATGCCGAACGGCATCGATTATATCGCGGCCTGGCTCGGCATCAGCCGCGTCGGCGGCGTGGTCGCACTGATCAACACCAAGCTCGTCGGGCAATCGCTCGCGCACTGCCTTGATGTCGCGAAGCCGATGCATGTCATCGTTGCGCATGAGCTAGCGGGGATGCTGGACAGCGCGGCACCTCATCTGAAGACGGCGGCAAAAGTCTGGACGCATGGCGATAGCCGCAGCGAACGTGCGATCGACGTCGCGCTTGCCGTTCTCGACGACGGCCCGCTATCGCCGGAGGAGCATGGCGAGGTCACCATCGACGACCGTGCGCTGCTGATCTACACCTCCGGCACCACCGGCCTGCCGAAAGCGGCCAGCATCAGCCACCGCCGCATCCTGAATTGGGGGTTTTGGTTCGCTGGCCTCACCGGCGCGACGCCGCAGGATCGGCTCTACGATTGTCTGCCGCTGTTCCATTCGGTCGGCGGCATCGTCGCGCCGTGCAGCATTCTGGCCGCCGGCGGTTCGGTAGTGATCGCCGAGAAATTCTCGGCCTCGCATTTCTGGTCCGACATCGTCCGGCACGACTGCACGCTGTTTCAATATATCGGCGAGCTCTGCCGTTACCTGCTCAAGGCCGCGCCCTCGGAATACGAGAATCGGCATCGCCTGCGGCTCGCCTGCGGCAACGGGCTGCGCGGCGATATCTGGGAGGATTTCCAGGCGCGCTTCGCCATTCCGCGCATCCTCGAATTCTACGCCGCGACCGAAGGCAATTTCTCGCTGTTCAACGTCGAGGGCCAGCCGGGTGCGATCGGCCGCGTCCCGGCGCTGCTCGCGCACCGCTTTCCTGCCAGGCTCGTCAAGCTTGACCCCGATAGCGGCGCGCCGCTGCGCAATGAAGAGGGCTTCTGCATCGCCTGCAGCCGCGGCGAGGCCGGCGAAGCGATCGGCCGCATCGGCACCGCGGACGAGGGCGGTGGGCGCTTCGAGGGCTACACCGATGCCGGTGAGACCGAGAAAAAAGTCTTGCGTGACGTCTTCGTCAAGGGCGATGCCTGGTTCCGCACCGGCGATCTGATGCGGATGGACGACAAGGGATTTTTCCATTTCGTCGACCGTATCGGCGACACGTTCCGCTGGAAGGGCGAGAATGTCGCGACCTCCGAGGTGAACGATGCCGTGCGCGATTTCATTGGCGTCGTCGATGCCGCCACCTATGGCGTCAGCATTCCCGGCGCCGACGGCCGGGCCGGGATGAGCGCGATCGTCGTGAACGAGGGCTTTGACATCAGCGCGCTGCCCGCCCATCTCGCGCAACGCCTGCCGGTCTACGCCCGCCCGCTCTTCATCCGTATCTCGCGCGAGCTCGACGCCACCGAGACCTTCAAGCAGAAGAAGGGCGAGCTCGCCCGCGAGGGATTTGACCCGGCCGCGGTCGCCGATCCGCTGTTCATGCTCGACCCGATATCCGGCGTCTACGTCGCGCTGGACGCGGAGACATATGCGGCCATCTCGGGCGGTACGATCAGGCTGTAGGGCAACCAAAATCGAGAGATAGGTCCAATTTTATCTGAATTGTCCAAGAAGCCATTTACTTCTGTCGGGTAAACAGACCGCGATGGGGAGGCGGTCAGCAAGAGCCGCCGCAACAACGAGATCGATAACAAAGCGAGCCAGCCATGTCGGTAAGGTCAAAGGTCATTGAAGCGATTCAGCAGATCGCCAAGGAGCAGCACGTCACGCTTCCCGCCCTCTCGGACGATCTGTCCCTGCATGAGACGGGCTTCGACTCGCTCGCCTTCGCCATCCTGGTCGCCCGCCTCGAGGACGAGACCGGCGTCGATCCCTTCACCATTTCCGAGGACGCAGCGTTCCCCGCCACGGTGGGCGATTTCGTGCGGGCCTACGAAAATGTCCCCGCGTGAGATCTTTGCACTTCGCGACCATCTTGGCGCGGAGCTGAAAGGCCGCACCATCTCCGATGCGCATGATGTCGTATCGCTGACGGGCATCCTGTCGCACACTGTTCTGGGCGGGCGGCTGCACGAGCTCTCTGGCCGTGCCGTGCTGCTCAAGCTGTCGGACCAGCTCCGGTCCGGCCTTGCCATGATCGAGCTCGACGGCATCGCCCGCCGCATGCTGTTGTGTCCGCCGGACCTCAACCCGGCGCATCTCGACGCCTTGATCGCGGATGCCGGGATCGATGCCGTCGTCACCGACGAGCCCGAACTCTGGGCGGCGTCCGGCGTGCCGCTGGTCGTCACCGCGCAATTGCCCCCGCAAGCCGCCGCGCCGGCCAAGACCGCGCGCGGCACCGAATGGCTGATGCTCACCTCGGGCACCTCGGGGGTGCCAAAGATCGCCGGCCATACGCTGGAAGCGCTGACCGGCGCGATCGTCGCCGAAGGCCCATCGCGCCGACCTGCACCGGTCTGGGCAACGTTCTACGACATCCGCCGCTATGGCGGCCTGCAAATCTTTCTCCGTGCCATCCTCTCCGGCGGCTCGTTGGTGCTGTCCGATCCCCGTGAGGCGCTCGCCGATCACGTCGCGCGGCTGAAGGCGCGCGGTGTCTCGCATATCTCCGGCACGCCTTCGCATTGGCGCAAGCTTCTGATGAGCGGCTCGGCCGCCCAGTTCGCCCCGGCTTACGTCCGTCTCTCCGGCGAGATCGCCGACCAAGCCGTGCTCGACGGCCTGAAGGCGGCATTCCCCCATGCGTCCGTCGGCCATGCCTATGCCTCGACCGAGGCCGGCGTCGGGTTCGCCGTCAATGACGGCCTGGAAGGCTTTCCGGCCGACTATCTCGGCAACCGCAACGGCGTCGAGATGAAAGTCGTCGACGGCTCGCTGCGCATCCGCTCGACGCGCACGGCTCATGCCTATATCGGCCGCAACGCCTCCGCGCTCACCGACGACGACGGCTTTGTCGACAGCGGCGACATCGTCGAGCTGCGCGGCAACCGCTGTTATTTCGTCGGCCGGCGCGGCGGCATCATCAATATCGGCGGGCTGAAGGTCCACCCCGAGGAGATCGAGGCGGTGATCAACCGCCATCCGGATGTGCGGATGTCGCGCGCGAAGTCGCGCAAGAGCCCGATCACCGGCGGCATCGTCGTCGCGGACGTGATCCTCACCGAGGGCACCGATCCGGCGCGCGCTAAAGAGATCCGCGACCAAATCCTGGATCTGTGCCGCGCCCAGCTCGCATCCCACAAGGTGCCGGCGGTCCTCCGCTTCGTCGAGGCGCTCGACGTCACCCCGGCCGGAAAACTGGCGCGCACCGATGCATAATGTTCTCGTCACCGGCGGCAGCCGCGGCATCGGGCTTGCGATCGGCAAGCGCCTTGTCGCGGCCGGCTTCAACGTCATCGCGGCGGCGCGGCGCGAAAGCGAAGAGCTCAAGGCGGCCATCGCAGCTGCCGACGGGCGCCTGCATTTCCGTGCCTGCGATCTTGCCGTGATCGATGCAATCCCGGCCTTCGCAAAGCTCGTGCGCGGCGAATTCGGCCCGATCTACGGCCTCGTCAACAATGCCGGTCTCGGCACCGAAGGCCTGCTGGCCACCATGCACAATTCCGAGATCGAGGCGCTGGTGCAGCTCAACGTGCTGTCGCCGATCATCCTCACCAAATATGTGGCGCGCCAGATGATGGCCGACGGCACTGGGCGCATCATCAACATCTCCTCGATCATCGCGACGACAGGCTATAACGGCCTCTCCGTCTACGGCGCGACCAAGGCCGCCGCGACCGGCTTCACCCGCTCGCTGGCCCGTGAGGTCGGCAAGCTCGGCATCACCGTGAACGCGATCGCGCCGGGCTTCATCGACACCGAGCTCACCCACAATCTGTCTGAGGAAGGCCGCAAGCGCATTGCGGGCCGCAGCGCGCTGCGCCGGCTGCCGGAGACGGATGACGTCGCGCGCATGGTGGAATACCTTTTGGGCGAAGGCGGCCGCAACGTCACCGGCACCGTGTTCACCATCGATGCCGGGAACACGGCGTAGACGGAACCCGGCTGCCACAATTGCGTTGATCGTGCGCAATGACAGCCAGCCGGATTTGGTCGTAAGATGCCCCGCAATCGATTGGTTTACGTCAATCGATCTGCCCTAAACGAAGGGGAGCAGTCGATGGCCACTTCAGACATGACCGCTTCAAGCCGGGCCCTGAAAGAGCCGGTGCGTGTGAAGTCGGATGAGGTCCGCTGCCCGCCGATGTCGCATCAGAATTCCGGCGATCACGGCCACGAGGCGTATCCGCAGCAATTCGTGCGCCTGATCGGCTGCCACGACGTCCCTGCATCCCAGCTGCGCAAGCGTCAGGACGAGAAGCTGCACTAGCCGCTCACGGCCGCTGCTTCGGCAGGTCGATTCGTTCGTGTGAAAATTCCGGCGGCCCTTCGGTGAGGCGGCGAATGCGGCGCTCGCGCTCGTCTGGCGGCAATGCCGGATCGAGCAGTAACTCGATCTCATGCACTGCGATCTCTTCGATCTTGGTCGCGTCCGATACGACCGGGTGCGCGGGCGCGGAGACGGGGAGTGCCAACTTCAGCCCCAGCTCGATCAGCTTGCAGATCGCATCCGAGCGGGTCAGGCGGTGAGCTTCAGCCCAGGCATCGACCGCCTCCGTCAATCTTTCCGGCATCTTCACCGCGCTGATCGGGTCGACACCCGTGCGCCGGCGGACCGGAGAGGTGGAGTCCTTGCTGCTGAAGTCGGACACCTCGATTTTCCCATGCAACCCCTTGGAGCCGACCGACGATAGCCGCTCTCCCCGGATGGCCGTTTGATGCCGATCAATGATCCCGCCGAGGCATTGCAAGGCGGCCGCATCTTGTTGTCCGGGCCACTTTCGGCCAATGATCGAAAGGGGGCGCGAGCCAGCGAACCCGGATCGATCCTGCCACGTATCTTGCTTCGCATTCCAACAGTCCGGCAATCCCGATGAGCTCAGGCGAGTCCTTCTATGGCGGCATTCCCGTCTTCCGAGGCTTCACCAGCCTGATGGATCCTGCGCTTTATGCGCCGCTGCCGGACGACTGGAGCATCGGTGTTGCCGATATCGTCGATTCGACCAAGGCGATCGCGGCGCAGCGCTACAAGGCCGTGAACATGGCCGGTGCCGCCGTGATCGCGGCGGTGACCAATGCGCTGCAGGGGCGGGAATTTCCCTTCGTGTTCGGCGGCGACGGCGCCAGCTTCGCGGTGGCGCCAGACGACGTCGAGCTTGCCCGCCAGGCGCTGGCTGCGACCGCGACCTGGGTGCGCGAAGACCTCGATCTGACCCTGCGCGTCGCCTTGGTGCCGGTCAGCGTCATTCGCACACACGGCCTCGATGTGCGCGTCGCCCGGTTCGGGCCGTCGGCCAACCTGTCCTATGCGATGTTTTCGGGCGGCGGGCTCGCGTGGGCCGACGCAGCGATGAAGCGCGGCGAGTTTGCCGTCGATGAGGCGCCCGCCGGCACGCAGCCGGACCTTTCGGGCCTGTCGTGTCGTTTCGAGGTGATGCCGGCGGCGCGCGGCCTGATCCTGTCGGTGCTGGTGATGCCGGCGCGCGGCGTCGATCAGGTGGCCTTCCGCAGGGTGATCGAGGACATCATTCATCTCGTCGAGCGCAGCCCGGAGGGCGGCCGGCCGGTGCCGCCGCAGGGGCCGCCGCTGAAATGGCCGCCGCAGGGCGTGGAATTCGAGGCCCGAACCAGGCGCGGGGGTCCGCTGCTCGCGCGCAGAGCCAGCGTACTCGCCTATACGTTATTCGCCTATTTCATCATGCGCTTCGACATCAAGATCGGCGGTTTCGTGCCCAGCCTCTACAAGCGGCAGGTGGTCGAGAACTCGGACTTCCGTAAATACGACGACGGCCTGCGCATGATTCTGGACTGCACGCCGCAGCTCGAGCGCGCGTTGAACGATCGTCTCAAAGCCGCTGCGCGCGAGGGCATCGTGCGCTACGGCCTCTACCAGCAGGACGCTGCGATGATGACCTGCTTCGCGCCGTCGGCGCTGCGCAGCGATCACGTCCATTTCATCGACGGCGCGCGCGGCGGCTATGCCTCGGCGGCGACGGCGTTGAAGGCGATGATGGCAGCGGGTTAGCGCCCCGCGCGCGTCCAGGTCTCACCGCCGCAGAGCGCGCCGACGCAGCCTTCGACCCGCAGCGCGTCCGCGCCAGTCAGGCTGATGTTGCTCGCATAGGTGCTGCCGTCGTCCGCATTGTAGATCTGGCCCGACCATTTGTTCGGTCCCGTCGGCTCCATGCCGCTGAACAATGGCAGGCCGATCATCGGGCGCCTGGCGAGCGCGGGATTGGGATTTTTGCTGTCGGTGGCGGGCTGACCGGTCGCGCTGTCCATGGGCTCGCGCAGCCAGACGATGTGGCCGCAGATGCCGCCGCCGCATTTGCTGATCTTGACGCGTGCATCGCCCGCCTGCGTGAGCCAGGTCCCGTCGGCGCTCTGCGCATAGGCGGAAGGCGCACCGATCAGCGCAGCCAGAATGACGGTGAGAGCGACGAATCTGAATGTCATGGAGAGGAGCCCTGGAATGGAGGCGACTCCATAGCAGCAAATCGAGCGCGCGCAACGCCCGAGGGAATCACATCTCTGAGCTTATCTGCCGGCGCTTATTTGCCTGCGATCATTTGCCCCAGCGCGCGAATGCGACCGAGGCGGCGGTCGAAAGCCCGAACACGACCATGGCGCCCCCGACCAGCGCGAACAGGGTCCAGGCCGGAGCCTGCGCGGTCATCAGTCCGATGCCGCCGATCGCGACGATCAGAAGCCGTGCCGTCGAGGCGAGCACGGGCCCGCCGACGCGTGCGGCGCCTTGCGAGGAGAAGTAAAGCGACACGCCCATGCCGAAGAACACGAAGGCCGGACCGGCCCAGTGGAAATAGCTGTGCGCTGCGGCGGTGACGCCGGGATCGCGGGTGAAGAGCCCGACCCACAGTGACGGCGCGAGCGCAACGACGAGACCGATCAGCCCCACCGTGAGTCCCGAGGCGGCAGCCGCGGTCCAGGCGACACGCCGCGCGCGCTTCACATGCCCGGCGCCGATCGCCATGCCGACCATCGGCACCGAGGCGATGCCGAAGGCGAAGGTGATCGGGATCAGCAGAAATTCCAGCCGCGAGCCGATACCGTAGCCCGCCAGCATCTCGGTGCCGAAGGTCGCGAGGATCTTCGTGAAGATCAGAATGGTGAGCACGGTCTGCAGCGGCGACAGGCAGGCCACCGCGCCAACTTTGAGAATGTCCAGGAACATCGCGCGCTCGAAATGAAAGGCGCGGACATCCAGCGGCAGCCGGCTGCGCCCCGACAACAGATACCAGATGAAGAAGATCGCCGCGCAGCTGAACGCGATCAGCTGCCCGCTCGCCACGCCCGGCATGCCGAATTGCGGCACTCCGAACAGGCCGAGCCCCAGCGTGCCGCCGAGCACGATCTGCAGCGCGCTCGCGCCGATCAGAATCATCGAAGGCAGGCGCATGTCGCCGGTACCGCGGATCACCGAGGCCAGCGTGTTGACGAGCCAGATCGCGACCGCGCCGGAGAACAGCACCTGCGAATAGCCGCTGGCCTCCTCGAGCACGCGCTCGCGTCCGCCGAGCAGCGCGAAGAAGGAGCGGCCGAAGGCGAGCATCATCACCGTGAAGAACAGCCCGCCGCAAAGGCCGATGATGGCGGCATGCAGCGCCAGCGTCGCGGCGCGGTCGCGATCCCCTGCGCCGAGAGCGCGGCTGATTGCGGACGAGACGCCGCCGCCCATCGCGCCCGCGCTCATCATCTGCGTCAGCATCGCGAACGGAAACACCAGCGCGATCGCGGCGAGCGGGATGGTGCCGAGCCGGCCGATATAGGAGGTCTCAGCCACTGCGACGAGCGTGCTGCCGACCATCGCGATCATGTTGGGGATCGCGAGCCGCAGCAGCGTCGGCAGGATCGGCGCGGTCAGGAGGCTCGCGATGGGGGAGGCGACCGGCGCAACCGGCGGGACGGCATCTGCGGGGGCGTCGATCGTCATGTTCACCGGGCGGAAAATTAAATGATGACCGACATATTATAAGAGAATGAGCCGGCCGGCGCAGCCCTGGCTCACGCAGGGCTCACCACGGCAGGCCGCATAGGTCGATGGTGCCCAGCGTCGGCGCACGCACGATGTGGAAGACATAGGGCGCCATGTAGGTGAACCGAATCCGCCCTTCCGGCTGTTCGCAATAGACCTCGCCTTTGAACGGCAGCCAGCTCCGGGCCTCGTAGAACGCGAAATTGTGCGGCTCGCAGACCAGTAGGGCGAACCGAACCGCCTCGTTGGCGCGCATGGTATGCACCGCCGCGTCGATCGCCACGGTCGCATAGCCACGGCCGCGCTGGTCCTCGCGCGTCGAGACGCCGCCGATGCCGCCGATATGAACCTTCTGTCCATTCCAGGTGATGGTGCGGAAGTAGATGCCGACATGGCACACGAGACCATCCTCGGGCGTCTCGACCAGCACGCGGAGATCGGCATTGGCCCATTTGACATGAGCCCAGGGCTTGCCTGCGACCAACTGCGGTGCCCAGACCGCCTGAAATAGCGGCTCGGCCCTCGGCCACGAGGCGTCGCCGTTCAATATGTCGATCTCGATGCTCATGGCCTCGTCCTCCACAGCTCCGCTTCTTCGCGCGTTTGTTCTGTCTTAAGCGCCTCAAAGGCAATGATATTTTACAGCGAACCGCAGGTCTGATCACGGCGGCCGGATTGCGGCGAACTTGTGCATTCAAGCAGGACGCGCCAAGTCACGCCTTTTCGCAAATTCTGAGGTATTTAATGGCCGCGGAACCTTCTATAAGGGGTGACCGTTAGAACTCGTTCCCCACCAGTTGCGGACAAGAAGCCATGACCTTTACGCTGCCCCCACTTCCTTACGCCTATGACGCCCTCGGCCAGTACATGTCGAAGGAGACGCTGGAATATCACCACGACAAGCATCATCAGGCCTACGTCACCAACGGCAACAACGCGCTCAAGGGGACCGAATGGGAAGGCAAGTCCCTTGAAGAGATCGTCAAGGGCTCGTTCGGCAAGAACCCCGCGGTGTTCAACAACGCCGGCCAGCACTACAACCACATCCACTTCTGGAGCTGGATGAAGCCCAATGGCGGCGGCACCAAGCTGCCGGGCAAGCTCGAGAAGAAGATCAACGAGGACCTCGGCGGCTTCGAGAAGTTCAAGACCGACTTCCAGGCGGCCGGCGTCGGCCAGTTCGGCTCCGGCTGGTGCTGGCTCCAGGTCAAGAACGGCAAGCTCGAGATCTCCAAGACCCCGAACGGCGAGAATCCGCTGGTGCACGGCGCCACACCGATCCTCGGCTGCGACGTCTGGGAGCACTCTTACTACATCGACTATCGCAATCGCCGTCCCGACTATCTCAAGGCGTTCGTCGAGAACCTCGTGAACTGGGAATACGTGGAGTCCCTGTTCGAGAAGGCGTGACAGGTGTCATTCCGGGGCGCGCGAAGCGCAAGCCCGGAATCCATTTGTCTGCTCGGGTGGCGCCCGATGGATTCCGGGTTCGGCGCTGACGCGCCGCCCCGGAATGACAGAAACAAAGGCGGTCGCAGGCGCGACCGCCTTTTTGCTGTGCGGAATTGCCCTGCGTGGCGCGCGCATGGGTCTGTCGTCACACCGTTTGCATCGGGGGAACACCGCCCTTAATCAGGACGGGCATCACCCTCGAGCGACCCAGCCCGTTGTCAGGACCTTCCCCGAACCATCCAGCGCCTTCCGGCGACGCGGAATCCGAGCCGCGGCCGGGCCGGGTCCGCAAGCCGATCGGCTGGTCGACCGTCATCATCGCAGCTCTGGTGGCGGTGAGTGCTGCACTGGTCTGGCGGCGGGACGGCACTGACGGCGTTCTGGACATCCTCACCCACGATCTCTCGCTGTTCTCGGGCATCCTGCCGCGCGTGCTCGCCGGCTGCCTGCTCGGGGCCTTCATCTCGGAGATCTTGCCGCACGAGAAGGTCTCGCGCTCGCTCGGGCCGAAATCCGGCCTGATGGGCCTGCTGATCGGCACCGCCTTCGGCGCGATTCTGCCCGGCGGTCCCTTCACCGCCTATCCGGTCGCGAGCGCACTGCTCGCGGTCGGCGCCGATTTCGGCGCCACCATCGCCATGGTCGTGAGCTGGACGCTGATCGGTTATGGCCGGGCGGTCGCCTGGGAAATCCCGATCATGGGCACCGATTTCACGCTGTGGCGGATCGTGATCTCGCTGCCGCTGCCGGTGCTCGCCGGCGCCCTCGGCCGCTTCGTCTATGTCAGGCTCTATCCGAAGCCGCTCGCGAAGGACGACGAGAGTTGAGCGCAGCGCTTCTGATCGACATCCTGCTGTGGGGCTCGGTGCTCGGCGTCGGGCTGATCGCCTTTCGTCGTGGGCGCCCGGTGTTCGTGGCCTCGCTGCGCGAAGGCACGATGGACTTCGTCAACATCGTGCCGCGGATCGCGCTTGGCGTGATCGGCTCCGGCTACATCGCCGCCATCATCCCGCAAGAGGTGATCACCGGCTGGCTCGGCCCTGATAGCGGCTGGCTCGGGGTTGCCACCGCCGTGGTCGCCGGCGCCGCCACGCCCGGAGGTCCCGTGGTCGGCTTCTCCATCGGCACCGTGGCGTTGAAGTCGGGGGGCGGGGTGCCGCAGGTGGTTGCCTATGTCGTCGCCTGGGCGCTGTTCGCCTTCCAGCGGGTGATCTTGTGGGAGATCCCGTTCATGCCCGCCCGTTTCGTCTGGTTCCGCTGCGCCGTCTCGGTGCCGTTCCCATTCGTGGCAGCCGCCATCGCCATGGTGATCGGCAAGCCCTGAGCCGCGATGTAGTCCCGCCGTGGACAGGCGTAATGTTATAATATAACGTCCGCAAATGGCTCCCGCCGCGTCCCACGCCCACCAGCACGACCATGCTCATGGCCATTCCCATGGTCACGGCCATGGACATTCGCACGGGCACGATCACGCCCACGCCCATGTCCACGATGCGACCTCGCCGCATCCGGCCCAGACCGCGCCTTGGTCGATCCTGCGCATGACCATGGCGGGCCGTCTCGCGGCCGCGCTCGCGGTCTGTGCCGTGCTGTGGGGTATCGTCTTGCTGGCGATGAGGTGACGATGGCAGCGTTGCACTTTCACAACGTCACGCTCGGCTATGATCGGCACCCCGCCGTGCATCATCTCAGCGGCGAGGTCGCGCCGGGCGCGCTGGTCGCCGTGATCGGCCCGAATGGCGCCGGTAAATCGACGCTGTTGCGCGGCATCGTCGGCATCCTCAAGCCGCTCGACGGGACGATCCATCTCGGCGGGCTCGACGCCCGCGACATCGCCTATCTGCCGCAGAGCGCGGAGATCGACCGCAGCTTCCCGATCTCGGTGTTCGATTTCATCGGCACCGGGCTGTGGCGTGGCACAGGCCTGTTCGGCGGCATCGGCAAGGCCGCGCGCGACAAGATTCTCCGGGCAATCGGAGCAGTTGGCCTCAGCGGTTTTGAGAACCGCGCGATCGGCACGCTCTCCGGCGGTCAGATGCAGCGCGTGCTGTTCGCCCGTGTGCTGCTCCAGGATGCCAGCCTGATCGTGCTCGACGAGCCCTTCAACGCCATCGACAGCAAGACCACCGCCGATCTGCTCGCGCTGGTGAAGCGCTGGCACGGCGAGGGCCGTACCGTGCTCGCCGCGCTGCACGACATGGAGATGGTGCGCAACCACTTCGCCGAAACGCTGGTGCTGGCGCGCGGCCCGGTCGCGTGGGGCCCGACGGCGGAGGTGCTGACGCCGGAAAATCTGCTGGTCGCGATGCGGATGTGCGAGGCCTTCGACGACAGCGCCGCGGCCTGCGCGGCCGATGATATCAGCTCGCGGGCGGCCTGATATCCGATGCTCTATGACGCGCTGATCGGTCCGTTCACCGAATTCGAGTTCATGCGGCGCGCGCTCGCCGCGGTGATCGCGTTGGCGCTGGCGGGGGCGCCGATCGGCGTGTTCCTGATGCTGCGCCGGATGAGCCTCGTCGGCGACGCCATGGCGCACGCGATCCTGCCTGGCGCGGCGGTCGGTTTCCTGCTCTCCGGCCTCAATCTGTTCGCGATGACGGCCGGTGGCCTGGTCGCCGGCTTTGCCGTCGCGATCCTCGCTGGCGTGGTCGCACGCTCGACCGGGCTGAAGGAAGATGCCTCGCTCGCCACCTTCTATCTCGCTTCGCTTGCGCTCGGCGTCACCATCGTCTCGATCAAGGGCACCAACATCGATCTCCTGCACGTGCTGTTCGGCAACATCCTCGCAATGGACGATCAGACCCTGCTGGTGGTCGCCTTCAACGCCACGGTGACGCTGCTGGTGCTCGCGGTGATCTACCGCCCGCTGGTGATCGAGAGCGTCGATCCCCTGTTCCTGCGCACCGTGAGCCGCGCCGGTGGCCCCGCCCATCTCGCCTTCCTCGCGCTGGTCGTCATCAACCTCGTCAACGGCTTTCAGGCGCTGGGCACGTTGCTGGCGGTGGGGCTGATGATCCTGCCTGCGGGCATCGCAAGGTTCTGGTCGCGCGATCTCACCGCGATGATCTGCATCGCCGTCACTGCTGCTGCGGTGTCCGGCTATGCCGGCCTCGTGCTCTCATTTCAGACCCGCGTGCCCTCGGGCCCGGCGATCATCCTAGTGGCGACGGTGCTCTACATCGTCTCCGTCCTGTTCGGCCGTGTCGGCGGCATCGTCCGGCAGCTGTTTCCCGGCCGGCATCTGGAAGCATGACGATGCGGCTCATCCTGGTCTTTGCACTGTTGCTGATCGCCTCGCCGCTGCGGGCCGCGGAGCGCCTCAACGTCGTCGCGAGCTTCTCGATCCTCAGCGATTTCGTCCGCAATGTCGGTGGTGACCGCATCAACCTGACGACGCTGGTCGGGCCCGACGGCGACGTCCACGTCTATACGCCGGCCCCTGCCGATGCCAAGCGGGTCGCGGCGGCGAAGCTCGTCATCGTCAACGGGCTCGGGCTGGAGGGCTGGCTGCCGCGCCTCGTGCAATCCGCGGGCAGCAAGGCCAAGGTGATCACCGCAAGCGCCGGCATCGCGCCGTTGAAATTGGGTTCGGCCGCTGATCCCCACGCTTGGCAATCCATCCCGAACGCCAAGATCTACGTCACCGACATTGCGAGCGCGCTCGCCACGGCCGCTCCTGACGATGCAGAGTTCTTCCGCGCCCAGGCCAAGGCCTATCTGGAAAAGCTCGAAACACTGGACCGCGAGGTCCGCGACGCTGTCGCAAAAATCCCGCCGGAGCGGCGCAAGGTGATCTCCACCCATGACGCCTTCGGCTATTTCTCCAGCGAATACGGTATCCGGTTCATCGCCCCCCGGGGCGTCTCCACGGAGAGCGAGCCGAGCGCGCGAGATATCGCCGCCATCATCGGCCAGATCAAGGTCCAGAAAATCCCGGCCGTGTTCCTTGAAAATATCAGCGACGATCGCCTGATCCGGCGGATCGCCGCCGAGACCGGTGCCAGGGTCGGTGGCACCCTGGTTTCGGACGGTTTGACCGGCGAAAAGGGGCCTGCACCCACTTACATTGACATGGTCAGGCACAATATAAAGGCCCTGACCAGCGCGCTTGACCATTAGGGCAGGGGCCACCCCGCCTCGCGTCGCGCGAAAAAGCCTTGAAGTCCGGAGTTGTTATGTCTGACGCGACCTCCCAGAAGATTCCCGTGACCGTGCTGACCGGCTATCTCGGCGCCGGCAAGACCACGCTGCTCAACCGCATCCTGTCGGAGAACCACGGCAAGAAATACGCCGTCATCGTCAACGAATTCGGCGAGATCGGCATCGACAACGACCTCATCATCGGCGCCGATGAGGAAGTGTTCGAGATGAACAACGGCTGCATCTGCTGCACCGTACGAGGCGACCTCGTCCGCATCATGGACGGCCTGATGAAGCGCAAGGGCAAGTTCGACGCCATCATCGTCGAGACCACTGGTCTTGCCGATCCCGCCCCCGTCGCGCAGACTTTCTTCGTCGATGAGGACGTGCAGAAGAACGCCCGGCTCGATGCGGTCGTGACGGTCGCCGACGCCAAATGGCTGTCCGACCGTTTGAAGGATGCACCAGAGGCCAAGAACCAGATCGCCTTTGCCGACGTCATCGTTCTGAACAAGACCGACCTCGTCAACAAGGGCGAGCTCGCCGAGGTCGAGGCCCGCATCCGCGGCATCAATCCCTATGCGAAGCTGCATCGCACCGAGCGCTGCGCGGTGGCGCTGGCCGACGTGCTCGACCGCGGCGCATTCGACCTCGACCGCATCCTCGACATCGAGCCTGACTTCCTGGAGGCCGACGATCATGACCACGATCATGATCATCACCACCATCACGGCCACGATCACCATCACCATGATCACGGCCACGGCCTGAAGCACTATCACGACGAGGAGATGCAATCGCTCTCGCTCAAGACCGACAAGCCGCTAGATCCCAACGTGTTCATGCCCTGGCTGCAGAACCTGGTGCAGGTCGAGGGCGGCAAGATCCTGCGCTCCAAGGGCATCCTCGCCTTCCTCGACGACGACGATCGCTACGTCTTCCAGGGCGTCCACATGATGCTGGAGGGCAACCACCAGCGGAAGTGGAAGGAGGGCGAGCCGCGCGAGAGCCGCCTCGTCTTCATCGGCCGCGAATTGCCCGAAGAGGCGATCCGCAAGGGTTTCGAGAGCTGCATCGTCTCGTGATGAAAGAGTTTACGCCAGCGCCCGAGTCCGCTTCGATCGTTTCCGTCACCGACCGCGTCCAGCCGATTGCGCTCGGCATGGCCGTGACCTCGGTGCATTTCCTGAAGGATCGCGCCGCCTTCGTCGGCGGCGAGGAGAACGTCGCATTCGTCGATGCCAATTGCGAGATCACCACGGTTGCCGTGCATAGCGGCGGCATTCTCTCGACCGCCTCCGACGGCAAGCGCCTCGTCATGGGCGGCGACGACGGCAAGGTCGTCTCGATCGATGCCAAGGGCGAGGTGACGCTGCTCGCCACCGATCCCAAGCGGCGCTGGATCGACGCGGTGGCGCTGCACGCCGACGGCGCGTTCGCCTGGTCGGCCGGCAAGACCGCGACCGTCAAGAGCGGCAAGGCTGAGGAGAAGTCGATCGACGTGCCCTCGACGGTCGGCGGCCTTGCCTTCGCGCCGAAGGGCCTGCGGCTCGCAATCGCGCATTACAACGGCGTGACGCTGTGGTTTCCGAACATGGCGGGATCGGCCGAATTCCTGCCTTGGGCCGGCTCGCATCACGCGGTCACCTTCAGCCCCGACAACAAATTCCTGGTCACCGCCATGCACGAGCCGGCGCTGCACGGCTGGCGGCTCGCCGACAACAGGCACATGCGCATGACCGGCTATCCCGGCCGCGTCCGCTCGATGTCGTGGAGCGCCGGCGGCAAGGGGCTGGCGACGTCGGGCGCCGACACGGTGATCATCTGGCCGTTCGGCAGCAAGGACGGTCCGATGGGCAAGGAGCCCGCGATGCTCGCGCCGCTGCAGGCGCGCGTCTCCGCGGTCGCCTGTCATCCCAAGAACGACATCCTCGCCGCCGGTTACAGCGATGGCACCGTGCTGATGGTCCGTCTGGAGGATGGCGCGGAGATCCTGGTCCGCCGCAATGGCACGCCGCCGGTGGCCGCGATCGCCTGGAACGCCAAAGGCACGCTGCTGGCCTTTGCCGACGAAAATGGGGACGGCGGTCTGCTCAAGCTTTAATCTGTCATGGTTCCCGCCGTATAGGGAACCATGCGATTTCTGACGACCTTCCAGCTTGCCGACTTTGGCGACACCCTGGTCAGCCTGATCACGGCTTTCGTGCTGGGCACACTGATCGGCGCCGAACGGCAATACCGCCAGCGTACCGCGGGGCTGCGCACCAACGTGCTGGTCGCGGTGGGCGCTGCCGCCTTCGTCGATCTCGCCATGCAGCTGGATGGCGCCGACGGCGCGGTCCGGGTGATCGCCTATGTCGTCTCCGGCATCGGCTTCCTGGGAGCCGGCGTCATCATGAAGCAGGGCATGGATGTGCGCGGGCTCAACACCGCGGCGACGCTGTGGGCCTCGGCCGCGGTCGGCTCCTGTGCCGGCGCCGACATGATCGCACAGGCGGCCGCGCTGACCGTGTTCGTCATCGCCGGCAACACCATGCTGCGCCCGCTGGTCAACGCCATCAACCGCATCCCGCTGAACGAGAAGGCGCTGGAGGCGACCTACTATTTCAAGCTCGCAGTTGCGGCCGACGCCTTGCCCGACATGCGTGACCGCCTCGTCGACAAGCTCGAAGCGGCGAAATATGCCGTGGCCGATATCGAAGTCGCCGAGATCAGCGAGGGCATTCGGGAGATCGCCGCCAAGCTGGTTGCGACTGCGGTCGACCCGAACGAGCTGAACGCGGTCGCGACCGATCTGCAGCATCTGCCGGGAGTGCGGCATGCAACCTGGGAAGTCAGCACGACGGAGTAGCGCGGCGTTTTGGCGCGTGCGGGTGGGTTCCGCGCGTTTTCAGGTTCCGGAACCGGCGCGCCCCAGTTTCGTTGATTCCGCGAACAAAGGCGGTGATCGACATGCCCGGCCGAGATGACAAACGTAGACTGAAGCTCAACCTGACAATCGCCGGTGCGCTGTTCGCAGCGGGCGTTGCGGTGTCGGTGATGTCCCTGGCGCAAATCCGCGCCGAAAGCCGCATGCAGCTGGCGCAGGCGACGCCCCCGCTCCAGGGCACCCCGTCCGACGAACAGAGCAAGGTGCCCGCGGAGGCGAAGCCCGGCGGTGATCGCCCGACCACGCCGGCCCCCGAGCCGGCACGGCCGGATCCGCAGACTCAGGGCGCGGCTGGTGCGGCCAAACCGGCGCTGCCGCCGGCCCCGGCCGAGAAGATCGCGCCGCCGATGGACAAGAAGTAGTTTTTCCGGTCATTCCGGGGCGCGCGAAGCGCGAACTACGGTGCGCAATTGCGCACCGGAGGATCCATTTACCTGCAGAGTCTGCCGCCCGATGGATTCCGGGCTCGCGCCAAGTGGCGCGCCCCGGAATGACGGGCGGAGAGAGCCCGCCTCACCGCACCAGAATATTCCGGAACTGCCAGGGATCGCTGCTGTCAATATCCTCCGGGAACAGTCCCGGACGATCCGTCAGCGGCGTCCAGTCGGTATAAAAGCCCTTCACCGGGCCGAGATAGGGCAGCTGAATTTCGAGCAGGCGCTCGAAATCCATCTCGTCGGCCTCGACGATGCCTTCGTTCGGGTTCTCCAGCGCCCAGACCATGCCGCCGAGCACGGCGGAGGTCACCTGCAGGCCGGTGGCGTTCTGGTAGGGCGCGAGCTCGCGGGTCTCTTCGATGGAGAGCTGCGAGCCGAACCAATAGGCGTTCTTGTCGTGGCCGAACAGCAGCACGCCGAGCTCGTCGATGCCGTCGACGATCTCGTTCTCGTCGAGGATGTGGTGCTTCTCCTGCATCTTCCCGGCGCGGCCGAACATTTCATGCAGCGACAGCACGGCATCGTCGGCCGGATGGTAGGCATAGTGGCAGGTCGGCCGGTAGATCGCCTTGCCCGACGCATCGCGCACGGTGAAGTAATCGGCGATCGAGATCGACTCGTTGTGGGTGACGAGGAAGCCATACTGGGCGCCGCGGGTCGGGCACCAGGTGCGCACGCGCGTGTTGGCGCCGGGCTGCATCAGATAGATGGCAGCGCCGCAGCCGGCTTCATGGGTGTGCGCATTCTCGGGCATCCATTTCTCGTGGGTGCCCCAGCCGAGCTCGGATGGCTGCATGCCTTCCGACAGGAAGCCTTCCACCGACCAGGTGTTGACGAAGACGTCCGGCTCCTTCGGCTTCTTCGAGCGCTGGGTGTCGCGCTCGGCGATGTGGATGCCCTTGATGCCGGCCTGCCGCATCAAATCCGCCCATTCGCCCTTGGTCTTCGGCCTGGGTGCATTGAGCTTCAGATCGGCGGCGACATTGAGCAGCGCCTGCTTGACGAAGAAGGAGACCATGCCGGGATTGGCGCCGCAGCAGGACACGGCCGTGGTCGAGCCGGCGGGACGGGCCTTCTTGGCGGCCAGCGTCGTTTCGCGTAGCGCGTAATTGGAGCGCGCTTCCGGACCCTTCGAGGAATCGAAATAGAAGCCAAGCCAGGGCTCGTTGACGGTGTCGATGTAGAGCGCGCCGAGCTCGTTGCAGAGCTCCATGATGTCGGTCGAGCCGGTATCGACCGACAGATTGACGCAGAACCCCTGGCCGCCGCCCTCGGTGAGCAGCGGGGTCAGCACCTCGCGGTAATTGTCCTTGGTCAGCCCTTTCTGGATGAAGCGGACATTGTGCTTCTCGCAAAGCGCCTTGCGGCCCTCGTCCTTGGGATCGAGCACGGTGATGCGCGACTTGTCGTAGTCCAAATGCCGCTCGATCAGGGGCAGCGTGCCTTTGCCGATGGAGCCGAAGCCGACCATGACGATGGGGCCGGTGATCTTCGCGTAGATCTGCGAGGGAGGGCTCATGGGATGGATTCTCCGGAACGTGCTGGCAGTGAGGGATGGATCAGGCGCTGCAGCGCTTGTCAGATGCTGCGGCGCTTGGCGGTGACTTCAATCTCGACCTTCATCTCGGGCCTCGCCAGGGCAGAGACGACCAGCAAGGTCGCCGCCGGCCTGATGTCGCCGAGGACCTCGCCGCAGACGGCGAAGTGGGCATCGATATAGCTGGCGTCGGTCACGTAATAGGTCGCACGGACGATATCGGCCATCTCGAATCCGCCCTCCTTCAGGGCGGCGGCGATGGTCTTGAAGCAGTTGCGTGACTGGCTCGTGACATCTGATGGCATCGTCATCGTGGTGTAGTCATAGCCGGTCGTTCCCGCGACGAAGGCGAACTCGCCGTCGATCACGGCACGGCTGTAGCCGACGGACTTCTCGAGCGGGGAGCCGGTGGAGATCAGGCGACGGGGCATGGTCATGGGCCTCGACTGAAGGGGGTGTTTCGCGGGGTTAAAGGGCGTTTCCGGCGCCTGCGCAACCCCATAGGAACGGGCCTCGCGCAGGCGCGGCAGGGCGTTGCCGCTCAATGCGGCTGCGGTCGTCGCTACACGAGCGATCCCTCAGGCCGCGTGCGCCTCAGGCGCGCGAACCGACCTCCGTTTGGGCAGGGCCGCGCCGGTCGGGACGATCATCCCGGCGGCGCCATCAAGCGCGCCATCAGTGAACTCGATCGCCAGCAGGCGGTTGCGCTCGAACGGGCCGGGCAGCGACAGCTCGGCGGTCTTCTCGGCTGTGAAGCCGAAGCGGGCGTAATAGGGGGCATCGCCGAGCAGGATCACGGCGCCATGCCCGCGCGCCCGGGCGGCAGCCAGCGCTTGTTGCATCAGCGCGGCGCCGATCCCGAGCTCGCGGCAGGCAGGGTCGACCGCCAGCGGTCCGAGGACCAGAGCGGGCCTGCCTCCGGCGCTGACATGCCACAGCCGCACGGTTCCCACGAGCTTGCCCTCGCGCATCGCCGACAGGGCAAGGCCTGCAGCGGGCGCGCGTCCGTCGCGCAGGCGCTGGCAGGTGCGGCCATGGCGGTTCTCGCCAAAGCAGGCATCGAGCAGCGCTTCACGCGTCGCGACGTCTCCAGCACGTTCCGCACGGATCACGAACGGAGCGGCTTTCGAGGTGAGGGCAACTTGCGGCTTCCGAGGAGCAGTCATGGCACGTCAGTCCCCGCTTGAACCGGCGTGCGCACAGCACGCCTGTCCAAGACGTCGTCAGAAATCGAGATGTTGGATGAGGAGCCGGCGGACCGGCTCCCGGGTTCGTCAGGCCTCTAGAAAAGAGAGGCGGATCAGATGTGGTACGTCCGCAGCGGCGGAATGCCGTTGAACGCCACCGACGAGTAGGTCGACGTATAAGCCCCGGTGCCTTCGATCAGCACCTTGTCGCCGATCTCGAGCGTCACCGGAAGCGGATACGGGGTCTTCTCGTACAGCACATCGGCGCTGTCGCAGGTCGGACCTGCGAGCACGCACGGGGTCATGTCCGCGCCGTCGTGACGGGTGCGGACGGCGTAGCGGATCGACTCGTCCATGGTCTCGGCGAGACCGCCGAACTTGCCGATGTCCAGGTACACCCAGCGCACCTCGTCCTCATCGCTCTTCTTCGAGATGAGCACGACCTCGGATTCGATGATGCCGGCGTTGCCCACCATGCCGCGGCCCGGCTCGATGATGGTCTCCGGGATCTGGTTGCCGAAGTGCTTGCGCAGCGCGCGGAAGATCGAGCGGCCGTAGGTGACGACCGGCGGCACGTCCTTCAGGTACTTGGTCGGGAAGCCGCCGCCCATGTTGACCATGGACAGGTTGATGCCGCGTTCGGCGCAGTCGCGGAACACCTGCGAGGCCATCGCCAGTGCACGGTCCCACGCCTTCACCTTGCGCTGCTGCGAGCCGACATGGAAGGAGATGCCGCACGGCTCCAGGCCCAGGCGCTTGGCAAGGTCGAGCACCTCGACCGCCATCTCCGGGTCGCAGCCGAACTTGCGCGACAGCGGCCACTCGGCGCCGGCGCAGTCATAGAGGATGCGGCAGAACACCTTCGCACCGGGAGCGGCGCGGGCGATCTTCTCGACCTCGGCGGCGCAATCGACCGCGAACAGGCGAATGCCGAGCGCGAAGGCGCGAGCGATGTCGCGCTCCTTCTTGATCGTGTTGCCGAAGGAGATGCGGTCGGGCGTCGCACCCGCAGCCAGCGCCATCTCGATCTCGGCGACCGTGGCGGTGTCGAAGCAGGAGCCCATGGACGCCAGCAAGGCCAGCACTTCCGGCGCCGGGTTCGCCTTGACGGCATAGAACACGCGGCTGTCGGGCAGCGCCTTGGCGAAGCTCTGGTAATTGTCGCGCACGACCTCGAGGTCGACGACGAGGCACGGCTCGGTGTCGAGGCCTTCGTTGCGGCGGTTGCGCAGGAATTCCTGGATACGTTCGGTCATGGCACTCTCCAACGGTCCCAGCGACGGGAGCCGTATCAACGTGACGTCTGATGAGAGTGCTTCGACCGCATCGCGCGATGGAGGCGCGCTGGGGCCAAAAAACTCAAACCAGACTGTGCTGCCGTGGATTGGTTGGGAGAGTTTCCCGCCCGCTCACCTGGCAATGAAGGACAAGCCTTTTCAGTAGCCCGCGCCGGCGTTGGACTGCCGGTAGAGACCAAAAAAGCCCGATCCGTCGTTGCTTTAAGTCGCGTCCCCCGTTGAGAGCGGGGTGCGCCGGTTCGCCTCCGGCTGCCAGTCACGGTTGCAAAGAGCGAAGTCACCTTCGACATGGCATCTCTTTGAGAGAGATGCTGGGCGCTCCGGGTTTGCTTCGGTCGCTCGACGTTTCAGTCTCGACTTCCGCACTTCCGAAGAGCCCCTCGGCTTCTTCACCCCTTGGCGGCTGTCCGGCCTCTTGTCCGGATACCTACCGACTGACACACGACCACAGGCACGTGCGAAATTGGGCAAGTCCGCACATAAGCGTTTTGACTCTGGTTCGCAAGAATTTTTTTAGGCTGCGGACAGGATTGCCTAACATCTGCTTGCGCACTGTTGCGCGAGCGACGCGGAAGATGAACGCGCGTTAAGTTTTCGCCGCGCAGCGCGTGCTGCCCACGCGCGAGACGCGTCAGCCGCGCTTGGTGAAGGGCTCGATGCGCTGAGCGCCGCGGATGAAGGCGGTCATCACGAGCACGCCGAGTGCGAACAGCACGGCCTGCAGGATATGGGCGCCCTGGTCGCCGAGCCCGAACAGGATCGCGAGCGCCCAGCCGCCGGCAAACGCCGCGCCGAACACCTCGGCGCCGATCAGGATGGCGGCGCTGATGACGGTGATGACGCTGGACCAGACGATCTGGCGGGACGATGAAGAAGGCGCGTTCATGGTTTCAGAGAGTCCTGGCTTCGAGGGCCGCAATCTCCCCGAAAAGGAGGCTGGGGGCAAGGGCAAACGGCCCAAAAAAGCCCCACGCGTGCTATAGCTGGCCGCAACAATCGAGCCACGAAATCCGGGACTTGTGATGTCAGAACCCCGCCAAACTACGGACGCCGAGACCAATCCGCTGCTGAAGGCCTGGGTGACGCCGTTCGCGACCCCGCCCTTCGACGAGATCAAGCCGGAGCATTTCCTGCCGGCCTTCGAGCAGGCCTTCGCCGACCACGCCGCCGAGATCGCGGCGATCACCAACGATCCCGCGGCGCCCGACTTCGCCAATACCATCACGGCGCTGGAGCGCTCGGGCAAGCTCCTGAGCAAGGTCGCGGCGGTCTTCTACGACCTCGTCTCGGCGCATTCCAACCCGGCCATCCTGGAGATCGACAAGGAGGTCTCCTTGCGGATGGCGCGGCACTGGAATCCGATCATGATGAACGCCGTGCTGTTCGGCCGCATCGCCCATCTGCACGAGAACCGCGCGGGTCTCGGTCTCACGCCCGAGCAGCTCCGCCTCTTGGAGCGCACCTACACCCGCTTCCACCGCGCCGGCGCCGGCCTCTCCGAAGAAGCCAAGGTGCGGATGGCCGAGATCAACGAGCGGCTGGCCCAGCTCGGCACCGGCTTCAGCCACCATCTGCTCGGCGACGAGCAGGACTGGTTCCTGGAGCTCGGGGAGTCCGACCGCCAGGGCCTGCCGGAGAGCTTCGTCGCCAGCGCCAAGGCTGCGGCGGAAGAGCGCGGCATGGCAGGCAAGGCCATCGTCACGCTGTCGCGCTCCTCGGTCGAAACGTTCCTGAAGAGCTCCGCCCGGCGTGACCTCCGCGAGAAGGTCTACAAGGCCTTCATCGCGCGCGGCGACAACGGCAACGCCAATGACAACAATGCGACCATTGTCGAGATCCTGAAGCTGCGCGAGGAGAGCGCCGGGCTCCTGGGCTATCCGACCTACGCCGCCTACCGGCTCGAGGACTCCATGGCCAAGACGCCGGACGCGGTGCGCGGCCTGTTGGAGCGGGTCTGGAAGCCGGCCCGCGCCCGCGCGCTTGCCGACCGCGACGAGATGCAGGCGCTGATCACGGAGGAGGGCGGCAATTTCAAGCTCGCCCCTTGGGACTGGCGCTTCTACGCCGAGAAGCTGCGTCTGCAGCGCGCCAATTTCGACGATTCCGCGATCAAGCCGTATCTCGGTCTCGACAACATGATCGCCGCCGCCTTCGACTGCGCCACGCGCCTGTTCGGCGTCACCTTCGAGGAGCGCAAGGACGTTCCGGTCTGGCACCCGGACGTCCGGGTCTGGGAGATGAAGGACAGGGGCGGCAAGCACAAGGCGCTGTTCTATGGCGACTACTTCGCCCGGCCGTCCAAGCGCTCCGGCGCCTGGATGACCTCGCTGCGCGACCAGCAGAAGCTCGACGGCGACGTCGCGCCGCTGGTTCTCAACATCTGCAATTTCGCCAAGGGCGCCGGCGGCGAGCCGTCGCTGCTGTCGCCCGACGATGCCCGCACCCTGTTCCACGAGTTCGGCCACGGCCTGCACGGCATGCTCTCCAACGTGACCTATCCCTCGCTGTCGGGCACCTCCGTGTTCACCGACTTCGTCGAGCTGCCGTCACAGCTCTACGAGCACTGGCAGGAGCGGCCCGAGGTGCTGCAGAAGTTCGCCCGCCACTACCAGACCGGCGAGCCGCTGCCGGACGACCTGCTGCAACGCTTCCTCGCCGCGCGAAAATTCAACCAGGGCTTTGCCACGGTCGAGTTCGTCTCCTCGGCGCTGGTCGACCTGGAATTCCACACCCAGCCGGCCGCCGCCGCGCAGGATGTCCGCGCCTTCGAGCGA
Organism: Bradyrhizobium sp. BRP19; assembly: GCF_020194195.1. NCBI lineage: Bacteria > Pseudomonadati > Pseudomonadota > Alphaproteobacteria > Hyphomicrobiales > Nitrobacteraceae > Bradyrhizobium > Bradyrhizobium sp. BRP19. The sequence goes on along the minus strand of NZ_JADYVZ010000003.1, from coordinate 673,186 downwards.
CGCGAGCTGGAGAAGATCGGCATGCCCGAGGAGATCGCGCTGCGTCACCGGCCGACGCAATTCGGCCACATCTTCACCGGCGACCATTACGCCGCCGGCTATTACAGCTACATGTGGTCGGAGGTGATGGACGCCGACGCCTTCGGCGCGTTCGAGGAAGCCGGCGACATCTTCGATCCCGCCGTGGCCAAGCGCCTGCACGACGACATCTATTCGTCGGGCGGATCGGTCGATCCGGAAGCCGCCTACGAGGCGTTCCGCGGCCGCCCGCCGGAGCCGGATGCGCTGCTCCGCCGCCGCGGCCTGCTCGAAGACGCCAGGGCGGCCTGATGAACATGCGCGCCCTGTTCGGATGCCTGCTCGCCGCCGCGATGTCGCTCGTATCAGGTGCGGCGAGCGCGCATCCCCATGTCTGGATCACCGCGACCAGCGAATTGCTCTATGCTGCCGACGGCAGCGTCACCGGCGTGCGCCACGCCTGGACCTTCGACGACATGTTCTCGGCCTATGCGGTGCAGGGGCTCGAGAGCAAGACCAAGGGCGCATACACAAGCGAGGAGCTGAAGCCCCTGGCGCAGACCAACGTCGAGTCCTTGAAGGAATACGCCTACTTCACCTTCGCCAAGGCCGACGGGAAGAAGGAGCGGTTCCAGGAGCCGGTCGACTATTTCCTCGACTACAAGGACACGGTGCTGACCCTGCACTTCACCTTGCCGCTGAAGAATCCGGTCAAGCCCAGGCAGCTGGTGCTCGAAGTGTTCGACCGCTCCTTCTTCATCGACTTCCAGATGGCCAAGGACAGTCCGGTTAAGCTGGTCGGTGCGCCCCCGGGGTGCCAGATGAAGCTGGAGCGGCCGAACGACGGCACCGCGAGCGCGCAGAAGCTGAACGAGCAGACCTTCCTGAACGGTGAGAACTCGAATTTCGGCATGATGTTCGCCAACAAGATCACGGTGGATTGCCCTTGAAGCCGCAACTCTCTCCGCTTGCGCGCGGGCTGCTCGCCACTGCCGCTGTGCTGCTGGTCGTGGCCGTGACTGATGCCGCGCTTCAAGATCTCCTCGCGCAAAACCCGTTCGGCGCGCCGCGACCGGCGCAGGCGGCCGAGCCTGAAGCGAGCGGCCTCATCGGCTGGCTGCTCGCCAAGCAGTCGGAATTCTATCGTCAGATGTCGGCAACCATCCGCGCCGCAAAATCCGATGGCTCGGCGGTGTGGACGCTGCTCTTTATCTCGTTCGCCTATGGCGTCTTCCACGCCGCCGGTCCCGGCCACGGCAAGGCGGTGATCGCCTCCTATCTGGTCGCCAACCGCGAGACGGCGCAGCGCGGCATCGCGCTGTCCTTTGCCTCGGCCCTGATGCAGTCGCTGGTCGCGATCCTCATCGTCGGCATCTCGGCCTGGCTGCTGAATGCGACGGCCAAGACGATGTGCAAGGCGGAAGGCGTGATCGAGATTGCGAGCTACGCCCTGATCGCGCTGTTCGGCCTGCGCCTGGTCTGGGTCAAGGGCCGCACCTTCGTCCGCGCATTTCAGGCCATCCAGCCGGTGCCGGCGATGGCGGGCGTGCCGCACGACCATGATCACCACCATCATGATGCGCATGATCATCATCACCACGATCACGGCCATGATCAACACCATGGCCACGGCCACGCTCACCATCACCACGGGCACGACCACGTCCACGACGAGCATTGCGGCCATTCCCACGGACCCACGCCAAGCGAACTCGCCGGCCCCGGCGGCTGGCGGCGCGGCTTCGCTGCGATCCTGACCGTCGGCATCCGCCCCTGCTCGGGCGCAATCCTGGTCCTGGTGTTCGCGCTGGCGCAGGGCCTGTTCTGGGCAGGGATCGCCGCGACCTTCCTGATGGGGTTGGGCACCGCGATCACGGTGGCGGCCATTGCTGTCGTCGCCGTCTCCGCCAAGGACATCGCCGCCCGCCTCAGCGCCGGACGCGACGGCGGTGGCGCGCTGTTTATGCGCGGCATCGAGTTCGGCGCCGCGGGTCTGGTCCTGCTGTTCGGCGTCGGCCTCCTGTTCGGCTACATCGCCGCCGAACGGACCACGTGTTTTTGAGGCGATAGATGTCGCGCGAACACTTCTGGTTCTTCCATCCGTTCCGGGTGCGCTATTCCGAGATCGACGGCCAGGGCGTCGTCTTCAACGCGCATTATTTGACCTATTTCGACACCACCATCACCGAATATTTCCGCGCGCTCGGCTTCGACCAATATGCGGATGCAAAGGCGAGCGGCATCGATTTCCACGTCGTCAAATCGCTGATCGAGTACAAGGCGCCTGTTAGGTTCGACTGGGAGCTCGACGTTGGCGCGCGCGTGGCGCGGATCGGCAATTCAAGTCTCGTGTTCGAGCTCGCGATTTTCCTGAAGGGTGGCACGGATGCGCTGGTGACCGGCGAGATCGTCTGGGTCTACACCGACCAGAAGACCCATCGTCCGGTCACGATCCCGGCATCGATGCGGGCACTGATCGCGACGCGCGAGCGGCATCTGTCGGCGTGAGGCCGCCTCACACCGGCAGAAACCGCTTCAACGCCGGCATGAAGAAGATGCCGAGATTGATCGCAAAGCCGATGCTCCAGAGGATCGAGCGCAGCGTCGGGCGGTTGCCGAGATACGTCAGCACATAGGCAATCCGCACGATCAGGAACAGCGCCGCGAGCTCGTCGATCAGCCGCTGCGGCGCTTCCCTGTATTCGGCGAGCAGCACCGCGAACGCAAAGAACGGAAACGTCTCGATGCCGTTCTGGTGCGCGCCGAGCGCCCGTTGCGACAGGGCGTCCTCATAGAAGGCGGGGTCGCGCGGCCGGGAATTGTCGAAGCGGCGAAACCTGATCCATTTGACCGTGACGATCGTCGACAGATAGAGCAGCAGCGCCCCGAAGACGCACCATTCCGCGAGTGTCATCCTGCCTCCCCCCGCTTGGGTGCGACCCTAGCGAACCCCGGCTCATCTTGACAAGTTCGGACCAACGCGCGACCCAACCAGTCATGAACAGCGTCCTCCCCCTCGAGACCGCGAAACCGGCCACCCGATCCGCCCTACCGCGCGTCGGCGTGCTCCTGATCAATCTCGGAACGCCCGATACGGCCGATGCTCCGGGCGTGCGGGTCTACCTCAAGGAGTTCCTCAGCGACGCCCGCGTCATCGAGGACCAGGGCCTGATCTGGAAACTGGTGCTGAACGGGATCATTCTGCGCAGCCGTCCGCGCACCAAGGCGCTCGACTACCAGAAGATCTGGAACAATGAGCGGAACGAGTCGCCGCTGAAAACCATCACGCGCTCGCAAAGCGACAAGCTCGCGGCCGCCTTGTCGGACCGCGACAACGTCGTCGTGGATTGGGCGATGCGCTACGGCAATCCGTCGATCAAGTCGGGCATCGACGCGCTGATCGCGAAGGGCTGCGAGCGTATCCTGGCCGTGCCGCTCTATCCGCAATATTCGGCCTCGACCTCGGCGACCGTCTGCGACGAAGTCTTCCGCGTGCTCGCGCAGCTGCGGAACCAGCCGACTCTGCGGGTGACGCCGCCCTACTATGACGACGAAGCCTATATCGAGGCGCTCGCCGCCTCGATCGAGGGCCATCTGGCGACGCTGTCCTTCAAGCCGGAGCTGATCGTGGCATCCTTCCACGGCATGCCGAAAGCCTATGTCGACAAGGGCGATCCCTATCAGCAGCACTGCATCGCGACGACCGAGGCGCTGCGCCGCCGGCTCGGCATGGACGAGACCAAGCTGCTGCTGACCTTCCAGTCGCGCTTCGGCAACGACGAGTGGCTGCAGCCCTATACCGACAAGACCATGGAGCGGCTTGCCAAAGAGGGCGTGCGCCGCATCGCGGTGGTGACGCCGGGCTTTTCCGCCGACTGCCTGGAGACGCTAGAGGAGATCGCGCAGGAGAACGCGGAGATCTTCAAGCACAATGGCGGCGAGCAGTTTTCCGCGATCCCCTGCCTCAACGACAGCGGACCGGGCATGGACGTGATCCGCACCCTGGTGCTGCGCGAGCTCCAGGGCTGGATCTGATGGGCGTCCCATGAACCGCCGCCGGTGCCTGGCGCTTCTGGGGATGCTCGCGGCGCTGCCGGCCCCGGCCCTGGCGCAGCAGCCGAACGCGACACGGCGGCTCGGCGTGCTCTCGGTCACGGCTGCTGATGATGCGATCGGCCAGACGCGCAGCATGGCCCTGGTCGAAGCGCTCGTCGGCCAAGGCTGGAAGGAGCGCGACAATCTCAAGATCGATTGGCGCAACGGCGGCGGCGAGCGCGCCCGCATCGCGCAGCTCGCCGACGAGCTGATCGCGCTCAAGCCCGACATCCTGCTTGCGGTCGGCACACCCTCGGTCGAAGAGCTGCGCCGGCGCACCACGACGATCCCGATCGTGTTCGCCGTCGTCACCGATCCCGTCAGCCAGGGCTTTGTCGAAAACCTCGCGCATCCCGGCGGCAACCTCACCGGCTTTACCGATTACGATGGTCCGCTGGCCGGCAAATGGCTGGAGATGCTGACGCAGGTCACGCCGAAGGTGTCCCGCGTTGCGGTCGTCTTCAATCCCGCCACCGCGCCGTTTGCGCCCCTGATGCTGCGCGCCATCGAGGACGCCGCACGGACGCTGCGCCTGACGGTCGAGCCCGCGCCCGTCCGTGACGCCGTCTCGATCGGGGCGCTGGCTTCCAGGCAAGACGGCGCCATCCTGGTCCTGCCGGACTTCTTCACCATGGCCAACCGCGCGCAACTGCTCTCGGCGATCGCACAGGCGCGTGTGCCCGCGGTGTTCTGGAGCCGTACCTTCGTCGACGAAGGTGGGCTGATGTCCTACAGCACCGACAGCGTCGAGCAGCTTCGCCGCGCCGCGGACTATATCGATCGGATCCTGAAGGGCGCACGGCCGGCCGACCTGCCGGTGCAGAATCCCACCAAGTTCGAGCTGGTGATCAACCTGAAGGCGGCGAGAGCGCTCGGCGTCACGCTTTCCCCGGGCCTGCTTGCAATTGCGAATGACGTGATCGAATGAACCCGTCCGTGACGGACGCCTCGCCCGAATTCGTTAATTTCCGGTGCTAGAGCATGATCCGGAAAAGTGTGAAGCGGTTTTCCGAAAAGATCATGCTCAAACAATGACCTAAAGCGCGATGACGATTCATCATGATCGCATCGCGGTTCAGGCCTGCGCCCGCGCGCTTTCAAGAGCCTGTCGCAAATACAAATCGCGACCGTTCTCTTGCTGTGCGTCTTGTGTGGAATTGCTCCGATACCGACGTGAATTGCGACCGCTGAACCGGTAGGATCGTGATCCCGACCAATGACAGCGCCGGAAAGGGCTTTTTCCTGACGTCTTGTCCCGGCTTGGAGGAGATATGAGCGGCTTCGACATTTTCGCGATTGTTCTGGTGTTGCTCGTCATCGTCACGCTGGTCGCCGGCGTGAAGACGGTGCCGCAGGGCTATGACTGGACCATCGAGCGGTTCGGCAAATACACCCAGACGCTGAGCCCCGGGCTCAATTTGATCGTGCCCTATTTCGATCGCGTCGGGCGCAAGATCAACATGATGGAGCAGGTGATCGACATTCCCGAGCAGGAGGTGATCACCAAGGACAACGCCACCGTGACGGTGGACGGCGTCGCCTTCTATCAGGTGTTCGATGCCGCCAAGGCGAGCTACGAGGTCGCCAACCTGAACCAGGGGATCACGGTGCTCACCATGACCAACATCCGCTCGGTGATGGGCTCGATGGACCTCGACCAGGTGCTGTCGCACCGCGACGAAATCAACGAGCGCCTGCTCCGTGTGGTCGACGCCGCGGTCTCGCCCTGGGGCGTCAAGGTCAACCGCATCGAGATCAAGGACATCGTGCCGCCCGCCGACCTGGTCGAAGCCATGGGGCGGCAGATGAAGGCCGAGCGGGTCAAGCGCGCCGACATTCTCGCGGCCGAAGGCCAACGCCAGTCCGAGATCCTGCGCGCCGAGGGCGCCAAGCAGGGTCAGATCCTCCAGGCGGAAGGCCGCCGCGAGGCCGCCTTCCGCGATGCCGAGGCGCGCGAGCGGTCGGCGGAAGCCGAGGCCAAGGCCACGCAAATGGTCAGCGAGGCCATCGCCAAGGGCGATGTCGCTGCGCTAAACTATTTTATCGCCGATAAGTATATCAAGGCATTCGGGCAGCTGGCCGACTCGCCGAACCAGAAGGTCATCATGCTTCCGGTCGAAGCGATGAGCATGCTGGGCTCGCTCGCCGGTATCGGCGAAATTGCGAAGGCCACGTTCGGGGAGAGCGCGGTGGCCGCGGCCCGCCGCGGCGGCTCGGTACCGTCGTCGGGCCCGACACTGCCGTCCGTGCCGCAGCAATAACGGGACTATTCACAGAGGTCGTGTCATGACCGACATGTTCGTATCGCTCGGCAACTGGAACTGGCTGATCCTCGGCTTCATCCTGATGGCGCTGGAGGTGCTGGCGCCGGGCATCTTCCTGTTCTGGCTTGGGCTCGCTGCGCTGCTGGTCGGCCTGATCTCGTTCGCGGCTGCGATCTCCTGGCAGATCCAGCTCGTGATGTTCGCGATCTTCGCCGCCGCCGCCGTGCCGGTCTGGCGCCGTCTGGCCAAGCCGAAGCCGGACGCCAGCGCCAGTCCGTTCCTCAACAAGCGTACCGAAGCCCTGCTCGGCCGTGAGTTCACGCTGGAGAAGCCGATCATCGACGGCACCGGCACCGTGCGCATCGGCGACACGGTATGGCGCGTGGCTGGGCCCGATACGCCGGCCGGCACGCGGGTGAAGGTGGTACAGGTCGACGGCGCGAACCTGACGGTCGCCGCGGCGTGAGGACTTTTCCCCTCTCCCCTTGCGGGAGAGGGTGGCTCGCCGCAAAGCGGCGAGACGGGTGAGGGGTTTCTCTCCGCGATAGCTAAGCTGAGTTCGTGGAGAGAGACCCCTCATCCGGCGCTTCGCGCCACCTTCTCCCACAAAGGGAGAAGGAACACCAGCGCGTGGCAACGAGTGATGCTCACCTTCTCCATCGCTCCGCAAACCTGTGCAGTGGCATGAAGGTCTCGCACAATTCCCGGCCCAGCGGTGTCAGTCCGTAACCTCCGCCGTCGCCCAGCTCCACGAAGCCGGCCTCGCGCAGCTCGGTCAGCCGGGCCTGCAGCACCGTGGGCGAGGCCTCGTCGCAGGCGCTGCGCAGGGCGCGCGAGGTGAGGGGCTCTCCGCCCAACTCCCACAAGATCCGCAAGGCCCAGCGCCGGCCGAGCAGGTCGAGCAAAGCCATGATCGGCCGTCCGGTGCGCGAGCCGCGGACGCGGCGTTCTGCTGTTGTCGCCCGTTTCGCCATGGTCACCTCTTGCGTCATGCTACGGATAATGTAGCGTACTGCTACGGTAAATGTAGCAACGGAAATCGCTCATGTCCCAGGCCTCACCGCGCATCGCCCCGCTCTCGCCGCCTTATCCCCTGGACATCCAGGCGCAGTTCGACCGCATCATGCGGGGTGCGCCCCCGCTGGTGCTGTTCCGGGTGATGGCGGGCCATGACCGCGCCTGGGACAAGTTTCGCGCGGGCGGGCTGCTTGATCCGGGGCCGCTCTCGCTGCGGCAGCGTGAGATCGTCATCGACCGCACCTGCGCGCTGAACGGATGCGAATACGAATGGGGCGTGCATGTCGCGATCTTCGCCGGGCCGGCGAAGCTCACCGCGGAGGAGGTGCGTGCGACGGTGCTGGGTGATGCGAATTCGGCTCTTTGGTCGCCGGCCGAGCAGGCGCTGATCGCAGCCGTCGACGCGCTGCATCATCGCGCGACACTCGCGGACGAGGAGTTCGCCGCGCTGTCGACGCATTACGACGAGGCGCAGATCCTGGAGATCATGCTGCTGTGCGGCTTCTATCGCACGGTGTCGTATCTGGCGAACGGGCTGCGCTTGCCGCTGGAGGAGAACGCGGCGCGGTTTCCGGCGTAGGTCTCTCCACCGTCATTGCGAGGAGCGTCTCATCCTCACCGTCATTCCGGGGCGCGCGAAGCGCGAGCCCGGAATCCATCAGGCAGCGACCTCGGGGTGAAATGGATTCCGGGTTCGCGCCAAGTGGCGCGCCCCGGAATGACGGGTGAAGCGGGCTGCGCGCCCTACGCCACGCCCGCGCGCAGCAGATCGTGCAGATGCACGATCCCGACCACCTTGTCCGCTTCCGTCACCAGCAGCGAGGTGATCTTGCGGGTGTTCAGCACCTCGATCATCTCGGTCGCGAGCATCGAGGGCGGCACGGTCTTGGGCTGCTTGGTCATGATCTCGTCGACGGTCACCGTCAAAAGGTCAGGCCGCATGTGGCGGCGCAGATCGCCGTCGGTGATGATGCCGACGGCCTCGCCCGCATCGTTGACGATGCAGACGCAGCCGAGCCCCTTGGCCGACATCTCGACCACGGCCTCCGACATCTCGGTGCCGAGTGGCTTGAGCGGAATCTCAGCGCCGGTGCGCATGTAGTCGCGGACGAATTTCAGCATCGCGCCCAGCTTGCCGCCGGGGTGGAAATGCGCGAACTCCAGCGCCGTGAAGCCGCGTCCCTCCAGCAGCGCGATCGCAAGCGCATCGCCGATCGCGGCCTGCATCAGCGTCGAGGTGGTCGGCGCCAGATTGTGCGGGCAGGCCTCGCGCGCCTTGGGCAGCTCGATCACGAGGTCGGCGGCCTGGCCGAGCGAGGACGAGGCGTTCGAGGTCACCGCGATCATGGGGATCGCAAAGCGCGCCGAATAGTTCACGAGGTTCTTCATCTCCGGCTGCTCGCCGGACCAGGACAGCGCCATGATGACGTCGTCGGGCGTGATCATGCCGAGGTCGCCATGACCGGCTTCGGCGGCGTGCACGAAGAAGGAAGGCGTGCCGGTCGAGGCCAGGGTCGCGGCGATCTTGCGGCCCATATGGCCTGATTTGCCGAGCCCGGTGACGATGACGCGGCCTTTGGCGTTGCGGATCAGCTCGACCGCCTTGGCGAACGGCTCGCCCAGCGGGCCGCGCAGCGCGGCGGCGAGAGCATTGATGCCGCCGCTCTCCGTCTCCAGGGTGCGGAGCGCGGATTCGACGCTATCGGGAATGGAGCCGGATGATTGGGTCATCAGCGGTTTCGAGCTCGGCATGGTCGGGTCCAGGGAGGAGGGGCGTTCGCCCATTGGCGCCTGCTTAGCACGCCCCGATCAGCGAGGCGACGCGCGCCCGAATGCCCTCAACCGGTCATTAACCATAATTGTTTTAACTCCATTAACGATGGTTCTCGCCAGCCGGCGGGGGTGATCGAGAAAGTGTTTGATTTCGTTGGGGTAATTCCATCGTGGGGTCGTCTCCAGGCAGGGGCCGGAGCAAGGTCGCGCATTTCCTGCGCGCCGCTTTGCCGTGCCTCGTGCTGACAGCCCTCGAAAGCGGCCCGGCGGCGGCCCAGGGCCTCACGCCCGACCTGTTCAATCCCAACCGCGGCGCCTTTGCTTCGCCTGACACGCTGCCGACCCGCCGCACCGCCGGCGTGTCGCAGGCGCCCTCCGACGCACTGCCGAGACTGCCTGATCCCAACGCCGACCCGCGCCAGCGCCAGCAGGCGCCGGCGAGCTCGCGTGTCGGTCAGGTCCCGACCTACGGCCTGCCGGCCGCCACCGGCGCGAGCGGCTCCGGCTACGACTCGCTCAACCGCAAGCGCCAGCAGCCCAAGCTCTATCCGGGCCAGCCGAAGCCGAAGCGCGCCACAGGTCCCGGCTCACCGCCGCCGCCCGCAACGCCGGCCACGACGCTGGGCCCGCCGCGCATCGCGCCACCGCCCTCCGAGACCGCGCACAAGGTCCCGGTGCCGGCGGCGATGGCGGGCAACGTGCCCGGCCAGCCGCTGCGCCGCCGCCTCAGGGCCGATGACGATCCGTTCGGCGCGGTCGGCGATTACGCCGGCAGCTTCCTGATCAAGGGCGGGCTCGAGCTCTCCGCCGGCTACGACAGCAATCCGACGCGCCTCAACAGACCGGTCGGTTCGCCCGCCTATGTCATCGCGCCCGATCTGCTCGTGGTGTCGGATTGGGAGCGCCACGCACTGGTCGCCGATCTGCGCGGCTCGTTCTCGGGCTACACCAACGACATGCCGGCGACGATCAACGGCTTGGCCTCGCCGTCGCCGGTCGAGGCCAATCGTCCCGACTTCAACGGCCATGTCGACGGCCGGCTCGACGTCACCCGCGATTTCAAGCTGACCTCGCAGCTGCGCCTGCGGCTCGCCACCGACAATCCCGGCAGCCCCAATGTGCAGGCCGGCCTGCAGAGATATCCGGTCTACGCCGCCTATGGCACGACGCTCGGCTTCGACCAGACCTTCAACCGCTTCCAGGTCGCCGCCGGCGCCACGATCGACCGCACCGCCTACACCGATTCCAAGCTCACCGACGGCTCGACCTTCAGCAACGACGACCGCAACTTCAACCAGTACGGCGGCGTCGGTCGCTTCTCCTACGACCTCAAGCCGGGCCTGAAGCCCTTCGTCGAGATCCAGGGCGACACCCGCGTCCACGACCAGGCCGCCGACCGCAACGGCTATTTCCGCGATTCCAACGGCGGCTATGCCAAGGTCGGCTCGTCCTTCGAGTTCTCGCGCATCCTCACCGGCGAGATCTCGGTCGGCTATTCCGCGCGCAGCTACACCGATCCGCGCCTCAGCCAGCTCGCAGGGTTTCTGACCACGGGCTCGCTGATCTGGAGCGCCAGCGGCCTCACCACGGTGAAGTTCTTCACCGACACGCAGATATCGGAGACCACGGTCCCCGGCTCATCCGGCGTCCTGGTGCGCACTTACTCCGCCCAAGTCGACCACGACTTCCGCCGCTGGCTCACCGCGGTCGGCAAGTTCACCTACGGCACGCTCGACTACCAGGGCCAGAACCGCAACGACAAGACCTACTCGTTCGAAAGCAATTTGATCTACAAGCTCAACCGCAACATCTGGGTCAAGGGCACGCTGCGCCACGACATCCTGAATTCGAGCCAGCCGGGCTCGAGCTCGCAGGGCACGGTGGTGCTGCTCGGGGTGAGGCTGCAGAATTGAGGCGCTTGTTAGCGCGTCGCACGAGACGAAGCCGAAAGGCGCGGCTCTCTCCAATTGTCATTCCGGGGCGCGCCACTTGGCGCGAGCCCGGAATCCATCGGGCGTCTGGGTTGGTGATGAATGGATTCTCAGGTGCGCAATTGCGCACCATAGCTCGCGCTTCGCGCGCCCCGGAATGACATCTCAGCGCGGCAAATCCGTCTTCCCCATAAGGAACGTATCGATCGACCGCGCGCACAGCCGGCCCTCGCGGATCGCCCACACGACGAGCGATTGCCCACGCCGCATGTCGCCGGCGGTGAACACGTTGGGGCGCGAGGTCTGGTAGTCCAGCGTGTTGGCCTTGACGTTGCCGCGCGGGTCGAGCTCGACCGCGAGCAGCTTGAGCAGGCCCTCGTGCACGGGATGGACGAAGCCCATCGCGAGCAGGACCAGCTCGGCATCGAGCTCGAACTCGGTGCCGGCAATCGGCTTGAACTTGTCGTCGACGCGGACGCAGTGCAGCTTCTTGACCTGGCCGTTCTCGCCCGAGAACTTCTGAGTCAGCACGGCGTATTCGCGCACCGCGCCTTCGGCCTGGCTCGAGGAGGTCCGCATCTTCAGCGGCCAGTTCGGCCAGGTCAGGCCCTTGTTCTCGCGCTCGGGGGGAGCGGGCATGATCTCGAGCTGGGTCACCGACAGCGCGCCCTGGCGCAGCGAGGTGCCGATGCAGTCGCTTCCGGTGTCGCCGCCGCCGATGACGACGACATGCTTGCCGCCGGCCAGGATCTCCCGGACGCCGCCGAGCGGCTCCTCGGAGACGCGGCGGTTCTGCTGCGGCAGGAAGTCCATGGCGTAGTGGATGCCGGACAGCTCACGGCCGGGGATCGGCAGGTCGCGCGGGGCTTCCGCGCCGCCGGTCAGGGCGATCGCATCGTGCTCGTTGAGCATCTCGCGCGGATCGACGTTGCCGTCAGCGCCGACGTGGCTGTTGTAGTGGAAGGTGACGCCTTCGGCTTCCATCTGCGCCACGCGGCGGTCGATGACGCCCTTCTCCATCTTGAAGTCGGGAATGCCGTAGCGCAGCAGGCCGCCGGCCTTGGCGTACTTCTCGTAGAGGTGGACGTCGTGGCCGGCGCGCGCCAGCTGCTGCGCACAGGCCATGCCGGCCGGACCCGAGCCGATCACCGCGACTTTCTTGCCGGTCTTCACAGTCGCGACTTCCGGCTGGAGCCAGCCATTGTCCCAGGCGCGATCGACGATCGCGCATTCGATGGTCTTGATGGTGACGGGGTTGTCGTCGATGTTGAGCGTGCAGGACGCCTCGCACGGCGCCGGGCAAATGCGCCCCGTGAACTCCGGGAAATTGTTGGTCGAATGCAGGTTGCGCGAGGCCTCTTCCCAATTGCCCTGGTAGACGAGGTCGTTCCAGTCGGGAATCTGGTTGTTGACCGGACAGCCCGGCGTGCCCGGCGCGACCGAGCCGGTGCCGTGGCAATAGGGAATGCCGCAATTCATGCAGCGCGCGGCCTGGTCGCGCACCTCCTTCTCGGAGAGCGGAACGACGAATTCCTTGTAATGCTTCACGCGCTCGGCGACCGGGGTGTACTTGCGGTCGTGCCGTTCGATTTCCAGAAAACCCGTGATCTTGCCCATTAAACCCGAAGTCCCTGCCGCTTAAGCTCTTTGTTCTCTCACTCCTCATCCTGAGGAGCGGCGCGCCTTTCGCGCCGCGTCTCGAAGGATGGAGGCCCGGATGGTGACCTCATGGTTCGAGATGCGCTCCGCGCTCCTCACCATGAGGGTTTTTTCTACGCCCCGATCGCGATTTTCGGCTCGGCGTCCGCGTTGGCCGCCATCTCGCGCAGCGCGCGCCGGTACTCGACCGGCATCACCTTGCGGAATTTGGGCAGCCAGTCCTTCCAATTGGCAAGGATGTCGGCGGCGCGCTTGGAGCCGGTGGCTTTGGCGTGGCGCGAGATCAGGACGTGCAGCCGCTCGACGTCGGAGGCGAGCAGGTTCCTGAACACGTCGACCCGGCCATGCGCCTCGAGGTCGCCGGCATGGTGATAGGTGCCGGCGTTGATCAGCTCCTCCGACAGCACCGGCTCGAGCTCGACCATGCTGAGGTTGCACAGCTTGTCGAAGTCGCCGGCCTCGTCGAGCACGTAGGCGATACCGCCGGACATGCCGGCCGCGAAGTTGCGCCCGGTCTTGCCGAGCACGACCACGATGCCGCCGGTCATGTATTCGCAGCAATGATCGCCCGCGCCCTCGACCACGGCGACCGCGCCCGAGTTACGCACGGCAAAACGCTCGCCGGCGATGCCACGGAAGTAGCACTCGCCCTCGATCGCGCCGTACATCACGGTGTTGCCGACGATGATGCTCTCTTCCGGCACGATGGCCGAGTTCCTCGGCGGCTTGACGATGATCTTGCCGCCCGAGAGGCCCTTGCCGACATAGTCGTTGCCTTCACCTTCGAGCTCGAAGGTGACGCCGTGGGCGAGCCAGGCGCCGAAGGCCTGACCTGCGGTGCCCGTGAGGCTGACATGGATCGTGTCGTGCGGCAGGCCGGCATGGCCGTAGATCTTGGCGACCGCGCCGGACAGCATCGCGCCTGCGGAGCGGTTGGTGCTGTTGATGGCGGCCTCGATCTTCACCGGCGCGCCGCGATCGAGCGCTGCTTGCGCCTTCTCGATCAGCGTACGGTCGAGCACTGCTTCCAGATGATGGTTCTGGCGCTCGGAGTGATAGATCTTCTGGCCCTTCTCTTCCTTCTGCTTGACGAAGAGCTTGGAGAAGTCGAGCCCCTTGGCCTTCCAATGCGCGACCAGCTTGGTCTGGTCGAGCAGCTGCACCTGGCCGACCATCTCGTTGAAGGTGCGGAAGCCGAGCGAAGCCATGATCTCGCGGACTTCCTCCGCGACGAAAAAGAAGTAGTTGATCACGTGCTCGGGCTGGCCGGTGAAGCGCTTGCGCAGGACGGGGTCCTGGGTCGCGACGCCGACCGGGCAGGTGTTGAGATGGCACTTGCGCATCATGATACAGCCGGCCGCAATCAAGGGAGCGGTGGCGAAGCCGAACTCGTCGGCGCCCAGCAGCGCGCCGATCACGACGTCACGGCCGGTGCGGAAGCCGCCGTCGACCTGGACCACGATGCGGCTGCGCAGCCGCTCGCGCACCAGGGTCTGGTGGGTTTCGGCGAGCCCGATTTCCCACGGCGATCCCGCATGCTTGATCGAGGTCAGCGGCGAAGCACCCGTGCCGCCCTCGAAGCCCGCGATGGTGACATGGTCGGCGCGCGCCTTGGCGACGCCCGCGGCCACAGTGCCGACGCCGATCTCCGAGACGAGCTTGACCGAGACGTCGCCGGTCGGGTTGACGTTCTTGAGGTCGTAGATGAGCTGCGCCAGGTCCTCGATCGAGTAGATGTCGTGGTGCGGCGGCGGCGAGATCAGGCCGACGCCCGGCGTCGAGTGCCGGACTCTTGCGATGGTCGCGTCGACCTTGTGGCCGGGCAGCTGGCCACCTTCGCCGGGCTTGGCACCCTGCGCCATCTTGATCTGCATCATGTCGGAGTTGACGAGATACTCCGTCGTGACGCCGAAGCGGCCCGAGGCGACCTGCTTGATCGCCGAACGCATGGAATCGCCGTTCGGCATCGGCTTGAAGCGGTCGGCTTCCTCGCCGCCTTCGCCGGTGTTCGACTTGCCGCCGATCCGGTTCATGGCGATCGCGAGCGTGGTGTGCGCCTCGCGCGAGATCGAGCCGAAGCTCATCGCACCGGTGGCGAAACGCTTGACGATCTCCTTGGCCGGCTCGACCTGGTCGAGCGGGATCGGCTTGCGCTTTTCCTCCTCCGCGTTCTTGATCCGGAACAGGCCGCGTAGCGTCAGCAGGCGCTCCGACTGCTCGTTGAGGATCTTGGCGAAGGCGCGGTAGCGCTCCTGCGAATTGCCGCGCGCGGCGTGCTGCAGCAGCGACACAGACTCCGCGGTCCACGCATGGTCCTCGCCGCGGCTGCGATAGGCATATTCGCCGCCGACATCGAGCGCGGTCTTGTAGACCTGCGCCTCGCCGAACGCGTCGGCATGGCGGCGCACGGCTTCTTCCGCGATCTCCCCAAGGCCGACGCCCTCGACGCGGGTGTGCGTGCCGGCGAAGAACTTGGCGACGAAGTCGGCCTTGAGGCCGACCGCGTCGAAGATCTGCGCGCCGCAATAGGACTGGTAGGTCGAGATGCCCATCTTGGACATCACCTTGAGCAGGCCCTTGCCGATCGACTTGATGTAGCGCTTGACGATCTCATAGTCGTCGAGCGAGCCGGGCAGGCGGTCCTTCATCGCGGTGATGGTCTCGAACGCGAGGTACGGATTGATCGCTTCGGCGCCGTAGCCGGCAAGGCAGGCGAAGTGATGCACTTCGCGCGGCTCGCCGGATTCGACGACGAGGCCGACCGAGGTGCGCAGGCCGGTGCGGATCAGGTGATGATGCACGGCGGCGCAGGCGAGCAGCGATGGGATCGGCACGCGGTCGGTGCCGACCATGCGGTCGGACAGGATGATGATGTTGACGCCCTCGCGCACCGCGCTTTCGGCGCGCGCGCAGAGCTCGTCGAGCACCTGGTCCATGCCCGCCGCGCCGAGACCGGCGTGGAAGGTGGTGTCCAGCGTGCGCGACTTGAAGTGCGACTCCGCCACCTCCGAGATCGAGCGGATCTTTTCCAGGTCCGCGTCGGTCAGGATCGGCTGGCGCACTTCGAGGCGCTTGGTCGTGGCCATGCCCTGCAGGTCGAACAGGTTCGGCCGCGGCCCGATGATAGAGACGAGGCTCATCACCAGCTCTTCGCGGATCGGGTCGATCGGCGGGTTGGTGACCTGCGCGAAGTTCTGCTTGAAGTAGGTGAACAGCGGCTTGGCCTTGTCCGACAGCGCCGAGATCGGCGTGTCGTTGCCCATCGAGCCTGCGGCTTCTTCGCCCGTGGCCGCCATCGGCGTCATCAGGATGGTGATGTCTTCCTGGCTGTAGCCGAACGCCTGCTGGCGGTCGAGCAGCGACAGGTTTGAGCGCACGCCTGTCGTCGGCACCTTCGGCAGGTCTTCGAGCACGATCTGGGTCCGCTCGAGCCACTCCTTGTAGGGATGGCTGGCGGCGAGCGAAGCCTTGATCTCGTCGTCCGGGATCAGGCGGCCTTGCTCGAGGTCGACCAGCAGCATCTTGCCCGGCTGCAGCCGCCACTTGGTGATGATCTGGTCCTCGGGGATCGTCAGCACACCCATCTCGGACGCCATGACGATGCGGTCGTCCTTGGTGACGAGATAGCGCGCGGGCCGGAGGCCGTTGCGGTCGAGCGTGGCGCCGATCTGGCGGCCGTCGGTGAAGGCGATCGCGGCGGGGCCGTCCCACGGCTCCATCAGCGCGGCATGATATTCGTAGAAGGCGCGGCGCTTCTCATCCATCAAGGGATTGCCGGCCCACGCCTCCGGGATCATCATCATGACGGCGTGCGGCAGCGAGTAGCCGCCCTGCACCAGGAATTCGAGCGCGTTGTCGAAGCAGGCGGTGTCCGACTGTCCCTCATAGGAGATCGGCCAGAGCCGGTTGATGTCCTTGCCGTAGAGCTCGGAGCTGACCGAAGCCTGGCGTGCCGCCATCCAGTTGACGTTGCCGCGCAGCGTGTTGATCTCGCCGTTATGCGCGATCATGCGGTAGGGATGCGCCAGCGACCAGGCCGGGAAGGTGTTGGTCGAGAAGCGCTGGTGCACGAGCGCGAGCGCGCTCTCGAAGTCAGCCTCGTGCAGATCGGGATAGTACTTGCCGAGCTGGTCGGCGAGGAACATGCCCTTGTAGATCACGGTGCGGCAGGACATCGAGCACGGGTAATAGCCGGCGAGGCCGCGGTCGCGGCGTTGGTAGATCGCCTGCGAGATCGACTTGCGCAGGATGTAGAGCCGGCGCTCGAACTCGTCCTCGGTCTTGGCGGTGCCGTTGCGGCCGATGAACACCTGCATGCAGGCGGGCTCGGTCGGCTTCACGGTGACGCCCAGCGAGGAATTGTCGGTCGGCACGTCGCGCCAGCCGAGCAGGGTCAGGCCCTCTTCCTTGATCTGGTCGGCGACGATGCTCTTGATGACGTTGCGCCAGGCGGTGTCGCGCGGCATGAACAACGCGCCGATGGCGTATTCGCCGGGCGCCGGCAACTTGAAGCCGAGTTCGGAGGCCTTACGGCTGAAGAAGGCGTGCGGGATCTGCACCAGAATGCCGGCGCCGTCGCCGGCGCGCGGGTCGGCGCCGACGGCACCGCGATGCTCGAGGTTGCAGAGGATGCTCAGCGCGTCCGAGACGATCTCGTGCGACTTCTTGCCCTTGATGTTGGCGATGAAGCCGACGCCGCAAGAGTCCTTTTCCAGGCTGGGATCGTACAGGCCTTCGGCTTCGGGGCGCGAATTGTGCTCTTGAATCGGTGAGGTGATCGGATCGGTCGTTTTCGAGGCGACCGTCGCCGACAGCTCTTCTGCCACGATGTTTGCGCGCTCGAATTGCGACCCGTTCATTGTTCCTGTCCTCTCCATGCGGCAAGCTGCCTCACCGCCATCTTCGGCGCACCTTGGGCGTCCCGCGGCACCCGCTCCTGGGCCACCGCTCGTCCTCTGCGAGCCGCATTTTCTTAAATTCAGGCCTAGGCGTTCTTCGTCCCCGAGAACGGCTTTGCCTGGTACCTTGCCGGCGCTCGAGAGCACCAGTTCTCGCTGCAATCCCTATGCCGGAACCGCAGGCAAAATTGAGACAGTCTTCCTGTCCTAACCATCACCTTGCCAAATTTTTGTCTAGCACACAAGCGCGCGGAAGTCCCGATTCCGCAGAAGTCAATCGATCGCTTTCCAAAAATTGCGCAGCCCCGGTTTTGAGGCAAACACGCCCTGATCCGGCCCCGGCGGCGCCGAAATCCCAAATGAAGCTTCGGATCAACCCTTCGGAAGGCGCGCCACGCCGCGAGAAGCGAAAGAGGGCGGCCACCGGAGGGCCTGACAGGAGCGTCTGGATCATGAAGTTTTTCACAGGATGTGTGGCCGCCGCCGTGCTGGCGCTGGGTGCCAGTGCGGGGCAGGCCCAGGTTCCCGCGAGCGGTATCGCCAGAGGGGCCGTCATCGCGGTCTCGGATTTCGACGGGCCCTATGCGCCGCCGGAAGCCGCCCCGCCGCCGCGCTACGGTTATGGCTACGAGGAGCGCGGCCCTGCGCTGGCCTTGTTGCCGCCGACCGAGGTTTACGCCGTGCTGCGCGAGAACGGCTTCTCGCCGCTCGGCATTCCGCGCCTGCGCGGCGGCGTCTACACCATCGCGGTGATCGACAGAAACGGCGACGATGGCCGGCTGGTGATCGACGCCCGCGACGGGCGGATCATCCGCTTCATGCCCGCCCCTGACGCCTATGGCATGGCGCCCGCCTATGACGAGCGCGCGGTCG
This sequence comes from Bradyrhizobium sp. BRP19, assembly GCF_020194195.1. Taxonomy (NCBI): domain Bacteria; kingdom Pseudomonadati; phylum Pseudomonadota; class Alphaproteobacteria; order Hyphomicrobiales; family Nitrobacteraceae; genus Bradyrhizobium; species Bradyrhizobium sp. BRP19. The sequence goes on along the minus strand of NZ_JADYVZ010000003.1, from coordinate 654,658 downwards.
CGCCCTACGGGCCGCAAACCGCACTGCCGCCGACCGTGGTCCGCGGCGGCCCGCCGCGCCCGCCGGCGTCGATCCCCCATGTGGCCAGCCGCGCCGTGCCGCTGCCGAAGGCCGCCCCGCGGCGCGCCGAGCCGCCGGTCGCCGTTGCCAAGCCGGCAGAGCCGGCGATGCCGCAGGCCCAGGCAGCGCAACCCCAGCCTGCGCAGCAAGCCGCCGTGGTGCAAGCCAAGCCGGCCGAGGCCGCTCCGCAAGCAACCGCGCCGACCGTCGGTCAGGTCAGGCCGGCCCCGACCATCCTGCCGACGCAGGAGATGCCAGCCGCACTGGGGCTGGATTAGGCCTCAGCAAACGGAAAGCGCCCGAGAATCTCTCGGGCGCTTTTGCGTGAACTGACTGCGCCTCAGCTCCGCGGATAGCCCGCCGCATCCAGGATCAGATTTGCCACCTCCTTTGGATGCGACACCAGCGAGAGGTGGCCGGCATCGAGCTCGATCGTGGTGGCGTTCATGCGCTTGGCGAGGAAGCGCTCGAAATCGGGGTTGATGGTGTAGTCGTTCTTCGACACCGCGTACCAGCTCGGCTTGGAGCGCCAGGCCGCCTCCGTGGTGCGGCCGGCGAAGATCGAGGCCGCCGTCGGCCATTGCACGGCGTAGAGCTCCTTGGCCTGCGCCGGCTTCACGCCGTTGGCGAAGTACTTCAGGAAGGCCTCTTCCGAGAGCTTGGTGTAGCCGTCGCGCTCGACGATGCCGGCGCGCGCCGGCCCGGCCGGAAACTGCTTCGACAGCGCCACGAAATCCTCGTTCGCATCGGGCGCGCGTGCGGCGACGTAGACGAGGCCGGTGACCTTCGGGTCGGTGCCGACCTGGCTGATCACGGTGCCGCCCCAGGAATGCGCGACCAGCACCGTCGGCCCGTCCTGCTCGGCCAGCGCCCGCTTGGTCGCCTCGACGGAGTCGCTGAGCGAGGACAGCGGATTCTGCACGGCGGTCACATGCAGGCCTGCAGCCTGCAGGATCGGGATCACCTCCGACCAGCTCGAGCCGTCGGCCCAGGCGCCGTGCACCAGCACGACGTTCTTCGCCTTGACCGTCTGCGGTGTCTGGGCATGAGCGAGGTTGAGGGGAGCGGCCAAAAGGCTCGCGGCGACGAAAAGGCTGCGCCAGAGTGACATGATCTTCTCCGTGTTTTTGGTTCGATGCCCAAAGGACGGAGAGCGAGGCGACGGTGTTACGCCATCACTGCTCTGTGATGCATTGCAACGAAAAAAACGCCCCGGGGCACCGGGGCGTTTTTCGCAACCTGGAAGTCGCTGGGTTTGGTCGCCTGGCTCAGGCGGCCTGCGCGGCGGGCTTCTCGATCACCTGCGCCTTGGCGCCGGCGTTGATCGCGATCTGGCGCGGCTTCTTGGCCTCGGGAATCTCGCGGACGAGGTCGACATGAAGCAGCCCGTTCTCGAGCGAGGCGTCCTTCACCTGCACGAAGTCGGCAAGCTGGAAGGCGCGCTCGAAGGCACGCGCGGCGATGCCGCGGTAGAGCACTTCGGATTTCGAGTTCTCGTTCGCGACCTTCTCGCCCTTGATCGTCAGCGTGTTTTCCTTCGCGACGATGGAGAGCTCATCCTTGGCAAAGCCCGAAACCGCAACGGTGATGCGGTAGGCATTCTCGCCGGTGCGCTCGATGTTGTAGGGGGGATAACCGGGGCTGCCGTCCGAGCTGGCCTGGTCGAGCAGGTTGAAGAGACGGTCGAAGCCGACGGTGGAACGATAGAACGGAGTGAGATCGTAGCTACGCATGGTCAAGTCCTCCATTGAGCGACTGTTGGTAACCCGCCCGCCAATCGGGCCGGGCTTTAGTCTGTGTGCAGCCTGATGTTCCGGTTCCGAAACACTGGTAGCGGCCTGCACGAAGGTGATATGGGTGGAACGAGACGGCGTTCAAGAGGGCGGGACAGGCGCCTTTTCGGCGCTTTGGCCCCTTGATTTGCAGCACTTCCCGCCCAAGCACGCCCAATGACGCTGGTCTCGATTCCCGCCAATCCGGTCCCCGAAAACGTCGTCAGCGGCACCATCAAGACCCCTGATGGCGTCGAGCTGCGCTTTGCGCGCTGGGCGCCGCCGGCGAACCGTAAGGGCACGGTCTGCGTCTTCACCGGGCGCAGCGAGCAGATCGAGAAATATTTCGAGACCGTGCGCGACCTGCGCGACCGCGGCTTTGCGGTGGCGATGATCGACTGGCGCGGGCAGGGCCATTCGTCGCGCCGCCTGCGCGATCCGCGCAAGGGCTATGTGCGCGACTTCGCCGATTTCGAGATCGACGTCGAGACCTTCGTGCAGCAGGTGGTGCTGCCGGATTGCCCGCCACCCTTCTTCGCGCTCGCCCATTCCATGGGCGGCACGGTGCTGCTGCGGGTGGCGCATGCCGGCAAGCGCTGGTTCGACCGCATGGTGCTGTCTGCGCCGATGATCGACCTGCCCGGGCGCACCACCTCGCTCCCCGTGCGTGCGCTGCTCAAGACGATGCGCCTGCTCGGGCAGGGCGGCCGCTACGTCCCCGGCGGCAGCGACCGCCTCACCGGGCTCGAACCCTTCATCAACAATCCCTTGACCAGCGATCCCGTCCGCTATGCGCGCAACGCCGCGATCCTGGAGGAAGACCCGACGCTTGGCCTAGCCTCGCCGACGGTCGCCTGGGCCGATACCGCCTTCCGCGCGATGCACACCTTCAAGCGCGTGAACTACCCCTCCCAGATCCGCCAGCCGATCCTGATGCTGGCGGCCTCCAACGATACCGTGGTCTCGACCGCGGCGATCGAGGAATTCGCCTATCATTTGCGCGCCGGCTCCCATCTCGTGATCGCCGGTGCCAAGCACGAGATCCTCCAGGAGCAGGACCGCTACCGCACCCAGTTCTGGGCCGCCTTCGACGCCTTCGTGCCTGGCACGCCGCTGTTCAAGTGAGAAGAGATCGGGAGCCTCCACGAGGACGGTGAGAATCGGAGTCGAGGAGCGTCCTCATTCTCCGTCATTGCGAGGAGCTCTTGCGACGAAGCAATCCAGGCTATCTCCGCGGCGACAGCCTGGATTGCTTCGCTGCGCTCGCAATGACGAAGCAAGATTCTTTACAGCGTCTTCAGATACTCGATCAGGTCGTAGCGCTCGGCGTCGTCCTTGAACATGCGGCCGATGACGCCGGGGCGCTTCGACTCACCGTCCTTGCGCTCGAAGGAATGGCCGAGCACGCTGTTGCCCTGGATCGGCTTGCCGTCGGAGCCGGTCGCGGAGAACTCCGTTTCACCGGTCTTGCAGCGCTCGTTGGCGGTGACTGCGAAACCGACGCTGTCGGGGTCGTAGTCGCGGCGGCCCATGCAGAATTTTTGCGGACGCTCGTTCTGCGGCTTCAGCAACCAGTACAGCGAAGGCACCGAGCCGTTGTGCAGGTAAGGCGCAGTGGCCCAGATGCCGTTCAAGGGCCGGGCGCGATAGCGCGGGTCAGGCGCCGGATTGAGACAGTTCTTGCGCGCCATATTCCACATTTGCGCCCGTTCGGCCTCCGGGATCTTCTCGTCGTCCATCCATTTGCGGGCGACGAGATCGACCACCGTCATGAGCCCGAGTGCATAGACCATCTCGTTGGGCGATTTGCTCGCGGTCGGGATCTCGCACTGCCACCACGTCTGCAGGTCAGCCGTGTTGATTTTCAGAAAGCCGGGCACGTCGACGGTCCGCTTGCTGAGAACGAGGGACTGCTCGGGATCGGTCTTGATCTCGTCGAGCGGGATCGTCACCGCATTCAGCACCTTGCTGTCGCCGCTCGGCTCCCAGCGCTTCGACGACCAGAAGGCCGGGGTGTTGATGTCAGGCAGATGGCATCCGGAGCACATCTCCGCGTAGATGGCGCGGCCGCGCTCGACCCGATCGGGCTTCAGCTTCCAGGCATCGCCGAGGATGTGCGAGGGCCATTTCGGTGCGAGCAGACCGCCGAACTTCGGACCATCAGCCGCCTTGAATGGATCGGGGCCTCTCAGCATGTCCTCGATCCAGCCGAGCGTCCTGATGTTCACCGAGGAGCGCCACAGCCTGTCCTGCGGATAGGCATCGGACAAATTGAGCAGCGCCGTCACGCCGAGGGCTTCGCCGGCGTTGCGGATCAGCGGCTGCTCGATCGAGGCGTCGTACTGGGCGAATTTGAACCAGGGCACCGTCCAGATCGCGGGATAGCTGACCGGCGCGTCCTGGGCGTGCAGGTTCTTCTCGAATCCCTTGACCCCGCTCATTGCGAGGTCCTGCGAAAACACCTGGTTGCCGATGCGGTTGAGGGCATCGAGCCGGCCGAACCCTTCCTCGGTGTCCTGCTGCTGCTTGCCGTCCCAGGTCGTCTTGCCTTCGATCGTCTTCTCGTAAGTCTTGGCCCAGTCGATCAGGAAGCTGCCGATCGTGCTCAGCTTCTGCTTGAGCGCGGCGCGGTCCGCCTTGCTGGCGTCGGGGCCGAGCACGCGATCGGCGAAACGCTGGAAGCGGAACGGGACGTACAGCGTGTAGGCGATCGACAGGCCGGTCGCGAGCTCGAGCTTCTTCAGGTCGGTCATCGCCGGGCCGCCGTCGAAACGGACGTCGATGCCCTGGTAATGGATCTGGCCGGTATGACAGGCGGCGCAGGTCAGTCCGATCATGTCGTCCTCGCGGCGGCTCGTCGCGGGATCGACCACGCCGGTCATGCGCGCGAAGCCGACCGGCAGGCCGTCAACGTTCTCCGCCGGCGTCCAGCGCGTCGACCAGTCCGACGCTTGCGTGGTCTCGTAGACATTGGCGTAGCCGAAGCGGCGCAGCGTCGCCGTGTCGGTCTGGATCGTCTGCGGGCTCGGGATGAAGCCGAAGCGTTCGAGATAGGCGCTGTCCTTGATCAGGCCCGGTTTGGAGAACAGGTGGAGCTGCGGCTGCTCCAGCGCCACGAACCACTCATAGGGCACCGGGAACGTCGCGGTGCCCTGGCTGGCGTGGTGGAACCAATGTCGGTCCTTGAGCGACCAGTTTTGCTCGAGCCAATAGGCAGCCTTGGTTTCGGGCATCGCCGGCAGGGGCGGCGGCAGGAGATTCACCAGCACGCCCTTCTGCGGCAGCATGGCACGAACCTGGTTGGGGAATTCGGCGACCGCGACCAGGGCGACGAGGCCGAGGCCGATGACGAACGCCGTGAGCGCGACCGCCCAGCGAAAGCGGAGCTGGCAGGACGACAGCAGCGGCTGCGATACGATCCGCTGATTGATGCGGTCGGGGAATTGGCGCTGTTCGAACAGCGTGCGCACGTCGGCCACGCTGAGATAGCGCTCTTCGCCCTGCTTGCCCTTGCCGATGATCTTCAAAAGGATGGGCCATTCGAACTTCATCAGCAGCGGGTAGTACCAGCGAGCGGCGCTGCCGGCGCGCTCGAGGTTGTCGCGCATGAAGGTCTTGATTTCCGCTGCGTTGAGGCCGGGCTCGCTGCTGCCGGTGTTCGGGTCGGTGTAGTTCCGGCCGAAGCTCGCGAGCCGCGCGATCTCGTCCTCGTCGATCTTGCCGTCGACGCCGAGGATGCGCGAGCCGGCGCCGCGCTTGTCCAGCGGGCCGCCGCGCAGCGCGTCGAGCTCCGCGCCCGAAAAGATGCTCTTCAGGATGTGCTTGACGCCGTTGGCGATCATCGCGACGCCGCGGACCTGGATGCGGGCCGAGACCTTCTTCAGCCCCGTCTCACCGGTCGCATTGGCGATGGTCTGCGACAGCGTGTTGAGCGGGACGGTGCCGCCCTCGACGAAGCCTTCGCCGACGAGGCCGCGCAGGAACGGGCAGGGATTGTTCGGCGAGACCGGAATCGAGGGATCGAGGGGCGGCTTCGAAGCGGGGTGATGCATGGCCCAAATCCTGAAAGCAGCGAATCTTGAAAAAGCAGGCGCGTTGTTAGAGCGCGGAAAGTCCTAACAAACCGACAGCACGATATACTACTTCAGCGTGTGACGAGTGTGGCCCATTTCACTGTCGTGTCAACAACGAGCAGGCGGTCGCACCGGAACCACGTCGGGCCTGCGGCCCCCTTCGTTCAGGATTCGGCGGCCCGTTTGACGTCGCTCTGGACCAGCGTCAGCTTGCCGAGCGGCACGCCGGCCTTCAGCAGCCCCTCGCGATAATGGGCGATGTCCTCGGGCCGCTTCCAGTGGAAGTTGCGCAAGTGCCTGTCGACATTCAGCGTTGGATAATTTGCCATCAGCACGCGGGCAGCTTCGCTGGCCTCGTCGCTTCGCCCGAGCTGCGCCAACGCCGCGGCGCGGATCGCCAGCGCCTGCATGTGATTCGGGTTGATGTAGAGCTGCTCTCGCGCCCATGACAGCGTCGCGTCATATTGGCGCAGAAGGTAATGACTAAACGCGTTCAGCGCCGCCCATTGATAGCGCGGGTCGCTGTTGTCGCGTTGCGCGGCCATCGAGAACAGCTCGATCGCCTGGCGGTGCTCGCCGATCATGAAATGGCAGATGCCGAGCACGCCGCGCGCGCCATTGTCGTAAGGGTTGAGCGCGACTGCGCGCTTGGCGGCGTCCATTGCTGCCTCGTGATGACCCTCCAACGCGTGCGCCCAGGTCAGGATCGAGAACGCAAAGGAGGAGCGCGGATCCAGCCGGACGCTGGTTTCGGCGAGGCTCATCGCCTCGGCCCACATCTCGCGCGTGCCCTTGACCCAGCCGAACTGAATGCTCTGGATCTGGATCGTGGCGAGATAGGCATGCGCGATCGACAGCTTGGGATCGAGCCCGATGGCCTCGCGGAATAGGTCGACCGCGACGGCCAGATCTTCCTTGGTTTGCCGATAGTAATGCGACAGCCCCTTGAGGAAGCGGTCCCAGGCGGTGACGTCGGTCGAGAGCCGCGCCGGCGCCGAGGCCTCGGCACGGACGATCTCGGTGGCGATGGCGGCGGACAAGTTGGTGGTGATCTCGTCCTGCATCGCGAACAGATCGCCGATGTCGCGGTCGTAGCGGCCGGTCCAGAGCTGCTCGCCGGTCTCCGGCGCGATCAACTCGGCGGTGACGCGGATCTTGGCGCCGGCGCGCCGCACCGAGCCCTGGATCAGATAGGAGGCGTCGATCTCGCGCGCGATCAGCCGGGTGCCCACGTTCTTGCCCTTGAAGGCGAAGGTCGAGTTGCGGCTCAGCACCCGGTAGAAGGATTGCAGCGACAGCGCGTGGATCAGGTCCTCGGTGAGGCCGTCGGAGAAATATTCGTCCTGGGCGTCGCTGAGATTGGCAAAGGGCAGCACGCCGACGATGGCCGTTCGGTACTGCTGCGACAGCGCCGAGGCCTCACGGAGCTCGGGGGCAAGCGCCGGCGCCCCTTCGGGCGTCCAGGTAAAGACCCCGATCGCATCCTTGATGTTCTTGAAGCGATGGTTGCCGGCATCGGTCAGCGGCACGGTGAGATGCTTGCTCGCCTCCCGGTAGGCCTTGGCCGAGATCGCGAAGCCGCCGGGGCTCGCCACCGATTCCAGGCGGACGGCGATGTTGACATCGTCGCCGAAGACTTCGTCCTCGTCGGCGATGACGTCGCCCATGTGGATGCCGAGCCGGAACTGCATGGCGCGGTCGGCCGGCAGGTGGCGGTTGCGTTCTGCCATCAGCGTCTGCATCGCGATCGCCGCCTCGGCGGCGCCGACGATCGAGGCGAATTCCAGCAGGAAGCCGTCGCCGGTGTTCTTCACGACGCGGCCGCCGTGATTGAGGATGATGGGATGGATCGCGGCGCGATGGGCCTTGAAGGCGGCATGGGTGCCGGCCTCGTCGCTGCCCATCATGCGCGAATAGCCGGCGACATCGGCGCAGACGATGGCGGCCAGACGTCTTTCCATATCCTCAAAGCTCCAAGGGACCAGATGACCGGCCACAGCGTGGCGGTTGCCGCGAATCCCGCATTTCAAGAACCCCGCCTTTATAGAGCAGATGCGCCGCAGCGGAAGCATGATCCGCATTGCAAATTCGAGGTAAATCCTGCGCAATCCCGGCGGTGGACGGGAACGGGCGAACCGACTAAGCGGAACCAGGACCGCCAGGACGGCAGCGGAGGACCTTCATGCTGGGCATTCACGAGATCGGGCTTTTCATCCTCTCGGGCGTGGTGCTCAACATCACGCCGGGGCCGGATTCGGTCTATGTGATCGGCCGCAGCATGCAGATGGGCTGGCGGGGCGGCGCCGCTGCCGCCCTGGGCATCAGTTGCGGCTGCTTCGTCCATGTCGCGGGCGCGGCGATCGGGCTTTCGGCTCTGCTGATGGCCTCGTCCACGGCCTTTTCGATCCTGAAGCTGGTCGGCGCGGCCTATCTCGTCGTGACCGGTCTTCAGATGCTGTGGTCGCGCCCGACGCTGGCTTCAGACCTGGACGAGCCGGTGCGGAGCTCATTGCAGCGGGTCTTCCTCCAGGGTGTCTTCACCAACGCGCTCAATCCCAAGGTCGCGCTGTTCTTCCTCGCCTTTCTGCCGCAATTCGTCGCAGCCGATGCCCCGCACAAGCCGCTCGCCTTCCTGACGCTCGGCCTGATCTTCATCTTTACGGGGACGCTGTGGTGCCTGGTGCTGGCGGCGTTCGCCGCCAGAGCCGCCTACCGGCTGCGGCAGTCCGAGGGCGCGATCGCCTGGGTCAACCGCGCGCTCGGCGGCCTCTTCATCTATCTCGGCATCCGCGTCGCCATGCTGGAGACACGGTAGCTCCTTCTAGTGAATGAGAAGCGGTCCGATCGAGGCTGCGCTCGGGAGGTTTCGATGATCCGTGGAAGCTGTCTGTGTGGCACCGTGCGGTTCGAGATCGAGAAGGTGCGCGCGCTGACGCACTGCCATTGCGTCAATTGCCGCAAGCTGAGCGGCGCGGCCTTCGCCACCTACGCGCATGTCGATGCCGACAAGTTTCGCTTCGTGGCGGGCGAGGACATGACGGCATCTTACGAATCCTCGCCGGGCAGTATCCGCTATCGTTGCAGGACCTGCGGCTGCCCGACGCCGGGCAAGGCGAGCTATCTCCCGACCGTCAGCATTCCCGCTGGCCTGCTCGATGACGACCCGGAAGTCCGGCCTCGCCTCCACGTTTTCACCTCGTCGCGCGCGTCGTGGTGGACAATCCAGGACGACCTGCCCCAGCACGAAAAATGGGTGCCGGGCTACGGGCCGAAATCGTAAGGCGCTTAAGCGAATTCTTTCGCCAGCGCGCTGCCGGCGAGGTAAAGGCCGAGCAGGATCATCGCGATCAGGAACCAGCGGCGAAACGCCTCCGCCGGCATCCGCGCCCGCACCGATTGGCCGATGAACATGCCGGCAAAGGCCATGGCGAGGCCCAAGGCGCCCGGCACGACATTGGCGGGCGTGAGCAATCCGACCGCAGTCAAATTGAAGGCGAGCGCCAGTGTTGCGGTGGTGAAAAACACCCCGAGCGCCTGCACCAGCTCGTCCTTTTCCATGCCGATCGCCTGCATGAACGGCATCGACGGGATCACCTGCACGCCTGTGGAGGCCGAGATCACGCCGGTGATGACGCCGACCACGCCGCCGACCCATTTCTCGTTCTCCGGCGCGACGTGGAACTCGAACTTGTTCAGGCCGATCACAGCGTAGACGACGAGCAGGGCGCCCAGCACGATCGTGCCGTAGCGCGCATGCGGCCCGGTCAGCGCGCCGGCGTTGAGCCAGCAGCCGACCACGGTGCCGATCATCAGCGGCCACAGCCGCCGCAGGATGTCGCGCAAATACGGGCCGACGAAGGTCTGCCAAATGTTGGTGACGATGGCGGGAACGATGACGATGGCGATGGCGCGGCTCGGCGCCATGCTCACGGCGAGCAGGCCCATCGACACCGTCGGCAGGCCGAGCCCGACCACGCCCTTGACGAATCCGGCGAGGAGGAACACGGCGGCGATGAGGATGAGCAGCGGGTCGATCATGTCTGCACATTGACCGAAGCCGCGCCGGCGCACAATCTGGAGGTTACGGAGAGAGCCTTCGGCCTCAACGAAGGCTCAGGGGCTCAGGGAGACATCGCATGCGCTTCGACCTGGTCGATCTCCAGCTCTTCATCGCGGTCGCCGACCAGCGAAGCATCACCCGCGGCGCGGAGCGCTCACATCTCGCCCTCGCCTCGGCCAGCGCGCGTATCAAGGGGCTCGAGGATGCGCTCGGCGTCGCGCTGCTCAAGCGCGGGCGCCGCGGCGTCGAGTTGACCGCGGCCGGCGAGAGCCTGCTCGATCATGCCAGGCTCGTGATCCATCAGATCGACGCCATGCGCGGCGATCTCGCCGGCTTTGCCAGCGGCGTGCGCGCCAGCGTGCATTTCCTCGCCAACACGTCGGGCCTGTCTGAGCATCTGCCGAAGGCGCTCGCCGGCTTCCTGCGCCAGCATCGCGACGTCGCCGTCGACATCGAGGAGCGCGAGAGCACCGATATCGCGGCGGCGATCACCGCAGGCGCCGCCGATCTCGGCTTCGCCGCCGAGCACGCGCTGCCCGAGCATATCGAGCGCTTTCCCTTCAGCGAGGATCGCCTGACGCTGGTGACGTCGAAACGCGGCCCGTTCGCCGGCCGCCGCCAGATCGACTTTCAGGAGGCGGAGGCTTGCGACTTCGTCGGCCTCACCAGCGCCACCGCGCTTCAGATGCACATCTCGAAGCACGCTGCGCGGCTCGGCATGCGGCCGCATTTCCGCGCGCGCCTGCGCGACTTCGACGCGATCTGCCAGATGGTCGCGGCCGATGTCGGCGTGGCGCTGGTGCCCGAAGCCGCCGCCCGCCGCTGTGCCAGGACCATGCCGCTCGCCATGGTCCGCCTGCGCGATGCCTTCGCCAACCGCCGCCTCGTGATCTGCGCGCGCAGCTTCAAGGCGCTACCAAAGCCGGCCAAGCTGCTGGTGGAGCATTTGCGAGCCGAGGCGGTGTGAGGAGCTGTTACCCTCCCCTGGAGGGTCAGGACAATCGCAATTGAATTTTGCAGAGGTCGTATGCCCGGGCTTGTCCCGGGCATCCACGTTCTTTGTGCCGCGTGGAAAGGCGTGGATGGCCGGGACAAGCCCGGCCATGACGCTGCCATAGCGGCATCTCATATGCGATAGCCCTGCCCTCCAGGGGAGGGTAAGACACCTACCTCGCCATCTCCGCTCCCGCGTCGGTGATGCAAGCCCTCCGCCCGCGCGCTACTGGTTCAAAAGCTTCAACGCTGCCTCGTGCACCCGTGCGTCGCCGGCGGCGATGATGCGGCCGCCGCCTTGGGCCGGCTTGCCTTCCCAGGTGGTGACGACGCCGCCGGCGCCGGTCACGATCGGAATCAGTGCCGCGATGTCATAGGGCTTCAGCTCGGTCTCGACCACGAGGTCGACGTGGCCCGCGGCAAGCATGCAATAGGAGTAGCAGTCGCCGCCATAGCGCGACAGCCGCGCGCTCTTCTCGATGTGGCCGAAAATGGCGCGGTCGCTCTCGTTCATCAGCAGCGGGCTGGTGGTGTAGGTCGTGGCCTCCGACAGCGAAGCGCAGCGGCGGACCTGGAGCCGGCGCTCGCCCGACGGCCCTTTATAATTGGCCGAACCGTTGTCGCCGGAAAAGCGCTCGCCGATGAAGGGCTGGTGCATCATGCCGAACACCGGCGTGCCCTTATGCAACAGCGCGATCAGCGTGCCCCAGATCGGAAAGCCGCCGATGAAGGATTTGGTGCCGTCGATGGGGTCGAGCACCCAGACATAGTCGGCGTCCTCGCGCTCGTTGCCGAATTCCTCGCCGACGATGCCGTGCTGGGGGAAGTTGGCCTTGATCAGCCGCCGCATCACCGCCTCCGCGGCGCGGTCGGCCTCCGTCACCGGGTCGAAATCCTTGGTCTTGCTCTTGTCGTCGATCGACAGCGAGGTGCGGAAGAACGGCAGGATGGTTTCGCCGGAGGCGGTGGCGAGCCGACCGATGAAGGCGGAGAAGTCGATCACCGTCACAGGCGAAATCCTCGAAGCGAAGTTGGAGAGCTTGCCTCCTGCCTAGCTCAATTCGCCTGCCGCGTGCAGCGCTGTCTTGATGTTGCTCCCTGGTATTTTGGATGCCGCGGCGGGCTGCCCCATTCCAGTCATCTGCTGGCCAAATATCGATCATGGAGTTGAAATCTTAGTTCCGACCTTGCCTTGTTCGTATGCAAATGACTATCAACCCATTGAATTCCCTTATCAAAGAAACTGAATCTGGGTTTCCATAGAAGCAACTGAGCCATGTGCGATTTGCATGGGAAACGGCGCAAAAGCCCTTGCACTTTGTGCGGCGCGGTCGCATATTGTTGCGGTGCGGTAGCGCCTCGCGTTACCGCTGCCCTCCTTGGGCGTTTCCTCCCTAGACTTGGGCCGCTTGCGTCATTCGCGAGCGGCCCTTTTTTCTTAGCCCCGCCGTTTTCATTTGGGGCGCGCAAGCTTGCGAAGCGAAAACGCAGTCGCGCGCAAGGCCTCGTCGTTTCGGAGAGAAGCTGCGTCCTATTCCGCCGCGGCTTGGAACGGGCCGAGATCGGCGAACGGAATCGTGGTCGCCAGCACGTCGGCGAGAACGCCGAAGTCGGAGGCCACTTGCGCAAAGCGAGCGCCGCGCTCGCGCCGCCGCTCGTCCATGTAGATCGCGCGGTTGAGCTCGAGCTGCACGGCGTGCAGGCCGCTCGCGGGATTGCCGTAATGCTCGGTGATGAAGCCGCCGGCATAGGGCTTGTTGCGGCCGATCGAATAGCCGAGCCCGCTCATGGTCTCCTCGACGCGATCGGGCAAGAGGGGTGTGCAGCTGGTGCCGTAGCGATCGCCGATTACGACGTCGGGCCGGCGCGGCTCGTCCCTGCTGACGCCGACCGAGGGCATCGAGTGGCAGTCGACCAGCACCACCGTGCCGAACATCTGGTGCACCTTGTTGATCAGCCGGCGCAGCGCGCGATGGTAGGGCTTGTACAGCGTCTCGATCCGCCCCAGCGCATCGTCGACCAGGAGGCGGTCGCGATAGATCTCCTGGCCGTCGCCCACCACGCGCGGAATGGTGCCGAGGCCGCCGGCGACCCGCATCGAGCGGGTGTTGGCGAAGCTCGGCAGCCGGCCAGTGAACATGCGCGGGTCGAGCTCATAGGGCTCGCGGTTGACGTCGACATAGGAGCGGGGAAAGTTGACCCGCACCGTCGGAAAGCCGCGCGCGCTCAGATGGCCGATCAGCTCATCCATGAACGAATCTTCCGACCGTCGCAGCGTGGGCAGGTCGATCCGCGACGCCGCCAGGAATTCTTCAGGATAGGTCGAGCCGGAATGCGGCGAGTTGAAGATGACGGGCGCGCGCCATTCGGCAGGCTCGAAGATCTCGAAGGCTGGCGACATGTCGCCGTCAAAGCGGGTCATCTTCTCAGGCTTCGTCCCTTCGTGCCGCACGATCCGGACAAGCTCCGGGTCCAATGATTCGGCCGATCTCGCGGCTCTTATGTGTCGTCATTGTCCGGAATCGCAACCATTCTGCCAAGCGAAAAGATGTCATGGCCCCTTGGAACACGTCTTAACCGTGCAGGCATCGGGATGGGGACGCGCCGGTCCGGCTCGATTGATCTGGACCTCGTTCCGGTCCACAAAGAGCCGGCAGCGGGGCCGGCGCAGGGTTAAGATTTTCACCCCAAATTTACCCTCTGTCGGGCTTAGTGACCTCTGCTGATATCCTCTGGGGATTCGACGTTTCCTGCCATGCCAAAGATCCTGCTCGCCGAAGACGACAACGACATGCGCCGTTTCCTGGTCAAGGCGCTGGAAAACGCCGGTTTTCAGGTCTCGTCCCACGACAACGGCATGGCCGCCTATCAGCGGCTGCGGGAAGAGCCGTTCGAGATGCTGTTGACCGACATCGTCATGCCGGAAATGGACGGCATCGAGCTCGCCCGCCGAGCCTCGGAACTCGACCCCGACATCAAGATCATGTTCATCACTGGCTTTGCCGCGGTCGCCCTGAACTCGGATTCGGACGCCCCCAAGAACGCCAAGGTCCTGTCCAAGCCGGTGCATCTGCGCGAATTGGTCAGCGAAGTGAACAAGATGCTGGCGGCCTGAATCGGCCCCCTTCCGTCCTTGCGCCGGCTCCCCTGAGCCGTTATAGGGACCCCACCCGACACAAGTGGACTTTAGGGCACGTAGCTCAGCGGGAGAGCACTACCTTGACATGGTAGGGGTCACAGGTTCGATCCCTGTCGTGCCCACCACGCTTCGCCTTCGGCTTCGCGTGGCACAGCCTGGAAGATTGCGGCGAAGCGTGTCCGGCGTAGCTCGAAGAGCGAAGACGGACTGGTGCGGCTTGCTCGAAAGCTTCTAGCCCGTTGCAGCGACGCGCAATCCGGCCGCAGTTTCCCGGCCGCTGTGCCGGATGACCCTGCACTCCATCCGGGCTACAATGACATCTCCGACACGAGGCCGCCCATGACCGTGTCCGTCATCGAGCAAGCGAAGATCCAGGCGCAGGTGCTGGTGCCGCTGATCAAGACGTTGCAGGCCGAGCTCGGCGAGGCGCGCGCCAATGCGCTGGTGCGCAAGGCGCTCGGCGATCTCTATCGCGGCTTCGGCGAGGCGTTCTGGAAGGCCAAGAACGAGAGCAATCTCGGCAAGGCCGTGTCGTCGGCCTTCCGCACCTATGCCCGCGACGATGCGCTCGCCTATGACGTGATCGAACAGACGGCGGACGCCTTCGCGTTCGACGTGACGCGCTGCGCCTATGCCGAGTTCTACAAGGCCCTGGGCGAGCCCGAACTCGGCTTCCTGCTGATCTGCACCGCGGACTTTGCGACCGCGGAGGGGTTCGGTCCCGACGTCAGGCTCACGCGCACGCAGACCATCATGCAGGGCGCCTCTCATTGCGATTTCCGCTACCGCCGGGATGGAGGCGGATCACAGTGAGAGGAGCGATGCGGACGATCTGTCTCGCCATGGCGATGCTGGCGCTGATGGCGCCGCGCGCCGACGCCGCGATCGTCGACTGGCAAGCCGAGCTCCAGCGCTGCCGCAGCTTGCGCCAGAACGTGGCGCCGCTGCTTCAGGCCGGCGAGGGGATCTCCGCCGTCGGCCGCTCCAGCAGGTCCGTCCGCCGCTGCATCTGGATCCAGCGGATGGCGGTGCGGAAGAAAATTCCCGGCGCGGAGGTGTGGTAGCCTGACCGAGCTCATGGTCCCGGCGTGACGAAGGCCGAGATGATCGTGCCGTCGTTGCCGAGCGCGATGTGCCAGTGCGAGGCTGCGCCACCCTGATGCCAGACGGAATAGACGTCCTGTCCTTGTGCGTTCACACCGAGGAATTCGATCGAGGTGATCGGACCCATTTCGGCAAGGCCCGGCTGCAGGCGCGGCAATTGCTTGCGTGTCGCCTCGGCCAAGTCGGCGCTCATCTCGCCGTAATTGGGCTGGCCCGATGCGACGCTCTCGATCAGACGGCGAAGCGCGGCCGCGGTCCCGGGATTGGCGGACCGGCTGCTCATACGAGACTCGATCGCGCGTTGGAGCTCTTGCGCCGTGCTCGTGTCGATGCGTGGCATGGTGTGATCGTTGCCGTGCTGGCGCAGGATCACGGCGGTAGGCACCCCATCCGGCCCGAGGGTAAACCGTAGCTCGACATCGATCTCCCGCGCGGCGAATTCCGTTTCGCCCACCGCGTAATATTGCGCCGAGCTTTGACCGCTCAGCCGTCCGGACAGATGATCCTGTTCACGCGTCACGGTGAAGACGGCGCTATGGAATTGGTATGTTCCGGCATAACGATCCAGCACCGCCTGCGGCAACTGAGTTTCTTTGGCTCTCGAGCGGAGCTGATCCGCAGCATCGGTCTTGGTGCTTTCCTCGTTGCTGCGGCCCGAGCCGGCCTGCTCCGCAGAACGGATTCGGGCCGCCAGGACATTCCAATCGGCCAGCCCGAATAACCTCGCGACGAGCTCGAGGCTCTCGCTGACGGTGAGGGAGACCGATCGGGCGTTGAGGGATTCTCGGAGCGTCTGCGCCATGGCTTTGGCGTCGCGGAAATCGCGCATACTCTGTTCCTTTGCAACATGAACGGAGAATGTCAGGGCTTGCGTTACTGACCCGTTCGCGTGAGCAAAGGAAGCGGGCGGCGGTCCGATACACTTCACCATACCCCGAAGGGCGCAAGCGGCCGGCGGTATCAACCTTTCGAAATTTGCTTGAGAGCGCCATGCTTGTCAACTGACGTCGTCGGCGTCTCGACATGGATCACGCATCACTCTTCCGTTGATGCACGACGCGCAGGCTGCAGCAGCAAGTCCTTCAGTCCGGTCGGATAGAGCTTCGGCCCGCCGTCCAGGTCGAGATCGGCAAGGTCGAACCACCGCGCGACGATCTGCTCTCCATTGTCCTCGCGGAAGTCGATGCGCTCCCGGCCGGCGAATGCGCCATCCGGAAACGCGACCTCCGCGATGTACATCACCTCGTGCCCGGTCGATCCCTCGTGCACAAAGATGTTCTCCAGCATCAAGGGCTCACCCACGATGCCGACGTCGATGCCGAGCTCTTCGTTGAATTCCCGCACCAAGGCCGCGCGCCAGCTCTCGCCGAACTCGATCTCGCCGCCGAGCGGGCGCACCCCCTTGATCCGCCCCGCATCGTCGCGCACCTCGGCCGCCAGCAGCCGCCCGCCGCGCCAATGCAGGCCGATAGCGACGACGCGGATACCGGGATGTGGGCGCCAAGTGGTCATGGCGGATCGTTAATCCGTGTCGCATGCTTTCGCAACGAGGGACGAGATCGTGTGCTTGCGATGGCGAGATGAGAGACCCGTCACTCCACCAGATACTTCTTCACCGCCGCTTCGTCCCACGCGATCCCGTTGCCCGGCTCCTCGCTCGGCAGCGCAAAGCCGTCCTTGATCTGCAGCCGCGTTGCCAGCACCGCGTCGGCCCAGTCGACATATTCCAGCCAATGCGCGGTCGGCGTCACGCAGAGCAGATGCGCGCTGACTTCAGAGAACAGGTGCGACGACATCTCGATGCCGGCAGCATGGGCAAGCGAAGCGGCGCGGAGCCAGCCGGTGACGCCGCCAATGCGCTGGACATCAGGCATCACGTAGTCGCAGGCCTCTGCCGAGAGCGCGGCTTGCATGGAAAACGCGCTGTCAAAATTCTCGCCGATCTGGACCGGCGTCTGCAGCGCGTCGGCAATGCGGGCGCAACCGGCATGATCGTCGTGGCGGATCGGCTCCTCGATCCAGCTGAGGCCCTCGTGGTCGAGCATCTCACCGCGGCGGATCGCTTCGGTGACCGTCAGCGCCTGGTTGTAGTCGCACATCAGCGTGACCTCGTCGCCGACGGCCTTGCGCACCGCGCGCACGACGGCGAGATCCTCCCGCGCATCGCGTCGGCCGACGCGGATCTTTGCGGCGTGAAACCCCTCGGCCAGCAGCTTGTGGGCTTCCTCCACCGCGGCGCCTGCCGGCATGATGCCGAGCCCCTTCGAGTTGTAGGCGCGCACTGGCTTCGGCGTGCCGCCGAGCAGGCGGGCGAGCGGCAGGCCGCGCGAGCGCGCCAGCGCGTCCCATGCCGCCATGTCGATGCCGGATTGCGCCAGCCGCTGCAGGCCGGCGAGGCCCAGCAGCGTGAAGCGCTGGCTCAGCTTGCGCTCGATCTCGAACGGCAGCAGCTCGTCGCCGGCGACGAGGTCCGACATTTCCGTGACCATCGCCGCCAGCGGCTTCAAGGCCGAGGGCGTGAGCGAGAACAGATAGGAATGACCCACCGCGCCGTGGTCGGTCTCGCAGTCGATCAGCACCAGCGGTGCCTTGGCGACCGCCCCGGTCGCGGTCTGGAGCGGCAGGTTCATCGGCACGATCACGGGACGTGCCTGGAAGCGCTTGATGCGGACGGTCTCGGTCATGGCTCTCTCCCGGCGGAGCGGATGCAGGTCGGCGCCGATCTTAAGCATCCGTGATCAAACGAAAAGGCGCTTGCTGCGACCACCATAAAATGGGGTTGCGCCGGCCGGCAATTCTTGGCTCTGTGCCGCCGCATGCATTGTCTCGGATTCCGGAAGGATTTGCGACAAAATCGCACAGAACGGAGCCACAGGGTGAAACAAGAGATCTCCGAACAACAGCGCAAGAGTGGCATTCTCACCGGCGCCGTGATCGTCTTCCTCCTGCTCGCCCTGCCGGTCGCGGTGTGGCTGGACCTGACCGAGCTCAGCAAGACGGCGCTGCGCCGGCAGGCGATCGATCTCAACTCGGTGATCACGAGCGTGCGCAGCTACTACGCCTCCAACGTGGTCGGGCGCGTGCTCGCCAACCCCAACGGCAGCACCAAGGTCGTGCACAATTACGAATCGGTGCCCGGCGCGATCCCGATCCCCGCGACGCTGTCGCTGGAGCTCGGCCGGGTGATCGGCGCCCAGCAGGAGAACATCACCTATCGCTTCGTCTCGGACTTCCCGTTCCAGAACCGCGCTCCGCACCAGCTCGACAAGTTCGAGAAGGACGCGCTCGATGCGCTGCGCCGGGATCCCGAGCAGAAGATCGTGGAGACCGAAACCTCGCTGTTCAACGACAAGGTCCGCCTGGTTGCGCCCGTCACGATGGGGCCGGCTTGCGTCAGCTGCCACAACAGCCACCCCGAAAGCCCGAAGAAGGACTGGAAGGTCGGCGACGTCCGCGGCATCCAGGAGGTGATCATCGCCCAGCCGATCGCCGCCAACATTTTCTCGTTCAAGTTCCTGCTGGCCTATTTCGTGATCGCCGCCGGGAGCGGACTGGCGTTCCTGTCATTGCAGCGACGTCAGGCGCGCCGCATCAAGAACATGAACAAGGAGCTCGAATCCGCCAACGACTTCCTGGCCTCGCTGTCGATGAAGATCTCGCGCTACATCCCTCCGCAGGTCTACAAGAGCATCTTCTCGGGCCAGAAGGACGTCACCATCCATACCGAGCGCAAGAAGCTCACCATCTTCTTCTCCGACATCCAGAACTTCACCGCCACCGCCGAGCGGCTGCAGCCGGAGCAGCTGACCCAGCTCCTCAACGAATATTTCACGGAAATGTCGGCGATCGCCCACGAATATGGCGGCACCATCGACAAGTTCATTGGCGATGCCATGCTGATCTTCTTCGGCGACCCCGAGACCAAGGGCGATCGCGCCGATGCACAGGCCTGTCTGCAGATGGCCTGGCGCATGCAGCAGCGCCTTGCCGAGCTCAATGCGAAATGGCGGGCGTCCGGCATCGAGCAGCCGTTCCGCTCGCGCATGGGCATCAACTCGGGCTATTGCAATGTCGGCAATTTCGGGAGCGCCGACCGCATGGACTACACCATCATCGGTGCGGAGGCGAACCTCGCCGCGCGCCTGCAATCGATCGCTGAGCCCGGCGGCATCGTCTTGAGCTACGAGACCTTCGCCCTCGTCAGCGACATCGTCCGCGCGCATGCGCTGCCGGCGATCACGATGAAGGGCATCAGCCGCGAGGTGATCCCCTATTCGGTGGATGCACTGAGCGACAAAGCTGCGGAGAACAGCGGCATCATCACCGAACGCGCACCGGGCCTCGAGCTCTATCTCGATCCCGCCGTGGTGAAATCAGGCGACGCCGCACGCGTCCGCTCGCTGCTGGAGAACGCGCTGGCCTCGCTCAAGCCGGCGTGAGGGGAGGGTAAGTGACCTCACCTTGCCGCCCCTTCCGTGAACGCCGTCTCGATCACATCCCCAAATGGCTGCCACGACCGCCCGTCGAACTGCACCAGCCGCATCTGCCTGATCGGCAGGTAGCGGTTGGGCGAGGTGTTCATCCTGATGTTGGGCAATGCGACCGAAGGCTGATAGTCCCTGAGCGAGGCCGCCTGGCGCATGATGTTGTCGCGTGAAAAATCGTCGCCGCATTGCTTCAGCACCTGCGTCAGCGCCTCGGCCGCGGCGTAGCCATAGACGGCCGCACTGTTGTTGGTGCTTTCGACCCGATGGTATTTGTCCATGAAGGCGAACCAGTCCTTCATGCCGGGATCGTCCTTCCAGGCGGGATCGCTCGGATCCTTCAAAAAGGCCGCCGAAATCACGCCGGCAGAGTTTTCCAGCCCCGCGGGCGCCATCGCGTTGGCGATCGAGGCGGAGGCATCGTTGACGATGAAGACGGGACGCCAATTCAGGGACGCTGCCAGCTTGATCACCTTGGATGCGGTCGAGGGCACGCCGAGGAAGACGAAGATGTCGGCGCCGGCGCGCTTGAGGATCGAGACGTGCCCGTCGAGATGCTCGTCGGCAAGGTCGAAGGCGATGTCGACCAGGACGTGACGGTTGAGATCGCCGAGTCCCTCCTGGATACCCTTGTAGAGCATGCGCCCGAACTGGTCGTTCTGCCAGAGCACGACGATCTTCTTCCTCGGGTAAGAGGCCTGGATGTAGTTGGCATAGATGCGCCCCTCCGACCGGAACGACGGCTGCCAGCCCATGGTCCAGGGATACGCGCTCGGCTGGCTCAGCTCTTCGTCGCCGGAGGCGACGAACAGTTGCGGGATCTTCTTCTCGTTCAGGTACCAGCGCGTGGCGAGATTGCCGGGCGTGCCGAACGAGCCGAACATCAGGTGCACGCCGTCCTTCTCGACCAGCTTGCGCGTCAGCTCGAGCGCGGTCGCCGGATCGGAATTGTCGTCGCGGGTGATGAAGCGGATCTTGCGGCCATTGATGCCGCCGCGCGCGTTGACCATGTCGAAATAGGCCGCTTCCGCCTGGCCGATCGCGCCGAATTCCGAGAGCGGCCCCGAATACGGCATGACATTGCCGATGCGGATTTCCTCATCGCTTGCGGGTTGATCCGAGTGCTGCTGCCGCGACATCGCGCCCAGCGATGCGATGGCAATCACGGAAACGAACAGCATCCTGCCGATGACGCGCATGTTCGATGCCTTGTGGTTGGCCCCCAACGAGGTCGGCTCAATCCCCACCAAGGCCGCTTGATCTAGGTCAAGCGTTTGGCAATCGTGTGGCTGTCGCGCTTCGATGAAAGCGGCAGGCGTGCTGCCGCAACGCGTTACGGCAACCCTCGCGCTTCCAGCTGACGCACCAGCAGCAGCGTCGGCTCCGCGAGGCTGTCGCCGGAACCATCGAGGCCGAAGGCGTTCGCGATGCCGTCGCGGCTGCGCAGCAGCGTGCTGCGCGGGCAATGGCCGGCGCCGCACAGCGTCTTCTTCAGCGTCTCGCCTTGCGCCACGAGGCCGGCGGAATCATCCGCGGCCCAGGCCAGCACGATCGGCACGTCGACATTGAGGATGCCGGGGAATACCGAGCGCTTGTCGTACTGGGTGGCGTCACCGCCGAGATAGGCCTTCTCGCTGTCGCTCGCGTCCTTGCCGACGCGGTAGATCCCGGACACCAGCACCACGCCCGCGACGTCGGCGCCGGCGGTCTGCAGCTCGGGATGCGCCAGCATGGTCGCGACGTGGAAGGCGCCGGCGCCGTAGCCGACCGCGACGATCTCGCGGGCATCGCCGTTGAAGAGGTCGATATTGCCATGAACCCAGGACAGCGCCGCGGCCACATCGGTCGCGCCGGCCGGCCAGGTCGCCGCGGGCGCCAGGCGATAATCGACGCGGACCCCGATCATGCCGTTGCGCGCGGCAAAGCACATCGCCTGGTCCTGGATCTGGCGCGACAGCTCCGGCGCTCCGCGGTCGCCGGTGAAGGTATCTCCCGTCACGAACAGCAGCACCGGCCGCGGCGTGTCGGCCTTGGTTGCGCTGGTCGCGACATCGAGCACATTGGCCTCGCTCTCGCCATAGCGCAGGCCGCGCGAGAAGGTGACCTGCTCGCATAGCCGTGCGGTGCCGCCTGCGGTGGTGTCGGAATCGGTGAGGCCCGCCTGCACGAGACCCGAGGGCGGCCGGAGCCGGCCCGGCACGGGTCCGTGCGCGGAGGCCGCGGTCATGGCCAGAAACAGGAAAAATGTCAGAAAATGCTTCATGGGTGTGGCGGCCTTGCGGGGCTCATACTGGCTCGCTGATCTGGCTCGTCTTTTCGATTCATCTCATTAGTCAGCCGGCCTTGAGGCGAATTCGCGGCACCTTGGATGCGCAGCCGCCGTTTATCCCGATCCGTCAGGCCGTTGTCCAGCGCCGCCGAGGCTCGCGCCTGAAACGGCTTTCTACTGTGCATGGGGTTGTTTTCGCACCTTTTGTTTTGGCCTGGTCCGTCAGGCCCGCTTCATCGTCCGGAAGGTGATGGAATAGCGCCGCGCCGCGACCGGGGGGATGCTGTGCTCCCACTGCGACCGCGCCTCGCCGTCCATCATGTAGAGCGAGCGCGGCAGGGCGGTGAGCGTATGGCGCTCCCACTTGGCGCCGTTGCGGCGGCGGAAACGGAAAGCGCACGGCGAGCCCAGCGACAGGCCGAGCACCTTGTCGAAATGCGGCTTGTCGCGATGCCAGCCGATGCCGACGCCGACCTCGTATTCGGTGCACAGTACCTGCCGGACGCCGGCCTCCGGCAGCCCGGCCCAGGCCTCGACCTGGCGCGCGACCGGCCGCACCCAGTCCGGGATCGGATCGGCCTCGGCGAGACGCTGCAGCGTGTAGTCATAGCGATAGCCGAACGACGCCACCCGGCGGTTGCCCTCGAACGCGCCGAACTGAAAGCGCTGGAGCGGCAATGCTGCGATGCGGCCGATCAGATCCTGCTCGGCGGCATGATCGATAAAATCGTCCGTGTAGTGAAGGCCGGTCGGGCCTTCCTGCGGGTCGGCGAACAAACCTAGCTGCGTCATGCCTCGCATTTCCGTGATGGAACCTGTTGGCGTCTGATGCGACTTATCTATGACGCGGGAAGAAACGTGCGAGGCTGTCATGGCAGAGAAGCATACCGCCGATCCGGTTGAGATCATGCGGGCGACTGGTCATCCTGAGTTGGAATACGCCGCCGGCTGGACTATCGCCGGTCTCGCCACCATCGGCACCATCGTCGCCGTCTGGGTCTTTGCGATCTAGGCAACCGGAAACTGGAGCTCGAAGGCTGCGCCCTCGTCGGTCGGCTTAAGCCTGATCGAGCCGCCATGGCTCGCCATCACCGCGCGCGCGATCGCCAGCCCCATCCCGGTGCCGCCCTGGTCGCGGCGGGTGGTGAAGAACGCATCGAAGATCCTGTCGCGGTTCGGCGCCGAGATCGGCTCGCCGTCATTGCTGACCGTCACAAGTACGGTCGTCCGGGCGTCGACCGCCTCCAGCCTGATCGTGCCGGCCTTGTGCCGCACCGCATTGTCGGCGATGTGCGACAGCACGATCAGCGCCTTCTCCGAGGACATTCCGATCGCCCGGTCGAGGCTGCCGCTGGCCTCGATCGCGCTTGCCGGAAACCGGCTTCTGAGATCGGCGATCACGGGTGCCAGCTCGGTGCGCTCGTTCTGCGGCAGGCTCTCGGCGCGGGCGAGCTCCCGCAGCCGCTGCGCCATCGCCTCCAGCCGCTGGGTATCAGACAGGATGTTGGCGATGAAGGTGTTCTGCTCGGCCGGCGTCAGGCCCTCGGCCTTGCCCTGAACCGAATCCTGCAACAGCTCGGCTGCGCCCTTGATCGAGGTCAGCGGCGATTTCAGCTCGTGGGTGAGATGGGCCGAAAAGGTCGCGATATAGTCGGAGCGCCGCGCCAGCTGCTCGGCCATGCCGAGGAAGCTGTGCGAGAGCTGGGCGAACTCGCGCGTGCCGTAATGCTTCAGCGGCTGGAACGCCTCCCGGTCGCCGCGGCCGATTCGGGCGGCGCGGTCGATCAGCTCGCGCATCGGCAGCGTGATGGTGCGCGAGAACACGAGGCCGATCGCGATGGTGCCGAGGATGACGGCAAGGCCGGCCAGCACGAACTTGGCCCGCTCCTGGTAGAGATGGTCGAAAATGTTGCTCGGCGTGCGCGTCGTGTAGATCACGCCGGCGACGCGGTTGTTGACGATGACGGGCATCGCCGAAAACACGTGCACGCCGAGGCCGCGGCTGAAGGAATAGATCGGCGGCGGCGGCTTGTCCGGCACGCGGTTGCGTAAAGTCGCGCGGTATTGCCCGTGCAGGGCGTCCGCGACTTCCTCGATATGGGCGAGCGACTGCCCGACCTCCTGCCGCCCGGCAATCACGACGCCTTGCGGATCGAGGATGCGAAAGCCGGCCAACGTCACCTTCTGGGTCTCGCGGATGATCGGCGTCAGCCTGGCCCCGATCTCGACATAGGCTGCTTGCGCCTGCCCGGGCGCGGGCAATGCGTCGGGCCGCCGCCGCAACAGGTCGTTCGCGGTGAGGTCGAGCGCGGGGCGGATCGGTGTGACCTGGTCGCCGGGATCGGGCAGCACGCCCGGCGGCACCTCGGCGCCGAGCACGAGGCCGCTGTCGAGCCGGGCCGTCACCTCCTGCGCATAGATCGTCGCCAGCACGCGGCTCTGTGCGATCAGCTCGGCCTGGGTCTGGCGGATCAGCTGGTTGTCGTAGAGACGGAAGAAGAACAGGCCGACCAGCGGCAATATGCCGACCGTCGCCAGCACCGTGAAGATCACGAGGGTGAGTGACGGCCGCCATTTGTCGGGCGCGGCGCTCATGCCTCTTTCTCGCAGCGGCCGAGCTTGAAGCCGACGCCGTGGATGGTCTCGATCACGTTGTCGCAAGCAAGCGCCGCGAGCTTGGCGCGGATGTTGCGGATATGGCTGTCGATGGTGCGGTCGGAGACCTGGATGTTGAGCTGATAGGCTGCGCGCATCAACTGCTCGCGGTTGAACACCGATGTCGGCCGGGACAGGAACGCGCGCAGGATGCCGAACTCGATCGCGGTCAGCTTCAGCGGCGTGCCGGCAAAGGACGCGACATGCTGTTCGGGATCGATCAGCAGCCCGCCTTGCGTCAGCGCGGTGGGCCCGGCCTTGGCCTCGCCGTTGCGCGGGCTGAGGCGGCGCAGGATGACATTGACCCGCGCCACCAGCTCGCGCGGGCTGAACGGCTTCGTGACGTAGTCGTCGCCGCCGATCTCGAGGCCCAGGATACGGTCGATCTCCTCGTCGCGCGCCGACAGGAACAGGATCGGCACGTCGGAGCCTTTGCGAATCTCGCGGCAGACGTCGAGGCCGTCGAACTCGGGCATGCCGATGTCCAGCACGATGAGATCGGGCCTGTCGGCGGCAAAGCGGAGAAGCGCCTCCTTGCCGTCGCGGGCCTCGATCACGTCCATGCCGGCCTTCTTCAGGGCGACGCGGATGACCTCGCGGATGTGGCCTTCGTCGTCGACGATGAGAATGCGATGCGCCAAGAAACTCTCCGTGTCCTCGTCAACTCGCCGGCTGGCTGCCGGCCTGAGCTTTCGCCTCGGCGTCCAGCCTGCGCTGGAGTCGCCAGTTGCGAAAGCCCCAGCTTCGCCAGGCCAGGTCCTGACGCTGCTGTTCTACAAGGCGGTCGCGGCGTGACACAAGGCAGCCCTCTTTGACGGCGGGCCGTAGCGCGATCGCCTTGTCGATGGCTGGCACCGCCTGCGGCCCGAGCGTCAGGAGATAGTCGATGTCGATCTGCACGCCTTTTCCCGAAACTTCCCGGCTGTGGACGACATTGTAGTCGGCGATGAAGGCGTCGAAGTTCACGAGCGAGCAGCCATAGAGCACGATCGCCAATGCGGCGAGATTGGCGCCGATCAGCCATTGATTGGACCTGTCGAGCACGATGCGCGCGACGATCAGGATCAGGCCGAGCGCTACCAGTCCCATCCAGACGAACGCTGCAATCCGCCAATAGGTCAGCATGTAGATGTCGACATAGAGATCGAGCCGGCGGATGGAGGAGACGACCAGCAGCACGTTCTGTCCGACCCAGAGATAGACCAGCGGCCGGATCACCTTCGATTTCTCGGCCGGCCCGCCCGGACGCATCGCCACCAGCACGAAGGCAGCGGCGAGGAGGGCGGTCGCGATCAGCGGATAGGCGCCGCGATGGGAGTAGGTCGCATAAGTCATGTTGTCGGGCAGCGCCACGTGACCCCAGAGATAGATGCCGTCGAGAATGGACTGCGCCGCGAACAGCAGGTTGAACAGGATCAGCGAGCGCAGGATGGTGGAGGGGCCGAGAAATTCCGCCGAGACCATGGGCGGCAGCGGCGGTGGCACGGGGCCCTCGGCCACGGCGGCGGCGACGACCGCCCTGCGCCGCCAGCGCACATGGATGAACGGCCAGACCAGAGCCAGCATCAAGGTCCAGAACAGGACGCGCCCCATGTTGACATGGTCGAGCATGACCTTGGGATTGAGCAGCGACACCCATTGCTCGATCACCGGATTTGCGGCGGCGAACAATGCGATGAAGACGGTGCCGAGCACTGCTGGCATCAGCCAGAGCGCGATGCCGCGGGTGAAGGCCGACATGTTGAAGGCCTGGGGCGCATCGAGGAAGAACCTGAAGGGACCGAGCAGGAGGAAATTGCACAGCGCGCGGGCGCGGTCGGTGAGCCCGGTCGTATCGGGATTGGTCGCAAGCAACAGCGCAATCGTCAGCGACGCGACGAGGATCAGGAAGGACAGCGTGTTGAGCTCTTCCATGGCCGGCACAAGGCCGAGCACGAGGATCGCGCCGCTGATCGCCGCGCGCCGCCAGTCCATGGCCGCGTGATTGAACAGCAACGAAACGCAGGCGGTCGCGATCGCAAACAGCGCCAGCGACAGCCCGATCCGCTGACCGTAGAACAGCCAGTCGGCGAGCCCGGCCAGCAGCAGCGCCATTGCGAGCTTGGCCGACAGTGCAGAAGGCCTGATCGGTTGGATATCCGTCGTCGAAGCCAGGCTCGTCATGTCCAGAAAGTCTCCGTGAATGGTGGCATCACGAATTCTGAACGGCACTTGTGCAGACGGCGGGATCATCGTCTGCACGGCTTCAGGAGTTTCTTGCAGTTTTCGTGCAGGCGCGCTTTTGCCTCTCGCGCAGCGTGATTCGCTTTGCTAGGTGCGAAACATTCATCGCCCATCGCACCTGGTGCATCATGCAATTGCTCAACCGCATCGGCCTCGTCCTGCTCTGGCTCGCCGCGCCGCTCGCTGCATTTGTCGCCGCGAACAAGAACGATCCCTATCTGCTCGTGCTGCGTGGCGCCGGAAACATCTCCCTTGTCGTCGCAAGCATCGCAATCGTCGCTCTTCTGCTGCGCGGAGGTCACTGGCGCACCTTCGCCGGCAAGGCGCTCGTCGTGCTCTGGTGCGTGCCGCCTGTCTTGATGTCCGCCGCGCATCTGAAGTTCGAGCTGCGCAAGCATGACGTTCTCGGCGCCGGCGCCGCCGAAGCGCGGCAGCTCGGGCCGCACTTCATGGTCGGCTATTCCTCCTTTCCCGAGGTCGCGCGTCTCGCCAGGCAGGGCCTGATCGGCGGCGTCTATGTCACTCGGCACAATATCCGCGGCCGCGCCATCGAGACGCTGCGGGCCGAGATCGCGGCGCTGCAGGATCTCAGGCGCGCAGCCGGCCTGCCGCCGCTGATCGTCGCCGCCGATCAGGAGGGCGGCATCGTCGGGCATCTTGCGCCGCCGCTGACGAAAGTGCCGGCGCTGGCGACGCTCACGGGACTGGCTTCCGATGAGCAGCAGGCCAAGGCCGAGGAGTTCGGCCGCATCCACGGCCGCGAGCTCGCCCACGTCGGCGTCAACCTCAATCTTGCGCCGGTGCTCGACCTCAAGCCGCCGGCGCGGCGCAACCGCCTCGATTTTCACACGCTGATCGGCCAGCGCGCGATTGCGAGCGATCCCGCCGTCGTCAGCACCATCGCGAGCGCCTATGTGCGCGGGCTGGAAGAGACGGGCGTCGGCGCCACGCTCAAGCATTTTCCCGGCATTGGCCGCGTGCGCGCCGACACGCATCATTTCAGCGCCAATCTTGACACGCCGGTGAAGGAGCTGGAAGCAACCGACTGGCTCCCGTTCCGCGAGGTGCTGTCGCATTCGCGCAGCGCCCTCATGGTCGGCCACGTCACGCTCACAGCCGTCGATCCCGATCGCGCCGCCTCGCATTCGAAGCGCGTCGTCGAGGGGATCATTCGTGGGACGTGGGGTTACCAGGGCGTGGTGATGACCGACGATCTCATCATGGGCGCGATCTACCAGAACGACGTCTGCAAGGCCGTGGTCGAGGCGATCAATGCCGGCGTCGATCTGCTGCTGGTCGCCTACGACGGCGCGCAGTTCTACCGTGTCTTTGCCTGCGCCCTGGAAGGATCGCGACAGGGCAGGCTCGACGCGGCGATGCTGCATGCGAGCACCGCGCGCCTGGAGCGCGGCTTTTCGACCATGCAGGCACGAGCTGCCTCACGCGCCATCAGCGTCGCCCGGCAGAATCAGCCCTTCGCGAACTGGCGGTAGTCCGGTTCACGGTGAAACCAGAATTCGTAGCCGGAGATGCCCTTTTGCATGGCAACGTCGTGGATCGGCTGGTTGAGCGGAACCACGGGGACGTCGCGCATACAGAGCGCGATGAAATCCTTCACCGTCCTGTCGTATTCGGCGGCATCGGTGGTGAAGCGCGCCTTGTCGATCAGGGCGTCCATCTCCTTGTTCTTGTATGAGGAGATGTTGAAGATGGAGTTGTTGCCGTGGAAATTCCAGTAGAAGTAATATTCGGGATAATCGAGCCAGCCGCTGAAGCGGTTGAGCGCGAGCGGCAGCTCCTTCTTGTTCAGCGTCGTGCGCCAGTTCGCGCCGGGAATCTTTTCGATTGCCGCCTTGATGCCGATCTTGGCGAGATTCTCCTGGATCAGGATCGCGGTCGGCTCGCCGACGGTGGCGGTGCCTGTGTCCAGCGACAGCGTCGTCTCCAGGCCGGCTTCGAAGCCCGCTTCCTTCAGCAGAGCCTTGGCCTTGTCGAGATCGGTGACGTAAGGAAACGGTTGCGGCCACACCGGCTTTGAGACTTCGGCGGTGCCGCCATACATGGGAACGGCGCGGCCGAAGAAGGCGCTGGTCTGAATCTGCTCGTACGGCATGGCCCAGGCGATGGCCTGGCGCAGCTTGACATTGTCGAACGGCGGCTTCGCGGTGTTCAGCGCGACGTACCACAGCGCGTTCGGGATCGGCACGCCCGAGACCTTGACCTTGCCCTCCTTGATGATCTGCTCGAAATCGCGCGGGGCAAAGCCGCTGGAAATATCCGCATCGCCCCGCTCCAGCATGGCACGCCGCGTGCCGGCGGAGGGAACGTCGCGCGCGATCACGCGCTTGACCTTCGGCAGCGGCCCGCTCTTCCAGTCGTCGAAGCGCGTCAGCACGGTCTCGCTGCCCGGCTTCCAGCTCTCGATCTTGTAGGCGCCGCCGCCGGCCTCGTTGTTCTTCAGCCAGGCCAGCGCCCACGGGTCTTCCGGCGTCGCGTTCTTCCTGGCGAGCTCGGAATTGATGATGAAGGGCACGACGACGGCCACGTTGAACAGCAGCATCTTGTCCTTGCGGATATAGTCGATACGGAAAGTGTGGTCGTCGACCACCACGAACTGCTCCGGCTTTTCCAGCGATCCCGCCGACATCTGGAAGGTCGGGAAGCCGCCGACCTTCACGGCGCGGTCAAACGACCATTTGACGTCCTTGGCGGTCACAGGCGTGCCGTCGTGGAATTTTGCGTCCTTGCGAAGCTTGAAGGTGCAGGACATGCCGTCGGCGGCGACCTCCCAGCTCTCGGCGAGCTCGGGCGCGAGCTTCTCGCGGTCATACGACAACGTGCCGTCCGGCAGTGTCTTGGAGGCGTAGGTGAGCAGGCGGTCGTAGCAATTCCAGGACAGGCCGTTCACGGTCTGGTTGGAGCCGACGCCCTGCATGTCCAGCGAATTCGGCCCCAGCTCCTGCACCACCAGCAACGTCTCGCTGCGTCCCTGCGCCCAGGCAAGACGCGGCGCAAAGGCTGCCGTACCGGCGACACCGAGGCCGCCGAGCACGACGCTGCGGCGGTTCAAATCGAGGGGTGAAATGCTCAAGAGTGCCTCCCGTTCCGGAATTGTCCGGCATCGAGAGGCAAGCTGTATGCCAGAGCCAGGAAGCCCCAAGCCGCCCCGCGACAAGGCGAGGCGGCTTGGATCGATAGGTGTTGCGCGTCGGCGCGGACTACTCGGCCTGCTCCAGCGCGGCGGGCATCTTCGCCACCGACATCAGCGATCGCGCGACCTGGTTGAGCAGGAGATCGGCATTCTCTTCTTCCGCAAGGGATTTGGAGAGCAGGGCGACGATCGCGCTGTGGCGCAGCTGCTGCGCGAGGTTGCGCGCGGTGGTATAGCCGGACATCTCGTAATGCTCGACGCGTTGCGCCGCGGAGATCAGCGCGAGGTCGGCGGCAGCGTCCTCCTTCTCTTGGCTTTCCTTCATGACCTCCTGGCCTTCCTCGATCAGGCCCATCATGCCCTTGCAAGGCTTGGCGCGGGCGTTCTCGCCGAGCAGCTCGAAGCACTCGTTGATGCGCTCGACCTGATTTTCGGTCTCGGCCAGATGCTGCTCGAACAGCTCGCGCAACTGATCGAAGCGGGCGGCCTGCGCCATCTTCGGGAGCGCCTTCGTCAGCTGCTTCTCGGCATGGAGGATGTCACGCAGCTCATGCAGCAGCAGATCGGTCAGGCCCGCCTCGTCGACAGGCGGTGAGCTCTCCGCGACGATCGACGGGGCAGCGCCGGGATCGGAGGATTGCAGCGCAGGCGATTCTGTGAACACCCAGTCCTCGCCCTCGTTCCAGGGACCGCGGGTATCGATTTCGCCGTGGTCGCCGCTACCGGTGGAATCGTTGAAGTACTGGTTCACGAGGCCGGGCGTCGGCGCAATCCTGCCGATGCTGAAGGCCGGCTTCGACAGGCTCTCGAGTGCGCGCGCGAACGCCTTCATATGTGTGATCTCGCGCGTCATCAGGAATTGCAGCGCGTCCTTGCTGCCGGCATCGTCGCAAAAATTGATCAGGCGCTCGTAGACGATCTTGGCACGCGCTTCTGCCGCGATGTTGCTGCGGAGATCGACGTCGAGCTCGCCCGTGATCTTGAGATAATCGGCGGTCCAGGGATTGCCTTGCGAGTTGAACAGATTGACGCCGCCTCCGCCGGCAATCGCGATCAGCGGATCGGCCTCCGCCGCCTGGCGGTCGTTCCGCGAGGGCGCAAGATGCATCCGGGCGAGGCAACCGACGACCTCGAGATGGCTGAGCTCTTCGGTGCCGATATCCATCAAGAGGTCCTTGCGGTCGGGATCCTCGCAATTCAGTCCCTGAATCGAATATTGCATCGCAGCCGCAAGTTCGCCGTTGGCGCCGCCGAACTGCTCGAGGAGCATATTGCCGAAGCGCGGATCGGGTTCGTCGACGCGCACGGTGAACATCAGCTTCTTGACGTGGTGATACATGGGGAGACTCGCGTGCTGGAGAGAAACTACGCGACAACGAGGCCTCCAGCCGTTCGTTCCTAAGTCTCTCCAGGATCGAGGCTGTCGTTGCCCCGGACCTCTGCCAGGGAGCGCGATGGCTTACGGCGTCACCGCACTGCGCGCGACGGCGCGCGGGGCCGTCAGTTCCTTCCAGGTCGAATTTGCCACATGCACCGGCGAGAAGGCGGGACGTTCGACGTATTGTCCATCGCCGGCCTCGGCGCGCAGGTCGCCATCCTTCCAGACGATACGGCCGCGCGACAGCGTCGCGGCCGCACCGCCGGTGCAGGCAAAACCCTCGAACACGTTGTAATCGATCCGGCTCATCTGCCGCTTGGCGCTGATGGTCTTGCTCGCCTTGGGATCCCACACCACGATATCGGCATCCGAGCCGACGGCGACCGCGCCCTTGCGCGGATAGATGTTGAGGATGCGGGCGATGTTCGCCGAGGTCACCGCGACGAATTCCTCTTTGGTCAGCCGCCCCGTGGCGACGCCCGCGGTCCAGAGCAGCGCCAGGCGATCTTCGAGGCCGCCGGTGCCGTTCGGGATCTTCCTGAAATCGCCGCGCCCGAACCGCTTCTGCTCGGTGGTGAAGGCGCAATGATCGGTCGCAACCACCTGGAGCGAGCCGGCTTGCAGGCCGGCCCAGAGGCTGTCCTGATGCTGTTTGTCGCGGAACGGCGGCGACATCACGCGCTGTGCGGCATGATCCCAGTCCTTGTTCTGATATTCACGCTCATCCAGCAGCAGATGCTGGATCAGCGGCTCGCCATAGACGCGCTTGCCGGCGGCGCGTGCCCGCGCGATGGCCTCATGCGCCTCGCGGCAGCTGGTGTGCACGATATAGACCGGCGTGCCTGTCATATCGGCGATCATGATGGCGCGGTTGGTGGCTTCGCCCTCGACCTCCGGCGGCCGTGAATAGGCGTGGCCTTCCGGGCCCGTGACGCCGCGCGCGATCAGGGCGTCCTGCATCAGGGCGACGACGTCGCCGTTCTCAGCATGGACAACCGGCATGGCGCCGAGATGGGCGCAGCGCGCGAACGAATTGTAGAGCTCGTCGTCGTTCACCATCAGCGCGCCCTTGTAGGCCATGAAATGCTTGAAGGTGTTGATGCCGTAGGTTTTGACCACAATCTCCATCTCGTCATGGATCTGCTTCGACCATGACGTCACCGCCATGTGGAAGCCGTAGTCGCTGGCCGCCTTCTCGGATTTGTGCCGCCACTCCTGATATGCCGCGAGCATGGATTGGCCGGGATCGGGCAGGCAGAAATCCACCACCATCGTGGTGCCGCCGCTCAGCGCCGCCTTGGTTCCGGATTCGAAGTCGTCGGCGGTGACGGTGCCCATGAACGGCATTTCGAGATGGGTGTGCGGATCGATCCCGCCCGGGATGACGTAGGCGCCGCCTGCATCGATGACCTCGCTACCTGTCGGCGCATCGAGCGCTGCGCCGATCGCGACGATGGTCTCGCCGTCGATCAGCACGTCCGCGCGGCGCGAATGATCGTGATTGACGACGGTGCCGCCGCGGATGAGGAGGGGCATGAGGTGCTCCGAGAGGTGAAGGGACGGCTCGAAGGCTAAGCGCGCGACTGGCGATGCGACAGGTGAAATTTTAGTCAGCCGCCGCCGCTCCTTTCACGTCGTGCGCGATCAGCCCGTCGATCATCGCGCGCACGAGGCCCGTGATCTCCTTGCGCAGCGCCGGCAGCGGCACGGCCACCAGCTTCCGCTCCAGCCCGAGCGCCGCCATGCCATGCACGGCCGAGAACAGGCTGCGTGCGGTGATGCCGAGTTCCTCCGGGCTGCGCCCAGGAAACAGTGCGGCCAGCGGCTGGTAGATATGACGGAACAGCTGCATCTGGTCGTGCACGGACCAATCCGGCACCAGCTTGCCCGTCTCCATCCGGTGCTCGAACAGCGCGCGCCAGAGCTGGAGGTTTTCGGCGGCGAAATCGCAATAGGCGAGGGCGATGCGGACCAGGGATTCCCGTGGCGATGGCTCGCCGGCATTTGTTGCGAGAGTCAGCGTCTCGTCGAGCCGGAGCAGCGTGCGCGAGCCGACCCGCAGGATCAGTTCGTCGACATCAGCCACGAGATTGTAGACCGCGCCATTGGCGCAGCCGGTCTCGCGGGCCAAATCGCGGGTCTTGAGACCCGCCAGCCCCCGCTCGGCGATCATCTGTTCGGCCGCCTGGATCAGGGCCGCACGCAATTTCTCTCGCCGTTCCAGGGCCTTAGTCATTCTTAACCAAATTCTTGAGCGTCGCTCAAAATAATATTGAACGATGTTCAAGGTTCCTGCTACAAACCATCTGTGAGCAACGCTCATAGACAGGGAGCAACCAATGTTCAAGACCGTCGTGACCCTCTTCCGCGGCAGCGTCGCCGCTGCGGGCGAGGAACTGGAAGATCGCACCGCCCTTCTGATCCTGGATCAGCAGATGCGCGATGCAGCCGCAGCCGTCGAGCGCAGCAAGCGCACGCTGGCGCTGGCAATCGCGCAGGACCAGCAGGAAGGCCGCAAGCTCGAGGCCACGAATGCGCGTATCGCCGATCTCGAGACCCGTGCCGTTGCGGCGCTGGATGGCGGCCGCGAGGACCTCGCCAAGGAGGCCGCCGAAGCCATTGCGGCGCTGGAGGCCGATCGCGATGCGGCCATGACGGCGCGCGCGCTGTTCGCGACCGAGATCATCAGGCTGAAGCGCCACGTCGCCAACGCGCAGGCCCGCATCACCGAGCTCGATCGCGGTCGCCGGATCGCCCGCGCCTCGGAAGCGGTGCGCTCGCTTCGCCGCAGCGGCATCGAGGCCGCGCGCCCCTATGAATCGACATTGCCGGAGGCGGAGGGGACGCTGAGGCGTCTGCGCGAGCGGCAGATGGAGGCTCAGGCGGCCGACGATGCCCTGGTCGAGCTCGACGCGGCCACCGGCCCGCTCGCCACCGCCGAACGACTCGCCGAGCAGGGCTTCGGCCCGCGGCTCAAGACGACCGCCGACGATGTGCTGGCGCGCTTGAAGTCCAGGCGCATGCCGGCGGGCTGATCTCAAGTTCCAATCCGAACGCAATCATCATTCCAATCGACAGGAGACCATCATGAACCAGAATGGCCAGCCCCACAGCGGCGCCTGGGTGAGCTTCACCTACGCGTCCTTCGCAGCTTCCGCCTTCCTCGTCGCCATCGGCATCTTCTTCCTGCCGATCGACCTCTGGATGAAGGGTTATCTCACCATGGGCATCGTGATGATGATCCAGACCTGCGTCACCCTGACCAAGACCGTGCGCGACAATCATGAGAGCAGCCGCCTCGTGAACCGCATCGAGGATGCCAAGGCCGAGCGGCTGCTGATGGAGGTCTCGAAGGCGGCGTAAGGCGAACGGTCGCAGCGCGCGCTCTGGGGCGACAGGGGCGCGCGCGGCAGGCAGGGTGCATTGTGCTTCGCGTGCAGGTGCGATATGGCTCTCGCGTTTTCCAGAGGCGGAGACGAGCTTTGTCGAAACAATCCCTGCGCGAGGAGGCCGAGCGCCTGATCCGCGAATCGATGGAAAAGAAGACCATCGTGGTCAAGCAGGGCACGACCCGCATCGAGGCTGTCTGCGGCAAGTGCGGAGCGCCGAACCGGGTGCAGGCGGAGAAGGGCCAGACCCGCGTCAAGTTCGCCTGCAAGAACTGCGGGCATAAGCAAGAGACGTTGTAGGCGTCTTCACCTCATCCGGGTCGCCCCCGGCGATGCGCAGCATCGTCCGGCGCGATCCGGCTAGAGGCCCTACGGCCTCTCCCTCACATCACCTGATGCACGTCGATCACGACGCGATCCGCATGGCGCGCCGCTGACGCCACGAAGATGTGCTCCATCAGCCAGCGGTACGTCTCGTGCCCGGTCTCGAACTTCGGCACGGTGCGGAAATAGATCAGCTTCGGATCGACCGGCTCGCCGCGCTTGAGCTTGTGCAACAGCTCGACCGGGCCGAAGCGCATACCCTTGTTCTCGACGTAGACGGTCGCACCGTCGTCGGTCTCGAAGGCGTATTTCGCTTCGAGATCGATCAACTCGTTGGGCCGGATGGTCTGGAAATCGGCGCCGAAGGGGAGCACCTTTCCGCTGACCGCGCCCGTCACCTCGCCGCCGATGATCGGAATGATGCGGCGGACGCCGATCCCGGTCTCGCCCGCGGTCACGACGTCGCCGATCCGCGCGGTGATGGTGAAAACGTATCTTGTTTCGAGGGTCGGGGTGGTCATCTCTGCCTCCAATTATCGACGAGCCTTCCCTTCTCCCCTTGTGGGAGAAGGTGGCGCGAAGCGCCGGATGAGGGGTCTATCTCCACAAGCGTGCTCGCGGAGAGAGATCCCTCACCCGTCTCGCCGCTATCGCGGCGAGCCACCCTCTCCCACAAGGGGAGAGGGGAAGCAGCCACGCCGTGCGGCATTCAATCTTGTCACCTCTAATGCGCCATCATCCGCGTCGGCAGCCAGGTTGCCAGCAGCGGGAAGGCGATCAGGATCACGAGGCGCACGAGGTCCGTTGCCACGAACGGGCTTACGCCCTTGAAGATGGTGGAGAAGGAGACGTCCTTCACCACGCTTTTTATGACGAAGACGTTCATGCCCACGGGCGGAGTGATCAGGCCGAGCTCGACGGTCACGACGATGATGATGCCGAACCAGATCGGATCGAACCCCAGATGCATGATCACCGGGAAGATGATCGGCACGGTCAGGATGATCATCGCCATGGCATCCATCAGGCAGCCGAGCACGAGATACATCACCATGATCAGCGCCAGCACGCCGTAGGGGCCGAGGCCGAGCCCGGTGAGGAATTCCGTCACCTTCTGCGGCGTCTGCGTCACCGTGAGGAAATAGCCGAAGATCAGCGCGCCGATCAGCACGGTGAACACCGCAGCCGCGGTGCGCGTCGCCTGCAGCAGCGAGGCCAGCACCTTCTCGCGGTCGAGCCGGCCGGTCAGCACGCCGATGATGAAGGCCCCGGTCGCGCCGACGCCGCCGGCCTCGGTCGGCGTGAAGCGCGGCAGGAAGGGCAGGCCGTAGAGGCCGCCGATGACGAAGATGAACAGCAGCACCGGTGCCCAGATCTCCTTCAATCCGGCAAAGCGCTCGCGCCACGGCGTCACCTTGCCCTTGGGCAGGAACTCGGGGCGGAAATAGCCGATCAGGGAGATCGTGATCATGTACATGGTCATCGCGAGCAGGCCCGGGATGATGCCGGCGATGAACAGCTTGCCGATGTCCTGCTCGGTGATGATGCCGTAGACCGCAAGAACAGTGGATGGCGGCAGCATCGCGCCCAGCGTGCCGCCGGCCGCGATCACGCCGGTGGCGAAGGATTGCGGATAGCCGAAGCGCCGCATCTCGGGATAGGCGACGGCGGAGAAGGTCGCCGCGGTCGCGACCGAGGAGCCGCAGATTGCGGCAAAGCCGCCGCAGGCGCCGACGGTGGCAATGCCGAGTCCGCCGCGCAAATGTCCGACGAAGCCGTTGGCGGCGCGGAATAGCTCGCGGCTCATGCCGGAATTGCTGACGAAGGAGCCCATCAGCAGGAACATCGGGATGACGCCGAAGGTGTAGTCGGTCACGGTGCGCATGGTGACCTGACCGACCATCTTCAGGGCCGGTGTCGAGCCCACGAGATAGCTGAAGCCGCACACGCCGACGAGGCCCATGGCCATGCCGACCGGCACGCGCAGCAGCATCAGGGCGAACAGGGCGACGAAGCCGATGACGGCGACGGCGTCGGTACTCATGGTTACTCCGTCACCTTGATCTTGGGTTCATGCATGTCTTCGGGGTGGAAGATCAGCCGGTACGTGCGGATCGCGATCAGCAGCACGGCGCAGACGTCGCCGATCCACGCGACGAGGAAGAACGGCCATGTCGGCATGTGCAGGTCGAAGGTCTGAACGTTGTCGTTGTAGGTCAGC
The DNA here is from genome assembly GCF_020194195.1 of Bradyrhizobium sp. BRP19. Taxonomy (NCBI): domain Bacteria; kingdom Pseudomonadati; phylum Pseudomonadota; class Alphaproteobacteria; order Hyphomicrobiales; family Nitrobacteraceae; genus Bradyrhizobium; species Bradyrhizobium sp. BRP19. The sequence goes on along the minus strand of NZ_JADYVZ010000003.1, from coordinate 617,363 downwards.
CGGACCTTGTCGAACAGCGTCCAGGTCTGCACGGTGACGACGAACAGCAGCACCAGGGTCGCGAACACGTCGATCCAGCGCTGATGGCGCGGCCCGACATTGCCCCAGACCAGGTCGACCGTGATGTGGGTGCCGCGATAGGAGGTCGCCGCGATGCCCCAGAAGATGAGGATGCCGAGCAGCATTCGGCCGATGTCGAAGCTGTCGGGGATCGAATAGTTCAGCGTGTTGCGCAAGAGCACCGACAGGAAGATGTCGAGCGCGACGATGCCGACGAAGCCGGCCGCGATCCATTCGATCGAGTCGATCACGCGATCCATCCAGGAGCGCTTCATGGGTGTTTCCTAAGCACTGCTATTCTCATTCTCGGCTCTGGCGGCGGCACTTCGCCTCTCCCCGCTTGCGGGGAGAGGCCGACACGCGAAGCGTGGCGGGTGAGGGGGACTATCCACGCGTCCGATTGTCACCGTCCCTGCGGAGACTCCCCCTCACCCCAAGCCTCTCCCCGCAAGCGGGGAGAGGGGGAAGAGACACGGTGCGCTCCTCACCTGCTCTCAGCTTGCAAGGCAACGGCGGCAGGACCAATCCCGCCGCCGCGTTTCCTTCGCCACCGCGTCACTCCGCCAGCGCGTTGTATTTCTTCAGCGAGGCCTTGAGATCCGCGAGCGCGGCGTCGGGATCGGCACCGGCCTTCTTGGCGCCGTCGCCCCAGGTCTTGACCAGCGGCTCGGCGGCCTTCTTCCAGGCCGCGATCTGCTCGGGCGTCAGCTTGTAGACCTCATGGCTGGATTCCGCCTTCACCTTGGCGATGCCGGCGTCCTCGAACTTGCCCCAATGCTCGCCGACCGCGCCTGCCATCTCGACCGTGCAGTTCTTGTCGATCGCGGCCTTCTGCTTGTCGGACATCGCATTGTACTTGTCCTTGTTGATCACGAACACGAAGGTCGTGGTGTAGAGCGGCGCCTCCATGTCGTATTTGGTCACCTTGTCGATGCCGAACAGCACCAGGGAGCCCCAGGGGAAGGTGACGCCGTCGGCGACGCCGCGCTCGATGATGTCGCGCACTTCCGGCGCCGAGGACTGCACATTGGTGCCGCCAAGCGAGGTGACGAAGTTCGCCATGGTAGCGTGCGCCGGGCGGATCTTCATGCCCTTCACGTCCTCGGGGTTGACGATCTTCTTGGTGCGGGAATGGAACGAGGAGGGCGAGTGGACGAAGGCGAGGCAGTATTTGACGTCCTTCATCTCCTTCTCGGCATATTTGCGATACCACGCGTCGAGCCCCATCGAGCCGCCCTTGGCATCCGAGATCAGGAACGGCAATTCCCCGGCGCCGATGATCGGGAAGCGGCCGGGCTGGTAGCCGGGATTGACATAGGTGACGTCGGCGATGCCGTCGCGCGCCATGTCGTAATGGTCGAAGGCCTTGCCGAGCTGCTGGGCCGGAAACACCTTGCCGGTAATGGTGCCGCCGGAATCCTTGTTCACCGCAGCCACCCAGTCTTCCAGCGATTTCTGCAGCGGATGCGATGCCGGCACCCAGTGCGAGACCTTCAGGTCAAATGTCTTGTCCTGCGCGAGCGCGGGGCTCACGCTTGCTGCCAGCAGCAAGGCCAGACAGGCTTTCCTCATCACGCGTCTCTCCCTTTTGCGACGGCGGGCTTCGTTGGCCCGGTCTCGTTAATTAACATGTTATCTAATTCGCCGGCGCGTTCAAGCCGGAACTGAGGCCCGCCGTGTCGCGCCATCTACGTCAGTCATGTTGCATGGATTTGTCGCTGCTCGGGCGACCACCGCTCTCCCTTTGCGCAAACGTTATATGGTATAATTATCGCCTGCGAGCCTTTGCCACAAGCAGGCTGCGGCCAAAGCCTAACAGGATCGGAAGCAGCATGTATTGCGGACAAAGGTCGCAATCGTCGGGCCGTTGCGGCGATGGCGGGGCTCGTTTCAAACATCTGCACAAATTCCGTTTAAAGCTTTGTAGGTGATGCATTCCTCGCGTCATTCGCTTCCAATGCAGCCGAGGCAATGAAGCGAGACCGCCATGACCCGCACCGACATCCCCGCCGGCTACGAGCCACATTTCCGCAAAGCGCCGCTGACCGATCCCTGGGAGCCGCTCTATTCGAAGAAGACCGATAAGGGCGTCACCGTCGGACTGCGCCTGGCGACGCCGCACACCAACGCCCGCGGATTGATCCATGGCGGGCTGATCGCGGCGCTCGCTGACGCCGCCATGGGCTACAGCTGCGCCCAGGCGACGGGCTGGACCACGTCATTCGTCACCATCTCGCTGTCGGTCGACTATGTCGGCGCCGCCGAGATCGGCCAATGGCTGGCGGTCGAGGGCGAGGCGATCAAGACCGGGAACACGATCTGCTTCGCGCAGTGCCTGGTGAAGGCGGACGACGCCGTGATCGCGCGGGCCAGCGGCACGTTTCGGGTAGTGCCGAAGAAGGGGTGAGGCCCAACTCTCTCCGTCGTCATGCCCGGGGCAAGCCCGGCCATGACGGAAAAGATCACCCAAACCTCCACTCCGCCGTCTCCACCACGAGGTCGACGAACGCGCGCACCTTGGCCGAGAGCAGGCGCGAGGTCGGGTAGACGATGTGGATCGGCAGCGCCGGCTGCTCGTATTGCGCCAGCACGATCTTCAGGCGCCCGCGCTTCAGGCCCTCGGCGGCCTGATAGGCCAGCACCCGCGTCACGCCGCCGCCGGCTTCGGCATATTGCAGGGCGGCGTCGGCGCTGTTGCTGATGAAGCGAGGCGACAGCGGCAGCCCGATATCGCGGCCGTCGCGCAGGAAACGCCATTCGGACCAGGGGCCGAACTGGATGGTCTGGTGCGTGGCGAGCGCTTCCGGCGTCTTCGGCTCGCCGTTGCGCTTGAGATAACCGGGCGCGGCCACCACGATCCGCCGCATCTCGCCGACCTGGCGCGCCACAAGCGAGGAATCGGCGAGATGGCCGATCCGCACCGCGGCATCGACGGCGTCCTCGACGAGGTTGACGAGATGATCGGACAGCCTGAGTTCGGCGGCGACCTCGGGATAGCGCTTGAGATAGGCGGTCATGAGAGGCCCGACATGCAGCCGGCCGAAGCCGACCGGCGCGGACACGACGAGACGCCCGCTCGGCCGATTGCGCTCCTCCCGCGCCGAGCCGTCAGCCTCCTCGACGTCGGCGAGGATGCGCCGCGCGCGCTCCAGGTAGCGCGTGCCGACGTCGGTCAGCGCCACCTGCCGCGTGGTCCGCTGCAGCAGCCGCGCGCCGAGATGCTCCTCCAGCGCCGCGATCGTCCGCGTCACCGCCGACGGCGACAGCCGCAGTTTGCGCGCGGCCGGCGCGAAGCCGCGCAGGTCGGCGACCGTGACGAAGACGTGCATGGCTTCCAGGCGGTCCATGGACATTATTGCATAAATCGCAATGATGAAGTGTCAAGCTGCTCAATTGTTTTAGACGCCGAAAGGTCCAGATTAGGCGCGGAAGACGCAGCAATGCGCCGGAATTTCAGGAGATGTTCCGATGACGGCAGTTCACACCTATGCCAGCGACGTGGCCTTTTCGCCGGCGGTGAAGACGATCCAGGCGCGCAAGGGCTCGCGCGAGGCCTATGCGCGCAGCGAGCAGCGCGGCTGGCGCACCGAGGTCGACGACAATCTCGCCGCGTTCCTGGCCGACGCCAACAGCTTCTATTTCGCCACGGCTTCAGCCGACGGCCAGCCCTACATCCAGCACCGCGGCGGCCCGAAGGGCTTTCTCAAGGTGCTGGACAAGCAGACGCTCGCCTTCGCCGACTACGCCGGCAACCAGCAGTTCATCACGCAAGGAAATCTCTCGGAGAATCCCAAGGCCTACATCTTCGTGATGGACTACGCCCACCGCCGCCGGGTGAAGATCTGGGGCGAGGCGCGCGTGGTCGAGGACGACGAAGCCCTGACCACGTCGCTGATGCCGAAAGGCTACCGCGCCCGGCCCGAGCAAGTGATCCTGTTCAAGATCGCGGCCTGGGACACCAACTGCCCGCAGCACATCCCGCAGAAGTTTGATGCAGCCGATGTCGCGGCCGCGCTCGCCGCGAGGGATCAGCGGATCGCAGAGCTGGAAGCGGAGGTTGCGGCGCTGAAGGGGTAGGCGGCGAGCTTAGCCTCTAACGAAAGCTGAAGCAGGCTGCGCGGTGCACCCTCTCCCCTTGTGGGAGAGGGTGGATTCGATGCGAAGCATCGAAGCCGGGTGAGGGGTTCTGTCCTCTCGGACGGTCTCACGCGCGGAGAGAACCCCTCATCCGGCGCTTCGCGCCACCTTCTCCCACAAGGGGAGGGAAGAAGAGCGCTGAATCGCTAAATCACACTCTCGCCTTCGTGCTGGAAGCCGAGATAGCTCGCGGCCACCCGTTCGTTGGCGGCGATGTCGCTGGCCTTGCCGCTGAGCACGAACTCGCCGAGCTCCATAACGTAGGCGTGGTCCGCGATCTTCAGCGCGGCCTGCGCGTTCTGCTCGACCAGCAGCACGGAGACGCTGGCGGCGCGGAGCTCGGTGACGATGCGGAAGATGTCGGCGACGATGATCGGGGCAAGGCCGAGGCTCGGCTCGTCCAGCATCAAGAGCTTCGGCTCGCCCATCAGCGCGCGGCCCATCGCGAGCATCTGCTGCTCGCCGCCGGAGAGCGTGCCGGCGAGCTGCTTGCGCCGCTCCTTGAGCCGCGGAAACAGCGCATAGACCCGCTCCATCGAGGCTTTGGCCTTGCTGCGCTCGATCCGGAACGCGCCCAGCTCGAGATTGTCCTCGACATTCATGGTCACGAACAATTCGCGATGCTCGGGAACGAGACCGAGGCCCATCGCGACACGGTCCTCGATGTCGAGGCGGGCGAGATCCTGCCCGGCAAAGGCGACGCGGCCCTTCAGCGGCAGGATTCCCATGATGGCCGAGAGCAGTGTGGTCTTGCCGGCGCCGTTGGCGCCGACAATGGTGACGATCTCGTTGGCGCCCACCTCGAGCGAGACCGAACGCACCGCCTCGACCTTGCCATAGGCGACATGCGCGTCGGTGACGGACAACAGCGTGCTCATGCCGCCACTCCGAGATAGGCCTTGATCACTTCGGGATTGGTCTTGATCGTCGCCGGCGTGCCTTCCGCGATCTTGGTGCCGAAATCGAGCACCACGATGCGGTCGGCAAGGTTCATCACGAAGCCCATGTCGTGCTCGACCAGCAACACGCTCATGCCGCCGTCGCGCAAGTCACGCAGCAACGTTGCGAGGCGCTGCTTTTCCATGTGGCGCAGTCCGGCTGCCGGCTCGTCGAGCAGCAGCAGCATCGGATCGACGCAGAGCGCGCGGGCGATCTCGACGATGCGCTGCTGGCCGAGCGAGAGCGAGCCTGCCAGCTGGTGCATCTGCTCGGTGAGGCCGACGCGCTCGATCTGGCGCGCGGCCTCGGCGAGCAGCTTGGCCTCGTCAGCGCGGTCGAGCCGCAGCATCGAGGAAATCGGTCCCGAATGCCCGCGCAGATGCGCGCCGATCGCGACGTTCTCCAGCACGGTCATGTCGGGGACGAGCTTGACGTGCTGGAAGGTCCTGCTGATCCCGAGCTTGACGATCTCCTGCGGCGGCGCGTTGTCGACCTTCTTGCCGAGCACGGAGATCGAGCCGGCGGTTGCGGACAGCACCCCGGTGATCAGGTTGAAGGTCGTGCTCTTGCCGGCGCCGTTCGGGCCGATCAGCGCGACGATCTCGCGGGCGTGGACGTCGAAGGAGACGTTGTTCACCGCGACCACGCCACCGAATTGTTTTCGCGCCTTCTCGACCTGAAGCAGGACACCGGCCTCGGCGGGTGCGCGGGTGCGATGCTCCAGCTTCAGGGAGGTGTCCGGCTTCTTGCCGTCGGTGCGCTCGGGGAAGAACGACATCAGCCAGGGCCAGAGGCCGCCGGGCGCAAGCTGCAGCAGCGCCACCAGCATGATGCCGAACACGATGGTCTCGACCTGGCCGGAGCCGGGCAGGATCAGCGGCAGATAGCTCTGCAGTACCTCTTTCAGGATCACGACAATCGCCGCGCCCAGCACGCCGCCCCAGACATAGCCGGCGCCGCCGACCACCGCGATGAAGAGATACTCGATGCCCATATGCGCGCCGAACGGCGTCGGGTTCACGGCGCGCTGGAGATGGGCGTAGAGCCAGCCGGACAGGCCGGCGAGCACCGCGGCGTGGATGAACACCAGGAGCTTTGCGCGAGGCGTGTGGACGCCGAAGGCTTCGGCGGCGACATGGCCGCGGCGCAGCGCGCGGATGGCGCGGCCGGTGCGGGAGTCCAAGAGGTTCATCGTCAGCAGGGCCGAGAGGATCACGGCGATCCAGATCGCGTAATAGATCGAGCCGGGCGAGAGCATCTTGAAGGCACCGATCGACAGCGGCGGGATCGCCGAGATGCCGTCGTTACGTCCCAGAAACTCCAGCTTGCTGAACAGGTAGAACAGCCCGAGCCCCCAGGCGAGCGTGCCGAGCGGCAGATAATGCCCCGAGAGGCGCACGGTGATTAGCCCCAGCAGCACCGCGAGCGAGCCGCTGACCACGAGCGACAGCGGCAGCGTCAGCCAGGGCGACAGGCCATAGGCCGTCGTCAGCACGGCGGTGGTGTAGGCACCGAAACCGACGAAGGCGGCCTGCCCGAACGAGGTGAGGCCGCCGACGCCGGTCAGCAGCACGAGGCCCATCGCGACCAGCGCGGCAAGGCCGATATTGTCGAGCAGCACGATCCAGAACGGGGGCACGCCCGGGATGAGCGGGATCGCCGCCATGAGGATCGCAAAGACGAGGATGGGAAGCCGGCTCTGCATCGGGCTCAGTCCTTCTCTTCCTCGACCGCGGGCGCGGCGAGCGAGCGCAGCAGCAGCACGGGGATCAGCAGCATGAAGACGATCACCTCCTTGTAGTTGGAGGCATAGAAGGACGAGAACGCCTCGACGATGCCGACCACCAGCGCCGCGACGGCGGTGAGGGGATAGCTGACGAGGCCGCCGATGATCGCGGCAACGAAGCCCTTCAGCCCGATCAGGAAGCCGGAGTCGTAATACAGTGTCGTGATCGGCACGATCAGGATGCCGGAGAGTGCGCCGATCACGGAAGCCAGCAGGAAGGCGATCTGGCCCGACAGCGTGGTGCGGATGCCGGCTAGCCGCGCCCCGAGCCGGTTGACCGCGGTCGCGCGCAGCGCCTTGCCGTAGAGCGTCAGGCCGAAGAACAGCCAGAGCGCGACGATGAAGGCGATGGTGATGGCATAGACGGTGATGCTCTGGCCGGTGAAGCGCAATGCGCCGGCGGTGAAGGCGCCGGACAGCACGGCAGGCCCGCGCTGGCCTTCGGCGCCGAAGAACAACAGGCCAAGTCCCTGCAGCGCGAGATGGACGCCGACCGAGGCGATCAGCAGCACCAGCACCGAGGTGTGCGCCAGCGGCTGGAAGGCGATGCGGTAGAGATAGAGGCCGATCATCGCCACGATCACCAGCGACAGCGCGATGCAGACCGCGACCGGCGGTTTCTGCGCCGCGAGCGACAGGGTCAGCGCCAGCACGATCGCCGGCAGCACGACGTTGGCGATGAAGCTGCGGACGACCAGCCGTCCGTGCAGCGCCTTGCGCGCCACGAACAGGTCGAAGGCGAAGGCGCCGATGCCGAGCGCCAGCGCCAGCTTTGCCGTGCCCGGCATCTGGCCGGCGGCCAGCGAGGCATAGGTCAGCGCGCCATAGGTGACGAATTCGCCCTGGGGAATGAGGATGACCCGGGTGACGGCGAACACCAGCACCAGCGCCAGGCCGAGCAGCGCATAGATCGCGCCATTGGTGATGCCGTCCTGCACCAGGAACAGCATGATGGTGGTATTCAAGACCGGACGCTCCCCCTAATCCGGACCGGTCCCCTCGATTGCGGTGGACGGTCCGCTCACAGCCATTGAAAAACGCAGGCGATATTTGGTATGGTCCATAACAATTATCAAATATAACTTCAAGGGTGGGAACGACCCGCCCCGGAATTTAGCGGGATTACGAGCACGAGGCGATGACCGTTTCCAAAACCGCTGAAAAGTCCTCCGACAAGCCGGCCGACGTGGCCAAGGGCCGCAAGGACGCGAGCGAGCCGCAGGCGGAGGCCCTCCAGCTCGGCGAGCTTTCCGAGCAGCTCGGCTATGTCCTGAAACGTGCACAGCTCAAGGTGTTCGAGAATTTTCTGCGCTGCATGGCCTCGCTCCAGCTGACGCCGGCGCAGTTCTCGGTGCTGCTGCTGGTCGAGAAGAACCCCGGCCGTAACCAGACCGAGATCGCCTCCACGCTCGGCATCCTCAGGCCGAACTTCGTAGCCATGCTCGACAATCTGGAGAGCCGCGACCTCTGCGCGCGGATCCGCTCCACCAACGACCGCCGCTCGCACATCCTGGTCTTGACCGACAAGGGCAAGGCCGTGCTGGCGCGCGCCAAGAAGCTCGTCGCCACCAAGCACGAGGCCCGGCTGAACGACTTGCTCGGCCAGGCCAACCGCGAAGCCCTGATCGGGATGCTCGCGAAGATCGCCAACGAGTTTTGACTCTTACCCTCCAGGGGAGGGTAAGCGAACGTCAATCCACCAAAATCACCCTGATGTCGTTCACGTTGGTCAGCGTCGGTCCAGGCTGTAGCAGGTCGCCGGTCGCCTCGAAAAACGTGGTGGCGTCGTTGTTGGCGAGATAGGCCTGCGGCTCGAGCCCCAGCGCCTTCATCTTCGCGAACGTCGCCGCATCGATCAGCGCGCCGGCGGGGTCGGTCGGGTGGCCGGCGCCGCCATCGGCGCCGTCGGTGTCGCCGGCCAGCGCCGCGATGCCGGAAGTGTCCTTCAAGAGCGAGGCCAGCGCCAGCGCGTATTCCTGGTTCGGCCCGCCGCGCCCGTTGCCGCGCACGGTGACCGTGAGCTCGCCGCCGGAGAGAATCGCGACGCGCTTGCCCTGGCTGCGTGCCTGAAGCGCCAGCCTGGCGTGATCGGCGGCGACCTCGCGCGCCTCGCCTTCGAGATCGGCGCCGAGATCGATGGTCTCGTAGCCGGCCTCGCGCGCGAGCTTGACCGCAGCGTCCAGCGACTGCTTGGGCCGCGCGATCAGCTCGAACGACGCGTGCGCAAAGGCGGCGTCGCCCGGCTTGCAGCTCTCGTTGTTGGGATCGTCGAGCGCGCGCCGCACCGCATCGTCGATGTCGAGCCTGTATTTCGCCACGATCGCGCGCGCATCCGCCAGCGTGGTCGGATCGGGCACGGTGGGGCCGGAGGCGATCGCGGACGGATCGTCATGCGGCACGTCGGAGATCGCGAGCGTCACGATCTCCGCGGCGTTGCTGCCAGCGCGGGCGAGGCGGCCGCCCTTGATCCGCGACAGGTGCTTGCGCACGACGTTCATCTCGCCGATCGGCGCGCCCGAGCGCAGCAGCGCCTTGTTGACCGCCTGCTTCTGCGCGAAGCTGATGCCCTCCACCGGCGCGATCCAGTTGGCCGAGCCGCCGCCGGTGAGCAGCACTAGCAGGAGATCGTCCGGCCCGGCCTCGCCCGCGAGTGCGAGCGTGTCGGCCGCGCCCTTCAGGCCGGCTTCGTCAGGCACGGGATGACCGGCCTCGACCACGCGAATGCTGCGCGTCGGCACGCCGTAGCCGTGACGCGTGGTGGCGATGCCGACGAGGCGCTCCGGCGCCAATCCCAGCGCATCGAGATAATGCCGCTCCGCGGCTGCGGCCATCGCGCCGGCGCCCTTGCCGGCCGCGAGGCAGATCACGCGCCCCCTGGGCGCAGGTCGCAGGTGAGGGGCCAGCACCATTTCGGGATGGGCGGCGGCGACGGCCGCGTCGTAGAGCGCGCGGAGCAGGGGACGTCGGTCGGTCATGGACAATGGCCTTGCGCAGACTGGACTGGCGGCGACGAGGTCGCCGCCATCTGCCTACCGCATCGTGTGCCAAAGCGTAAGCGCCTTCGCCGTCATTCGATTGTGCAATCGCGTGATCATAATTGCCACACAAGCAAAAGCCCCCTGCGCGATCAGCGCAGGGGGCTCGTCGTCCGGGCTTTGAAGCTTCTAGCCGCCGGCGTCGGCGCTGATCACCTCGCCGAACAGGTCCCACTTGTCGCCCTTGAACTTCATCAGCTGCAGCGAGCTGATCGGTGCGAAGTCGTTCGGCCCGGTACTGATCTTGATGCCGGGCAGCAGCACTTCGGTGCGGAAGTCCTTCAGGCTCGCCGCCTGCTTCATGACGTTCTCGCGCGTGAGATTGTCGCCGCATTTCTTCAGCACTTCGACCAGCGTCTGCGCGACGCCGTAGCCGACGATGGTGCCGCCGTCGAGCTTGTCGCCCTCGGGGAAGTACTTCGTCATGAACTCCAGGAACGCCTTCATGCCGGCGTCGTCCTTCCACTGCGGATCGGAGACGTCCTTCAGATAGGCGGCCGAGATGATGTCCTGCGAATTCTCGAAGCCGGCGGGCTTGATCACGCTGCCGACCGAGGCCGAGACGTTGTTGAGGAAGTGGGTCGGCTTCCAGCCGATCTCGGAGATCTTCTTGATCGCCTGCGCCGCGAACTTCGGCGTGGTGATGTTGATGAAGACGTCGGCGCCGGTGGCTTTCAGCTTGACGATGTGGTTGTCGATGGTCGGCTCCGACGTCTCGTAGCTTTCCTCCAGCACGATCATGCTCGCGGCCTTGGCCCCCAAGCCGTCCTTCAGGCCCTTCAGGTAATCCTTGCCGTAATCGTCGTTCTGGTAGAGCACGCCGATCTTGGCGTTCGGCATGGCCTTGAGGATGTATTTCGCGTAGATCTGCGTCTCGCTCTGGTAGTTGGGTTGCCAGCCCATGGTCCACGGGAAGTTCTGCGGATCGTTCCACTTGGTAGCGCCGGTGGCGACGAACAGCTGCGGCACCTTCTTCGAGTTCATGTATTTCTGGATCGCGGAGTTCGGCGGCGTGCCGAGCGAGTTGAAGACGAGCAGCACCTCGTCGCTCTCGACCAGCTTGCGCGCCTGCTCCACCGTCTTCGGCGGCGAGTAGGCGTCGTCGTAGGAGACGAAATTGATCTTGCGGCCGTTGATGCCGCCCTCTTCGTTGATCTTCTTGAAATAGGCGGCTTCGGTGCGACCGATGATGCCGTAGGCGGAGGCCGGTCCGCTGTAGGGCATGATGTTGCCGATCTTGATCTCGGTGTCGGTCGCACCGGTATCGTATTTTTTTTGGGCCGTTGCGGTTGAGGCCGAGGCCGCGATGAGCGCGAGCGCCAATGATGCGGCCGCAAGCTTGCCGGTGACAGCAGGCATTCCAATCTCCCTGTTTTTTCTTTGTGTGTGCGTCCCTTTTCTTGTCTCGTTTTTCTTCGCGACGCGGCCGCAATTCAATACGATTTGCCTGAACGCTTCAAGGAAAAGCCCCTGCGGCATGGCCGCAGGGGCTGCGTCTTTAGTCGATTTGGCTACATCTTGAGCAAGTGGTTAATGGTCAGCCGCCGACGTCGCCGCTCAGCACCTCGCCAAATGGCACCCAATGCTCGCCCTTGAACCGGATCAGCTGCAGTTGCGAGAGCGGCGCGAAATCGGTCGCCGAGGTGTTGACCTTGATGCCCGGCAACAGGCCCGCCGGCTCGAAGTCCTTGATGTTGGCGGCCTGCTTCATGATGTTCTCGCGGGTGAGATTGTCACCGCAGGCCTTGAGCACGTGAACGAGGCCTTGGGCGACGATGTAGCCGTACATTACCGAGGCATCGGCGCGGTTCGCTTCCGGATAGTACTTATCCAGAAATTCGTTCCAGGCGATCATCGCCTTGTCGTTTTTCCACTGCGCGTCGGTCGGATCCTTGAAGTACTGCGACGAGATGATGTCCTGCGCGTTCTCGAAGCCGGCCGGCTTGATTACGCTGCCGATCGAGGCCGAGACGTTGTTGAGGAAGTGCAGCGGCTTCCAGCCGATCTCGGCGTTCTTCTTGATCGCCTGTGCCGCGAATTTCGGCGTCGTGATGTTGAAGAACACGTCGGCGTTGGTCGACTTCATCTTGACGATGTGGGAGTCGATGGTCGGCTCGGAGACTTCGTAGCTGTCCTCGATGACGATCATCGAGGCGGCCTTGGCTCCGAGCCCGTCCTTGAACCCCTTCAGATAGTCCTTGCCGTAATCGTCGTTCTGGTAGAGCACGGCGATCTTGGCGTTCGGATGGTTCTTCAGGATGTACTTGGCGTAGATGATCGACTCGATCTGGTAGTTGGGTTGCCAGCCCATCGTCCACGGGAAGGTCTGCGGGTCGTTCCACTTCGTGGCGCCGGTGGCGACGAACAGCTGCGGAACCTTCTTCTGGTTCATATACTTCTGGATCGCCGAGTTCGGCGGGGTGCCGAGCGAGTTGAAGATCAGCAGCACCTCGTCGCTCTCGACCAGCTTGCGCGCCTGCTCCACGGTCTTCGGCGGGGAATAGGCGTCGTCATAGGTGATGAAGTTGATCTTGCGGCCGTTAATGCCGCCTTCTGCGTTGATCTTGCGGAAATAGGCCTCTTCGGTCTTGCCGATCACGCCGTAGGCGGACGCGGGACCGCTATAGGGCATGATGTTGCCGATCTTAATCTCCGTGTCGGATGCGCCGGTGTCGTATTTCTTCTGCGCGAGCGCTGTCGTGGACAGCGTGGCGGCTAGCACGAGGGCAGCCGAGAAGGCCCCCAATCGCACATGCATTGCAGGCATTTTGATCTCCCTGGACAGGATTGAATGTGTCGTTTGTTCTTATTGGGAGCGATCGTTGCGCGTCGCTCCGTCACGCATTCAATACCTATCCACGGCCGTCAGCAAGAAGAACGCCTGCACGGGCCTCGCGCAGGCGGCGATCTCGTCGAAGGGCCGTGCTGAATATTCCGGCGCGTGAGATTCTTTTTGCGGGGCAAACTCACCGCTTGAGTTGCTTTACGAGAAGGCGGCTATTTTGAATTGCGTCGTTCAGTGGCTCATCTCGCTCGAGATGATGTCGCCGAACAGCTCCCATTTCCTGCCCTTGAAGCGCATCATCTGCAGCTGCTCGATCGGGGCGAAATCGTCGGGCGCGGTGTTGATCTTGATGCCTGGCAGCAGCGTGTCGGGTGCGAAGTCCTTCAGGCTGGCGGCCTGCTTCATGACGTTCTCGCGGGTGAGATCGTCGCCGCACATCTGCAGCACCTTCACGATGGTCTGTGCGGCGGCATAGCCGTACACGACGCCGGCATCGAGCTTGTTGGCCCTGGGCTCGTATTGCGCGAGGAAACTGTAGAACTTCTTCATGCCGTCGTCGGCATTCCACTGCGGGTCGGAGCCGTCCTTGGTGTAGGTCGCCGACAGGATGCCTTGCGAGACTTCAATGCCCGCCGGCTCCAATACGCCGCTGACCGAAGCCGAGACGTTGGAGATGATGTGCATCGGATGCCAGTTGATCTCCGCGGCTTTCTTGATTCCCTGCGCGGCGAATTTCTGGTTGGTGAGGCTGATGAAGATATCGGCGCCGGCCGCCTTCAGCTTCACGACTCGCTCGTCGATTGCGGGCTCGGACGTGTCGTAGGCTTCCTCCCGCACGATCATCGAAGCCTTGGCGCCGAGGCCCTCCTTCAACCCGTTTAGATAGTCCTTGCCGAAATCGTCGTTCTGGTAGAGCACGCCGATCTTTCCGTTTGGCTTCTCCTTCATGATGTATTTGGCATAGATCCGGGCCTCGCTGACGTAGCTCGGCTGCCAGCCCATGGTCCAGGAATATTGCTTGGGGTCGTTCCATTTCGAGGCGCCGCTCGCCACGAACAATTGCGGCACCTTCTTCTCGTTCATGTACTTGCGGATGGCGCTGTTGGTGGAGGTGCCGAGCGAGCCGAAGATCAGCAGCACGTGGTCGCTCTCGACCAGTTTTCGCGCCTGTTCCACCGTCTTCGGCGGCGAATAGCCGTCGTCATAGGAGATGAATCTGATCTTGCGGCCGTTGATGCCGCCCTCGGCATTGATCTTGTTGAAGTAGGCTTCCTCGGTCCTGCCGATCGCAGCATAGCCGGAGGCCGGACCGCTGTAGGGCATGATGTTACCGATCTTGATCTCGGTATCGGAGGCGCCGCTGTCGTATTTCTTCTGCGCCAGCGCCTCGCCGCTCATTGCAGTGCACAAGGCAAGTGCGGCCCAGAGCGTCGCAACCTGGGAACGAACGGCGGCCATTGCTCTCCTACCCCGGGATGGATCGATCGCATTGAACAAGATTGACGCCTGTCGTCAACAAAAAGCCCCCGCGACTGTCCGCGGGGGCTCCTCGTCCTCGATCATCGCGGCACGCGTCACTCGGAGGCGACGTCACCGCTGATGATCTCGCCGAACAGTTCCCACTTCTCGCCCTTGAAGCGCATCATCTGCAGCTGCGCGATCGGAGCGAAGTCGGTGGCGCTGGTGTTGATCTTGACGCCGGGCAGCAGCGTATCCGGGGCAAAGTCCTTCAACGAGGCGGCCTGCTTCATGATGTTGGCGCGGGTGAGATCGTCACCGCACATCTCCAGCACCTTGGCCAGCGTCGACGCGGCGCCATAGCCATAAACCATGCTGGTGTCCGACTTGTCGGCACCCGGCATGTACTTGTCGACGAACTCGTTCCACTTCTTCATGCCGGGGTCGTTGGCCCATTGCGGATCCGTGGAGTCCTTGGCGTAGGCGGCCGACAGCACGCCCTGCGCGTTCTCGAAGCCAGCCGGCTTCATCACGCTGCCGACCGAGATCGACACGTTGGTGAGGATCTGGAGCGGCTTCCAGCTGAGCTCGGCGGTCTTCTTGATGGTCTGGGCCGCGAACTTCGGCGTGGTGTAGATCAGCAGCACGTCGGGATTGGCGGCCTTGATCTTGACGATATGGCCGTCGATCGACGGCTCGGAGACCTCGTAGCTCTCCTCCATGACGATCATGGACGAGGCCTTGGCGCCGAGGCCGTCCTTGGTGCCCTTGAGGTAGTCTTTGCCGAAATCGTCGTTCTGGTAGAGGATTGCGATCTTGGCGTCCGGCTTCTCCTTCATCAGCCACTTCGCGTAGATCTGCGCTTCGCTCTGGTAGGAGGGCTGCCAGCCCATGGTCCAGGGGAAGTTCTTCGGGTCGTTCCACTTGGTGGCGCCGGTCGCGACGAAGAGCTGCGGGATCTTCTTGGAGTTCAGATACTTCTGGATCGCACTGTTCGAGGGCGTGCCGAGCGGATTGAAAACGACCAGCACCTCGTCGCTCTCGACCAGCTTGCGGACCTGCTCGACGGCCTTCGGCGGCGAATAGCCGTCGTCATAGGTGACGAAGTTGATCTTGCGGCCGTTGATGCCGCCCTTGTCGTTGATCATCTTGAAATAGGCTTCTTCGGTCTTGCCGATGATGCCATAGGCCGACGCCGGACCGCTGTACGGCATGATGTTGCCGATCTTGATCTCGGTATCGGACGCGCCAGTGTCGTATTTCTTTTGGGCGAGTGCAGCGCCGGAGGTGAGAGTGATGGCCGCCGTTGCCGTGATCAGCGCGGCGGCTCGCAGTGTTCTTCCAAAATACAATTCGGTCTCCTTGGTTAATTCAACGGGTCTTCAGTTCTTCCTGAGCTTGCCGACGAGTTGCTGGCCCAGGATCGCGACCTGCCTTGCGCCATGCGGCACGAGGTAGATGACGAGGAACAGCAGCACGCCGAATACCGCGCCGGAGAGGCCCTTGGAGATGCTCTCCGCCATGTTCGGCACGAAGATGATGAAGGCCGCACCGACGAACGAGCCGGGCAGCCAGCCGACGCCGCCGACCACCATGCCGAGGAACAGCGAGATCGCGAGCGTGATGGTGTAGCTGTCGGGCGCGACGAATTGCACCGCGATGGCGCCGAGCGAGCCGGCAACGCCGGTGATGCCGGCGGACACGCCGAAAGCCAGCGTCTTGTACAGCGCGACGTTGACTCCCATCGAGGAGGCCGCGATCTCGTTGTCGCGGATCGCCATGAAGGCGCGGCCCGAGCGGGAGCGCAACAGGTTCACCGAGAAGATGTAGATCGCGACCGTCACGGCGAGCGTGAAGTAGTACAGCCACATGTCCTGCGACATCGGCAGGCCGAACGGCGCGTCCGGCTTGGTGACGACGAGGCCCTGCACGCCGCCGGTCCAGTGCTCGAGGAAGTTCAGCTTGAGCAACTGCGGCATCGCGGTCGCGAGCGCAAAGGTCGCGAGCGCGAGATAGATGCCCGACAGCCGCAGCGCCGGCTTGCCGAACAGGTAACCGAATCCGAAGCAAATCACGGCGGAGATCGGAATGGTCAGCGCGTAGTTGACGTTGGCATGCTCCATCAGGACCGCGGACACATAGGCGCCGACGGCGTAGAACGCGCTCTGGCCGAGCGAGAACTGGCCGCTTCCGCCGGTCAGGATGTTCAGCGCCAGCACCGCGAGCCCGTAGATCAGGAGCATCGTCATCTGGAAGATGATGAAGTTCTTGACGAACATCGGCACGATCAACAGCGCCGCCAGCACCACCAGCGAGGTGCCGGTGCCCAGCGTCATGGCCCGCTTCGGAACCGCCTCGACCGCCTCGTGGCCCTCGGCGACGACTTCTTCTGCTGCGCTCATGATCAAACTCGCTTGACGATATGCCGGCCGAACAGACCAGCGGGTTTGACGACCAGGACGGAGATGATCAGCGCGAGCGCGATCGGGAGTTTCAGCTCATTGCCGACGCCGGGGATGTAGGTACCGGCGAGATTCTCGAACACGCCGACCAGGAAGCCGCCGACCACGGCGCCGAACGGGCTCGACAGCCCGCCGAGCACCGCCGCGGCGAAGCCGTAGATCAGCACGCCGCCCATCATGTTCGGCTCGAGGAATACGACAGGTGCGATCAGCATGCCGGCGATCGAGCCAATCGCGGTCGCCATGCCCCAGCCGAGCGCGATCATCCAGCTCGTGTTGATGCCGACGAGGCGGGCCGATTCGGGCACCGACGCTGCGGCTCGCATCGCAAGGCCGATGCGCGTGTACTGGAAGAAGAAATAGAGCGCGAGCAGCAGCGCCACGGTGACGCCGATCATGCCGGCCTGGTGCGTCGAGATCAGCTGGCTGCCGAGGAACGGTGCGGAGCCGAACGGGGTCGGATATTGCTTGATTGTGAAGTCCCAGATCAGGCCCGCCGAGGAGTTGATGATCGCAAACAGCGCGATGAAGCCGGCGACGTTGGTGAGCACCGGCGCCTTGACGAGCGGCTTGAACAGGATGCGCTCGATCGCGATGCCGGCAACGAAAGAAAATGCCAGCGTGATCAGGAAGGCAGCCCAATAAGACACGCCCCACTGCATCAGCTGCCATGAGATGAAGGTCGAGAACATCGCCATCTCGCCTTGCGCGAAGTTGAGATGGTCGATGGCCTGGTAGATCATGACCACGGCGAGCGCCATGCAGGCATAGATCGCCCCCGTGGCGATGCCGGCCAGGACCTGGTTGGTGAACAGCTCCATTGTGCCGGCTCCCTCAGTAACCCAGATAGGATTTGCGGATTTCTTCGTTGTTCGCGATGTCCTTGGCCTTGCCCGACATCACGATGCGCCCGGTCTCGATCACATAGGCCTGGTCGGCGAGCTCGAGCGCGAGCTGGGCGTTCTGCTCGACCACCAGGATCGAGACCTTGTCCTCGCGGTTGATCTTGCCGAGGATGCCGAACAGGTCGCGCACCACCAGCGGCGCGAGGCCGAAGGAGGGCTCGTCGAGCAGCATCAGCCGCGGCCGCAGCATCAGCGCGCGGGCGACCGCGAGCATCTGCTGCTCGCCGCCGGAGAGCGTGCCGGCCTGCTGGGTATGGCGCTGCTTCAACACCGGGAAATGCGCGTACATGCGCTCGATGTCGGAGACGATGCCGGCGCGGTCCTTGCGGGTGATGGCCCCGAGCTGGAGGTTCTCTTCCACCGTCATGTTGGTGAAGGTGCCGCGGCCCTGCGGCACGTGGGCGATGCCGAACCGCACGATGCTCTCGGTCGAACGGTTGTTCAGCGGCTTGCCTTCGAACTCGACGCCGCCGGTGGAGCGCACCATGTTGCAGATCGCGCGCAGTGTGGTGGTCTTGCCGGCGCCGTTGGCGCCCAGCAGCGTCACGAGCGAACCCTCGTTGAGCGAGAAGGACAGGCCATGGAGCGCCTGGACCTGGCCGTAATAAGCGCGCAGGTCCTTGACGTTGAGCAGTGGCGTCATTGATCCTTGCTCCCGAGATAGGCCTTGATGACGTCCGGGTCCGCCTGCACCTGGGCGGGCGTGCCTTCCGCGAGCTTCTTGCCGAAATTCAGCGCGACGACATGGTCGGCGATCGACATCACGAGGCCCATGTGATGCTCGACCAGGAGCACGGTCATATGGCGCTCGTCGCGGATTTTGCGGATGAGGTCGCCGAGCACATGAACTTCCTCGTGGTTGAGGCCGCCGGCGGGCTCGTCGAGCAGCAGGATCTTCGGATCGGCCGCCAGCGCACGCGCCAGCTCGACCCGCTTCTGCGTACCGAACGGTAGGCCGGACACGACGGTATGGGCGACGTCCTCGAGGTCGAGGTAAGCAAGGATCTCGTGCACCTTCTTGTTGATGTTGGTCTCGCTGCGCCGGACCCAGGCAAGCTTCAGGGAGTCGCTGATAATGTCGCTCGAGGTCTTCGAATGGGCGCCGACGCGGACGTTGTCCATCACCGAAAGGTTGGGAAACAGCGCCACGTTCTGGAAGGTGCGGCCGATGCCGATCTCGGCGATCCGGTGCGGCGGCCGCGTCAGGATGCTCACGCCGTCCATCAAGATGTCGCCGGACGACGGCTGGTACAGCCGCGACAGGCAGTTGAAGAGCGTGGTCTTGCCGGCGCCGTTCGGGCCGATCAATCCGAGGATGGCTCCCTTGTGCATGTCGAAGGACACGCCGTTGAGCGCGACGATGCCGCCGAACACGACGCTGACGTCGCGAACCGCGAGCAGGGGCGATGTACCCTGCGCGAGCTGTGCCTGCGTCATCTCGTCTCGCTCACGACGTACAGTGAGCGATGGGGCGATGCGAGCCGCTCCCGATGATGACAAAGGCTATCTGAATCCCTCGGCCACACGCGCAACTTTTCCTCCTGATTTCAGCTTTTTGCTGATGTCTTTTTTTGAATGCGGCATCAGACCCCCGAGCGCCGCCTCGATGTTCCTTACCATCGCTAAGAGACGCGGTCCAATGTCGTTGATTAAACGCTCTTCCGTGAAACGGAATGCGGGCGCGCCGCAATTGAATGCGTAAGGCCCGGTTCCGTCGTTGAGCTTGAGTGCGACGCCGGCGGCGCCGATGTCGTCGTGCCAATCGCCGACCGAAATCGCAAAGCCGTACTTCGCGACCGTCTCGCCGGAACGTTCCAAGCCCTCGCGCATCTTCGGCCAGCGGCTGCCGTAATGTTCGCGCAGGATGCGCGACACTTCGGCGCGACCTTCGTCATCGAGTGCCCAGAAATAGGCGCGGCCCATCGCGCTGGTTGCAATCGGCACGCGCGAGCCGACGTCAAGTTGAACGCCGACAGTCTCGCTGCCGCGGCTCTGCCCGAAATAGATCATGCTGTGGCGGTCACGGCCGCCGACGGCGACGGCGCCGCCGGTCGCGCGCATCACCTCTTCGCGGAACGGCTCGGACAAATGCCGAACGCCCAGATTGGCCAGCGCCGCGTAGCCGAGCGACATCGCTGCCGGGGCGAGCTGGTACTTCTCGAAGCGAGGAACCGGCGTCAGATAGCCAAGCTTGGTCAGCGTGTAGGTCAGCCGCGACACGGTGGGCTTGGGCAGATTGGTGCGGGACGCAATCTCCTGATTGCCCAGCAGGCCGTCATTGGGTTGGAACGCGCGCAATACTTCCAGTCCGCGGGAAAGCGCGACGACGAAATTCCGATCGGTCGCGGTCTTCTTTCCTGTACGCTTCATCCCTGATCTGCTTCTTGCGCGGAGTCGTTGACAACGTCCGTGCTTCAAAATAACCCTGCCGTCAAGATGCGGAATTAAATTCCGCAATGCGAAATCGAATAAAAGTAAATCCCCACCAAGGAGGGACACCGTGAGCGAAGTGGTCAAGCTTGAGCGTCATGATGAAGTCGGGATCGTCACGGTCAACAGCCCGCCGGTCAATGCGCTGAGTGCCGCAGTCCGCGGCGGCATCCTCGAGTGCATCAAAGCCGCGATCGCCGATCCCTCCATCAAGGGCATCGTGCTGACCTGCGCCGGTCGCACCTTCATTGCCGGTGCCGACATCACCGAGTTCGGCAAGCCGCCGAAGCCGCCCGCGCTCAACGACGTGCTGTCCGAGATCGAAAACTCGCCCAAGCCGGTCGTTGCCGCGATCCACGGCACCGCGCTCGGCGGCGGCCTCGAGGTCGCGCTGGCCTGCCATTTCCGCGTCGCGGTGAAAGAGGCCAAGCTCGGCCTGCCCGAGGTGAAGCTCGGACTTCTGCCCGGCGCCGGTGGCACCCAGCGCCTGCCCCGTGCGGTGGGCCCGGAGCTTGCGGTCAAGATGATCGTCGGCGGCGACCCGATCGGGGCGGCGGAGGCGCTGAAGAACGGCCTGATCGAGGAGATCGTCGAGGGCCCGGCCTCCGGCGGCGAGGCTTTCGTGCGCAAGCTGCTCGCGGAGAAGCGCCCGCTGCGCCGCCTGCGCGACGACGATTCCAAGTTCGCAGCCGCCAAGGCCGACCGCTCGATCTTCACCAATGCGGTCGCCGCCATGACCAAGAAGTCGCGCGGCCTCGAGGCGCCGTTCGCCGCCGCCGATGCCGTCGGCTACGCCATCGACCTGCCGTTCGACGAGGGCCTGAAGAAGGAGCGCGAGGGCTTCCTCAAGCTCGTCGCCAGCGACCAGTCCAAGGCGCAGCGTTACGCCTTCTTCGCCGAGCGCGAGGCCAACAAGATCGCGGGCGTTCCTGAAGGCACCAAGCCGCGGCCCGTGAACCGCGTCGCCATTCTCGGTGCCGGCACCATGGGCGGCGGCATCGCGATGTCCTTCGCCAATGCCGGCATTCCCGTCACCCTGATCGAGACCGGCGAGGAGCAGCTCAAGCGCGGCATGGGCGTGATGCAGAAGAACTGGGAGGCGACCGCCGCGCGCGGCGGCATCCCGGCCGATGCGCCCGCCAAGCGCATGGCGCTGATCAACGGCGTCGTCGGCATCGAGAATGTCGGCGATGCCGATCTCGTCATCGAGGCCGTGTTCGAGACCATGGCGGTGAAGAAGGAGGTGTTCGGCAAGCTCGACCAGTACGCCAAGCCGGGCGCCGTGCTCGCCTCCAACACCTCCTATCTCAACATCGACGAGATCGCGAAGTCGACCAAGCGTCCGCAGGACGTGCTCGGCATGCACTTCTTCTCGCCGGCCAACGTCATGAAGCTGTGCGAGATCGTGCGTGCCGACAAGACCGCGCCGGATGCGCTGGTGACTGCGGTGACGATCGCGCGAAAAATCGCGAAGGTGCCGGCCGTGGTCGGCGTCTGCGACGGCTTCGTCGGCAACCGAATGCTGGCCCAGCGCGGCAAGCAGTCCGAGAAGCTGCTGTTCGAGGGCGCGCTGCCGCAGCAGGTCGATGCCGTCGTCACCAAGTTCGGCATGCCGATGGGCCCGTTCGCGATGAGCGATCTCGCCGGCCTCGACATCGGCTGGCGCTCGCGTAAGGACCGCGGCATCAAGTCGGAGATCGCGGACGCGCTGTGCGAGGCCGGCCGCTTCGGCCAGAAGACCGGCAAGGGCTATTACAAGTACGAGCAGGGTTCTCGTGCGCCGCTGCCCGACCCTGATGTCGAGAAGCTGATTGACGAGACCTTGCTGCGTCTCGGCCGCAAGAAGCGCGTCGTCAGCGACGAGGAGATCCTCGAGCGCATGATGTATCCGATGATCAACGAGGGCGCGAAGATCCTGGAAGAGGGCATCGCCGCGCGTCCCAGCGACATCGACGTGGTCTGGCTCTACGGCTATGGCTGGCCGATCTATCGCGGCGGCCCGATGTTCTGGGCCGACAGCGTCGGCCTCAAGCACATCGCCGATCGTCTGGCCTTCTACGCTAAGGAGACCAACGATCCGAGCCTCGAGCCCGCCCCGCTGCTGAAGAAGCTCGCCGCGGAGGGCAAGACGTTTGCGTCGCTGGCTGCGGAGTCTAAAGCAGCGTGATCGGGGCTTCGTCCCAACCTTCGTCATTCCGGGATGCGCCGCAAGGCGCAGGCCCGGAATCCATAACCCCAGCTGGTGGTTATGGATTCCGGGCTCGCGACTTCGTCGCGCCCCGGAATGACGGTCTGTGTTAGTTGTTCGCTCGAGCAATCAGGAAAATGACCCATCCCGGCGAACAGTTTTATCCCGAGGGCGTGCGGTGGGACGACCCCATCGTCCAGGGCACGCTGCCGGACCTTCTCGCCAAGGCCGCCGCCGATTACGGCCCGCGCACCGCGCTGGAATTCCGCGACCGGCCCATCAGCTACACCGAGCTCGCAAGCTTGGCCGATCGTGCCGCCGCGGCGTTCCTGCGCGCTGGCATCGGCAGGAACAGCTCGGTCGCGCTGTTCCTCGGCAACACGCCCGATCATCCCGTCAGCTTCTTCGGCGCGCTGAAGGCCGGGGGCCGCGTCGCGCATCTGTCGCCGCTCGACGGCGAGATCGCGCTGACGCACAAGATCACCGATTCCGGCTCGCGCCTGCTCGTCACCTCCAACCTCCAGGCCCTGCTGCCGACCGCGCTGAAATTCCTGGAGAAGGGCCTGATCGACAAGCTCGTCGTCTGCGAGGATGATCATTGGGGCAAGGTCGGCACGCCGCAGGCGGCGATCCCCGACGATCCCCGCATCGTCACCTTCGCGGCCTTCGTCGAGGGCGCCACCGCGCCGGCGCAATGGCCAGTCGTTGCGGCCGACGACGTCGCGCTGCTGCAATATACCGGCGGCAGCACCGGCCTGCCGAAGGGCGCGATGCTCACGCACGGCAATCTCACCTCGGCGGTGTCGATCTACGACGTCTGGGGCAGGCCGGCCCGCGCCGCCCGCGGCGAGACAATCGAGCGCGTGATCTGCGTGCTGCCGCTGTTCCACATCTACGCGCTCACGGTGGTGCTGCTGTCCTCGCTCCGCCGCGGCAATCTGATCTCGCTGCATCAGCGCTTCGACGTCGAAGCCGTGATGCGCGACATCGAGGTCAAGCGTGCAACGTATTTCCCAGGCGTGCCGACGATGTGGATCGCGATCGCCGCGCTGCCCGATCTCGACAAACGCGATTTCTCCTCGCTGGTCACCATCGGCTCCGGCGGCGCGCCGCTGCCGGTGGAGATCGCGAGCTTCTTCGAGCGCAAGGTCGGCAAGAAGCTGAAGAGCGGCTGGGGCATGACCGAGACCTGCTCGCCCGGCACCGGCCATCCGCCCGAGGGCCCCGAGAAACCGGGCTCGATCGGCCTGATGCTGCCCGGCATCGAGCTCGACGTCGTCGCGCTCGACGATCCCAGGCGCGTGCTGCCGCCGGGCGAAATCGGCGAGATCCGCATCAAGGGCCCGAACGTCACCAAGGGCTACTGGAACAAGCCGGAGGGATCCACTGAAGCCTTCGTCGATGGCCGCTTTCTCACCGGCGACATCGGCTATGTCGATGCCGACGGCTACTTCTTCCTGGTCGACCGCAAGAAGGACATGATCATCTCCGGCGGTTTCAACGTCTATCCGCAGATGATCGAGCAGGCGATCTACACCATCCCGGGCGTGCACGAGGTGATCGTGCTCGGCATTCCCGATCCCTATCGCGGCGAAGCCGCCAAGGCCTTCATCAAGCTGAGGCCCGAGGCAAAGCCGTTCACGCTCGACGAGCTGCGCGCGCAGCTTGCCGGCAAGCTCGGCAGGCACGAATTGCCGGCCGCGGTCGAATTCGTCGATGACCTGCCGCGCACGCCGGTCGGGAAATTGTCGCGCCACGAATTGCGCCAGCAGCAGAAATCGTCTTCCGGGATTCGCGCTGCTGATGCCCCCGCAATGACGAAAATGAAGTAACGTTTCACAGGAGGATCCAATGGATCTCGCATTCACGAAAGAAGAGCAGGCGTTTCGCGACGAAGTGCGGCAGTTCTTCCGCGACAACGTGCCGCCGGATACGCGGCGCAAGCTGGTCGAGGGCCGTCACCTCTCCAAGGACGAGATGGTGACGTGGTGGCGCATCCTCAACAAGAAGGGCTGGGGCGTCAGCCATTGGCCGAAGGAATATGGCGGCACCGGCTGGACCAGCGTGCAGCACTACATCTTCAACGAGGAGCTGCAGTCCTATCCGGCGCCGCAGCCGCTCGCCTTCGGCGTCAGCATGGTCGGCCCCGTCATCTACACCTTCGGCAACGAGGAGCAGAAGAAGAAGTACCTGCCGCGCATCGCCAATGTCGACGATTGGTGGTGCCAGGGCTTTTCGGAGCCCGGCTCCGGCTCCGACCTCGCCTCGCTCAAGACCAAGGCCGAGCGCCGTGGCGACAAATGGATCATCAACGGCCAGAAGACCTGGACCACGCTCGCCCAGCACGCCGACATGATCTTCTGCCTCTGTCGCACCGACAACAACGCCAAGAAGCAGATGGGCATCTCCTTCATCGTGTTCTCGATGAAGTCGAAGGGCGTCACCGTGCGCCCGATCCAGACCATCGACGGCGGCCGTGAGGTCAACGAGGTCTTCTTCGATGACGTCGAGGTTCCCTACGAGAACCTGATCGGCGAGGAGAACAAGGGTTGGGACTACGCCAAGTTCCTGCTCGGCAATGAGCGCACCGGCATCGCCCGCGTCGGCGTCTCCAAGGAGCGCATCCGCCGCATCAAGGATCTGGCTTCGAAGGTCGAGTCCGCCGGCAAGCCGATCATCCAGGATCCCGCCTTCCGCGAGAAGCTGGCGGCCTGCGAGATCGAGCTGAAGGCGCTCGAGCTCACCCAGCTGCGCGTCGTCGCCGACGAAGGCAAGCACGGCAAGGGCAAGCCCAATCCGGCCTCCTCGGTGCTGAAGATCAAGGGCTCGGAGATCCAGCAGACCACCACCGAGCTGCTGATGGAAGTGATCGGCCCGTTCGCCGCGCCTTACGACGTGCACGGCGACGATGGCTCGAACGAAGCCATGGACTGGACCGCCCAGATCGCGCCGAGCTACTTCAACAACCGCAAGGTCTCGATCTACGGCGGCTCCAACGAGATCCAGCGCAACATCATCGCCAAGGCGGTGCTGGGGCTGTGATCTGCCACCTCACCGCGACCGCGGGGAGGGCAATTTCAACCGTCATTCCGGGGCGCGACGAAGTCGCGAACCCGGAATCCATAACCCCGATCGGGAGTATGGATCCCGGGCTCGCGCTACGCGCGCCCCGGGATGACGAAGCCAAATAAGTCCGGGTACGAGGAACCAAAGAAATGGATTTTGATCTGTCCGAGGAGCAGCGGCTTCTCAAGGAAAGCATCGACGGCCTGCTGACCGATTCCTACGATTTCGAGCAGCGCAAGAAGTACATGGCGGAGAAGGGCGGCTGGAGCAAAACGGTCTGGCTCAAGCTCGCCGAGCAGGGACTTTTGGGCCTGCCCTTCAGCGAGGCTGACGGCGGCTTCGGCGGCGGCGGTGTCGAGACCATGATCGTGATGGAAGCGCTCGGGAAGGCGCTGGTGCTCGAGCCCTATCTGGCGACGGTGGTGATCGGCGGCGGCTTCCTGCGTCATGCCGGCACCGATGCGCAGAAGGCCGCGCACGTGCCCGGCATCATCGACGGCAGCAAGACGCTGGCCTTCGCCCAGCTCGAGAAGAACTCGCGCTACGATCTGTTCGACGTCGCCACGACCGCGAAGAAGAAGGGCGATGCCTACGTGATCGACGGCGAGAAGTTCGTCGTGCTGAACGGCGAGAACGCCGACACGCTTCTAGTCACCGCGCGCACCAAGGGCGACCGCCGCGACAAGTCAGGCATCGGCGTGTTCCTGGTCCCCGCCAATGCCAAGGGCGTCGCGAAAAAGTCCTATCCGACCCAGGACGGCCTGCACGCCGCCGACATCACCTTCACCGGTGTCGAGGTCGGTCCCGACGGCGTGCTCGGCAATCCCGAGGATTCACTCGCACTGATCGAGCGCGTGGTGGACGAAGCCCGCGTCGCGCTCTGCGCCGAGGCGGTCGGCCTGATGGACGAATCGCTCAAGACCACGGTCGAGTACATCAAGACGCGCAAACAGTTCGGCGTCGCGATCGGCTCGTTCCAGTCGCTGCAGCACCGCGCCTCCGACATGTTCGTCGCCACCGAGCAGGCGCGCTCGATGTCGATGTTCGCGACCATGGCGAACGACTTCGAGGACGCCAAGGAGCGCAGCAACGCGATCGCCGCGGCCAAGGTGCAGATCGGCAAGTCGCTGAAATTCGTCGGCCAGCAGTCGATCCAGCTCCACGGCGGCATCGGCATGACCATGGAGGCCAAGATCGGCCACTACTTCAAGCGCCTCACCATGATCGAGAACACCTTTGGCGACACCGACTACCACCAGCGCCGCGTCGCGGATGCGGGCGGGTTGATCTGACCTGTCATCCCGGGGCGCGCGAAGCGCGAGCCCGGGATCCATCGGGCGGCAATACGTGCGGTGAAATGGATTCTCAGATGCGCAATTGCGCATCGTAGTTCGCGCTATGCGCGCCCCGGAATGACCAGGAGGAGGCAACAACAATGAAGAACACCCCGTTCGATCTCACCGGCAAGGTCGCCGTGGTCACCGGCTCCAGCCGCGGCATCGGCCGCTCCTCCGCCGAGTTGCTCGCCAAGTTAGGCGCCAAGGTGGTTGTCTCCTCGCGCAAGGCCGACGCTTGCAAGGAAGTCGCCGACGGCATCAATGCCGCTGGCGGCGATGCCATCGTCATTCCCTGCAACATCGCGCGCAAGAACGAGGTCGAGGCGCTGATCGCGGGCGCGACGAAGCATTACGGCAAGATCGACATTCTCGTCTGCAACGCCGCCGTGAATCCCTATTACGGCCCGCTGCTCGAAATCACCGACGAAGCCTTCGAAAAGATCATGGGCTCGAACGTCAAGAGCAACATCTGGCTCTCCGCGCTCGCGATCCCGCAAATGGCCGAGCGCGGCAAGGGCTCGGTGATCATCATCTCCTCGATCGGGGGCCTGCGCGGCTCCACCGTGATTGGCGCCTACGGCATCTCCAAGGCCGCCGACTTCGCGCTGTGCCGTTCGCTCGCCGGCGAATGGGGTCCGAAAGGCGTCCGCGTCAACTGCATCGCGCCCGGCCTGGTCAAGACCGACTTCGCCCGCGCGCTCTGGGAAGACGAAGCCAATCTGAAGCGCCGCACCGCCACCACGCCGCTCCGCCGCATCGGCGAGCCCGACGAAATCGCCGGCGCCGTCGCCTACCTCGCCTCCGACGCCTCGAGCTTCATGACCGGCCAAACCATCGTCATCGACGGCGGCGTGACGACGGCGGCGGTGTAGGGTTCTTCCCCTCTCCCCTTGCGGGAGAGGGTGGCATAGGCGGCCTTCGGCCGCCGTTCTCAAGAACGCCGATGCTTCGCATCGGCTATGGCGAAGCGGCGAGACGGGTGAGGGGTATCCCTCCGCACGTGACTCTTTTGCGGCTGTGTTCGCCGAAGCATACCCCTCATCCGGCGCCGTAGCCGAAGCCTTGCTTCGGCGTTCTTGAGAACGGCGGCCGACGGCCGCCTATGCCACCTTCTCCCACAAGGGGAGAAGGAAGGGCAGCGGCCCCCACTGATCCAAACCTTGACCTTCTGCCTCCAATCCGCTCCCTTTGGCGCGACACAATGACCCCTCCAGGGAAGACGCCCAAAGAAAACGCCAAGGTATCCGCCATGTCTTTCGTCCTCGCCATCGACCAGGGCACCACCTCCTCGCGCGCGATCGTGTTTCGCGGCGATATTTCCATCGCGGCGAAGGCGCAGGCCGAGTTTCCGCAGCACTTTCCGGCCTCGGGTTGGGTCGAGCACGAACCGGAGGACATCTGGACCTCGACCGTGATGGTCTGCCGCGAGGCGATCGAGCACGCCGGCATCAGCGCAAAGGATATCGCCGCGATCGGCATCACCAACCAGCGCGAGACCACCGTGGTGTGGGATCGCGCGACGGGGCAGGCCGTGCACCGCGCCATCGTCTGGCAGGACCGCCGCACCGCCGACATCTGCGCGAAGCTCAAGGCCGACGGCCGCGAGCCCGTGATCTCTGAGAAGACCGGCCTGATCATCGATCCCTATTTCTCCGGAACGAAAGTCGCCTGGATCCTCGATCACGTCCCCGGTGCCCGCGCCCGCGCCGCGCGCGGCGAACTGATGTTCGGCACCATCGATTGCTATCTGCTCTGGCGCCTCACCGGCGGCAAGGTGCACGCCACCGACGCCACCAACGCCTCGCGCACGCTGCTGTTCAACATCCACACCGGCGCGTGGGACGACGAGCTCCTGGAGATCATCGGCGTGCCACGCTCGATGCTGCCCGAGGTGAAGGATTCCTCCGCCCGCTTCGGCGAGAGCACGCCGGACCTGTTCGGCGGCCCCATCGTCATCGCCGGCATCGCCGGCGACCAGCAGGCCGCCACCATCGGCCAGGCCTGCTTCCGCCCGGGCATGATGAAGTCGACCTACGGCACCGGTTGTTTCGCGCTGCTCAACACCGGCACCACGCCCGTCGTCTCCAAGAACAAGCTGCTCACCACCGTCGCCTATCAGCTCGATGGCAAACGCACCTACGCGCTGGAAGGCTCGATCTTCGTCGCCGGCTCCGCCGTGCAATGGCTGCGCGACGGCCTCGGCATCATCAAGCATGCCGCCGAAACCGGACCGCTTGCCGATCAGTCGGACTCCATGCAGAGCGTCTACCTGGTCCCCGCCTTCGTCGGCATGGGCGCGCCCTATTGGAATCCGCGCGTCCGCGGCGCGCTGTTCGGCCTCACCCGCAACACCGGCCCCGCCGAGCTCGCCCATGCCGCGCTGGAAAGCGTCTGCTACCAGACCTTCGATCTCTGGGCCGCAATGCGCGCGGACTGGCCGAGTTCGGAAACCGCAAGCGTCGTGCTCCGCGTCGACGGGGGCATGACCGCCTCCGACTGGACCATGCAGCGCCTCGCCGATCTCCTGGATGCCCCGGTCGACCGCCCCGTGATCCAGGAGACCACCGCGCTGGGCGCCGCCTATCTCGCCGGCCTCCAGGCGGGCGTCTATCCCGAGCCGACCAAATTCGCCGACAATTGGCGTCTGGAGCACCGCTTCAAGCCGAACATGAGCCAGGCCACGCGCGAGCGGAAGCTCGCGGGTTGGGCGCGCGCGGTAAAGGGCGTGCTGGCGAGCGACGAGGGGGAGGGGTAGCGGCAAATGTCGTAGCCCGGATGGAGCGCAGCGTAATCCGGGTCCGCTGTCGATGGTGGCACAAATCCCGGATTGCGCTGCGCTCCATCCGGGCTACACCACCGCCTCTACACCGTCATTGCGAGGAGCTCTTGCGACGAAGCAATCCAGACTGCCTCTGCGGAAAGATCCTGGATTGCTTCGCTGCGCTCGCAATGACGGAGTGTGGCGCTGCTGTGGTGCCTCAAACGGCGCCGCCCGCTAACCGCTAACAAAAGAAGAAACGAAGCATGATCGTCCCCGACGGCTATTCCGACGTCCCGAACGGCAAGATCGCCGCAATCGTCACCCATCTGGAGATGACTGCACCGCCCGCGCGCCGCGATGATCCGCCCGGCGCCTGGACCTTGCGCAAGGTCGATGCCCCCGCGCTTCCCTGGTACCGCGATCTCTTCCGCCGCGTCGGCGAGGGCTGGCTGTGGTTCTCGCGCGCGCGCATGACCGACGCCGAGCTCGCCGCGATCATCCATGCGCCTGGAATCGAGGTCTATGCCCTCGTCCTCGACGGCCGAGACGAAGGCCTGCTCGAGCTCGACTTCCGCGAGCCCGGCCAGTGCGAACTGACCTATTTCGGCGTCACCGCTGGCCTCATCGGCACCGGCGCCGCCCGCTTCCTGATGAACCGCGCGCTGGAGCGCGCCTGGTCGCGCGACGTCCGCCGCGTCTGGGTCCACACCTGCACGCTCGACCATCCCTCCGCCGTCGCGTTCTATCAACGCTCCGGCTTCCGCGCGTTTCGCCGCCAGATCGAAGTGGCGGATGATCCGCGGCTTGATGGCACGGCGCCGCGCGATGCGGCGAAGCACGTGCCGACCATTGAATAGGACGGACAGCTATAACATCTCAAATTACCTTCAACCTTCAGGCGCTATCTCGCTCCTCGCGGCCCTCTGCTGCGTTGCAGGATTCGTACAAGGCTACGAATAGTTGTATGATCCTATCGATTTCTCAAGCGAGCGATTCGAAGAATGAAGATTTTTTATGCTTATCCATCGTCGTTGGCGGAAGTGATGCAAGCCATTAAGGGGGCCGGCCGCCTAGTTGCCCAGCGAGGCAATGACATACATCTGCATCTTTGGATCGAGAATGACATAGCCGGACGGCCGCTTACTGACCCCATCTTCGAGCAAATTCACGGCTGCGATGTTCTGTTTGCTGATGTTACGACAGTGAACTTCAATGTCACCTTTGAACTCGGATACGCGATCGGGCTCGGCAAACGCGTCTTTGTGACGAGGAATGGCAATTTCCGCCGAGAAGTCGAAACAATCGATAAGATCGGCATATTCGATACTCTTGGTTTTGAGCCATACTGGGGAGTGAGACCGCTCTTCTCTATCATTTTATTGGTGAGGGCGATCGGTTCGACAGAAAGAAGTTGGGCGAAATCCTGAGAGGAGCTGGTACGTCCGAGGAGAAGATCGACTCCGTGATCGAATATCTTCTCTACTACGGCTTCCTTGGCATCAAAACAGGCGCAGAAAATACGCGCTACATATTTGACGTCGGTTATGACATGAGACTGTTCAAGACCTTGATTTCTAAGAATGAAGGCACAGTGGGTTATATTCTCAATCCTGCTTTCTTTCCTGCGCTAAATCTCTAGAACACCTCCTGCTTCCCCCGCGCCAGCGAAAAACCCCGCTGCATCGCATTGAAGCACGTCAATCCCGTCTGCTCCGACCGGCACGTGAATCCCCCGCGCTGCCACACCTCGCCATAGGCCAGCACCGGCAGTGAGGGGTCCATCACGGTGTCGCCGGCGCAGATGCGGCTTGCTGCGCCCTTCGCGCTCATCTCGAAGGCGTGGCCCCAGTCGAGCTCGCAATCGGCGGGCCGGCGCGGGCGCACGTCCATGTTCATGATGTCGCAGCGGAGCACGCCCTGTCCGTTGTCGGTGAAGAACTGGCAGGCGATGTTCTTCGACGGCGTCAGAAAGCCGATCGGGCGGTCCTGCGCGTGGGCGGCGCCGATCATCGGCAGCAGGATCGCCATCAGGACCAGTCCGCGCGGTCGCGTCATGTCATTCCCGCTCAGCTCTCGAAAGTCACCGCCGTCGTGTTTGCCCCGCAGACCAGAACTGCGACGCGCTCGGTAGGTGAGGGACGATAGCGGCCGGAGAGCACCGCGGCAAATGCAGCTGCGCCGCCGGGCTCGGCCACGAGGCGCAAGTGCGACCACAGCGCAGCCTGCGCCTGCCGGATCGCATCGTCGCTGACCAGGACGACGCGCTCGACATTTGCCCGCGCGACCGGAAACATCAGCTCGCCGACACGCCGCGGCGCAAGGCTGTCGGCGGCGATGCCGCCGGCCGGCGCATCGACCGGTGCACCCGCCTCGAACGCGGCGTGCAGGGTCGGCGATTGCTCCGGCTCGACCGCGACGATGCGTGTCCGGCCGCCGTACCACGCCGCAATGCCGCCGATCAGCCCGCCGCCGCCGACCGCCACCAGCAGCGTGTCGATGCCGGGCGCATCCTGCTCAAGCTCCAGCCCGACGCTGCCCTGGCCGAGCAGGGTTTCGGCTTGATCGTAGGCATGGACGGCCAGCGCGCCGGTCTGCGCGACATGCGCCTCGCTCGCGGCGAGCGCATCGGCGTAGCGGCTGCCGGCGATCACGAGCTTTGCGCCATAGGTCCTGATCCGCTCGGCCTTGGCCGGCGAGGTGATGTCGGGCACGAAGATCGTGGCGGGAATGCCGAGCCGATGCGCGGCATAGGCAACGGCGGCGCCGTGATTGCCGCCGGACGCGGCGACCACACCGGCCTGCGGCACCTGCCGCAGCAGCAGATTGGCGAAGGCGCCGCGCGCCTTGAACGATCCGGAATGCTGCAGCATCTCGAGCTTGAACGTGACCGGCGCGGCCGGCAGGCCGAAATCGGCGAGGTCGGCCTGAACAAGCGGCGTGCGCCTGATATGCGGACGGATGACCGGCTCGGTCGCCGCAATCCGCTCCCGTGTGATGTCCATTGTCGCTGTCATGATGCCGTCCAGGATAACCCAACTGAGAGTTGACATCAATTAGGTAATTAGCAAAATGGCTAAATGAAATTTGCCGTCGCCCTGCGCGCGCTCGCTAACGAACGCCGCCTGCAGATCCTGGAATGGCTGCGAGATCCGCGGAAGCATTTTCGCGAGCAGGAAGACGGCGACCTGGTCGAGGACGGTGTCTGCGGATTGCTGATCGCCGAAAAGCTCGGGGTCAGCGCGCCGACATTGAGCGAGCACATGCGGGTGCTGACGGCAGCCAAGCTGGTGCGCGCCAAGCGGATCAAGCAGTGGACGATGTACAAGCGCAACGAGACCGCCATTGCCGCGATCAAGCGCTCGATCCAGGACGGCCTTTGAGCGTGGTGCGCGGTGAGGCCGTCGCGGGTCGTTGCAGCCGGCGCAATGCTCCGTTTCCGAGATATTTGTTGCGCCGCGCCGAGCTGGTCGTGGAGACTGATCGGCCCTGCCTTGTTCAATGATAGAGAAGAGCGAGAACCATGTTCCTGATCGGCCAATATGATTCCCCCTTCGTCCGCCGCGTCGCGATTGCGCTCCGGCTTTACGGGCTCGCCTTCGAGCACAGGCCATGGTCGACCTTCGGCGATGCCGACAAGATCGCGCCGTACAATCCGCTCCGCCGCGTGCCGACCTTGGTGCTCGACGACGGTGAGGCTTTGATCGAGAGCACGATCATCCTCGATTATCTCGATGACCTCGTCGGCGCGGACAGGGCCATGCTGCCGCGCGGCGGCACCGAGCGGCGCAAGCATTTGCGCATCTGCGCGCTCGCTTCCGGCCTCGGCGACAAGGCGGTGAGCCTGCTCTACGAGCGCGTGCTGCGGAAGGAGCAGCTCGCGCTGTGGGTCGAGCGTTGCCAGGCGCAGATCGCGGACGTGCTGAAAGTGCTCGAGGCCGAGCGCGCCAAGGTGACGACGCCGTATTGGCTGGGCGACCGCATCGGCCACGCCGACGTTGCCGTCGCCTGTGTCGTCCGCTTCACCCGCGAAGCGCATCCGCAGCTGTTCGATGCCGCGCGCTATCCGGCGCTCGCGGCCCATAGCGAGCGTTGCGAGGCACTGGCGCCGTTCAAGGAGATCGTGCAGCCGCTGTCCCCGCCGAAGGGGTGAAGCGCTCTGTCATTCCGGGGCGCGCGAAGCGCGAGCCCGGAATCCGTGCAGCGGATGATGTGGAGCAATGGATTCCGGGCTCGCGCCAAGAGGCGCGCCCCGGAATGACAGCGCGGGGCCTGGCGAGAGTATCGGACGGCCACCGCAGTCGATGATGCAATAATACCCCTGTTTTGCCCGACGCCGCAACCGTGTTTTCGGCAAGTCAGAAAACGTCAAGCCTTTTCAACCCCATCGCTACTGTGCATGGGGTTGTTTTTCACGTTTGTGTTTCGGCGGCGTCTACCCCGCGCCGGCGCGCTTCTTCTGCCAGACCAAGTGCACCGCGCAGGTGCAGCCCGGCGGATGCGAGGCGAGGTCTTTCGGCATTTCGTCGTTCGCCGGCGTGGCGGCGAAGGGCTTGTCCTGCGACGGGATGTAGTTCAGCACCGGCGCGAGCCAGCGCTCGGCTTCGGCCACGCTCATGCCCTTGCGCGCGGCGTAGTCCTCGACCTGGTCGCGCTCGATCTTGCCGACGCCGAAATAATAGCTTTCGGGGCTGGCAAAATAGAGGCCGGAGACGGACGAGCCCGGCCACATCGCAAAGCTCTCGGTCAGCTTCACGCCGGCGGTCGCCTCCGCATCGAGCAGCTCGAACAGCGTCGCCTTCTCGGTATGATCGGGCTGCGCGGGATAGCCGGGCGCGGGGCGGATTCCGGAGTACTTCTCCAGGATCAGCTCCTCGTTGGAGAGCGCCTCATCCGGTGCATAGGCCCAGAACTCGCGGCGGACGCGGGCGTGCATGCGTTCGGCAAAGGCCTCGGCGAGGCGGTCGGCCAGCGCCTTGCATAGGATCGATGAGTAATCGTCGTTGGCCATCTTGAAGCGGTCGGCGACCGCGTCTTCGCCGATCCCTGCGGTGACGACGAAGCCGCCGATGTAATCGGGCACGCCGGCAGGCGCGATGAAGTCGGAGAGCGCAGCGTTGAAGCGGCCCTCGCGCTTCTCCAGCTGCTGGCGCAGCGTGTGCAGCGTCGCGATGCTCTTGGTCCTGTTATCGTCGGCATAGAGCACGATGTCGTCACCTTGCGCGTTCGCCGGCCAGAAGCCGATCGTCGCCCGCGCCCGGAACCACTTCTCCTTGACGATCGTGTCGAGCATCTTGCGCGCATCGTCATAGAGCGAGCGCGCGACCTCGCCGACCTTGGAATCGTCGAGGATGGCGGGGAAGCGTCCGGCGAGCTCCCAGGTCTGGAAGAACGGCGTCCAGTCGATGCAGTCGACGAGCTCGGCGAGATCGTAATCGTCGAAGCTCTTGGTGCCAAGGAAAGTCGGCTTCACCGGCTTGCTCTTGGCGAAATCGACCGGCACGCGGTTGGCGCGGGCATCAGCGAGCTTCAGCCGCTTCTTGTCGGCCTGCGCGCGCAGATGCGCCTCCGAGATCTTGGCGTATTCGGCCCGCACCTCGGCCGCATAGGCCTCGCGCTTCTCCGGCGAGAGCAGCGCGGAGGCGACGCCGACCGCGCGGCTGGCGTCGTTGACATGCACGACGGGACCGGCGCGATAGCTCGGGTCGATCTTGACGGCCGTATGCACGCGGCTGGTGGTGGCGCCGCCGATCAGGAGCGGCAGCCTCAAGCCTTCGCGCTGCAACTCGCCGGCGAAGAACGCCATCTCGTCGAGCGAGGGTGTGATCAGGCCTGACAGCCCGACGATGTCGGCCTTCTCAGCTTTCACGGTCTCGACGATCTTTGCCGCCGGCACCATCACGCCAAGATCGATCACCTCGAAATTGTTGCACTGGAGCACGATGCCGACGATGTTCTTGCCGATGTCGTGGACGTCGCCCTTCACCGTCGCGAGCACGATCTTGCCGGCGGACGAGGAGCCCTCGGTGCCGATGCCGCTCGCAAGATTGCGCGCCTTCTCCTCCTCCATGAACGGCATGAGGTAAGCGACGGCCTGCTTCATGACGCGGGCAGACTTCACCACCTGGGGCAAAAACATCTTGCCGTCGCCGAAGAGATCGCCGACCACGTTCATGCCGGCCATCAGCGGGCCCTCGATGACGTCGAGCGGGCGCGAGGATTTCTTGCGGGCCTCCTCGGTGTCCTGCTCGATGAACTCGGTGATGCCGTGCACCAGCGAATGCGACAGCCGCTTCTCCACCGGCCATTCGCGCCAGGCGAGATCGGCTTCCTTGCTTTCCGTCTTCTTGCCGCGGAATTTCTCGGCGAGCGCGAGCAGCCGCTCGGAGGCGCCCGGATCGCGGTTGAGGACGACGTCCTCGCACACTTGCCGCAGCTCGGGATCGATGTCGTCATAGACGATCATCTGCCCGGCATTGACGATCCCCATATCCATGCCGGCCTTGATGGCGTGATACAGGAACACCGAGTGCATGGCCTCGCGCACCGGCTCGTTGCCGCGGAACGAGAACGACAAGTTGGAGACGCCGCCCGAGACATGCGCGCCCGGCAGGTTCTGCCGGATCCAGCGCGTCGCCTCGATGAAGTCGACGCCGTAATTGTTGTGCTCCTCGAGGCCGGTCGCGATCGCGAAGATGTTCGGATCGAAGATGATGTCTTCCGGCGGGAAGCCGACCTTGTTCACCAGGATGTCGTAGGCGCGCTTGCAGATCTCGGTCTTGCGCGCGAACGTGTCGGCCTGGCCGACCTCGTCGAACGCCATCACGACAACGGCCGCGCCGTGGCGACGGGCGATCTTGGCCTCAAGGATGAACTTCTCCTCGCCTTCCTTCATCGAGATCGAGTTGACGACCGGCTTGCCCTGCACGCATTTCAGGCCGGCCTCGATCACCGAGAATTTCGAGGAATCGACCATCACAGGCACGCGCGCGATGTCGGGCTCGGCGGCGACGAGGTTGAGGAAGGTCACCATCGCCGCTTCGGAATCGAGCAGGCCCTCGTCCATGTTGACGTCGATGATCTGGGCCCCGTTCTCGACCTGATCGCGCGCGACCTGGAGCGCGGCGGTGTAGTCGCCAGCGGTGATCAGCTTGCGGAAGCGGGCCGAGCCCGTGACGTTGGTGCGTTCGCCGACGTTCACGAATGGGATTGCATCCGTCAGCACGAACGGCTCGAGGCCGGAGAGTCGCAGGCGCGGGGTGATCTCCGGCACGATGCGCGGCTTGTGCGGGGCCACTGCCGCAGCAATCGCCGCGATATGGTCCGGGGTCGTACCGCAGCAGCCGCCGACGATGTTGACGAGGCCGTCGCGCGCGAACTCGCCGATCAGCCGCGCCATGTATTCGGGCGTCTCGTCATACTGGCCGAACTCGTTCGGCAAGCCGGCATTGGGATAGGCGCAGACCAGCGTGTCGGCGACGCGGCCGATATCGGCGATATGCGCGCGCAGGTCTTCCGCGCCGAGCGCGCAGTTGAAGCCGATGGTGATGGGCTTGGCGTGCCGCACCGAATTCCAGAACGCTTCCGGCATCTGGCCCGACAGCAGGCGGCCGGATTTGTCGGTGATGGTGCCCGACACCATCACGGGCACGTCGATGCCGAGCTCTTCGGTGATCTCGGCGATCGCATAGAGCGCCGCCTTGGCGTTGAGTGTGTCGAAGATGGTCTCGACCAGCAGGAGGTCGACGCCGCCGTCGATCAGCCCGCGGATCTGCTCGCCATAGGACTTGCGCAGATCGTCGAAGGTGACGGCGCGGTAGCCGGGATTGGACACATCGGGCGAGATCGAGGCCGTGCGGTTGGTGGGGCCGATGGCGCCGGCGACGAAGCGCGGCTTGCCGTCCTCGGCTTCGACGCGCCGTGCGGCATTGCCGGCGAGGCGGGCGCCTTCACGCGCCATCTCGTAGACGATGTCGGTGAGGTCGTAATCGGCCTGCGCGATCGAGGTCGTCGAGAACGTATTGGTCGCGACGATGTCGGCGCCGGCGCGCAAATAGGCGGCGTGGATGTCCTCGATCGCCTGCGGCTGGGTCAGGATCAACAAATCGTTGTTGCCGCGCAGGTCGCGATGGAAGTTCTTGAAGCGCTCGCCGCGGAAGGCTTTCTCGTCGAGCTGCAGGTTCTGAATCATCGTGCCCATGGCGCCGTCGAGCACCAGGATGCGCTCGCGCGCGGCGTTCAGAAGGGCAGTTCGCTTCGGAGAGACGGTCACGGTCATGTTCTCTTACGCCGCCTTCTGCGCGCTCTTGGCGCGAATGCCGAGCAAATGGCTGATCGCGAACACGAGATCGGCGCGGTTCATGGTGTAGAAATGGAAGGTGTCGACGCCGTGCTTGGCGAGCTTCTGCACCTGGCCGGCCGCAACGGTCGCGGCCACCAGCTTGCGCGTCTCGGCATCGTCATCGAGGCCCTCGAACTTCGCCGCGAACCAGTCGGGCACCGTGGTGCCGGCACGGGTCACGAAATTGCGCGCCTGCTTGAAATTGTGCATGGGCATGATGCCCGGCACGATCGGGATGTCGATGCCGCGCGCACGCACGCGGTCGAGATAGCGGAAGTAGAGATCGTTGTCGAAGAACACCTGCGTAATCGCGCGTGTCGCGCCGGCGTCGACCTTGGCCTTAAGCGTGTCGATATCGGCATCGAAGTCGCGCGCTTCGGGGTGCTTCTCGGGATAGGCAGAGACCGAGATCTCGATGTCGCCGTGCCGCTTCTTGATCCCGGCGACGAGCTCGGCCGAGCTCTGATAACCCTCGGGATGGCTCGAATAGGGCGTGCCGATGCCGCCGACGGGATCGCCGCGCAAGGCCACGATGTGGCGGACGCCGACCTCGTGATAGCGGTCGACGATCTCGTCGATCTCGCCGCGCGAAGCGCCGACGCAGGTCAGATGCGCCGCCGGCAGCAGCGCGGTCTCTTTCAGGATGCGCGTGATGGTCGAATGGGTGCGCTCGCGGGTCGAGCCGCCGGCGCCATAGGTCACCGAGACGAACTTCGGCTCGAGCGGGGCCAGCCGGTTGATGGTCTCCCAAAGATTGCGCTCCATCTCTTCCGTCTTCGGCGGAAAGAACTCGAAGGAGATCGCAGCTCGCTTCAGGTGCCTGTCCTGCCGGTCGGCTGTTGCAGGCGTCGTCAGGTCAGTCATGGCGCCACTCACTCCAATGTCAGGCCGGCAATCGGGGTCTAGCCTCGGAGAGCTAAAATACGGCAAAGGCCCCTTGATCGACAGCCCATCATGCATGGGAAGTTGCCCATTCAGGTGCAGTTTGATGGGTCATTCTTGCGAATCATGTTTTGGGTGGGAAACGCGCTGCATAACATAATGTGTTGAATTTTCAGATATTATCTATCGTGAGCCATCTTTCATGAACGATTTTCTTGGTGGGCAGACCAAAACCGTCTGCAAAGTAGCGGCGGTTGTCCCAACTCCAGCCGCTGGCGTGCCCGCCCGTCCGTACACGTCAGGCCTGCGCAGCCTGCCATTGCCGCCGCGACCGCCTCCATTAGGTTAAGCCGCCATGATCCCGCTCTCCGTCCTCGACCTCTCCGTCGTCACATCAGGCACCAAGCCCGCCGCGGCGCTGCGCAACAGCATCGATTTGGCGCGTCACGTGGATGGCCTCGGCTATGTCCGCTACTGGCTCGCCGAGCATCACAATCTCGCCTCCGTCGCGAGCCCCGCGCCCGACCTGATGATCGGCCAGATCGCGGCGGTGACGAAGCACCTCCGCGTCGGTTCCGGCGGGGTGATGCTGCCCAACCATGCGCCGCTGGTCGTCGCTGAGCGCTTCAAGATGCTGGAGGCGCTATTTCCGGGCCGGATCGATCTCGGTCTCGGCCGCGCGCCGGGCACCGATGGTGCGACGGCTTACGCGCTCAGGAGCCGGCTCGACCGCCGCGAGGGCGACGATTTCCTGGAGCGGCTGCACGAGTTGATCCTGTGGGAGACGCGCGAATTCCCCGCGGGGCACCCCTACAACAACGTCGTCGCAATGCCCGACGACACCAGACTGCCGCCTATCTGGCTGCTCGGCTCCAGCGATTATTCCTCGGAATTGGCCGCCCAGGTCGGCATGGGCTTCGCCTTCGCCCATCATTTCGCGTCCCACGACGCGATCGATGCGATGGTGCATTACCGCAATCGCTTTCAACCCTCGGCCTGGCGTGCGAGCCCACATGCCATTCTCGCGGTCGCCGTCATTGCGGCCGATACCGACGAGGAGGCCGAAAGGCTCGCCTCGTCCTTCGACCTCAACCGTCTTCGCCGCGACCGCGGTCAATATCTGCCGCTGCCGAGCGTCGAGGAGGCGATGGCCTATCCGTATACGGACGCCGAGCGCACCTCGATCCTGCGCAACCGCTCGCGCCTGTTCGTCGGCAGTCCCGCGACGGTGCAGAAGAAGCTGCAGCCGCTGATCTACGCAAGCAAGCCGGACGAGCTGATGGTGATCACGGCGGTGTATGACCACGCGGCGCGAAAGAAGTCGTATTCGCTGCTGGCGGAGGCATTCGGGCTCAGAGCGGCGGGGTAGCTTACCCTCCCCTGGAGGGGGCGGGTCGATTGCGCGCAGCGCGAGCGGGGTGATCTCTCCACTCGGGCAGTATTCGACGTGGAGAGACCGTCACCCCACCCCGCAACGCATTGCGCTGCGCTCCATACGTAGCGACCCACGGGCGAGCTGCGCTCGTCCCGGACTCCTCCAGGGTAGGGTGAGGGATCAATCCTGCACTTCGCTGAACGTGGCGCGGAACGGATGGCCCGGATATACGCCGACGATGCGGAATTCGCGCGAGAAGAATTTCAGCTCCTCGATGGCGAAGGCGAGGCCCTTGTCATCGGGATGGCCGTCGACGTCGGCATAGAACTGCGTAGCGAAGAAATTGCCGTCGACCATGTAGCTCTCGAGCTTGGTCATGTTGACGCCGTTGGTGGCGAAGCCGCCGAGCGCCTTGTAGAGCGCCGCCGGCAAATTGCGCACCCGGAAAACAAAAGTCGTGACGAGCGGCCCGGCGCCTTGGGGCGCCCATTTCGGCTCGCGCGCCAGTACCACGAAGCGCGTGGTGTTGTGGGCCTCGTCCTCGATGTCCTCGGCGAGGATGTCGAGACCGTAGATCTTTGCAGCAAGGCGCGAGGCGATCGCGGCCACCGTCTTGTCCTTGCGCTCCGAGATGTCGCGGGCGCTGCCGGCGGTATCGGCATGCACGATCGGCTTGATGCCGAGCTTGCGGATGATGCGCCGGCACTGGCCGAGCGCATGCACATGGCTCTCGACGCTCTTGATGTCTTCGAGCTTGGTGCCCTTCACGGCCATCAGCTGATGCCGGACCGGCAGAAACCATTCGCCGACGATGAAGAGGCCGGACGCCGGCAGGAGGTGATGGATGTCGGCGACGCGGCCGGCGACCGAATTCTCGATCGGGATCATGCCGAGATCGGCCTCGCCCGACGAGATCGCCGACAGCGCGTCTTCGAATGTGGCGCAGGGCATCGGTTCGGCGTCGGGATAGGCCTCGACGATGGCGATGTGGGAATTGGCGCCAGGCTCGCCCTGGAATGCGATCTTCATCTTGCTCATGCTCGGCCTTGTAGCAGCGGCTCAGGATTTGGAAAGGATGCTGCGCGCGGTCTCGAGGTCCGCCGGCGTATCGACCCCGCGGGGCACGGTGTCGACGATGGTGAAATCGATGCGCATTCCGGCCTCAAGCGCCCGGAGCTGCTCGAGCTTCTCCTGCAATTCCAGCGGAGACGGCGGAAGAGAGACGTAGCGCTCCAGCGCGGCGCGGCGAAAGGCATAGAGGCCGATATGGTGATAACGCGGTCCGTCGCCGGTCGGGGCGGTCGCGCGGGTGAAATAAAGTGCGCGCATCCGCCTGCCGCCAACCGAGGTTCCGATCGCCTTCACCACGCTTGGGGCGAGATCCTCTTCCTCGGTGTGGATCCGCGAGGCCAGCGTCGCGATGTCCACGGCCGGGTCTTGCAGCGGCGGCAGCACCTCGCGGATGTTGTCGATCGTGATGGTCGGGAAATCCCCCTGGACATTGACCACGATCTCGGCCTTGCCCTCGGGATCGAGCTTCTGCATGGCCTCGTGGATACGGTCCGAGCCGGAGGGGTGGTCGCCGCGGGTCATCACGGCCTCGCCGCCATGGGCGGTCACGACCGAAGCGATCTCGTCGGTGTCGGTGGCCACCGCGACCCTGCCGATTGCGGCGGCCTCGGCACGGCGCAGCACATGCACGATCATCGGCAATCCCGCGATATCGGCGAGCGGCTTGCCGGGCAGGCGGGTGGCGGCCATGCGAGCCGGGATCAGCACCAGGATGCGGGGATCGATCATCGGGTTCAAAGGTCTGAGGTCAAGAGCCTGAAAACGGAGCGTTTTCCGCACCGGGACATGGGATGGGGACGGGCCTGAAGCCGGGTCGCTTATACGGGTTGCCAGACCCCGGGCAAACCGATATCTCAATGGCAAAACTCGGGGAAACAATAAGGAACGTTTGATTCTCCGAGGCTCGTCCTGCGGCCATCCGGGCCGCTGTTTCCTTCTTGCGGTGGGGCCTGGCCGGAAATGGACTCTTTCGAACTCAACAAGATTCTCGGCGCCGTGTTCGGCACCTGTCTCTTCCTGCTGGTGACGAGCTTCACCGCGAGCGCGCTGTTCTCTCCCAAGATGCCGGAAAAGCCGGGCTTCGAGATCGCGGTCAAGCAAGATGCCGGCTCCGGCAAGGAGGGCGCCGCTGCCGCCGCATCGTCCGAACCGATCGAAAAGCTGCTCCAAACCGCCTCCGTCGAGAAGGGCTCCGCGGCCGCCAAGAAGTGTGGCGCCTGCCACACCTTCGAGAAGGGCGGCCCGAACCGAGTCGGTCCGAACCTCTATGGCGTCGTTGGCGAGCCCAAGGGCCAGGGCCGTGGTGGCTTCAACTTCTCGGCCGCCATAAAGGCCAAGGGTGGCAACTGGAGCTTCGACGACCTCAACAAGTTCCTCGCCAATCCGAAGGGCTTCATTCCGGGCACCGCGATGGGCTTTGCCGGTGTTGCCAAGGATTCCGAGCGTGCCGATATCATCGCCTATCTGAATTCGCAGTCGGAGAAACCTCAGCCGCTTCCGACGGCGTCAAAATAAGGTCCCAAGAACCGGCGCTCGAATACGGCCAGGCTGAAAAGTCTGGCCGTTTCCTTATCCGGGCCTCGCGGCGACGTTATCGGGGCGTTTGGCCGCATCCGATAGGCCGGCCGGGCTTCCAAGATGAGGAAAAAGCAACATATTCGGTCGAAACCTCGCCTATATTGGGAACTTAAAGGAGTAGCCTCCTTCAAGACAGGGATGTTGATTTGGCCATTACCCGACGCGATCTCCTGCTCACCGGCACTGCAGCCGCAGCGCTTCCAGCCCTTGGCTCCGTCGCGGGCGTTCCCGTCGGCGTGGCGCATGCGCAATCAGCAACTGAGCTGCCTTCCGGCGGGTTGCCTTGGCGCCACGCGCTGTCGCTGTTCGGAAAGGTCAAGTACCCCGCCGACTTCAAGCGCTTCGACTACGTCAATCCGGACGCCCCCAAAGGCGGTGTCGCGCGCCAGATCGCCGTCGGCACGTTCGACAATTTCAACATCGTCGTCTCCGGTGTGAAGGGCCAGGTCGCCGGTGCCGTCGCGTTCATCTATGAATCGCTCCTGACGCAGTCGCTCGACGAGGTCTCGACCGAATACGGCGCGCTGGCCGAAGCGGTCAGCCATCCCGACGATTTTTCCTTCGTCACCTATCGCCTGCGCCCGCAGGCGAAATGGCATGACGGCAAGCCTGTTACGCCGGAGGACGTGATCTTCTCGCTCGATTCTTTCAAGAAGAACCATCCGATGTACTCGGCCTATTACAGCCATGTGGTGAAGGCCGAGAAGGTCGGCGAGCGTGACGTGAAGTTCGTGTTCGACGCACCCGGCAACCGCGAGCTGCCGCTGATCGTGGGACAGCTGATCGTCCTTCCGAAACATTGGTGGGAGGGGACGGACGCGCAGGGCCGCAAGCGCGACATCTCCACCACAACGCTCGAAATGCCGCTTGGCTCGGGCCCCTACAAGGTCAAGGAATTCGTCGCAGGACGCTCGATCGCGCTGGAGCGCGTCAAGGACTATTGGGGCCGCGATCTTCCCATCAATGTGGGCCGCAATAATTTCGATGAGCTGCGCTACGAATATTTTCGCGACGGCACCGTTGCGATCGAGGCCTTCAAGGCCGACCAGGTCGATTGGCGCACCGAGAACAGCGCGAAGAGTTGGGCGACCGCCTATGATTTCCCGGCCGTGACCGAAAAGCGGGTGATCCTCGAGGAATTCGTCAATCGCAGCTCGGGCGTGATGCAGGCCTTCGTGCCGAACCTGCGCCGCGCCAAGTTCAGCGATCCGCGCGTGCGTCGTGCGCTCAACTACGCGTTCGACTTCGAGGAGATGAACAAGCAGATCTTCTACGGTCAGTACAAGCGCATCAGCAGCTATTTCGACGGCATCGAGGAGCTGATGGCAACGGGATTGCCGCAGGGTAAGGAGCTCGAAATTCTCGAGACCGTCCGCGCCCAGGTACCGCCCGAGGTCTTCACGACGCCCTACACCAATCCGGTCGGGGGTAGTCCGGAGGCGGTGCGCGACAATTTGCGTGAGGCGCTGCGCCTGTTCAAGGAAGCCGGCTACGAGGTGCGAGATCGCAAGCTGGTCGATGTCAAGACCGGTGCGCAGTTCTCGCTGGAATTGCTCAACTCGGATCCCAGCTTCGAACGAATTACGCTGTTCTACAAGCCGTCGCTGGAGCGGCTCGGCATTGCGGTGAGCGTTCGGACGGTCGATCCGACCCAGTATGAGAACAGGACGCGCGAGTGGGACTTCGACATCGTGACGAACTCCTGGGGCGAGTCACAATCGCCGGGCAACGAGCAGCGCGAGTTCTGGTCCTCCAAATCGGCCGACATCGCCGGGTCGCGCAACATCGCCGGCATCAAGAATCCGGCCATCGACAAGCTGATCGAGCGGGTGATCTACGCCACTGATCGCGACGATCTCGTCGCGGCCACCAAGGCCCTCGACCGCGTGCTGCTGTGGAATCACTACGTCGTGCCGCAATGGACCTACAACAAGGTGCGCACCGCGCGCTGGGATCGCTTCGGCCGGCCGACGGAATTGCCCAGGTATGGTCTGTCCGGCTTCCCGTTCATCTGGTGGTACGACGCAGACAAGGCGGCACGGATCGCAAAGAAATCGTGAAGGACAATCCCCGCATGACGCAGATGTCACGCCGCCATGTGCTGGTCCTGGGTGTTGGCGGCGCCCTCGGGGCGTCCGTCGGCGCGCCGCTGCTGCGCAGCGCGCGAGCATCGGAAGCGGCGACCGAGGCGCACGGCATGTCGGCATTCGGCGATCTCAAATATCCCGCCGACTTCCGTCATTTCGATTACGTCAATGTCGACGCGCCGAAAGGCG
The DNA here is from genome assembly GCF_020194195.1 of Bradyrhizobium sp. BRP19. Classification (NCBI taxonomy): domain Bacteria; kingdom Pseudomonadati; phylum Pseudomonadota; class Alphaproteobacteria; order Hyphomicrobiales; family Nitrobacteraceae; genus Bradyrhizobium; species Bradyrhizobium sp. BRP19. The sequence goes on along the minus strand of NZ_JADYVZ010000003.1, from coordinate 572,494 downwards.
GCACGTTCTCGCTAATCCCGTCGGTGCGGGCCTACAATCAGTCCTACCAGACCTTCAACTCGCTCAACGCCTTCATCCTGAAAGGCGACGGCGCACAAGGTATGGGTATGACGTTCTCGCCGCTGATGATCCGCGCAGCTGACGAGCCCGACGCAATGTACGGGTTGGCGGCCAAATCCGTGCAGATATCGCCGGACAAGCTGGTCTACCGCTTCGCGATGCGACCCGAGGCGAAATTCCACGACGGGACCAGGCTCACCGCCCACGATGCAGCCTATTCGCTGACGACTCTGAAGACCAAGGGGCATCCGCTGATCACCGTGCAGATGCGCGACATGGTCAGTGCCGAAGCCCTCGACGATGCGACGCTCGTCGTCACCTTCGCCAAGGGACGTGCACGCGACGTGCCGCTCTATGTCGCCAGCCTGCCGATCTTCTCGAAGGCGTACTACGCCTCCCGCCCGTTCGAAGAATCGTCGCTGGAGATTCCGCTCGGCTCGGGCCCGTACAGGGTCGGCAGGTTCGAGGTCAATCGCTACATCGAGTTCGAGCGTGTGAAGGACTGGTGGGCCGCTGATCTGCCGCCCTGCCGCGGCAGCTACAATTTCGATGTGGTCCGCTATGAATTCTACCGCGATCGTGACGTCGCCTTCGAGGGCTTTACCGGCAAGAGCTATCTTTATCGCGAGGAGTTCACTTCGCGCATCTGGGCGACGCGCTATGACTTCCCGGCCGTGAAGGAAGGCCGAGTCAAGATGGAGGTCGTGCCCGACGATACGCCCTCCGGCGCGCAAGGCTGGTTCATCAATACGCGGCGCGACAAATTCAAAGACCCCCGCGTGCGCGAGGCCCTGATCAACGCTTTCGATTTCGAATGGACCAACAAGACAATCATGTACGGCGCTTACGCTCGTACGGTGTCGCCGTTCCAGAACTCGGACCTGATGGCCGGCAATGCGCCGCCTTCGCCGGAAGAGCTGAAGCTGCTGGAGCCGTTTCGCGGCCAGGTTCCTGACGAAGTGTTCGCGGCGCCATTCACGCCGCCGGCCTCCGACGGCTCCGGACAGGACCGCAGCCTGCTCCGCAAGGCGCAGCAATTGCTCACCGAGGCCGGCGTGCCCATCAAGGACGGCAAGCGGGTGCTGCCGAACGGCGAATTGTTCAAGATCGAGTTCCTGCTGGACGAGCCCTCGTTCCAGCCGCACCACGCGCCTTACATCAAGAATCTCGCGACGCTTGGGATCGAAGCGAGCGTGCGCCTCGTCGATGCCGTACAGCACAAGGCCCGGCAGGAAGATTTCGATTTCGACATGACCATTCAGCGCTTCAGCATGTCGGCGACGCCAGGCGATGCCATGCGCGCGTTCTTCTCCTCGCAGGTCGCAAACACCAAGGGCTCGTACAATCTGGCTGGCGTCGCCAGTCCGGCGATCGACGCCATGATCGAGAAGATCATGGCGGCCGACAGCCGCGAAGAGCTGACCGTCGCCTGCCGCGCCTTCGATCGCCTGTTCCGCGCCGGCCGCTATTGGGTCCCGCAATGGTACAACAAGACGCACCGGCTGGCCTATTGGGACCAGTTCGGCCATCCACCGAGGTTGCCGCGTTATGCCAACGGCGTCGGCGCGCCCGACATCTGGTGGTATGAGCCCGCCAAGGCGGCCAAGCTCGAGCAGGCAAAATAGCCATGAGCGCCTATATCGCCCGCCGCCTCCTGCTAATGATTCCGACCCTGCTTGGGATCCTCTTCGTGTCCTTCGTCGTGGTGCAATTCGCGCCCGGCGGCCCGGTTGAGCGCGTGATCGCGCAACTCTCGGGCGCCGACACCGGCGGCACCTCGCGTATTTCCGGCGGCAGTGATTTTGCGCAGCGCGCGCCGGGACAGGTCGGTGCCGGCGGCGATTCCGTCAACTCGAAATATCGCGGCGCACAGGGCCTCGACCCCGATTTCATCAAGAAGCTGGAAGTGCAGTTCGGCTTCGACAAGCCCGCGCCGGAACGCTTCCTGCTGATGGTGTGGAACTTCGCCCGCTTCGATTTCGGCAAGAGCTATTTTCGCGACGTCAGCGTTCTGCAGCTCATCAAGGAAAAGCTGCCGGTCTCGATCTCGCTTGGCCTCTGGCTAACACTTCTGACCTACCTGATCTCGATCCCGCTCGGCATTCGCAAGGCCGTGAACGACGGGGCGCGGTTCGACACCTGGACCTCGACGGTGCTCGTGCTCGGCTATGCCATCCCCGGTTTTCTGTTCGCCATTCTCCTCATCATCCTGTTTGCCGGCGGCTCCTTCTTCAACTGGTTCCCGCTGCGCGGACTGACCTCGGACGGCTGGTCGCAGTTTCCCTGGTATTGGAAGATCATCGATTATTTCTGGCATCTGACGTTGCCACTTATCGCCATGGGGCTAGGTGCCTTCACCACCATGACGTTCCTGACCAAGAATTCGTTCCTGGATGAGATCCGCAAGCAATACGTCATGACCGCCCGCGCCAAGGGCTGCAGCGAGAACCGGGTGCTCTATGGCCACGTCTTCCGCAACGCGATGCTGATCGTGATCGCCGGCTTCCCCGGCACTTTCATCCACGCCTTCTTTTCCGGCTCGCTGCTGATCGAGACCATCTTCTCGCTGGACGGGCTCGGACTGCTCAGCTTCGAGAGCGTGCTCAATCGCGACTATCCCGTGGTGTTCGGCACGCTCTACATCTTCTCGCTGGTCGGCCTCGTGATCAACCTGATCTCCGACCTGACCTATATGTGGATCGACCCCCGGATCGATTTCGAAGCGCGGGAGGTCTGATGACGATCACCGCGCCGACGCCGATCGAGACCACAGCGAAGTCGCCGCTCGGCGATGCCGTTCCGATCACGGGCAAGCCGTTCGCTCCATCGCCGCTTAACCGGCGGCGGTGGCAGAACTTCAAGGCGAACCACCGCGGCTACTGGTCCTTCTGGATCTTCATCGGCCTGTTCGTGATCTCGCTGTTCGCCGAGCTGATCGCGAACGATCGGCCCTTCCTGATCAAGTTCGATGGCCGTCTCTATTGGCCGGCTTTCGTCACCTATTCGGAGACGACGTTCGGCGGCGATTTCGAGACGGCGGCCGACTATCGTGACCCCTACTTGCAGAAGCTGATCAAGGAGAAGGGCGGCAGCATCGTCTGGCCGCTGATCCGTTACTCCTACGATACCCACAATCTCGATCTGCCGACGCCGGCGCCGTCGCCGCCGACCTGGATGCTGACGGAGAAGCAGTGCAAGCCGGTGGTGGAGAAGAAGGGACTGAAGAGCTGCCGCGATCTCGAATACAATTGGCTCGGCACCGACGATCAGGGCCGCGACGTGGTGGCGCGGCTGATCTACGGCTTCCGCATCTCGGTGCTGTTCGGCCTTTGCCTCACCATCGTTTCGTCGGTCATCGGCATCGCGGCGGGTGCGGTGCAGGGCTATTTCGGCGGTTGGGTCGATCTGATCTTCCAGCGTTTCATCGAGATCTGGACCGCGATTCCATCGCTGTATCTTCTCCTGATCCTGTCCTCGGTGCTGGTGCCCGGTTTCTTCGTGCTACTCGGCATCTTGCTGCTGTTCTCCTGGGTCTCGCTGGTTGGCCTCGTGCGGGCCGAATTCCTGCGCGGGCGCAATTTCGAATACGTCCAGGCGGCACGTGCGCTCGGCGTCTCCAATCCTCTGATCATGTTCCGCCACCTGCTCCCTAACGCGATGGTCGCGACCATGACGTTCCTGCCGTTCATCGTTTCGAGCTCGGTGATGACGCTGACGGCGCTCGATTTCCTCGGCTTCGGCCTGCCACCGGGATCGCCCTCGCTCGGCGAATTGCTCTCGCAGGCCAAGGCCAATGTGCAGGCACCGTGGCTCGGCTTCTCCGGCTTCTTCTCGGTCGCGATCATGCTCTCGCTGTTGATCTTCATCGGTGAAGCCGTGCGCGACGCCTTCGACCCGCGCAAGACGTTCAGGTAAGGCCATGGATGCGATCAACCAGCCCCTGCTCGCCGTTCGCGACCTCTCGGTGGCCTTTCACCAGGGCGGCGCCACCACGCTTGCGGTCGACAAGGTCTCGTTCCAGATCAAGCGCGGCGAATGCGTCGCGCTGGTCGGCGAGTCCGGCTCCGGCAAGTCGGTCAGCGCACTCTCGATCCTGAAGCTGCTGCCGTATCCGAATGCCTCCCATCCCTCCGGCAGCATCCGCTTCAAGGGCCAGGAGTTGATCGACCAGTCCGAGCAGCAGATGCGGGAGATCAGGGGCAGCGACATCTCCATCATCTTCCAGGAGCCGATGACCTCGCTCAATCCGCTGCACACGATCGAGGCGCAGATCGGCGAGATCATCCAGCTGCACAATCCGACCAGCAATGCGCAGGCCCGCAAGCGGACGCTGGAGCTCTTGACCCAGGTCGGCATTCCCGATCCAGAGACGCGGCTGAACAGCTATCCGCACCAGCTCTCCGGCGGCCAGCGCCAGCGTGTGATGATCGCGATGGCGCTCGCCAACGAGCCGGACCTTCTGATCGCGGACGAGCCGACCACGGCGCTCGACGTCACCGTGCAGGCGCAGATCCTGGCGCTGCTCGCCGAGATCCGCGCGCGGCTCGGCATGAGCCTGCTGTTCATCACCCACGATCTCGGCATCGTGCGCCGCATTGCCGACACCGTCTGTGTCATGAAGGGGGGCGTGATCGTCGAGCAGGGTCCGGTCGAGCAGGTCTTCAAGACCCCGAAACATCCCTATACACGCGACCTGCTCGCGGCGGAGCCCAAGCCCGATCCGGCGCCGCCGCAGCCGAATGCGCCGGTGGTGATGTCGGCCAATGACCTAAAAGTCTGGTTCCCGATCAAGCGCGGCCTGATGCGCAAAACGGTCGGTCACATCAAGGCGGTCGATGGGGTCAGTGTCGCCGTACGCAAGGGCGAGACGCTCGGCGTCGTCGGCGAATCCGGCTCGGGCAAGACCACGCTGGGGCTGGCGCTGCTGCGGCTGATCTCCTCGAACGGACGCATCGTGTTCTTAGGGAACGACATCCAGGGCCTGCGCTTCAAGGAGATGCGTCCCTTCCGGCGCGACATGCAGATCGTGTTTCAGGATCCGTTCGGCTCGCTCTCACCGCGCATGTCGGTCGCCGACATCATCGCCGAGGGCCTGTCCGTGCATCAGCCGGCGCTCTCGCGCGAGGAACGCGAGGCGCGCGTGGTCAAGGCACTCGAGGATGTCGGACTCAATCCGGAGACGCGCTTCCGCTATCCGCACGAATTCTCCGGCGGCCAGCGTCAGCGCATCTCGATCGCGCGCGCGATCGTGCTGGAGCCTGATTTCGTCGTGCTGGACGAGCCGACCAGCGCGCTCGACATGCTGTTCCAGGCGCAGATGGTCGATCTGTTGCGCGAGCTCCAGCGCAAGCGCGAGCTCACCTACATGTTCATTTCGCACGATTTGCGTGTCGTCGCCTCGCTCGCCAGCCACCTCATTGTGATGCGCGGCGGCAAGGTGGTCGAGGAGGGGCAGGCGGCCGAATTGTTCAGGAATCCGAAGACGGATTACACCCGAGCGCTGTTCGCGGCCGCGTTTCGGCTGGAGACGGCCGGGAACGGGGCGGTGGCGACGTAGCGCTCCGTCAGAGCCGCTTGATCGCGACGACCTCGCTGCCAGCCGCCTTGATCCGCGCGATCGCCGGCTCGATCGGCTCGATCACCGTTGCCATGTGATGCGCATTGGCGTGAACCATGGTGGTGGCGTCGCGCACGATGGCGACATGACCTTTCCAGAAGATCAGATCGCCGCGCTGCGAGCTGCTCCGCTCATGCGGCTCCAGCGTGCGGCCGAGACCGGCGAGCTGCATGTCGCTGTCGCGCGGGCAGCCGATCCCGGCTGATGTCAGCGAGACCTGGACGAGGCCGGAGCAATCGATGCCAAAGCTGCTCTTGCCGCCCCAGAGATAGGGCGTGCCGACGAAGCGCTCGGCCACCGCGACGAAATCCGGCTCGCGATGATCGAGCGGGATGAGATGCGTTCTCGGCAGATATCTGCCGTCGTGCGTCACGGCGAAGCTGCCGTCCTCGCGCGCCACGGCAAGCTTCGATCCCATCACGAGCGTGTCGGCCGGCGGCAGCTTGATCGAGGGGCCGGGGAACGCAAACGTCCGCAGTGCGCCGACCACGTGCGTTGGGGCGGCCGACGGCTTTGCGAGCGCCGCATCCGGGAGCCAGCCGACATAGCCATCGCTACTGAGCTGGCCCCAGGCCCAACCCTCGCCGTTGCGGTCGTAGATGGTGACGCGTTCGCCGCGCAGCGCTTCGGTCATCAACGTCGCGTTCGAGGACGGCTGCTCGCGTATGGGCGCGATCGGCTCAACGACCTCGAACTCGTCACCCTCGACGAAGCGCTGCGCCTCGACCTTGCCTTCGAGATATTTGGCGGCAAGGTCGCCCCGCGCCGGCGTCAGCCTCGGGTCGTGTCCTGGATCAGGCATAGCGCTCGCTCAGCAGTGCGTAGATGGCGCGTGCGGCCTGGCATTCGCCGCCCTCGGGCCGCGCCGGCTTCGCCGACGGCGTCCAGCCATAGATGTCGACATGGAGCCAGCTCTTGGCGTGCTCGACGAAGCGTTGCAGGAACAGCGCGCAGGTGATCGAGCCGGCGAAACCGCCCGAGGGTGCATTGGTGATGGTGGCGGCCTTGGAGTCCAGCCAGGCATCGTAGGGCGGCCACAGCGGCATGCGCCACAACGGATCGTTCTCCCTCATCGCGCAGCGCGCGAGGTCGGCAGCCAGCGTCTCATCATGGGTGTAGAACGGCGGCAGATCCGGCCCCAGCGCGACGCGGGCGGCGCCGGTCAGCGTGCCCAGGTCGATCAGCAGATCGGGCTTCTCCTCATCGGCCAGCGCCAGCGCGTCGGCGAGCACGAGGCGGCCTTCGGCGTCGGTGTTGCCGATCTCGACGGTGATCCCTTTGCGCGAGGTGAAGATATCGAGCGGACGGAAGGCATTGCCGGCGACGGCGTTCTCCACCGCCGGAATCAGCACGCGCAGCCGCACCTTCAGCTTCGCATCCATCACCATGCGCGCCAGCGCCAGCACGTTGGCGGCGCCGCCCATGTCCTTCTTCATGATCAGCATGCCGCTCGACGGCTTCAGGTCGAGCCCGCCGGTGTCGAAACAGACGCCCTTGCCGACCAGCGTCACCTTGGGATGATCAGGATCGCCCCAGATGATGTCGATCAGCCGTGGCGCGCGGCTGGAGGCCATGCCGACGGCGTGGATCAGCGGAAAGTTCTTCGCCAGCTCCTCGCCGACGGTGCAGGAAAAGCTCGCGCCGAACTCGGCGGCGAGCGCTTGCGCGGCCGCGGCGAGCTCATCCGGGCCCATGTCGTTGGACGGCGTGTTGATGAGGTCGCGCGCGAGCATTGCCGCATCGGCAATCCGCTCGATCTCGGCCGCGTCGACACTGTCAGGCGGCACCAGCCGGATCTCGGGGCGATCTGCCTTGCGGTAGCGGGCAAAGCGGTAGCAACCCAATGCGAAGGCGAGCGCGGCCAGCCGCGCATCGTGCGGTGCATTGGCAAACCGATAGGTGCCGGGCGGCAAGAGGCCGGGCAGGGCGCCGGGCCGAAACAGGTCGCGCGATCTTGCATCCTCTTCATCGAGCCCGAACAGCACCTGCGCAATGGTGCCGTCGGTCGCGGGCAGCGCCAGATAGCTGCCCGGCTTGGCGGCGAAGGCGCTGGCACGCGCGAACTGGCGTTGCGCCGGCGGCAGCGTTTCGGCGACCTGATCCCAGCTCGATTTGGTGACGAAGGTGATCGGGGTGGCGGTGGATGACGTCTCGAAGACAGAAGGCATTGGCGGGTCCGGATCGTCAGTTCAGGCGAGTCATGCGAACGGACGAGACTTCGCAGAGTTTGGCCGCCGCTGCAATCGGCTTTGCCGTCACCGTTCAGCGAGCCGCTACTCGCCGCAAGGTGGGCATGCGGTTCGATGCGCTCGACGAGATCCGCGAGCGGCTTGCCATCGAGTATCGAACGGGCGCGACGAAACCGTCCGCGAACAAATCTCGTATCTCACGCCAAGAGCTGCCGTTCGCAACGCCACGGCCGCAGGGCTTTACTAGCGCTTCGGTTGTGGCATTATCGACGAACATTTTAGATTGTGTCGCTTGTTCTGCATGAACCCGAACGCAGACACGCGGCGGCATGGTGCCTGCCCAGGTTGGGTCGATACGGCTGAATCTGCTCGTCGAAGCATTTTTCTCATTGTTTGGGCGGCGCAGCATATGCAGATGAGCGGCGCAAAATGGATAGATCGTTCGTTGTTGCGCAGATTTCCGACCTGCATCTGGACGGGTCGGGCCGGTTGCTTCCGGCCATCGAGACGCTCAGGGCCGCGATTTGCGAGAAGATGGCGGCTGCCGCGAATGTTCCCGATCGCATCCTGCTGATCACGGGCGATCTGGTGGACGACCCAACGCCGCGCGCGCTCGACGAGGCGCTCGCCGTCATCGCATGCTTCCGGCAGACGGGGCTATTCACCGACATCCAAGCCGTGGCAGGCAATCACGACGTCAAGCGGCCGAGCCAGCGTGCGGGCCGTCACGACGCCTACGATTACCTGCACCTGCCGCGGACGGCGAAGAATGTCTATTACCGTCAGGCAGGCCTCGACCTGGTGCTGCTCGATTCCAATCGCGCCAACTTGAAGGCGCTCGCGAGCGGCAAGATCGACGAGAGCGCTTACAAGGCGATGGTCGCCGATTCTGCCCGGCTGAGCGCCGAGGTCGCGGGAAGCATCGGTTCGGCCGGGCGCGCCGACTACGCCGAGCCGGCGGAAAATCTGGTTCGTGTGCTGGCCCTGCACCATCACCCACTGCCGCAGGCCACCGGCGAAGGAAAGCGCTTTCTAGGCATGCCGGACGAGCCGCTGATGTATCTCGCCGCACCCGCGACCTTCCTCGAGGCCGCCACCTCGCTCAACGTCGATCTGGTTCTGCACGGTCATCGCCATGTCGAGGGGCTGACCCGCTATTCCATCCCCGATCCGCGTGCGACGTCGAGCGAGAGCGGTGAGGCGTTCTGGCGCACGATCTACGTGCTCTCCTGTCCGTCCTCGACCGGGCAAGCCGGCGACGATGCCGGTTTCAACCTCGTCCATTTCGGCCCCGCGTCCCATGCCGGCCGCAACGAGCACCGCTTCGCGATCACCCGCTATACGAGGCTCCGCAACGATGCGGCCTTCAGGCCGCTCGATTCCAACCTGCCGGGCGGCGTCATCAGGCTACCGGCGGGGCGGGATTTTTCGCGCGATCCGGCCGTCCAGTCGGCGATCGAGGCGGCCTCGTCCCGCACACTGAAACGCGACCAGGTCGCGGCGATCGTCCGCCGGCTGTTCATGCGTGGCAGCTTTTACGATGAGGCGGAGCCGAACTGGGCGATAGCGCTCTACACCTACATGGTCTCGGCCCATGCCTGGGCGGAGCTCGAGCGTAAGGCCGCGAGATCCCGGCCGGGATTCGACAGCGACGCGCTCGCCGCGGTGAAAACGTTGCTCGGCCGATTGATCGAGCAATCCGCTGACGTGCTCGGCATCGATCGCGCTCAGCTCGATGAGCTCTACGGGAGAGGCCTGATCAATTGTAACGACTTCCTGCGTCAGGTGCCGCGGCTGCCTTCTGAAGGTGTCGACGTTCAGCGGCGGGGGCGGCAGAGGCTGCAACTGCTGCTGGAGCTGGATCAGCAGGTGCAGGCGCTCGGCCCCGATCTCGGCCTCGGCGGCAAAGCGCCGCCGCAACCATCGCCGGCGTGAGAGAAGCGCGTCTGAGCGCTGTTAACCGGCCGTTAGGGTTAACATTCTACTGCTGACACGTTCGGCTCGATCGAGCAGCTCGAGAGTCAAAGCGTCATGCGTCAACGGATCAGGCTTACCCGGCTACTTGCTTCGACGTCGCTGGTCGCGACGGTGGCGATGAGCCTCGGCGGCTGCACGGCGATGTCGAAGCTCTCGGAGGTGACGGGCTCGGTCGGCCCCCGGGCGGACGCGGCCTCCGCCGATCGCGCGCCCACCGATCCGGCGCGTGCGGTCGAAGCCTATGGCGAGCGCTACCGCGCCAATCCCAAAGATGCCGACGCCGCGCTCGCCTATGGACAGGCCTTGCGCGCCAACGGCCAGCGCGCCCAGGCCGCCGCCGTGCTCGAGCAGGCGACCATCGCCAACCCCGGCAACAAGGCGCTGCTTGCCCAGTACGGCCGCGCACTCGCCGACAACGGCAATTTCCAGCAGGCCTTCGACGTGCTGTCGAAGGCGCATTCGCCCGACAATCCGGACTGGCGCCTGCTCTCCGTGCAGGGCACCGCGCTCGACCAGATGGGCCGTCATGAGGAGGCGCGATCCTATTACGCGAGCGCGCTCAAGATCGCACCGGGTGATCCCGGCGTGCTCTCCAACCTCGGCCTGTCCTACATGCTGTCGAAAGAGCTGCCGAAGGCGGAAGAGGCGCTGCGGCAGGCGCATGCCTCGCCGCGTGCCAGCGCCCGGGTCCGGCAGAATCTCGGCCTGGTCGTCGGCCTGCAGGGCCGCTTCGCGGAGGCGGAGACCATCGTCAAGGCGGACCTGCCGCCGGACCAGGCTGCGGCCAATGTCGCCTATCTCAAGGAGATGCTGAGCCGTAGCGAGGCCCCGCGCGGCGCGCCGAAGCGGACGCCGGTCGCTTCGCTGAGCCAGCCCGGCTGATCATCTGACTTCCTGGCCTTGGTGGCGGACCGTACGGTCCAGCCCGGCTCATTGCATCTCGGTGACCTTGATGGCGGTGGGTCCGAGAATGACCACGAACAGCACAGGCAGGAAAAACAGGATCATCGGCACCGTGAGCTTCGGCGGCAGCGCGGCCGCCTTCTTCTCGGCCTCGTTCATGCGCATGTCGCGATTTTCCTGCGCCATGACGCGCAGGGAATGGCCGAGCGGAGTGCCGTATCGTTCCGCCTGTTGCAGCGCCAGACACACCGACTTGACGCCCTCGAGCCCGGTGCGCCGTGCCAGGTTCTCATAGGCGACCTTGCGATCCTGCAGGTAGGACAGCTCGGCCGTGGTCAGGGTGAACTCCTCCGACAGCGCGATCGACTGGCCCACGATTTCGGTCGCAACTTTCCGGAATGCCATCTCGACCGACATGCCCGATTCGATGCAGATCAGGAGCAAATCGAGCGCGTCGGGAAACGCACGCTTGATCGAGAGCTGGCGCTTGGAGATCGCATTCCTGAGGAACAGCATCGGCGCCTGGAGGCCGAGATAGGCGGCGCCGATACAGATGCCGATCTTGATCGGCATCGCCTGTTGCATGTTTCCGATCACGAACACGTAGAGGGCCGAGCCGATCAAGAACACGATCGGGGCGACCATGCGGGCAAACAGGAAGGTGATGTAGGGCGCCTGGCCGCGGTAACCCGCCATGATGAGCTTGTCCCGCGCAGCCTCCTGCGCGAGCCACTTGGTCAGGTTGAAGTCCTCGACCACCTTGGAGACGAGTTGCTTCGGCGTCTGGCGCAGTGAAACCTTCTCGCTCTTGTTGAGACGCTCACGCTCGCGCTGCCGGATGCGTTCACGCTCGCTCGCCACCGCCTTCATGCGCTTGGAGAGGCCCTCGCCGGCGAACAACGGCATCACCAGCGTATAGACGGTGGCGCTCGCGGCGATCGCCGCGAGCAGCATGGTCATGAAACGGACGTCGTGCAGTTTCGAGACGAGGAATTCGACCATGCGACACCGTCAGAAATCGAAGTTGATCATCTTCTTCATCACCAGGATGCCGATCGACATCCAGACGACGCAGCCGACCAGCATCAGCTGGCCGGTGGGATGAGTCCAAAGCACCGAGATGTATTGCGGCGTCGTGAGATAGACCAGGAACATCACGATCGGCGGCAGCGAGCCGATGATGCCGGCCGAGGCCTTGGCTTCCATCGACATCGCCTGGATCTTTTCCTTCATCTTCTTGCGGTCGCGCAGCACCTTGGAGAGGTTACCGAGCGCTTCGGAGAGGTTGCCGCCCGATTTCTGCTGGATCGACACCACGATCCCGAAGAAATTGGCTTCCGGCAGTGGCATGCGCTCGTAAAGCCGCGCGCAGGCCTCGCCCAGCGGCATGCCGATCGCCTGCGTCTCGATGATGGCCAGAAACTCGCTGCGCAGCGGCTCGGGCGAATCGGCGGCTACGACCTTGATCGATTCGAACAAGGGCAGGCCTGCCTTGATGCCGCGGACGATCACGTCGACCGCGTCGGGCAGTGCAGCCAGGAACTTGGTTTCGCGACGCTTCTTGAGGAAGCCGAGTGCCCAGCGCGGCAGGCCGAAGCCGCCGGCAAAGGCAAGACCGGCGGCGCCGATCAGGCCCCCGCCCGCGAACATAGCGGCCGCGAAAAAAACGCCGGCCACCACGGCGGACACGGTCCAGAACTTCTGCGGCGTCCAGTCGAGCCCGGCCTGCGACAGGCGGACGCTGAGCGGAGCGCTCTTCTCCTGGGCGCGCCGCGCCTCGAGGTCCTTCAGCGTGGACTCGACCTGCTCGCGGCGAGAGCGCTGGGTTTTCTCGGCCTGCCGGGCCGTGGGCGCTTCGGCGCGCGCGACCGAGGCACGGCGGCTTTCCGCCTTTCGCTCCCCAGACAGCACCGGATAGAGGAATACCCAGGCGATGCCACCCACTGCTGCGGTGGCGAGGAAGGCGAGGGCGAGGACCTGCATGTTCATGGCGCTGCCAATCCGCTCACGTCTTCGGCGCGACTTCCGCCGCGTCGAGCGCCGCGGCGAGGCGCTTCTCCTCGCCGTAATAACGGGCGCGTTCCCAGAACTTCGGACGGCCGATGCCGGTTGAGCGGTGCCGGCCGATGATCTTGCCGTTGGCGTCCTCGCCGACCATGTCGTAGAGGAAGATGTCCTGGGTGATGATGGTGTCGCCTTCCATGCCCATCACCTCGGTGATGTGGGTGATGCGGCGGGAGCCGTCGCGCAGGCGCGCGGCCTGGATGATGACGTCGATCGAGGCGCAGATCATCTCGCGAATTGTTCGCGACGGAAGGGAAAAGCCGCCCATCGTGATCATGGATTCGCAGCGCGACAGCGCCTCGCGCGGGTTGTTGGCGTGCAGCGTGCCCATCGAGCCGTCATGGCCGGTGTTCATGGCCTGCAGCAGGTCGAAGGCTTCGGGTCCGCGGACCTCGCCGACGATGATGCGTTCGGGACGCATACGCAGGCAGTTGCGCACCAATTCGCGCATCGTGACCTGGCCCTCGCCCTCGATGTTGGGCGGACGGGTTTCCAGCCGCACCACGTGAGGCTGCTGCAGCTGGAGCTCGGCGGCGTCCTCGCAGGTGATGACGCGCTCGTCGTGCTCGATGTAGTTGGTGAGGCAGTTGAGCAGGGTCGTCTTGCCCGAGCCGGTACCGCCGGAAATCAGCACGTTGCAGCGGACGCGGCCGATGATCTGAAGGATCTCGGCGCCTTCCGGCGTGATCGCGCCGAACTTGACGAGCTGATCCAGCGTCAGCTTGTCTTTCTTGAATTTGCGGATGGTGAGCGCGGGGCCGTCGATCGACAGCGGCGGCACGATGGCGTTGACACGGGAGCCGTCGGCGAGGCGCGCGTCGCAGATCGGCGAGGATTCGTCGACGCGCCGGCCGACCTGGCTGACGATGCGCTGGCAGATGTTGAGAAGCTGCTGGTTGTCGCGGAAGCGGATGCCGGTACGCTGGATCTTGCCGCCGACCTCGATGTAGACGGTGTTGGCGCCATTGACCATGATGTCGGCGATGTCGTCGCGCGACAATAGCGGCTCGAGCGGGCCGTAACCGAGGACGTCGTTGCAGATGTCGTCGAGCAGCTCCTCCTGCTCGGCGATCGACATCACGATGTTCTTGATCGCGATGATCTCGTTGACGATGTCGCGGATTTCCTCGCGCGCGGACTCCGAATCGAGCTTGGCGAGCTGGGCGAGGTCGATGGCCTCGATCAGCGCGCCGAAGATGGTCGCCTTGACCTCGTAATAATTGTCCGAACGCCGGCTCTCCATGGCCGGAGGCGGCGGAGCCTTGGCGGGCGCAAGCGGCGGCGAGGCGACGGCCGGCGGAGGCGGAGCGCGCGACACCGTCGGCGCCTGAGCCGGGGCAGGCTCGAGCGACACGGCGCCGGGCTTGGGCGCCCGAAGGTCGGTGTCTGTTCCGCTACGCTTACCGAACACTTAACAACTCCATGCGGCGGCTTATCTTCCCCGCAACTTCTCAATCAGAGGTGAAAGCAGGGACGACTTTTGCTTCTTGGTCTCGCTGCGGCCGGTCAGGCGCTGGGCGATCTGCAGGAACATCTCGATCGACTTGTGGTTGGCGGAGATCTCCGCGATCATCTGGCCGTTGTTGGCCGCCGAGCCGAAGATCTGCGGTTCGAACGGGATCGAGACGACCGGCTGGCTCTCGATTGCCTTGGCGAACTCCGCGGCGGCGATCTCGGGCCGTTTCGGCACGCCGACCTGGTTCAGGCAGTAGAGCGGCGGCCGGTCGTTGGGGCGCGCGGCCTTCAACAGATCGAACAGGTTCTTGGTATTGCGCAGATTGGCGAGGTCGGGCGCGGCCACGATCAGGATGTCGTCCGCCCCGATCAAGGCGCGCTTGGTCCAGCCCGACCATTGATGCGGAACGTCGAGCACGATGCAGGGCATGGTGGAGCGCAGCGTGTCGAATACGGCATCGAAAGCGTCAGTGCCGAAATCATAGACCCGGTCGAGCGTCGCAGGCGCCGCCAGCAGGCTGAGATGGTCGGTGCATTTCGACAGCAGGCGGTCGATGAACGCGGTGTCGACGCGGTCAGGCGAGAACACGGCGTCGGCGATACCCTGCGGCGGATCCTGGTTGTAGTCGAGCCCGGCGGTGCCGAAGGCGAGGTCGAGATCGGCGACGACGGCGTCCATCGCGAGGTCTCGCGCGATCGCCCACGCGACGTTGTGCGAGATGGTCGAAGCCCCGACGCCACCCTTGGCTCCGACCACGGCGATGATGCGGCCGACTGCCTTGGCTTCGGGGGCCGAGAACAGGTTGCAGATCGAGCGTACGACGTCGATCGCGCCGACCGGCGCGAGCACGTAATCGCTGACGCCGCGGCGCACCAGCTCGCGATAGAGCGTGACGTCGTTGATGCGGCCGATCACCACCACGCGGGTGCCGGCATCGCAGACGGTGGCGAGCTGGTCGAGTCCGCCCAGCAGGTCGTTGCGACCGTCGCTCTCGAGCACGATCACGTTCGGCGTGGGAGCCGAGCGGTAGGCTTCGATCGCGGCCGCCATGCCGCCCATCTGGATCTTCAGGTGAGCCTTGCCGAGACGGCGATCCTCGCCGGCCGACTGCACCGCGGCGGCCGTCTCCACGGTTTCGCAGAAGGCCTGAACCGAGACGCGCGGCGCGGGCGCAATATGCTCCTCGACCGGCGGAGGAGCTGCTGCCGGCTGCTCTTCGTGTGTCTGGCGCGCGTAACTGATCATTTGCCGGTGTCGCTGAGTTTGGCCCTGTCGGCCTCGGGATAGGTGGTCGCCGTCGTCGTTCCCTTGCGATACTTCTCGAACCCGGTGATGCGCCGCGGCGTGTATGACGGAGTTTCGGGCCGCGGCTGCTCAAGATCCGACGGATTGTCGACCATGGCCGCGAGGTTGCGCTGATAAGCGCAGCCGTAATTGTAGTAGTCCTTGTTCTCGAACCAGCGCTTGTTCTTCATCGAGGGTCCGATGTCTTCCGGCCACAGGCCGCAGGGACCGGCGACTGCGGCAATCCTGGAATAGGTGAGCCGGATCGGGGGGAGGAAGCGCTTGTCTTGCGGCTGGTAGGGGTGAAGGCTGACGCCGCGCGGCGGAACGCCTGCCGCCGCCAGCATCGCCTGGATCTCACGCATCGTATCGGCGACCGGGCGAGCATTGGGCGTATTGGAAGGCACGTCGATGCGAATCGCGCCGGTGCCTTCTTGCAACCACGCCGATGCCACGCCCATCACGTCAGCGCGTTGGGCCGCGGTTAATCCGCCGCGGGCATGACCCACGAAGACGACGATCGAGCGATTCTGCTCCTCGACCGCGATCGGATGGCGCTGCTTGTAGTCGTCGGGAATGGACGCCGTGAGGACGTCGTCGTGCTGGCAGCCCCCGACCGCGAGCGCGAGGCCGATGAGCGCGCCACCGAGGCTGATGGCGCGCTTGCGAAGCTGGGGTGGTCTCGTGATCATCGTGAAATCCCCGTTCCGCCTCAGTCGGTAATGAAGCCGTAGGTGCCGCGGTAGTTCTTGGCCGGTTCGGTCCGGCCCGGCACGCCGTAGATCCGGTTGATATTGCCGATCAGCTGCGCCTGCGGATCCGCAGGCGGGGCGAAGCCGTCATCCGGCCGCGACAGGTCCTTCGGCGCCACCGCGCGGACCACATAGGGCGTCACGATCACGACCAACTCGGTTGCATTGTTGACGAAGTCGCGGCTGCGGAACAGCGTGCCGAGGATCGGGAGCTGCATCAGCCCCGGCATTCCGTTGACAGCTTGCTTGGTCTGCTGCTGGATCAGGCCGGCCATCGCCATCGCGCCGCCGGACGGAATTTCCAGCGAAGTCTCTGCGCGGCGTGTCTTGATTGAGGGTACCGTCAGCGAGTTGACCGTGTTCGAGGTCACCGCCTGCGACAGCGTGATCGCATTCTCATTGGACAGTTCGGAGACCTCGGTCATCACCCGCAAGCTGATCTTGCCTTCGCTCAGGACCACAGGCGTAAAGTTGAGTGAGATGCCGAACTTCTTGAAGCTGATCTGAGTGGTACAGACGCGCGTGACGGGATCGCACGAATAACCTGCGGGCACCGGAAATTCGCCGCCGGCGAGAAAGGTGGCGGACTCTCCGGAGATCGCGGTCAGGTTCGGCTCGGCAAGCGTCCTGATCACGCCCGCGCTCTCCATCGCACGCAGGGTCGCCTGCACCGAAGGCGTCGCGCCGAAACTCGCAGTGAGATTGTTGCCATCCACCAGATTACGGCCGAGGGCCGTGAACGGGTTGGAGTTGCTGAAGCTCACCACCGATGTGCCGTAGTTGAGGTTGGCGGTGAGGTCGATACCGAGCTGCTTGACGATCGTACGCGCGACTTCGGCAACGGTCACCTTGAGCATGACTTGGTCGCGGCCGCGCACCACGATCGAGTTCACCACCTTGTCGACGCCGCCGGCCAGGCGCGCAGCGAGCTCGTTGGCCTGTTGCGCCTCCATAGGGTTGGCGGCCGTGCCGGACAGGACGATACCGTCGCCCAGGCCGTCGATCTGGATGTCCGAATTGGGCAGAACCTGCTTCAGTGCGGCCCGCACGCCGTTGAGGTCGCGCTTCACCGCGATGTCGTAGGCCGCGATCTGCTGCCCGGCGGAATCGAAGAACACGATATTGGTCTGGCCGACCGCGGCGCCGATGATATAGGCGCGCTGTGCGGAGCGGACCACCGCATTGGCGATCTTGGGATCGGCGACCAGCACGTCCTTGATGTCGCGCGGCAGGTCGATCACGACCGACTTGCCGATGCCGAGCGAGAGGAAACGCGCGTTGATCTGGCCGTCCGCCGCGGCCTGCGGCACGGGGCGGTAATCGGCGGCGACCGCCGGGGCGATCGCCGGGTTGAGCGCCAGCGCGAGGGCGGCCGAAAACGACAGGGCGCGGACCAGTGAGGTCCGCATCGTCGCCGAATCTGCCCTGTATTTGATGTCGACTGTCTTCATCGTGCCTTAGCCGTCTGACTTGGAATGCCGTAGCGAATGATCGAGACACCGTCGCGCTTCTGCGCGGAGTCATCGAGCGTGATCTCGCTCATCTTGACGTCGACGATGCTGCGCAGCGCCAGCGACAGCGTGCCGCTCTGGCGCGCCGCGGAGAGCGTTGCGGTCTGCGCGGGATTGAGCTCGAGGGTGACGGTCTTGCCGATCACCGCGTTCTGCCCGTCCTTCTCCTTGGGTGCCTGGTCGATGGCCAGGACCCGGATATTGGCCAGGATGATCTCGGAGGTGACGATGTCGGGAGCGCCGCTGCTCTGATCCGGGTTCTTGAGCCGGCGGGTGAGCAGGACGTCGACGCGGTCGTTGGGCAGGATGAAGCCGCCCGCGCCGGTCTCCGGCGAGATCTCGGTCGAGATCGCCCGCATGCCGGTGGGCAGGATTGCCGCCATGAAGCCGGAACCTTCGGCCTTGACCAGCTTCTGGTCGCGGATCGGCTCACCCTGGATGAAGGGCGCGCGCGCGATCGAGCCGGTCACCTGGGTCGCACCGTCGGGGCGCTCGTTGCGTCGGATGAAGGTGGCGCTGGCGGTCGCGGTCGGCCAGGTCTGCCATTGCACGTCTTCGGGCTTCACGGTCTGGCCGAGGCCGATATCGTTCTTGGCCACAAGGACGTCGACGGTCGGCAGCTGCGCGACCGGAACCGGAGGCGGCGCAGAATTGTCGGAGCCGCTCGCCAGGTACGCGGCGACGCCGCCGGCGCAGATGGCGACCGTCAGGACGACAATGCGTGCCCTATTCATACGCTTCAACTTTCCAACAATACGCCGCGACGCTGCCGCCGCCGTGATCGGCAGTTGACCAGCTATTCGTCAAAGCATGGTTAATGAGGCGTATCTAAATCGCCTTAACGCCGGGTTTACCCGGAGCGTTCAGCGCAGCGCGAGGCGAGCGAGGTCGATCGCCTTCACCCATTCGGTCTCCGGGTAGACCATCAGCGCGCTCAGCGCGAGCGCGATGCCGTAGGGAATGCCGCTCTCCTTGGCGTGCAGCCGTGCGAGCCAGGCCTGTCCTGCCAGCCCGTAAGGCAGCGGCCATTGCCGGAACTGCAGCAGGAGCAGCGTCAGCGCGCCGCCGAACAGCGAGGCGTAGAGCAGGAAGTTCATCAGATGTGGGAAGCCGAACCAGAGCGCCACGGAGGCAGCGACCTTGGCGTCGCCGCCGCCCACCCAGCCCATGGCGAAGCAGGTGAAGGCCACGACCAGAACGAGCGCACCGGCGCCGACATGACTCAGCATCTCGTAAGGTGCCATGCCCCCGGCGAGGGCGAGCGCGAAGAAGCCCGCCACCAGCGCCAGCGATACGCGGTTCGAGATCGTCATCGTGAAGAGATCGCTCGCGGCGGCGAACGCCATCAGGGCCGGGAAGAGCAGAAGGCGCGCAAGGTCGAGAATCATGGGCTGCGTCTTGAGGCCTGGGTTTGTCGCGGGAGCTGCTTCGGGCGATGCTAGCGCGCGATGCTAAACAAACCGACAACGGCGGCACGGGCGCGCCCGGGCCTCGGCCCACGAGCGCGCTTTCACCAGAAGCTGGCAATACGTGCGGCGAGCGCGATCGTCGCAACCAGCAGCGCAAGGCAGATCCAATAGACCGGCGAGCCGGCCTGCGCCGCTTCCGCCTCGTGCGCCGCGACCGCGGCATCGGTTCTGAACTCGTGCAACGCCACTGGAACTCGCCGTCTTCAGAAAAACAAACGCCCCGGAGGTCCGGGGCTTTTGCCGTCGTTCGTGGACCCGCTTACTTCAGCGAGGTGCTGATCGAGCTGAACTTGGCGTTCAGCGTGGTGCCGAGATTGTTGACGACGGTGATGATGGCCAGCGCGATGCCGGCGGCGATCAGGCCGTATTCGATGGCGGTGGCGCCGGATTCATCCTTCGCGAAACGCGCAATCAAGTTCTTCATGAACAAAACTCCGTCTGGGTGGGGACCGCCTCGTTCGGCGCTGTCGTTGACGCGACGACCATGAGAGCCGAGCTCTTTCGGGAGAGTTAATTCGACCGGGTAATCCCACGTCCGGCACGATGCTTTTGCCCAGAGTGAATTTCGCCTTAAGACGGCACCTGCAAATTCGTTGCGGTTCCGGATGCGCCGCCAACGCGGCGCGTGCTTCACCCTCCCTTAAATTTCGCGGAGTAGGCCTTGAGCTACAGCGGAATTTGCGGAGAGAGGCGACGATGTCGAGCCTGCCCATGCAAGTCGCCTTGATGTTCGGCGAGACCATCGTCAAGGTGATCCCGGTCACCTTCGTGCTCGCGGCGGTGTTCACCGTGCTGGAGCATTTCTGGGCTTGCAATCCCGGTGCGCCGTGGTGGCGCAAGCGGGAGATCGTCACCGACATCTGCTACTGGTTCTTCGTCCCGGTGTTCGCCCGCACCATGCGGATCGGGCTGCTGGTCGTCGGCGCCAGCGTCGTCTTCAACATCCACGACGCCGACGAGCTCATCGCCTTTTACGACAATGGCCACGGTCCGCTGGCGCAGCTGCCGCTGTGGCTGCAGGCCGTGCTGTTCCTGGTGCTGTCCGATTTCATGCTGTACTGGGTGCATCGGCTTTTCCACGACGGCGGCTTCTGGAAGTATCACGCCATCCATCATTCGTCGGAGGAGATCGGCTGGATCTCCGCGGCGCGCTTCCATCCGGTCAATCTCTTGCTCGGGACGATCAGCGTCGACGTCGTGCTGCTGATGGCAGGCATCTCCCCGAACGTCATGGTCTGGGTCGGCCCGTTCACCACCTTCCACTCGGCCTTTGTGCACGCCAACCTGAACTGGACTTTCGGACCGTTCAAATACGTGCTGGCGACGCCGGTCTTCCATCGCTGGCACCACACCTCGCTCGAAGAGGGCGGCGACACCAATTTTGCCGGAACGTTCCCGATCTGGGACGTGCTGTTCGGCACCTTCCGCATGCCGGAGGGCAGGCTGCCGCAGGACTACGGCAAGGACGAAGCGGCCATGCCCAAGGAGATCGGCGGGCAGCTCGCCTTTCCGTTCCGGCACTAAAGCATAATCCGAAAAAGTGCGAAGCAGTTTTCCGGAAAGATCATGCGTAAACAACAACCTAAAGCGCGATGACGATTCATCCAAAACTCATCGCGCTTTAGGGGGCGGGCCCCGCAAATGTCCGTCCGTTCAAACAATACGCGGCGAGTTTGCGGAACGTTCACGAATTAAAGGCAGGTTAGCCGGGTCGGGCACCGGCTCCGCTGTATTCGTCGCTTCTGCCGGTTTGTGACGTCCCGGGGGTAAGAGTATGCGTAAAGAAATGCTGCGCCGTCATGTGCGCGTCTGTGTTCTGGTTGCCGCTGCGGTGCTGGCCTCGCCGGCCGCCGGCCTTGCCGAGCCCGTCGCCGATACCATCGCCGTCAATGTCGACCAGGCCAAGCTGGTGCGGCTGCCCGGCAAGGTGGCGACCATCGTGGTCGGCAATCCCCTGATCGCCGACGTCACGCTCCAGCCCGGCGGCATGATCGTCGTGACCGGAAAGGGCTACGGGGCCACCAACTTCATCGCGCTCGACCGCGGCGGCGAGATTCTGGTGGACCGCCAGATCCAGGTCGAAGGTCCGAGCGACCGGCTCGTCACCGTCTATCGCGGGGTCGAGCGGGAGTCCTACAGTTGCGTGCCGCTTTGCCAGCGCCGCGTGACGCTCGGCGACAGCGACACCTATTTCAACAACGCGATGAGCCAGGCCGGTACGCTGAGCAGCAGCGCCAGCGGAGGTGCGGGTGCCGGCGCGGCTGCCAAGCCAAACTAGCTGACGGGCGGGCCTCGATCCCGCCAAGCCGCTGGATTCGAGGGCGGCACCTCGTTGCATGCCGTGCTTCCTCCCGCTTGCGGGCGCTGGTTAACGCGGTGTTAACGGCGCGGTCCGCCGGAAGCGGATCGTCTGAAACACTTAGACAATCAGTTTCCGCTATTGAACGGGCAGATGATCGCCGGCCGCTGGGGAATTTGACGAGATGCCATCGCCTGCACCTACGAGGTTCACGCTCCGGAAAGCGCTGCTCCGGTTTCGCGGCAACCGCCGCGGCTCCGCAGCCGTCGAATTTGCGCTGGTCGCACCGATGTTCTTCGCGCTGCTGTTCGCGATCCTCGAGACGGCGCTCATGTTCTTCTCCAGCCAGGTGCTCGAGACCATCGCGCAGGACTCCGCGCGCGCGATTCTAACCGGCCAGGCTCAGGCGCAGGGCGGCTCGGTGGCGGCCTGCCAGTCCGCGCCCAACACAGTCGCTGCATGCGATCAGACGACGTTCAAGACCTTCGTCTGCAGCAAGATTCCGGCGCTGTTCGATTGCAGCAAGCTGTACGTCGACGTCGTCAGCACCAGCTCGTTCGGGACGCTCAGCCTCACCAATTTCGGCAATTCCTGCACCTTCAATCCCTCCGGGATGCAGTACAGTGCCGGAAGCTCCGGTCAGGTCGTCGTGGTGCGCCTGTTCTATCAATGGCCGCTCATCGTCACCGGCCTCGGCTACAACGCGGGATGCAGCAACAAGCGGCTGATGGTGGCGACGGTGGCGTTCAAGAACGAACCCTTCTGAGGCAGATGGATCTGGGCGGACCGATGCGGGCGATTGCGAACATCTGGAGGAATGCACGCGGCTCCGTGCGCGGCTTCGTCGCCGACAAGCGCGCGCTGGCGGCGACCGAATTCGCGATCATCGTACCGCTGATGCTGGTGATGTTCTTCGGCACTGTCGAATTTTCGTCCGCCGTGGCGATCGACCGCAAAATCACGTTGATCGCGCGGACATTGTCCGATTTGACCTCGCAGTCGACCACGCTCAACGATGCCGGCATGAAGGATACGTTCACGGCAAGCATCTCCGTCGTCATGCCTTACGACGCTGCGCTCGTGAAGGGCACGATCTCCCAGATCTACATCGACGCCAACAGCATCGCCAAGGTCCAGTGGAGCAGGGCCGGCACGATTGCGAGCGGCGCGACGCAAGCCACGCTTGCGACCTCGGCTCGGAACGCCGGCGACACGGTCACCACGATGATTCCCCCGGCACTCTTGATTCCGTCGAGCTATCTCATCCTGAGCGAAGCCAACTACACTTACACGCCGACCATCGGCTACGTGTTGAAGTCGAGCGTAACCCTGAGCGATCTCTCCTACACGCGGCCGCGTCAGGTCACCTGCGTGCCCTACAACAACGTGCCGTCGACGTGTTGAGATCTGTCAGCCGCCCGTGACATGAAAAAAAGGCCGTGCGTTGCGCACGGCCTTTGTGCTTTGGCTCGCTGATCGGGCCGGCGCCCGGCGGGCTCAGCCCGCAGCGCGCAGGTTGTCCGCCGCCGACTTGCCGGAACGGCGGTCGGCCACGATCTCGTAGGAGATCTTCTGGCCCTCGCGGAGCGAGCCGAGGCCGGCGCGCTCCACGGCGCTGATGTGAACGAACACGTCCTGGCCGCCATCGTCGGGCTGAATGAAGCCATAGCCCTTGGTTGCGTTAAACCACTTCACGGTTCCCATGCTCACGGGGGTAGTCCCTCTCAGATAACACTATGTCGGAGCCCGCTCGCGCGGGCAGGGTTAGGATCGAATTTCTGGAAGGGTCGTCAGCGTGTCTGAACCGGCTGTACCGGTGGATGCCAATGTCGTCCGGCCGAAAATCGATTAATTCATTTTATCGGAAGCAACGGTTCGAAACAATCCGGACGCGCACGATTTTTTGATCCGCCGATGTCAACGGCGGATCAATCTACAGATCGGAATTCGAACCCGCGCCGCAGCCGACTAGCGGCGGCGGAATTGGCCGCCGCGCTGTCCGGGACGGGGCGGTCCGCCCGGCGTGCTGGGACGTTCGTCCTTGTGGCGGAAAATCAGCCGGCCCTTCTCGAGGTCATAGGGCGACATCTCCACCGTCACGCGGTCGCCCGCGAGCGTCTTGATGCGGTTCTTCTTCATCTTGCCGGCGGTATAGGCAACGATCTCGTGTCCGGCGTCGAGCTGCACGCGGTAGCGGGCATCGGGGAGGATTTCGGTGACCAGTCCTTCGAACTGGATCAGCTCTTCCTTAGCCATTGATATCTCCAGGTCGTGGACGGCTAGTGCGAATAGGGTTTGCGGTTCGGTTGGCTGTTTGGCCGACTCTGGCGGCGCAAAAAGGCAACGCCTTGTATCCCATCAGGGGTCCCGGCGCTATGCGCGGAACGCTGTTCCGGACGGTCGACAGGCGATGAATGCATCTTACCACCGGAGCGGCGGCGGCGAGAACCCTTGGAAGCATTCGGGCCACTGCCGGGCCGTCCGTCGGCATGCCTCGCCTCGGCGTGCCGGCCTTCACCGTGCCTGCCGTCGCCTTGCTTACCGGCACTATGGTGGCGCCCGTCGGCATGCCGTTCGTCGGCGCGACGTCCGTCACCGTGGCGTGCGCCTTGCGGGCGCTGGCCCGGACGGC
Organism: Bradyrhizobium sp. BRP19; assembly: GCF_020194195.1. Taxonomy (NCBI): domain Bacteria; kingdom Pseudomonadati; phylum Pseudomonadota; class Alphaproteobacteria; order Hyphomicrobiales; family Nitrobacteraceae; genus Bradyrhizobium; species Bradyrhizobium sp. BRP19. The sequence goes on along the minus strand of NZ_JADYVZ010000003.1, from coordinate 548,281 downwards.
CGCCCGGCCGGCCCTGTCGTTGCTGTGACGGGGCGGGACCGGGGTCGCGGCGGCCGGCGTCGGTGCGGTGGTCCTCCCGCGGCAGGGCGACGCGAATCAGCCGCTCGATGTCGCGCAGATAGCCGAGCTCCTCGCCGCCCGCGACCAGCGAGATCGCGGTGCCGTCGGCGCCGGCGCGTGCGGTGCGGCCGATGCGGTGGACGTAGGTCTCCGGCACGTTCGGCAGGTCGAAGTTGATGACGTGACTGATGCCGTCGACGTCGATGCCGCGGGCGGCGATGTCCGTGGCGACCAGGGTGCGGATCTCGCCCGATCGGAACTGGGCCAGCGTGCGCTCGCGATGGTTCTGCGACTTGTTGCCGTGAATGGCGTTGGCGGCGATCCCGGCCTTGGCCAGCGTCTTCACCACCTTGTCGGCGCCGTGCTTGGTGCGGGTGAAGACCAGCGCGCGGTTGATCGCCTCGTCCTGCAGCAGCTTGGTCAGGAAGGCCGGCTTGGCCGCGAAGTCGACCTGCAGGATGCGCTGGTTGATCCGCTCGGCGGTCGAGGACACCGGGGTCACCGCGACACGGGCGGGGTCGCGCAACATGGAATCGGCGAGCTCGGCGATGTCCTTCGGCATGGTGGCCGAGAAGAACAGCGTCTGCCGCTTGATCGGCAGCTTGGCGACGATTTTGCGAATGTCGTTGATGAAGCCCATGTCGAGCATGCGGTCGGCTTCGTCGAGCACGAGGAACTCGACGCTTGAAAGCTTCAAGCCGTTGCTCTGCACGAGGTCGAGCAGGCGGCCGGGGGTGGCGACCAGCACGTCGACGCCCTGCATCAGCGCGCGGACCTGGCGGCCCATCGGCACGCCGCCGATCGCGAGCGTCGAGGACAGGCGGATGTGGCGGCCGTAGGCGTTGAAGCTGTCGAGGATCTGCCCGGACAGCTCGCGGGTCGGCGACAGCACCAGCACGCGGGCGGTCTTGGGCTGCGGCTTGATGCGGTTCTCGAGCAGACGATGCAGGATCGGCAGCGCGAAGGACGCGGTCTTGCCGGTACCGGTCTGGGCGATGCCGACGACGTCGCGGCCGGTCAATGCCAGCGGGATGGTTTGGGCCTGGATCGGGGTTGGGGTGACGTAATTCTCTTCACGAAGAGCGCGCGCGATGGGTTCGGCGAGGCCGAAGTCCTGAAACGAAGTCAAAAGAGGGGTTCTTTCCATGTCAAAAGCGAACGCCCGGCGCATCAGCGCGGCGCGCGCAAAAGGGTGTCGAGAAGACACCTGCGTGTTTGGGGTGTCGGATGGCTTGGGAGAGATGGGGCAAGCCAGAGGCCCGTAGAGGGCTTAAGAACACGCGGCTCGCTACGACCCCTTGATTCGCAAGAGGTCTCGGACGCTCATATGGAACATCGAGGGGGCGCTTTCAAGGCACTTGCCTCCGAAACAGCGGGTGCGATGCAAAAATACTGCTGCCAGAAATTTAGCCAGAATTGGCGATTTGCTTAGAAAGTAGTCTGACTGCCGCTTTCGCATACATTTATGTTGCCTATGATTTAGGCTGCAAGACTGCGGAGAAACTTCGATTTCTGCCAATTAGTTTTGCAAATTCAATAAGTTGATGGGTGCCCAGCCCATGGCATGGTTCTTGCGATTCCGTTAACCGCAGGCGGCCGTGGGGCCGTTTCGCAGCGTTTTTCACGTCTGCGTCAGGGAGATGAGGCACTCATGTTTAACAAATCCACTCACGATATAGCGGCGTCATTTAGCCGCCGCGGCGTGCTCGCTGCGACCGCCGGACTGATGCTCGGTCTGGCTTCATTGACTGGCGCAAAGGCCGCCGACGACACCATCAAGGTGGGTGTACTCCACTCCCTGTCCGGCACCATGGCAATCAGCGAAACCACGCTGAAGGACACCATCCTCTTCCTGATCGACGAGCAGAACAAGAAGGGCGGCGTGCTCGGCAAGAAGCTGGAGGCCGTCGTCGTCGATCCCGCATCGAACTGGCCGCTGTTCGCCGAAAAGGCGCGCGAGCTGATCACCAAGAACAAGGTCTCGGTCGTGTTCGGCTGCTGGACCTCGGTGTCGCGTAAGTCGGTGCTCCCGGTGTTCAAGGAGCTCAACAGCATCCTGTTCTACCCCGTGCAATACGAGGGTGAGGAGAGCGAGCGTAACGTGTTCTACACGGGGGCTGCGCCGAACCAGCAGGCGATCCCTGCCGTCGACTACCTCATGAAGGACGAGAAGGTGAAGCGCTGGGTGCTCGCGGGCACCGACTACGTCTATCCGCGCACCACCAACAAGATCCTGGAGGCCTATCTGAAGTCCAAGGGCGTCGCCCAGGAAGACATCATGATCAACTACACGCCGTTCGGTCATTCCGACTGGCAGACGATCGTGGCCGACATCAAGAAGTTCGGCTCGGCCGGCAAGAAGACCGCGGTGGTCTCGACCATCAACGGCGACGCCAACGTTCCCTTCTACAAGGAGCTCGGCAACCAGGGCATCAAGGCCAAGGACATCCCGGTGGTGGCGTTCTCGGTGGGTGAGGAAGAGCTCGCCGGCATCGACACCAAGCCGCTGGTCGGCCACCTCGCCGCCTGGAACTACTTCCAGTCGATCAAGTCGCCGGAGAACGAGAAGTTCATCAAGGCGTGGCAGGCCTACACCAAGAATCCGAAGCGCGTGACCAACGATCCGATGGAAGCGCACGTGATCGGCTTCGACATGTGGGTCAAGGCGGTCGAGAAGGTGAAGTCGACCGATCCCGACAAGGTCATCGACGCTCTCCCGGGCATCGAAGCCAAGAACCTGACCGGCGGCACCTCCAAGATGCTCCCGAACCACCATATCACCAAGCCGGTGTTCATCGGCGAGATCAAGGGCAACGGCCAGTTCGACGTGGTCTGGAAGACCCCGAGCCTCGTCCCCGGCGACGCCTGGTCGAAGGAGCTCGACGGCTCCAAGGACCTGATCGGCGACTGGGTCGGCAAGAAGTGCGGTAACTTCAACACCAAGTCCAACAAGTGCCTCGGCTCGGGCTCCTGATCCCGATCTGACGCTCCATTGCAAGACCGGAGAGGGCGGCGATCCCGCCGCCTTCTCCACTCATTTCTGCCGGGGTCATTCACAGTGCCAGCCCATTTGTCCGCTCGTCTCTGTTCGCTTGCACTCTCGTTGTTCCTGATTGCGTTCGCGCTGCCGGCCTTCGCCGGTCCGTTCGAGGATGCGGTCGCCAAATTCGCCAACGATGATTTTTCCGACACGGAAGAGGCGATCGGTGTGATCGCGGGCAGCGGCAGCAAGCTGGCTTTTCCGATCATCAATGCGCTTCAGGACGGTCGCCTCATGGCCGATCCCGACAGTAAGAAGGTCTACGTCACCGATGCGGACGGCAAGTCGATCGACGCTGCGACCGGCGAGGCCGTTGCCAGCGTTCCCGACAGTGCGAGCGCGGTTCGCCTCAACAACCGCCTGCGCCGCAGCGTCGACGCCGCACTCGGGAGCCTGACGCTGCAGTCTCCGGATCTGGGAACGCGCCTGCAAGCCGCGCAGTCCGTCTTCAAGTCGCACGAGGAGACCGCGCTCGAGGCGGTCGATGCCGCGCTTGCCAAGGAAGCCAACAAATCCGTCAAGGCGGCGCTCACTGAGGCCCGAGCCGCGATCCTGCTGTTCAAGTCCGACGCCACCGAGGTCGAGAAGCTCGAAGCGGTCGCAACCCTCAAGGCGCGGGGCGACCAGGATGCGCTGGCGCTGCTCACCGGAATGGGCGACCAGCCGGCCTCGGTCACCAAGGCCGCCGCGAGCGCGATCGGCTCGATCCAGAATTCGCTCGCGGTCTGGTCGATGGTGCAGAATGCCTGGTACGGCCTCTCGCTCGGCTCGGTGCTGCTGCTCGCCGCGATCGGGCTCGCCATCACCTTCGGCGTGATGGGCGTCATCAACATGGCGCATGGCGAGATGGTGATGATCGGGGCCTACACCACCTTCGTGGTGCAGGAGGTGATCCGCACCCGCTATCCCGGCCTGTTCGACTATTCGCTCTTGATCGCCGTGCCGCTCGCCTTTCTCGTCGCCGGCGCGATCGGCGTCTTGATCGAGCGCAGCATCATCCGCTTCCTCTATGGCCGCCCGCTGGAGACGCTGCTCGCGACCTGGGGCCTATCGCTGGTGCTGCAGCAGGCGGTACGCACCATGTTCGGCCCGACCAATCGCGAGGTCGGCAACCCCTCCTGGATGAGCGGCGCGTTCGAGCTCGGCCAGATCACCATCACCTATAACCGGCTCTGGATCCTTCTCTTCACGCTCGCCGTGTTCGCGATCCTGCTCGCGATGCTGCGCTACACCGCGCTGGGCCTCGAAATGCGCGCCGTGACGCAGAACCGCCGCATGGCGGCTTCCATGGGCATCGCCACCTCGCGCGTCGACGCGCTGACCTTCGGCCTCGGTTCGGGCATTGCCGGCATCGCTGGCGTGGCGCTGTCGCAGATCGACAATGTCAGCCCCAATCTCGGCCAGAGTTACATCATCGACAGTTTCATGGTCGTGGTGTTCGGCGGGGTCGGCAATCTCTGGGGCACGCTCGTCGGCGCCTTCACGCTCGGCATCGCCAACAAGTTCCTGGAGCCGGTCGCCGGCGCCGTGCTCGGCAAGATCGCGATCCTGGTTCTCATCATCCTGTTCATTCAAAAGCGGCCGCGCGGCCTGTTCGCGCTCAAGGGCCGTGCGGTGGAAGCATGACCCCTCACATGCTGACGCGATCGCTGGACCGCAGCGCGACGATCTTCCTTGCCGTCGTCGCGGCCTGCGGCATCCTCATTCCGCTCTCCAACCTGCTGCTTCCCGCGGGCTCGTTCCTGCAGGTGCCGACCTATCTCGTCGCGCTCTGGGGCAAGTATGTCTGCTACGCCATCCTGGCGCTGTCGATCGACCTGATCTGGGGCTATTGCGGCATCCTCTCGCTCGGTCACGGCGCCTTCTTCGCGCTCGGCGGCTACGCCATGGGCATGTACCTGATGCGGCAGATCGGCACCCGCGGCGTCTACGGCAATCCGATCCTGCCCGACTTCATGGTGTTCCTGAACTGGGAGAAGCTGCCCTGGTACTGGTACGGCTTCGACATGTTCTGGTTCGCGGCGCTGATGGTGCTGGTCGTACCGGGCCTGCTCGCCTTCTGCTTCGGCTGGCTCGCCTTCCGCTCACGTGTCACCGGCGTTTATCTGTCGATCATCACGCAGGCGATGACCTACGCGCTGCTGCTCGCCTTCTTCCGCAACGACTTTGGTTTCGGCGGCAATAACGGCCTGACCGACTTCAAGGACATCCTGGGCTTCAACGTCCAGGCGGAGGGGACGCGCGCCGCGTTGTTCGCGCTGAGCTGTCTGGCGCTGATCATCGGCTTCCTGATCTGCCGCGCCATCGTCTCCTCCAAGCTCGGCAAGGTCTTGATTGCCGTGCGCGACGCGGAATCGCGCACGCGCTTCCTCGGCTACCGCGTCGAATCCTACAAGCTGTTCGTGTTCACGGTGTCGGCCTGCATGGCCGGCGTTGCCGGCGCGCTCTACGTGCCGCAGGTCGGCATCATCAACCCGAGCGAATTCGCCCCCGGCAATTCGATCGAGGCGGTGATCTGGGTCGCGGTCGGCGGCCGCGGCACGCTGGTCGGCGCGGCGCTCGGCGCCGTCGTCGTCAACTACGCCAAGACGTTCTTCACCTCGGGCGTGCTCGCGCCGTACTGGCTGTTCATGCTGGGCGCATTGTTCATCCTGGTGACGCTGCTGCTGCCCAAGGGCATCGTCGGCACCTTCAATGCCTGGTGGGATCAATCGAAGGAAAGACGCACCTCCGCCACCTCCATGAGTGCCGCGGCCGAAGACGGCGTCACCGAACCCAAGATGGCGGAGTAAGCGGTCATGAACGTCATGGACACCCGCGCGACCTCCGCGATGCTTTATCTGGACGGCGTGCACGTCTCGTTCGACGGCTTCCACGCCATCAACAATCTGTCGCTGACGCTCGAGCCCGGCGAGATGCGCGCCATCATCGGCCCGAACGGCGCCGGCAAGACCACGATGATGGACATCATCACCGGCAAGACCAAGCCGGATGAAGGCACCGTGCTGTTCGACGGCGTCACCGACCTGACGCGCCTCGACGAGACCCGCATCGCCGAGCTCGGCATCGGCCGCAAGTTCCAGAAGCCGACCGTGTTCGAGAGCCAGACCGTGCAGGACAACCTCCTGCTGGCGCTCAATGTCGACCATTCGGTCCGCGGCACGCTGTTCTGGCGCGGCAGCAAGGCGGAGGCCGAACGCATCGACAAGGTGCTGGAGACGATCCGCCTCACCGAGGCTCGCAATCGTCTCGCCGGCAGCCTCAGCCACGGCCAGAAGCAATGGCTGGAGATCGGCATGCTGCTGGCGCAGGATCCGAAACTGCTGCTGGTCGACGAGCCCGTCGCGGGAATGACCGACGTCGAGACGCATCTCACCGCCGAGCTGCTGAAGGAAATCAACAAGACCCACACCGTCATGGTGGTCGAGCACGACATGACCTTCGTGCGCGAGCTCGGCGTCAAGGTCACCTGCCTGCACGAAGGCACGGTGCTCGCGGAAGGGACCATCGACCAGGTCTCGTCCAACGAGAGGGTCATCGAAGTGTATTTGGGAAGGTAGCGAATGGCGAATAGGGAATGGCGAATGGACTGGCCGCTTCTCCTATTCGCTACTCGCCATTCGCTATTCGCCCGCAAAGGTGTTTCCGATGCTTGAAGTGAAAGACATCAACCTGTTTTACGGCGCGGCGCAGGCGCTCCGCGGCGTCTCGATCTCGGCCGAGCCCGGCAAGGTGACCTGCGTGCTCGGGCGCAACGGTGTCGGCAAGACCTCACTCCTGCGCGCGATGGTCGGGCAATATCCGATCTCCTCGGGCGCAATCGTGTTCGACGGCAGCGATATCACCGGCCTCAGGCCGTATGAGCGAGCGCGCAAAGGCATCGGCTTCGTGCCGCAGGGCCGCGAGATCTTCCCGCTGCTGACGGTTGAGGAGAACCTCAAGACCGGCTTCGGTCCGCTCAAGCGCGAGGACAAGCACATTCCGGACGACGTGTTCTCGCTGTTTCCGGTGCTGCAATCCATGCTGGGCCGGCGCGGCGGCGACCTCTCCGGCGGCCAGCAGCAGCAGCTCGCGATCGGCCGCGCGCTGGTGATGCGGCCGAAACTACTTTTGCTCGACGAGCCCACCGAAGGCATCCAGCCCTCGATCATCAAGGACATCGGCCGCGCCATTTCGTATCTGCGCAACCTCGGCAACATCGCCATCGTGCTGGTCGAACAATATCTCGACTTTGCCTGCGAACTCGGCGACAGTTTCGCGGTGATGGATCGCGGCGCGGTGAAGTTCACCTGCGACCGCTCCAATCTCGATCCGGGCGAGATCAGCCGCCAGATGGCGCTGTAAGCCGGAACAGACCTGCCGCGACCGGTTGGGGGAGACGGATGCGCAGCGAATTGTCAGCCACGTCCACGCTGTTCGAGGCCAACCGTGCCCGTGGCACCGTGCGCTTCGACGTGCATGCGCGCGACGGGGTGACACGGCGCGGCACCTTGCATGAATCCGGTTCGCTCCGCGTCCGCTTTCCCTCGCCGGAAGATCAGGGTCTGTCCGGCGTGTTCGTCAACACGGCCGGCGGTGTTGCCGGCGGTGATCGCTTTGATATCGAGATAGCGGCGGCGGATGCAGCGCGGCTGACGCTGACCACAGCGGCCGCCGAAAAGGTCTATCGCACGCCCGGAGCGGCAGCGCAGCTCAACATCGCCCTGAAGGTCGGCGCGGACGCGCATCTTGCCTGGCTGCCCCAGGAGACGATTCTGTTCGACCGTGCCCGCGTCCAGCGCCGCTTCGACATCGACCTCGACGAGGCGGCCTCGCTCCTGCTCTGCGAGATCGTGGTGTTCGGCCGCACCGCCATGGGCGAGCGGATGGAGCAGGGCGAGTTCGTCGACCGCTGGCGGCTACGCCGCGGCGGGCGGCTGGTGTTCGCCGAGACGGTCCGGCTCGACGGCGATATTGGTGCCAAGCTCGGCCGGTCCGCCGTCGCCAAAGGTGGCGCGGCGATCGGCACAGCCCTGATCGTGCCCGGCGACGAAGCCCTGGTCGAGCGCATCCGGGAGGCGTCGGAATCGTTCTCCGGCGAAGTCGGAATCTCGGCCTGGAATGGCTTTGCAATGGCGCGGTTCTGTGCCCAAGATGCGGCGCGCTTGCGCGCCGACATGATGACGGTGCTGGCGCGCACCGGTGCGGCCCTGCCGCGGCTCTGGCTGAACTAGACTGGTTGAATTGACGTGTTGAACGGAAGAGATGTCGCATGAATCTGTCTCCCCGCGAAAAGGACAAGCTTTTGATCTCGATGGCGGCGATCGTGGCCCGCCGCCGGCTGGACCGCGGCGTCAAGCTCAACCATCCCGAGGCGATCGCGATCATCTCCGACTTCATTCTGGAAGGCGCGCGTGACGGCCGCACCGTCGCCGAGCTGATGCAGTCAGGCGCGCAAGTTCTGACCCGCGACCAGGTGATGCCGGGCATTCCCGAGATGATCCACGACATCCAGGTCGAGGCAACTTTTCCTGATGGCACCAAGCTCGTCACCGTGCACGAGCCGATCAGGTAGGAGCAGAGCATGATCCCCGGCGAACTCTTCATCCAGGACGGCGAGATCGAGCTCAACGCCGGCCGCAAGACCGTGACGCTGACGGTCGCCAATACCGGCGACCGCCCGATCCAGGTTGGCTCGCACTACCATTTCTTCGAGACCAACCCCGCGCTGAAGTTCGACCGCAAGAAGGCGCGCGGCATGCGCCTCGACATCGCCGCCGGCACCGCCGTCCGCTTCGAACCCGGCCAGACCCGCGACGTCCAGCTCGTCGCCATGGCGGGGAAGAAGACGATCTACGGCTTCCGCGGCGACGTGATGGGAAAGCTGTGACCTCCGCAGGAACGAGCACGGCGCGGCATGGTTGAGGCGGAAACGGAGGTATTTTCCATGCTTTCACCAATCCGCCTCGTCTCGGAAGCTGCCGAGCTCGCCGCGCAGCGCCATAACGGCATGGCGCGCAAGGGCCGCGGCAATGAGCCCTATATCAATCATCTCGCCGAGGTCGCGAACCTGCTCGCGACCGCGACCAACGGCGCCGATGCCGAGCTGGTCGCGGCCGGCTGGCTGCACGACACCATCGAGGACACCGACACCACGCGCGAGGAGCTCGCGCAGAGATTTTCCGATCGGGTCGCGTCCCTCGTTGCCGAGTGCACCGACGACATGAGCTTGCCGAAAGCGAAGCGGCGGCAGAAGCAGATCGAGGACGCGCCCCACAAATCGCCGGGCGCCAAGCTGATCAAGATCGCCGACAAGATCAGCAATACGGGCGCGCGCATTCAGACCGATCCGAATGCTGGGGAGCGCGAAGATCTCGCCGACTATATCGCCTGGGCCACGCAGGTCGTGGCGGGGTGCCGCGGCGGCAATGCGTGGCTCGACGAAAAATTCGATGACGCCGTGAAAGCAGCAAAGGCCTTGCTGTGACCAACCAGACATTCAATCGCAAACGGGGCTTGTGATGTCCGTCAAGATGAAGCGTTCCGTCTATGCCGACATGTTCGGCCCGACCACCGGCGACAAGGTGCGGCTGGCCGACACCGACCTCATCATCGAGGTCGAGAAGGATTTCACCACCTATGGCGAGGAGGTGAAGTTCGGCGGCGGCAAGGTGATCCGCGATGGCATGGGGCAGTCGCAGGTCACCAACAGGCAGGGCGCGGCCGATACCGTCATCACCAATGCGCTGATCGTGGACCATTGGGGCATCGTGAAGGCCGACGTCGCCATCAAGGACGGCATGATCTCGGCGATCGGCAAGGCCGGCAATCCCGACATCCAGCCTGGCGTTACCATCATCATCGGCCCCGGCACCGACGTGATCGCCGGCGAAGGCAAGATCCTCACCGCCGGCGGCTTCGACAGCCACATCCATTTCATCTGTCCGCAGCAGATCGAGCACGCGCTGATGTCAGGGGTCACCTCGATGCTGGGCGGAGGAACAGGACCGTCCCATGGCACTTTCGCGACCACCTGCACACCGGGGCCGTGGCACATGGGGCGGATGATCCAGTCGTTCGACGCCTTCCCGGTCAATCTCGGCATTTCCGGCAAGGGCAACGCCTCGCGGCCCGCCGCGCTGGTCGAGATGATCAGGGCCGGCGCCTGTGCGCTGAAGCTGCACGAGGATTGGGGCACCACGCCGGCCGCGATCGACAATTGCCTGTCGGTCGCCGACGATCACGACATCCAGGTGATGATCCACACCGACACGCTGAACGAATCCGGCTTCGTCGAGGACACGATCAAGGCGTTCAAGGGCCGCACCATCCACGCCTTCCACACCGAAGGCGCCGGCGGCGGCCATGCCCCTGATATCATCAAGGTGGCCGGGCTGAAGAACGTGCTGCCGTCGTCGACCAACCCGACGCGGCCGTTCACCCGCAACACCATCGACGAGCATCTGGACATGCTGATGGTGTGCCACCATCTCGATCCGTCCATCGCCGAAGATCTGGCGTTCGCCGAGAGCCGTATCCGCAAGGAGACGATCGCGGCCGAAGACATCCTGCACGACCTCGGCGCGCTCTCGATGATGTCCTCGGACTCGCAGGCCATGGGCCGCCTCGGCGAGGTCATCATCCGGACCTGGCAAACCGCGGACAAGATGAAGAAGCAGCGCGGCTCGCTGCCGCAGGACAAGGGCAAGGACAACGACAATTTCCGCGTCAAGCGCTACATCGCCAAGTACACCATCAATCCCGCCATCGCGCACGGCGTGTCGAAGCTGATCGGCTCGGTCGAGAAGGGCAAGATGGCCGATCTCGTGCTGTGGTCGCCGGCCTTCTTCGGCGTCAAGCCGGACTGCATCGTCAAGGGCGGCACCATCGTCGCGGCGCCCATGGGCGATCCCAACGCCTCGATCCCGACGCCGCAGCCGGTGCATTACCAGCCGATGTTCGGCGCGTTCGGCAAGGCGCGTACGGCATCCTCGGTGGTGTTCACCTCCAAGGCCGCGGTCACCGGCGGCCTCGCGCGAAAGCTCGGCCTCGAGAAGAAGCTCTATGCCGTCCAGAACACCCGCGGCAAGATCTCCAAGAAGAGCATGATCCACAACGACGCGACGCCCAATATCGAGGTCGATCCGGAGACCTATGAAGTGCGCGCCGATGGCGAGCTCCTGACCTGTGCTCCGGCGGAGGTGCTGCCGATGGCGCAGCGATATTTCATGTACTGAAATAGCGCTCGACGCATGTCCCCGGCGGTGTCCGGGGACGGCTTTTTGCGGTTTTGCGTTCGGTCCCGCCTGGTCTAATGTCCCGCCCGGTATCGTAACCCTCAGAAGAAAAGCCGGGAGGATTTCTCGTGATCTACGTCGTTGCAACCTTGACCATCAAGCCCGAGACGCGCGCCGAATTCATTGCAGCCGCCACCGCCTGCATCAAGGAGACGCGGAAAGAGCCCGGCAATATCGCCTATGACCTCCATGAGAGCGTCACCGACCCTGCCAAGATGGTGTTCGTCGAGCAGTGGGAGAATATGGAGGCGCTGGGGCCGCATCGCGCTGCCGAGCACATGAAGACGTTCGGCCGTGTTGCTGTGAAATGCTTCACGGCGCCGCCGAAGATCGAATACATCACGCCCGAGAAGGTCGAGACACGGTAAAGAGGTAAGACGCATGATCCGGGCGACGCAGGTCAGGGGACAGCACCGCTTCACGGAAGCACCAGTGGACACGGTCGTGCTCGATTTCGACGATCGGCACCGTCGTCGCATGGTGATGACGGGAACGCGTGGTCTCGAATTCCTGCTCGACCTGGAACATGCCGTCGCGCTGCGCGGCGGCGATGCGCTGGTGCTGGAGGATGGAAGGCTGATCGAGGTGGTCGCGGCGCCCGAGCCGCTGCTCGAAATCCGCGGCCGCGATCCGCACCACCTCGTCCGCGTCGGCTGGCATCTTGGCAACCGTCATCTGCCGACCCAGATCTTGGCCAAGGCCCTGCGCATCCGCCGCGATCACGTCATCGAGGCGATGGTGAAGGGCCTCGGCGCGCGTGTGATCGAGATCGAGGCGCCGTTCGATCCCGAAGGCGGCGCCTACGCCGATGCCGGCCATGCGCATGGACACGACCATGCGCATCACGATCACGGCCATCATCACCATGACCATGGCCACCACCATGATCATGGCTCGCACGACCATAGCCACGAGCACCACCATCACCACGACGAGCATTGCGATCATCCCGACCATCACCACGGCCACAAGCATGCTCATGACCACAAATGAGCCGGTCGGCGCCGGTGATCTTGCCGAGGGCGAGGCGGCGGCGCTGTACCGGCTGATGACCTGGCTTTCGCCGGCATTTCCCGTCGGCGGCTTCTCCTACTCCAGCGGCATCGAATGGGCGGTCGAGGCGGGCGACGTCACCGACACGACGACGCTGGCGGATTGGCTCGATGCGATGCTCGGCGACGGCTCCGGCTTCTGTGACGCGACGTTTCTGGTCCACGCCTATCGCGCCACGGAATCGGGCGAGACGGCCGCATTGAACGAGATCGCCGAGCTCGCGAGCGCCTTCGTGCCGTCGCGCGAGCGGCAGCTGGAGACGACCTCACAGGGCCGCGCCTTCATCGACATCTCGCGCGCCGCGTGGGATGCCGACGGACTGGACGCGACGGTCGCGGCATGCAGCGCGCCATTGGTCTATCCGGTCGCGGTCGGTGTGGTTGCCGCGATGCACGCCGTGCCGTTGGCGCCGACGCTGCACGCCTTCCTGCATGCGCTGGTCTCGAACTGGATTTCCGCCGCCAGCCGGCTCATTCCGCTCGGCCAGACCGATAGCCAGCGTGTGCTGGTGAAGCTGGAAGCCGCCGTCGCCGCCACCGCCAATCGCGCGCTGAATGCAACCTTGGATGATCTCGGCAGCGCGACGTTCCGGGCCGATCTCGCCAGCTTGCGGCACGAGACGCAATATACCCGCTTGTTTCGGTCGTGAGCGGTGCGGCCGTCAAGTCATCAGGAGAGAACGAGTCACATGGCGAAATCTCACGGTCCCTTGCGTGTCGGCGTCGGCGGTCCGGTCGGATCGGGCAAGACCGCGCTGATGGACCTGCTCTGCAAGACCATGCGCGAGCGCTATGACATTGCGGCAATCACCAACGACATCTACACCAAATGGGATGCGGAGTTCCTGGTGCGTTCGGGATCGCTGACGCCGGATCGCATCGCCGGCGTCGAGACCGGCGGTTGTCCGCACACGGCGATCCGCGAGGATGCCTCGATGAATCTCGCTGCGGTCGCGGACATGCGCGCCAAGTTTCCCGGACTTGACCTTGTGCTGATCGAATCCGGCGGCGACAATCTCGCTGCCACTTTTTCCCCGGAGCTGGCCGACCTTACCATCTATGTCATCGACGTCGCCGCCGGCGACAAGATCCCGTCCAAGGGCGGCCCGGGTATCACCCGGTCCGACCTCCTGGTCATCAACAAGACCGACCTTGCGCCCCATGTCGGCGCCTCCCTGGAGAAGATGGAGACGGATGCCAGGCGCATGCGCGGCGAGCGGCCCTTCGTCATGACCAACCTCAAGAAGAGCGAGGGGCTCGACCGAATCGTCGGTTTCATCGAGGCCAAAGGCGGCCTGAAACGGGCCGGCTAACCGGACGCGACCAGTTGGCGCAGGCGTTTTTCGCCGTTAACGCCTGGGCCATGCCGCAACCGCGGAACAAATCTCGCACACGGCGATTAACTACCTCCGGCGCCCGGGGCGAAGATCATCCCGGCCAGACCATCGGCCGGGCGGATTAAGCTTTTCAGGCGACCCAAGTTGCGTACTGATGCCTCCTCCTTCATTATCTCCGCCACTGGGGTTTACCCTGCTTCGGCCTCTGGCCGTTCGAGCGGCGTTCATGTGCTCCGTGTTCATTGCCGACTTCCTGCTTTCGCCTGAGTAATCGCGTGGTCAGGCTGGGTTTCATCATCGGCTTCATCGCTCTGCTCGGGGCCTTGCTCTCCGGGCTTGCGGCTTATCGCGTCCACGACCAGGAGCTGGCGCTGGACCGGATCGCGCTGGCGCGTGCGATCGACGTGCATGCGAGCCTGGTTCAGGACCGCCTGACCGAGCGGGAGCTGCTCGCGCGTGTCGCCTCGGGCCTGTTCCGCGCGCCGTCGGTGATCAAGCCGAACATGCTGGAGCCGCTGCGCTCGGCGATCTACGCCTTCAAGACCGACTTTGTGGTGGCCGGCTGGATCGCCCGGCTGAAGCCGAACGAGCTTGCGGACGCGCAAGCCGCCATCGCCAGCGCCGGCTTCCCGAATCCGCAGATCCGCTCGTTTGACGACAAGCCGATCAATCCTGCCGATGTCACCCAGCCGATCGACGTGCTGTTGGATCTCGAGCCGCGCAGCAACGAGACCACGGCCTTGCCCGGCCGCAGCTACGATCAGGATCCGGTTCGCAGCGCGATGCTCACGCGGGCGCGCGCCCAAAAGAGGTCGGTTGCCTCCGACCCGGTGCCGTTGATCCGCGGAAACGGGCCGATCGGCATCATCGTGGCCGCGCCAGTCGTTCCCGAGGGTGCGACGGAGCCGGCCGGCTTCGTCACATTTTCCTACGAGCTCGCCTCGCTGATGCTGGCCAATGACGACATGTCGCTGTTCGCGGTGGCGCTCAGGGATCCGCGCAAGGACGGCGGCGAGCTGATCGCCAATGATGAGGGCGTGGTCTCGACGCGGATCGCGGCGGCGGACGGGGCGCCGTCGGCGACGCGCACGGTGAGCTTCGGTGGCCGCGATTGGCAGCTCGGCTATTACGCGAAGACCAATTCGGTGCGCCGCGCCGAGCAGACCGCCATCATCGTGGCGGCGATCGGCTTTGCCATCACCGCAATGGTGTGCGGCCTGTTCGGTTACGTCGCCTACAACAATCTGCGGCTCAGCCGGGAGATTCAGGTCAGGATCGGCTTCGAGCGGCGTTTGACCGCGGTGATCGACGAGCTCAACCACCGCGTCAAGAACATCCTGGCGGTGATCCAGTCGATCGTGACGCGCACTTTGCGCCACGGCTCGGACATCGACATCGCGCGCGAGCTCCTGATCGGGCGCATCCACGCCATGTCCAATGTGGTCTCGCTGCTCAGCGAGAGCCAGTGGCAGGGCGTCAAGTTGAAGGGCCTGTTCGAGGCGCGCGCGATTCCGCATGCCGATCGCATCGCCGTCACCGGCCCCGACATCGCGGTCAGCGCGCGTGCCGCACAAAGCCTGTCGCTGCTGTTCTTCGAGCTCGCCTCGCATTCCGACGAGGGCCTGTCGCTGGTCGGCAAGCATCCGCACATCACCGCCAACTGGACGGTGACCGGCGAGGAGGGCGATGAGGTCTTCCATTTCCGCTGGGAGGAGTTCAACACCAGCGAGGCGACGCGCCGGCCCGATTCCGATTTCGGCCTGATCCTGCTCGACCGCGTCGCGCCCGAGGCGCTGGGGGGGACCGCCAAGCGCTTCTTCACCGACGTCTCCTACGTCTATGAATTGACCGCGCCGATGGAGACGGTGGTCGACATGACCGAGCGCGACCGCACGGACAAAATCTCGGCGCCGGTCAGGCCGGTGCGAAGCTAGCCCTTCGGCCGTAACACCAGATCGACGAGGCTGCGCGCGTAGCCGGGTGTGATCGGCGCGATGCCGAAGATATAGCGGTAGAACAGGCTGCCATAGATCGCGTCGTATAGATTTTCGGGGGGACCCTCGGCCTGAATGCTGCCGTCCTTCTGGCCGGCGGCGATCATGTCCACCAGCGCGTCGCGGCGGAATTGCAGGTACCGGGCGTAGAACAGCTCGGCCGACCCGGTCTTGGAGATGCATTCGGAGACGACGGCGAGCTGGACCTTGCCGAACTCGCCCTGCAGCGCCTCGGCATAGGCAGCGGCGTGGCGCCGCGCGCGCGCCGCGGGCGTGCCGGCGCTCGCGGGCGGCAGCGGCAGCATCTGCGACGCATGGTGGAGGAAGGCGTCGATCAGCAGCGCTTCCCGCGACGGCCACCATTTGTAGATCGTCATCTTGGACACGCTGGAGTGCCGTGCGATCGCATCGATGGTGGTGGCGGCAAGGCCGGTGGTCGCCATCAGTGCATAGGCGCTTTCGAGGATGGCGTTGGTGGTCTCGATCGACCTTGGCCGGCCGCGCCGGGGCGCGCGCTCCGCCTCTTCACGCCCGTCTTTCGCCATCGCCACGCCCGGTCTCCTCACGCAGGGTCCCGGCATAGCCCAGGGGCGGCATTCGGCCTAGCAGAATCGCACGATTTCATCGCGAAGCGATCAGCTCTGGGCCTGCTGCCGCAGGGCTGCCGGCAGATCCTGCCGTTTTGACCAGGCGATGTAGTAGGCGAGCCCGGTCATCGCCGCGAAGCCGGTGATGCTCACCGCCACCTGCATCACCGCCAGGTTCGGCCCGGTGATCAGGATGAGGTGGCCAGCGAAGGATAGGAACACGGCGACGCAGAATACCGCGAGCCATTCCTCACCAGATGCGATCACCGCTTGCAGCGGTTTCCATCTCAGGCCGGGGTGATCCGCCGGAATGAGATGGGTGGCAATGAATGCGAGGGCGAGGAAGTGGACCACCCGATAGGGAGCGAGGTTTTCCTTGTCGGTCGGAGCGATGCTGTTGAGGAGCAGATCGGGCAGGTAAGCCGACAGCGCCGGCGAATGGCGCATCAAGGTGACGGCCATCGCGAAGACCAGGTAGGCGCCGGCGAGGATCCGCAGCCAGGACATGCCGTGCAGCGCACGTCCCGGAGCGCCCGTCACGGCGAACCAGCCGCCCAGCACCATCAACATCTGCCAGCACAGCGGATTGAAGGTCCATTCCCCGTCCGGATAGATCCGAAAATTCCAGTCGAACCAGCGTGCGGCGAGATACAGCGCGACCGATGCCGCCAGCGTCAGGTTCGGGCCCCGCAGCAGGCCCCACAACGCGAACGGAAAGAACGCCATCAGCGGGACCATCAGCTGCAGCAGGTCGAGGTTCAGCGGCTCTTCCTGGAGCACGAGACCGCGGACCAGGATGCGCAGTGGATGCTCGAGAATTCCGGAGATGTTGTATTGGTGGATGATCTCCGGCGCCATCGATTGCCTGGCGACATAGGCGATGGCATCGATATAGATCACGAACAGCACGACATAGGCGGCATAGAGCCGCCAGACCCGGCGAAAGATGCGCGTCGCCGCGACCAAGTAGCCGCGTTCCAGCGCCATCCTGCCATGGATGATGGCGACCCCGTAGCCCACCACGAACACGAACAGGTCCGCCGCGCCGCTGAAGCCGAAATTGCGCAGCGTCAGCAGGTTGACGACGTTGTTGGGAATATGGTCGACGAATATGGACCAATTGGCGATGCCGAGCGTCAGATAGAGCCTGGCGTCATGCTGGAATGCGGCGAGGTTCGCCTTGACGGACGGTTTCATTGAGCAAAATAGCTTTGGGAATCAGGATGATGCTTTTAACGGCAACCGCCTGCTCGTCCGAGTAGCGTTTGCGTGAGCGGCAAGGCAATCGCGCCGAACGGCGCAGACTGCGGCCCTCGCCTACTATCGAAGTAGGATAGATGCGCCGGAAGGACTTACGACGAAATTTTCTACCCAGCTCCGATCGCTACTCGGCAGGTTCGGCCGACACCTCGTCGGACACGCCGGCGCGGCTCGCCAGGATGCCCAGGGCGACGCCCCCGATCGCCAGGATCGGCAGCAGCCGCTTGACGCCGATGGCACGAACGATCTGGAGCCCAGTGGCGAGGAGCATCGGATCTGCAAGCATGCTCTGCGCGGCCGATTTCGCGGCGCGCTCGGCCGCGATCTGGGCGCGTTTCTGCACCTCGCGCTTGTAGCTCCAATAGGAGCCTGCCGCGGCCAGGGTCAATAGGAAGAAGATGCCGGCGCCGGCAAGACAAGCCTGCACCGGGCCATATTTCTGCAGCACCCAAATGAAGACGGCGGCACAGAGGAAGCCTGTGGTCACGAGCAGCGCGAAGGCAGCGCCCGCGGCAAGGGAGGTCAGCCGAACCGTCGTGCCGGTTGATGCGCTGATGCCGTCGATGATGCGCTGAAACATGGCCTTGCTCCTCAATCCCCGCCAGCCGAATGGTCACGAGCCAACAGCGGCGGCGTGCCGCCGCCGTATCAAATGGGCGTCGACATCCTTAGCGACGCCAGGCGACGCCGATCAGGAAGCCGATGCCGAGCGCCAGCCCGACGGTCGCCAGCGGCCGCTGCGTGATCGCCTCTTCCAGCGTCTCCTCGATCGAGCCGTAGGCGTTATGTGCAGCTTCCATCATCGCGCTGCCGCGCTCGGACATGTCGTCCATCGCGGAGTCCATGTTCTCGCGCGCCTGGCGATAGCCGCGGCGAGCCTGCTTGCTGGTGGAGTTGGCGAAAGTATTGAGCGCGTCGGTGATCTGGTCGGTGAGGGCGGCGATATCGCTTTTCACGGCTGCTACATCCTTTTCGAGGCGGTCTCGGGTGGCTTTGTCGGTCCAGTCTCTCATCCCGGCTTCGGCATTGGGCGTGGACATCGGGAGCTCCGAACTGTTGACGGCTGAGATGGGCGGAGAACGTTTCGTCGCCGGGTAAGTTCCGTTCGCTGAAACCGGTCAGGCTTGCGGCAGCTGCGGCGAATTCTCCGGCAGCAGGTGGTCCTTCAGGATCAGCGCCACGATCAGGAGCGGCGAGGACAGGAACGCGCCCATCGGCCCCCACAGCCAGGTCCAGAATGCGAGCGCGAGCAGCACGGCGAGCGCGTTCAGGGCGAGCCGCCGCCCGATGATCGTCGGCGTGATGAAGTGACCCTCAAGAAAGGTGAGGCCACCGAAGGCGAGCGCGGCCATCAGGCCGCCGCCGAGGGTCGGGAAGGCGATCAGCCCGACCACGACCAGCACCACGAACATCGCCACGGGCCCGATGATCGGGATGAAGTTGAGCGTGGCCGCCAGTGCGCCGAGCCCGGCCGGATTGGGCATTCCGGTCAGCGCACAGATCAGGCCGGTGGCGACGCCGACGCCGACATTGATGAGGGTGACGGTCAGCAGATAATTGCCGAGATGGACCTCGATCTCGTTGAGGATCCGGAGCGTGCGCAGCCGCGCGTCGTGATTGCTGAAGGTCATGATCATGGCCCGCCGCAGGTCGCGCCAGCTTGCGATGAACAGGATCAGGGTGACGAAGAACAGCAGGAATTCGGTAAAGGTCGGTGACAGGAATTCCAGCGTCGGCTGCACCCACTCGATCTTGGGCATGTGCAGGCTCGGCAATCCCTCCGAGCCGCCGAGCATGGCTTGCAGCTCCCGCCAGAGCGCAAGCGGCCGGTCGAACACGTGCAGCTTGTCCTTCAATTGCGCGCCGAGCTCTGGCAGGCGCGTGCTCCACGCCATGACCGGCGAAGCGATCAACGCGACGGCGAAAGCGACCACCGCGCTCACTGCGACCACGATCAGCACGGCGCCGACGCTGCGTGGGACCTTGCTTCGCTCCAGGAAGGTGGCCGCCGGAGACAGCATGGTCCCGATGACGAACGCCATCACGACCGGCAGGAAGAACGCCCGGCCGACATAGAGCACGGCGACGATGGCGATCAGCAACAGCCCGGCCAGCGCGAACGCGACGAATTCAGTGCGGCGGATCACCGGCGGCAGCTCGACATGGCTCTCGGGAAGCGGATCGCCTTCGCTGTTGCCGGAAATCAAACGTTCACTGGGTAGGACGCGCACAATATCTCTCCCGCACGGAATCCGTGATCCGCGCGCCCATTGATGACGTGACTAATGCTTGGGCGGCGTGCTGGTTCCATCGCGGCTTCGTGAACGGATGCTCGCTTGACTGTGACGTCGCTGCCGCACGCTGCGCCGGAACTTCGATCGAGGCGGCGGAGTTTGTTGAGGCAGCGCATCACCTGATGCACATCCAACGGGGCAGCTCATGACAAAGTTGTTTGCAGTCCGTCGCAGCTTCTCGCCGCGCGCCGTCGGCGCGTTCGCCTTCGCAACCGCTCTTCTCGCAGTGCCGGTGGGCACCGCAAGCGCCCAAACCTTCGGCTATGCGCCGATGCAGCGGGTGTATCCGCAGGACCTTTACTCGCAGGGCCAATACTTGCAGGGCCAACACTTGCAGGACCAAGGCTATTCGCAGGATGACATCAACGAGGCGCCGCAGGTCGCCGATGAGGATGCCCAATTGCCCGACCGGCTGCGCAGGCAGATCGTCGGCTTCGACCGGAGCGAGCCGGCCGGTACCATCGTCATCGATACCAACAGCACCTATCTCTATTACGTGCTCGGAGGCGGCCGCGCGATCCGCTACGGCGTCGGCGTCGGCCGCGAGGGCTTTACCTGGTCGGGCGTGCAAAGCGTCAGCCGCAAGGCCGAGTGGCCGGACTGGCATCCGCCGGCCGAGATGATCGCGCGCCAGCCCTATCTGCCGCGCTTCGTCGCCGGCGGGCCCGGCAACCCGCTCGGTGCGCGCGCGATGTATCTCGGCTCGAGCCAATACCGCATCCACGGCACCAATGATCCCTCCACCATCGGCAAGTTCGTCTCGTCCGGCTGCATCCGCATGACCAACGAGGACGTCGTCGACCTGTATAGCCGCGTCAATGTCGGCGCCAAGGTCGTGGTGCTGCCGAAGAACGCGCCGTTAATGGCGAAGGGAGGTGATCCCGTGCGCAAGCGTCCGGCCGTGACGACACTGCCTTCGGGTCGGCAGGCGCTGAACATGACCACGTCGGCCGTGAATTAGTCTGCGAGGTCCTATGGCGAGACGGCTGATTGACAAACTGGCGGGCGGAGTGGCGATTGTCGTCGTCGTCTCCAGCGGGCTGGCGATGGCGCCGTCGGCGCATGCGCAGGATTTCTTCTCGGGCCTGTTCGGCGGCTTTCGGATGAGGCCACCGCCGGAAATCCGGATGCCTTTCCCCACCGACGATATGCCGCGCTATGAGGCGCCACGCCAGCGCGCGTCCTACGGCGGCGGCACCGCCTATTGCGTGCGCAGCTGCGACGGTCGCTACTTCCCGGCACAAGGCAATGATGCCGAGAGCAAGGCGCAATCTTGCAAGAGTTTCTGCCCTGCCTCGGAAACCTCGCTGGTCTACGGCGGCAACATCGACGATGCCACGACGGAGAAGGGAAAATCCTATTCGGATCTGCCCAACGCATACCGCTATCGCAATGAGATCGTCGCGGGTTGCACCTGCAACGGCAAGAACCCGGTGGGGCTCGCATCCGTCAAGGTCGAGGACGATCCGACCCTGCGCAAGGGCGATATCGTCGCCGGCGCCAATGGTTTAGTGGTCGCCAGCCGCAATGCCAACGACCGCCGCGGCGTTGCGATGAATTTCTCGCCGCTGCCGGATTCAGTGCGCGCGAGATTCCGCCAGGTCCCCGTGGTAGCGAAAGAGTAGGAAACGCCGCATCTGTCGGCCTCCGAACCTTGTCGGACGGCAAATGCCGGATTGGCCTGCCGCGGAGACGGCCTCATGAGATCGCGCGGAGGGTTTCCGAGATGGAACCGGCTTGGGTGCAGCGCGTTAGAACAGCGTAGCAATTGCCTGAAGGGGGCCTCGCGATGCTGGTTGGCGTACTCGTCACCTTTCTCGTCGTCATTCTTGTGCTCTATCTCATCAACATGCTGCCAATGGACGGCCGCGCCAAGCAGATCGCGCGCGTCATCGTCATCATCATCGGCATTGTTTCGCTGCTGAAATACCTGGCGGTGTTCTAGCAATCGCAGCCCGGACAAGCGAAGCGGTATCCGGGCCGCAGCGAAGGTCCCGGATCGCACTTCACGCCATCCGGGGCTACACCTCAAATCAAAAGCCCCGGCTTTCGCCGGGGCTTCGTTCGTGCTGCTTCAGTGCAGCGACTTCAGCCAGTCGTCGACATCCTGACGGACCTGGTCCTTGGCCTTGCCGTAACGCTCCTGCAACCGGCCCTCAAGCTGCTCGCGGCGGCCCTCGATCAGTTGGAGGTCGTCGTCAGTGAGCTTGCCCCATTTCTCCTTGGCCGATCCCTTGAACTGCTTCCAGTTTCCTTCGATCCGATTCCAGTCCATGACCATCTCCCGTTGGTTGATGGCCCGACAACGCGAGGCGCACGCAGCCTGTTCCGTGACACAGCGCGACGTTTCCCCAACAAAAAAGCCCCGGGTTCGGCCGGGGCTTTCGATGTTCCGTGACTCTGCTCAGCCGAGCGCCTCTTTATCCAAGAGCCTCTTTTATCGAAGAGCCTCTTTATGCAAGAGCCTTTTTATGCAAGAGCCTTGGCCTCGCGGCGGCGCGCGGTGAGGATGTATTCGGTGTAGCCGTTCGGCTGCTCCCGCCCCTTGAAGATGAGGTCGCAGGCGGCCTTGAAGGCGACGCCGTCGAAGGCGGGCGCCATCGGCTTGTAGATGGGATCATCCGCGTTCTGCTTGTCGACGACGACGGCCATGCGCTTAAGCGATTCCATCACCTGCGCCTCGGTGATGACGCCCTGATGCAGCCAGTTGGCAAGGTGCTGGCTGGAAATGCGCAAGGTGGCGCGGTCTTCCATCAGGCCGACGTCGTGGATGTCGGGCACCTTCGAGCAGCCGACGCCCTGGTCGATCCAGCGCACGACATAGCCCAGGATGCCCTGGCAATTATTGTCGATCTCCTGCCTGACGTCATCGGGCGCCCAGTTCGACTTCGACACCGGAATGGTGAGGATGTCGGACAGCTTTGCGCGCGGTCCGCCCTTGGCGAGTTCCTCCTGGCGCGCGATGACGTTGACCTGGTGGTAGTGCAGCGCGTGCAGCGTCGCCGCGGTCGGCGAGGGCACCCAGGCGGTGGTGGCGCCGGCCTGCGGATGGCCGAGCTTCTGGGCCAGCATGTCCGCCATCTTGTCGGGCGCGGCCCACATGCCCTTGCCGATCTGGGCGTGGCCGGGCAGGCCATCGATCAGGCCCATGTCGACGTTCCAGTCCTCATAGGCCTTGATCCAGGCCTGCGCCTTCATCTCGTTCTTGCGGATCATCGGACCCGCTTCCATCGAGGTGTGGATCTCGTCGCCGGTGCGGTCGAGGAAGCCGGTGTTGATGAACATGATGCGCTTGGAGGCGCGCTGGATGCAGGCCTTGAGGTTGACGGTGGTGCGTCGCTCCTCGTCCATGATGCCGACCTTGAGCGTGTTCTCGGGCAGGCCGAGCATCTTCTCGACGCGGTCGAAAATCTCGCAGGTCAGCGAGACCTCGTCCGGGCCGTGCATCTTCGGCTTCACGATGTAGGCAGAACCGGTGCGGCTGTTCTTGACCTTGGAATTGCCCTTGAGGTCGTGGATCGCGAGCAGGCCAGAGACCGCGGCATCGAGCAGACCTTCTGGAATCTCTTCGCCTTTCTCGTCGAGCACGGCGTCGGTGAACATGTGGTGACCGCAATTGCGCATCAGGAGGAGGCTGCGGCCGTGCAGCTTGAGCTCGCCCTTGCCGTCGGGAGTCTTGTAGCTGCGGTCGGCGTTGAGTGAGCGGGTCAGCGTCTTGCCGCCCTTCTCGAAATCGGCCGACAACGTGCCGTTCATCAGGCCGAGCGTGTTGCGGTAGACCAGCACCTTGTCCTCGGCATCGACCGCGGCGACCGAGTCCTCCATGTCCAGAATGGTGGAGACCGCAGCCTCCATGATCATGTCGGCGACGCCGGCCGGATCGTCCTTGCCGATCGCGCTGCTGCGGTCGATCTTGACCTCGATATGCAGGCCGTTGTTGACGAGCAGCACGGCGCTCGGCGCGGCTGGATCGCCCTGGAAGCCCGCGAACTGCGCGGCATTCTTCAGCGCGGTGGCGTTGCCGCTCTTCAGCTTCACCGCGAGCTGGCTCGCGACGACGCTATAACCGGTCACGTCGGTGTGGCTGCCGGTCGCGAGCGGCACGGCGTTATCGAGGAACGCCTTGGCCTTGGCGATCACCTTGTCGCCACGCGCCTTGTTGTAGCCCTTGCCGCTCTCGGACGGGTCGTGCGGGATCGCATCGGTGCCGTAGAACGCATCATAGAGCGAGCCCCAGCGTGCGTTCGCCGCGTTCAGCGCGTAGCGCGCATTGGTGAGCGGCACGACGAGCTGCGGGCCGCAGATCTTGCCGATCTCCTCGTCGACATTGGCGGTCTCGACCTTCTGCGTCGCCGGCTCCGGGACGAGATAGCCGATCTCCTTGAGGAAGGCGGTATAGGCATCGAGGTCGAACGCCTTGCCCTTGCCCGCGCGGTGCCAGTCGTCGATCTTGGCCTGCAGATTGTCGCGGAATGCGAGCAGCTCGCGGTTCTTCGGTCCCAACTCCTTGATGATGCCGGCAAGCCCGGCCCAGAACGCATCCGGCGCGATCCCGGTTTTCGGGGCCGCTTCCTTGGCGATGAAGTCAAACAGGACGGGTGCGATCTTCAATCCGTGGGCGTCGACGCGTTTCATGATGGGCTTTCTTGTTGGAAATGGCTGTTTTTGGCTGCTTTTGACCCGACAGCAGCAAAATGCGCCCACGCGGGGCGGCTTTCGGGGGCCTATTAGCCCCAAAAAAGAGGCCGTGAGAAGACCCCCGGGAGCTTGTCAAAATGTCAAGGAGAGGTGGGAGACGGTCCCACGCACCGGTGTCATTCCCCGCGACCCGGCTACGCTAAGGCTTCGCCGAGGTTGAGGTCTAGGGGCGCCGAAGCTTTAGCGAAGGCGGCAAGCGGGGAATCCAGTACGCTGCGGCTTCTTCGTATTCCAACGCTGTCTCTGGAATACTGGGTCGCCCGGCCGAGCCGGGCGACGACTAGGGCGGCCTCAAATATTCGCAGCGAGGTCCACGAGCTCGTCGAACAGCACGCCTGATGCCTTCAGCATCTGCTCGATCTCGTCGGCCGCTTCCGCAACCGTCCGCTTCGACGTATCGATCACGAGCTCGGCGGCCTCAGGCTTCTCGTAGTCGTTGCCAATGCCGGTGAACGAGGCGAGTGCGCCGGCGCGGGCTTTCTTGTAATGGCCCTTGGGATCGCGCTCCTCGCACACCTCGGCGGGCGTCGCGACATGGATTTCGCGAAACGCGGTGTCGGCGATGCGACGCGCGGCGGCGCGATCTTCGCGCGCGGGCGAGACCGCCGCGACGATGGCGATGTGGCCGTTGCGGGCGAGATGCGTCGCGACCTCGGCGAGGCGGCGGATGTTCTCGCTGCGATCAGTGGCGGAGAAGCCGAGATCGCTGTTGAGCCCGGCGCGCAGCGTGTCGCCATCGAGCAGGATCGGCGAGCCGCCATTGGTGAAGAGACGCCGCTCCAGCGCCCGCGCCAGCGTCGACTTGCCGGAAGCCGGCAGGCCGGTAAGCCAGACCACGGCGCCATTGTGGCGGTAGCGGGCCGAGCGCTCGTCGCTGCGCAGCGCCGATTCCACCGGCACGATGTCGACAGGCACGGCACGCTGACCGGCATCGACCGACAGCACCAGGCCACCGCCGGCGATGCGCCCGGACACCTCGATCACGAGGCGGCCGGTGCGCGGATTTTCGGTGTAGGGATCGGTCGCGATCGGATTGGACAGGGAGATGTCGATCTCGCCGACATGGTTGCGGCCGATCGCCTTGTTCTCGCTGCTTGAGAGCTCGCCGGGATCGACCGCCTTCTCGATGGCGACCACGGTGGCGCGGCTTTCCTTGGGGCCGCAGCGCACCAAAAGCTGGTCGCCCTTGGCAAGCGGCTTGTCGTGCAGCCAGAAGATGCGCGCCCGCAGCCGCCGCGTCTCGCGCGGGGCGCTGCCCGCATGCGCGATGATGTCGCCGCGCTCGATGAACAATTCGCGGTCGAGCGTGATGCCGACCGAGCGGCCGGCGCCCTGACGGCCCGCTACCGGCGTCGCCGGCCAGCTCTCGACCGTCTTGATCTTGGCGATCTTACCGGCCGGCATGATCACGATCTCGTCGCCGGCAATCAGGCTGCCGGATTCGATGCGGCCGGCGACGATGCGGCGGTCGTCGAACTTGTAGATCGCCTGCACCGGCAGCCGCATCGCCAGCGCTTCCAGCGGACGCGCCGGCTCGAGGTGATCAAGCGCCTCGACCACGGTCGGTCCCTTGTACCAAGAGATGCGGTCGGTGCGCATCGCAACGCCGTCGCCGTCACGCGCGGAAATCGGGATCACGGCCGTGGGCGTCACGCCGAGGCCGTTCAGATGCGCGGAGATCTCGTCGCTGATGTCCTTGAAGCGTGCGGCGGAGAAATCGACGCGGTCCATCTTGTTGACGACGACGGCGACCTGCTTCACCCCGAGCAGATGCAGGAGATAGCCGTGCCGCCTGGTCTGGTCGCGCACGCCCTCCAGCGCGTCGATGATCAGCACCGCACCGTCGGCCTGCGAGGCGCCGGTGATCATGTTGCGGAGGAATTCGGCGTGGCCGGGCGCATCGATCAGCACGATGTCGCGCGAATTGGTGCGGAAGCGGATCTGCGTGGTGTCGATGGTGATGCCCTGGTCGCGCTCGGTCTGCAGCGCGTCGAGCAGGAACGACCATTCGAACGGCATGCCGCGCCGCGCGCTGACGGCCTTGAGCATTTCGAGCTTGCCCTCGGGCAGGCTGCCGGTTTCATGCAGGAGGCGGCCGACCAGGGTCGACTTGCCGTGGTCAACATGGCCGACGATGACGATGCGGACCTGGGGACGCGTGGTGCCGTTCGGCGTGCCGGGCGAGGCTGACGTGACGATCATGTTCATGGCCGCGTCCTTGATCAGAGATAGCCGGCGACGCGAAGGCGCTCGAAGGCGTCCTCGGTCTCGTGGTCGAGCGCGCGCCCCGAGCGCTCCGGCACCTTGGTCTGTTCGAGCTCGATCAGGATCTCGTCGATGTTCGAGGCATTCGAGGCAACCGGATTGGTGATGTCCTGGTCACCCAGCGAGCGATAACGCTTGCCGTTCTTGGCAAGGTACAGCGGAATGATCGGGATGTTCTCGCGCTTGGTGTAGGCCCAGATGTCGGCCTCGGTCCAATGCAGGATCGGATGGATGCGCAGATGCGCGCCTTGCGGCGGCGAGGCGTTGAAATGATCCCAGAATTCCGGCGGCTGGTCGCGCACGTCCCAATTGCCCTCCAAGCCGCGCGGCGAGAACACGCGCTCCTTGGCGCGCGTTGCTTCCTCGTCGCGGCGGATGCCGGCGATCAGGCCGTCGAAGCCATATTTTGCGAGCGCCATCTTGAGGCCCTCGGTCTTGCGCGCGGCGGACCGGGCGGCCGGCGGCAGCGTTGGGTCGACGGCATCGATCGGCGGGCAGGGCTCGACGCGCAGATCGAGATCCCATTCCTTGCCGTAATGATCGCGGAAGCGATACATCTCCGGAAACTTCTTGCCGGTATCGACGTGAAGGGCCGGGAACGGCATCTTGCCGAAGAAGGCTTTCCGCGCCAGCCAGATCATGACGTTGGAGTCCTTGCCGAGTGACCACAACAGGGCAATCTTCTTCAGCCGGGCAAAGGCCTCACGGAAGATGTAGATGCTCTGCGCTTCGAGCTGGTCGAGATGGTCCATGCTCGAGGCAAGTTCGGCAGCAAATTCTTGCGCGCGCACGCGCTCAGCCAGCGCCGGATTGCTCAGTCGATCAGCAGCGGAATCGTCCTTGAGAAGATGCATCTCTGCCACTTTGCGTTTGGAGGCGAAAATTCTATAGTTGCGGTGCGGAAGAGAAGAAAAAATTTTCTCTTTGCGCGCTCGAAACGAGACATATATAGAAAATAATTCCAGTCAACCCCGTTTGTGGGGAAGCGAGTATCACATGCGGTTCTTGCCGGTGTTTCTCGATCTCAAGGCCGGCCCGGTGGTCCTCATCGGGACGGGCGAGCTTTTGCGCGCCAAGCTGCGCGTGCTCGCCGCTGCCGGCGCGCGCCTGCGCGTGCATGCGATCGATGGCAATCACGACCTTGGCCTCGGCTCCGAAGACTTGGCGCGCATCGAGATCGCGGCAGGCGATCCGCTCACGGTGGATATTTCCGGCGTCATCGCCGTCGTCTGCGCGGGCGCAGGCGATGTCGGTGTGGCCATGTCGGCTCGCGCCAAGGCGGCTGGCCTGCCCGTCAACGTCATGGACGACCTCGAGCATTCCAGCTTCATCTTTCCGGCGATCGTCGATCGCGGCGATGTCGTGGTCGCCGTCGGCACCGGCGGCACCTCTCCGGTGGTGGCGCGGCGTGTGCGCGAGAAGATCGAGGCGCTGCTGCCGGCGCGCATTGGCGAACTCGCCGAGTTCATCGGCACCTTCCGCAAGTCGATCAACGAGCGCATCGCCGAGTTTCCGCTGCGCCGCCGCTTCTGGGAGCGCGTCATCGACGGTCCGATCGGCGCCGCCGTGCTCGCCGGCCGCAACAGCGAAGCCGATGCATCGCTCAAGGCGATTGCCGACCTTTCCGCATTCGCGCGCGCCGACAAGCCGGAAGGCTCCGTCGCACTGGTCGGCGCCGGACCCGGCGATCCCGATCTGCTCACCATCAAGGCGCTGCGCGCTTTGCAGGACGCCGACATCGTCTTCCATGACGAGCTGGTCTCGCCCGAGATTCTCGACCGCATTCGCCGCGACACCACGCGCGTTGCGGTCGGCCGCCGCGTCGGCAAGCCCGGCATCGGCCAGGACGCCATCAACAAGCGCATGATCGAGGCCGCGCAATCGGGCCAGCGCGTCGTGCGGTTGAAGGGCGGCGATCCCTTCGTGTTCGGCCGCGGCGGCGAAGAAGTGGAAGCGCTGCGCGCCGCCGGCATCGCCTATTCGATCATTCCCGGCATCACCGCAGGGCTCGGCGCCGCCGCCGATTTCGAGGTGCCGCTCACCTACCGCCACGAAGCGACCCGCATCACCTTCCTCACCGCACACAAGGCCCGCGATGCAGAGAACGTGGATTGGTCGACACTGACCGACACCAAGATGACCGTCGTGGTCTACATGGGCATGACCGCAGCGCCCGCCGTGCGCGCAGGCTTGTTCGCGGCCGGCCGCTCGCCGGAGACGCCGGTCGGCGTGTTCGCCCGCGTCACGCGGCCGGATGCGCAAGGCGCAATTGGCACGCTGCGCGATCTGCCGGAACTGGTGCGGCGGATCCATGGCGGTCCCGCCATCCTCATCATCGGCGACGTGGTCCGGCATGCCGGCTCGCTTCGCCGCCAGACACCCAAACAAATCATCTCTGACCTATTGGATGCAGCCGAATGACCTCTCCGCTCGAACAAAAGAAGATCCGTATCGCTGGCCCCTCGGTCGTGACCGCCAACCGCACCTGGGACGGCATCGTGGTCTACCGCACCGCCGCCAACAGCTGGTCCGCCGAGCTGTCGGAAGCCGCGATCGTGCGCAACTCCGACGAGGCCAAGGCGTTGCTTGCGGAAGCCGTGGCCGATGACGTCGGCGCCATCGGCCCCTATATCGCGCCGGTGCAGATCGGCGACGATGGCAAGGTCCAGCCCGGCAATCTGCGCGAGCAGATTCGCCGCACCGGCGTCACCATCGGACAGCCGGCTCAGGTTTAAGGCACCCACTTATGTATGCTTACGACGAAATCGACCGCACGCTCGTCAACGAGCGCGTCTCGGAGTTCCGCGACCAGGTGAAGCGGCGCCTTTCCGGCGAGCTCACCGAGGACGAGTTCAAGATCCTGCGTTTGCAGAACGGCGTCTATCTGCAGCTGCACGCTTATATGTTCCGCGTCGCGATTCCCTATGGCACTCTGGCGACGAACCAGATGCGGGCGCTCGCCCATGTCGCGCGCAAATACGATCGCGGCTACGGCCACTTCACCACGCGGCAGAATATCCAGTTCAACTGGATCAAGCTCGCCGAGCTGCCGGATGCACTCGAAGACCTCGCCAAGGTCGGCATCCACGCGATGCAGACCTCCGGCAACAACATGCGCAACGTCACCTCGGACCAGTGGGCCGGCGTCGCGCCGGGCGAGATCGAGGATCCGCGCATCTGGTCGGAGCTGATCCGCCAGCACACCACGTTGCATCCGGAATTCTCGTTCCTGCCGCGCAAGTTCAAGATCGCGATCACCGCCTCGGACCACGACCGCGCCGCGATCAGGATCCACGACATCGGCCTGCGGCTAATCAAGAACGAGAAGGGCGAGACAGGCTTCGAGGTTCTGGTCGGCGGCGGTCTCGGCCGTACGCCGTTCATCGCCAAGACCATCAAGCACTTCGTGCACGGCCGCGACATCCTCACCTACATCGAGGCGATCTTACGCGTCTACAATCAGTACGGCCGCCGCGACAACATCTACAAGGCGCGCATCAAGATCCTGGTGCACGAGCTCGGCATCGAGAAATTCTCGCGCGAGGTCGAGGAGGAGTGGCAGCACATTCGCAACTCCTCGCTCCAGATCGACGAGGAGGTGATCGAGGACATCCGCTCGCGCTTCACCTATCCGGCCTACGAGAAGCTGCCGCATATGCCGGACGAGCTGCGCCAGGCCGCGGCCGACCCCGATTTCGAGGCATGGCGCAAGAACTCGGTGGCCCCGCACAAGGTGCAGGGTTACTCCATCGTCACGATCTCGCTGAAGCCGACCGGCGGGCCTCCGGGCGATGCCACCGCCGAGCAGATGGACGCGCTGGCAGATCTTGCCGACAAATATTCCTTCGGCGAGATCCGCGTCGGCCACGAGCAGAACCTGGCGCTGCCGCACGTCGCCAAGCGCGACCTGCCGGCACTGTGGAAGGCGCTCGACAAGCTCGGGCTGGCGACGCCCAACGTCAACCTGATCACCGACATCATCGCTTGCCCCGGGCTCGATTATTGCTCGCTGGCGAATGCCCGCTCGATTCCGATCGCGCAGGAGCTGACGCGGCGCTTCGCCAATCACGAGCTCGCTAACCTGATCGGCCGTCTGCACATCAACATCTCCGGCTGCATCAATGCCTGCGGCCATCACCATGTCGGCCATATCGGCATTCTCGGCGTCGAGAAGAACGGCGAGGAGGTCTATCAGATCACCATCGGCGGCCGCGCCGACGAGAACGCCGCGCTCGGCACCCTGATCGGTCCCGGCGTCAAGTTCGACGAGGTCGCCGACGTCGTCGAGGACATCGTGGAAGCCTATCTGGCGCTGCGCGAGCGGCCTGAAGAGCTGTTCATGGACACGGTGAAGCGCCTCGGCGTCGAACCCTTCAAGGAGCGCGTCTATGCCACTCGTTAACGGCGGAAAGATCACGGACGACCGCTTCGTCAAGCTCGCCGTCGACACGCCGCTGCCCGAAGGCGGCGACATCCTGGTGCCCGCCGAGCGCTTCCTCGGCGAGGCCGAGGGCTTGCTCAAGCGTGCCGGAAAGGTCGGGGTGATCTGGCCCAACAACCGCGACATCGCCGAGCTCGTGCCGTATCTCGGCCAGGTCGCCGCCGTCGCGCTGGTGTTCCCGACCTTCCGTGACGGACGGGCCTACAGCCAGGCGCGGCTGCTGCGCGAGCGCTACAATTACCGCGGCGAATTGCGCGCGACCGGTCAGGTGCTGCGCGACCAGTTCGTGTTCATGCTGCGTGCCGGCTTCGATGCCTTCGAGGTCAAGAAGCAGGCCGACGCGGAAGCCTTCATGCAGACCGCGAAGCGCTATTCGGTGTTCTACCAGCCGACCGGCGATGGCCGCATCACCGCGCTGCACCGGCGCATGCAGCTGCGCCACTCCGAAGGGGTCGGCACGTGAACGCGATCGCGCCTCAGGTTTCAGCCGTGTCTGCGCTACCTTCGGCGGACGAGCTCGATCGCGCCTTGCGCGATGCCTCGCCTGCGGAGGTCATTGCCGCGGCGCTGAAGACGGTCGGGCGCGACAAGCTTGCGCTGGTGTCGTCCTTCGGCACGGAATCGGCGACGCTGTTGAAGGTCATGGCGGACGTCGATCCGGCGATCCCCGTGGTCTTTCTCGACACCGGCTGGTTGTTCGAGGAGACGCTGGCCTATCGCGATACGCTGATTGCGACGCTGGGCCTGAAGGACGTCCGCTCGATCAAGCCGGCCGAGGAGACGCTGTCGCGCGAAGACCCCGACCGCAACCTCTGGTTCTCCGATCCCGACGCCTGCTGCCGCATCCGCAAGGTCGAGCCGCTGGCGCGTGCGCTGAAGCCGTTCGGCGCCTGGCTCAACGGCCGCAAGCGCTTTCAGGGCAATGCGCGCGCCGACATTCCGGTCGTCGAGGACGATGGCGCGCGGCTGAAATTCAATCCCTTCGCCAACGTCTCGCGCGAGGAGATCGAGGCGATCTTCACCCGCGCTAAATTGCCGCGGCACCCTCTGGTTGTGTCAGGATTCCTGTCGGTTGGGTGTATGCCTTGCACCAGCAGAACGACTGAGGGCGAGGATGCACGCGCCGGCCGGTGGCGCGGCCGGGCCAAGACAGAATGCGGCATCCATACGATGAAGACTTCGTAGCACAGTCGCGCTGCAAGCTAGCGAACAAGAAAATCGGGTTCCGTTGACACAAGAGCGTTTCGCCACGAGTTATGCCTGCCGTCGACGACGCCGATGTCGTCGAGGTGAATGGAGATGGACATGATGCGCCGTATCGTTCCGCTCGCCGCAGGATTGCTCGCGACGGGGTTCTGGGCAGGCTCGGCTCTGGCCGCCGACATCAATTTGCTGAACGTGTCGTACGATCCGACGCGCGAGCTCTATGTCGAGTTCAACAAGGCGTTCGCGAGCGCCTACCAGAAGGAAACCGGTAAGAGCGTCGAGATCAAGCAGTCGCACGGCGGCAGCGGCTCGCAGGCGCGCGCGGTGATCGACGGCTTGCAGGCTGATGTGGTGACGCTGGCGCTGGCCTATGACATCGACGCCATCGCGAGCAAGCGCCTCACCGCGACGGATTGGCAGAAACGGCTGCCACAGAATTCGTCGCCCTACACGTCGACCATCGTGTTCTTGGTGCGCAAGGGCAATCCCAAGGGCATCAAGGACTGGGATGATCTGATCAAGCCGGGCGTTGCCATCATCACCCCGAACCCGAAAACGTCGGGCGGCGCGCGCTGGAATTATCTTGCCGCCTGGGGCTTTGCGCAAAAGAAATACGGTTCGGCCGACAAGGCCAAGGACTTCGTTGGGAAGCTCTTCCAGCAGGTGCCGGTGCTCGATACCGGCGCCCGGGGCGCCACTGTGACCTTTGTCGAGCGCGGCGTCGGTGACGTGCTGCTCGCCTGGGAGAACGAGGCGTTCCTGGCCCTGAAGGAATTCGGTGCGAACAAGTTCGAGATCGTTGCACCGCCGCAGTCGATCCTCGCCGAGCCGCCGGTCGCGATCGTGGACAAGGTTGCCGACAAAAAGGGCACCCGCAATGCGGCTGACGCCTACCTTCAATACTGGTACACCAAGGAAGGGCAGGAGATCGCCGCGCGCAATTTCTACCGTCCGCGCGATGCCGAGACCGCCAAAAAGTATGAAAATTCCTTCGCCAAGGTCGAGCTGTTCACGATCGACGACGTCTTCGGCGGCTGGACCAAGGCACAGAAGGAACATTTTGCAGACGGCGGCGTTTTCGATCAGATTTACAAGAACTGATCGGGCGCTGTCGTAGGGGGCTTTAGCAGGGGGCCTGGTGAGCGCACTCGCAGCACGACGCCGGACATTGCCGGGCTTCGGTCTCACCATGGGACTGACGCTTTCCTGGCTGTCCGTGATCATCCTGATTCCACTCGCCGGCCTGTTCCTGAGATCGCTTGAGCTCAGCCCCGAGCAGTTCTGGAACATCCTCTCCAGCCGCCGCACCCTGAACGCGCTCCGCGTCTCGTTCGGCCTCGCCTTTGCGGCGGCTTGCGTCAATCTGGTGATGGGCAGCATCATCGTCTGGGCGCTGGTGCGCTACCGCTTCCCCGGCCGCCGCATCTTCGATGCCATCGTCGACGTGCCGTTTGCGCTGCCGACGGCGGTGGCCGGCGTCGCGCTGACGGCGCTGTTCGCCGAGAAGGGCTGGCTGGGGGCGCCGCTCGCCGCGCTCGGCCTCAAGGTGGCGTTCACGCCGGTCGGCATCTTCGTCGCCATGATCTTCATCGGCATTCCCTTCGTTGTCCGCACCGTGCAGCCGGTGCTGCAGGATCTCGACCCTGAAATCGAGGAAGCCGCGGGCAGCCTGGGGGCCAGCCGCTTGCAGACCATCGTTCGCGTGATCCTGCCTTCGCTCGCGCCGGCGCTGCTCACGGGCCTCGCGCTCGCCTTCGCCCGCGCGGTCGGTGAATACGGCTCGGTGATCTTCATCGCCGGCAATCTGCCCAACGTCTCCGAGATCGCGCCGCTCTTGATCGTGATACGCCTGTCCGAATTCCGTTACGCCGATGCGACCGCGATTGCGGTGGTCATGCTGGTCGTCTCCTTCGTCATCATCTTCGCGGTCAATCGGCTCCAGCGCTGGGCGCAGAGCCGGATCCCGGCGCGCTGAGGGCGGACCATGACGATGCAGATCGCAGATTCCGTGTCGCTCTCGGCCTCCGACTCGCAGGCACGCGCGCACGCGGCGGCGGCGCGGAACAATTTGCGCACCGAGCCGCGCGCCGTCCGCATCGTCATCATCACGCTGGCGTTGCTGTTTCTCACCGTCTTCGTCGTGCTGCCGCTGGTCGTCGTGTTCGCGCAGGCATTTTCGCGCGGCATCCTCGCCTATTTCGCCGCGCTCGCCGAGCCGGAGGCGATGGCGGCGATCAAGCTAACGTTGATCGTCGCGGCGATCTCGGTCGGGCTCAATCTGGTGTTCGGCCTCGTCGCCGCCTGGGCGATTGCAAAATTCGAGTTTCCGGGCAAGACCTTCCTGATCACGCTGATCGACCTGCCATTCTCGGTCAGCCCGGTGATCTCGGGCCTCGTCTTCGTGCTATTGTTCGGCGCGCAAGGCTATCTCGGCAGCTGGCTGCGCGAGCACGACATCCAGATCCTGTTCGCGGTCCCCGGCATTGCGCTCGCCACCACCTTCGTGACCTTCCCCTTCGTGGCGCGCGCGCTGATCCCCCTGATGCAGGAGCAGGGCACGCAGGAGGAGGAGGCTGCGATCTCGCTCGGCGCCTCCGGCCTGCAGACCTTCTTCCGCGTCACCCTGCCCAACATCAAATGGGGCGTGCTCTACGGCGTCCTGCTCTGCAACGCGCGCGCGATGGGCGAGTTCGGTGCGGTCTCCGTCGTCTCCGGCCACATCCGCGGCGAGACCAACACCATGCCGCTCTTGGTCGAGATCCTCTACAACGAATACCAGTTCGTCGCCGCTTTCGCGATCGCCTCGCTGCTCGCAATGCTGGCGCTGATCACGCTGATCGCAAAAACCGTTCTCGAACGTCATCTCGACGAAGGACAAGACGCCAGTGACCATTGAAGTCAAGAATCTCGTCAAGAAATTCGGCAGTTTTGCAGCGCTCGACGGCGTCGATCTCAAGGTCAATGACGGTGAGCTGCTGGCGCTGCTCGGCCCGTCCGGCTCCGGCAAGACCACCTTGCTGCGGATCATCGCCGGCCTCGACTGGCCGGACTCGGGCGAAGTCTCGTTCAACGGTGAGGACGCGCTGGCGCAAGGAGCCCGCGAGCGCCACGTCGGTTTCGTGTTCCAGCATTATGCGCTGTTCCGCCACATGACGGTGTTCGAGAACGTCGCGTTCGGCCTGCGCGTGCAGCCGCGCGCGGTCCGCAAGGACGAAGCTGCGATCCGCTCGCGCGTCAAGGAGCTGCTCGATCTGGTTCAGCTCGACTGGCTCGCCGACCGCTATCCGAGCCAGCTCTCCGGTGGCCAGCGTCAGCGCATCGCGCTCGCCCGCGCGCTCGCGATCGAGCCGCGCATTCTCCTGCTCGATGAACCCTTCGGCGCGCTCGACGCCAAGGTGCGCAAGGAGCTGCGCAAATGGCTGCGCTCACTGCATCACGAGATCCACGTCACCTCAATCTTCGTCACGCACGACCAGGAGGAGGCGCTGGAAGTCGCCAACCGCGTCGTGGTGATGGACAAGGGACGGATCGAGCAGATCGGCTCGCCCGACGATGTCTACGACAATCCGGCGACGGCTTTCGTGCACGGCTTCATCGGCGAATCCATCGTGCTGCCGATCCAGATCGGCGATGGCGCGATCCGGCTCGGCGACCGCCAGCTCGATCTGGCGGCCGATGGGCTCGCGCCTGGCGCGTCGAAGCTGTTCGTGCGGCGACATGACATGCTGGTCGGCCCGCCCGGCAGCGGCGCCCTCGAGGGGGCGGTCCAGCACGTCCGCAATTTTGGCCCGGTGCAGCGGGCGGAAGTAGCCTTGTCCGGTGGCGAGACCATCGAGATCGACGCCCCCCGCGACAAGGAACTGCGCGCCGGCGACACGATCGGCCTCAATCCGCGCCGCTACCGGATTTTTGCGGGCTGAGCCCCGCCGTCATTCCGCCGCGGAATGACGGCTCAAATTCTCTTCAAAATTCACCTTTCAGCCATTGTTGGTATGCAACAACAGCCCCTCATTTGGGGGCCCCGATTCATGCGCGCTGCGGCCGCAATTCTCATCATGTTGCTGCTCGCCGGTTGTGCCGGCAACGAAGCGCCGGTCCAGCAGCCGTCGATGTATGCCGACATGGCGGTCCCGGGCTCCAAGCTCGACGTCCAGGCAGCTGCGATCATGATCTCGCAATACCGCCAGAACAACGGGCTCGGTACGGTCGTGGTCGACCCGGATTTGACGCGGCTCGCCGAATCCCAATCGGGCGCGATGGCGGCGGCCAACAAGATGGACCACGACGTCCGCGCGCCGCTCGCCAAGCGTCTGGCCTCTGGCGGTTATCCTGCCACCGTGGCGGTCGAGAACATCTCGGCCGGCTATCATACGCTGGCGGAAGCGTTTTCCGGCTGGCGCGACTCGCCTCCGCACCGCGCCAACATGCTCAAGAGCGGTGTCACAAAATTGGGCATTGCGGCGAGCTATGCTCCAGGCACCAAATACAAGGTGTTCTGGACCATGATCCTGGCCTCCACCGAGCCTCGATAAGCCAGACTTGATCCCGGGGATGCATTGACGTCGCGGCGGAGTGTCGCCACGGTGGCGAGCCTTTTGCTATTGTTCCCGCATGACCGATCATAGTCCGGAAACCGCAACAATCCCCACGAATGCGCAACGCGTCCTGGTCCTCCAGGGCGGCGGCGCGCTCGGCTCGTACCAGGCTGGCGCCTTCCAGGCGCTGTGTGGCTACGGCTTCGATCCGGAATGGGTCGCCGGCATCTCGATCGGCGCGGTCAATGCCGCCATCATCGCCGGCAACGAGGGGCACACCCGCGTCGAGCGGCTCAAGGAATTCTGGGAAATGGTGTCGGCCCCGGTGCCGTGGAAGCCGGTCGGCAAGAGCGACCGCAGCCGCGAGCTGTTCAATTCCACCAGTGCCGCGCTGATTGCGACGTTCGGCGTGCCCGGCTTCTTCACGCCACGCATTCCGCCGGCGCCGCTGTGGCCGCCGGGGCATCGCGAGGCCGAAAGCTATTACGATACCTCGCCGCTGAAGAAGACGCTGGAGCGACTCGTCGATTTCGACCGCATCAACGATCTGAAGACACGCCTGTCGGTCGGCGCGGTCGGCGTCACCTCGGGCAATTTCAGATATTTCGACAATTACGCGTTCAAGAAGCTCGGCAAGAAGATCGGCCCCGAGCACATCATGGCCTCCGGCGCGCTGCCGCCGGGCTTTCCCTCCGTCGTCATCGACGGCGAGCATTATTGGGACGGCGGCATCGCCTCCAACACTCCGCTCGACTACGTGCTCGATGCCGAGGTCGAACGCGACATGCTGATCTTTCAGGTCGATTTGTTTTCCGCGCGCGGCGACCTGCCGAACTCGCTGCTGGAGGCGGCCGAGCGCGAGAAGGACATCCGCTATTCCAGCCGCACGCGGATGAACACCGACAAGAACAAGCAGCTGCACAACGCCCGCAGGGCCGTGCGCGATCTGATCGGCAAATTGCCGGACTATCTCAAGAACGATCCTTCCGTCGAATTCCTGGCGAAAGTGTCGCGCGAAAGCACCGTCACCGTGGTGCATCTGATCTACCGCAGCAAGAACTACGAATCCTCGTCCAAGGATTACGATTTCTCGCACATTGCCATGGTCGAGCATTGGGAGGCCGGCGTGCGTGACGTGCACCTGTCGATGCGCCACAAGGACTGGCTGGAGCGGCCGCAATCCGGCGAGACCATGGTGACCTACGATCTCACGGGGGACGTCACCGCGCCCCCGGCAAAAAGGAGCGAATAGAATGGGTACTCTGTCAGGCAAGAACGCCGTCGTGACCGGATCGACCAGCGGCATCGGGCTCGCTTACGCGCGCGCCTTCGCCGGCGCCGGTGCCAACGTCGTCATCAACGGTTTCGGCTCGCCGGAGGACATCGAGAAGGAGCGCGCCAAGATCGAATCCGATTTCGGCGTCAAGGCGGTCTACTCGCCCGCCGACATGACCAAGCCCGCCGAGGTCGCCGGCATGATCGCGCTCGGCGAGAAGACGTTCGGCTCGGTCGACATCCTCGTCAACAATGCCGGCATCCAGTTCGTCTCGCCGATCGAGGAATTCCCGCCGGAGAAATGGGACCAGATCATCGCGATCAATCTGTCCTCGGCCTTCCACGCCATCCGCGCCGCGGTGCCCGGCATGAAGAAGAAGGGCTGGGGCCGCATCATCAACACGGCGTCGGCGCACTCGCTGGTGGCCTCGCCATTCAAGTCGGCCTACGTCTCGGCCAAGCACGGCATCGCCGGCCTCACCAAGACCGTGGCGCTGGAAGTCGCGACCCACAAGATCACCTGCAACTGCATCAGCCCCGGCTACGTCTGGACCCCGCTGGTCGAGAAGCAGATCCCCGACACGATGAAGGCGCGCAATCTGACGCGCGAGCAGGTCATCAACGACGTGCTGCTCGATGCGCAGCCGACCAAGGAGTTCGTCACCTCCGAGCAGGTCGCCGCGCTCGCCCTGTTCCTGTGCAGCGACGACGCCGCCCAGATCACCGGCACCAACCTCTCGATCGACGGCGGCTGGACCGCGGAGTAATTCGTGCCGACCTGACAACTCTCGGTCATGCCCCGCGAAGGCGGGGCATCCAGTACACCGCGGCCTCTCGGTTAATCACAGCCGCCTCGGAGTACTGGATCGCCCGGTCAAGCCGGGCGATGACAGCGAGAGTGGATCGGCGTTTTCGATCGTCGTCTATTTGCCGAACGCCAGCACGTGCAGCCCCAGCCGCTGCCGCACGATCCAGAACAGCAGCACCGTCTCGAAGGTGAGGGAGATCGAGGTCGCGGCCGCCGCGCCATGGCCGCCGTAGCGCGGCACCAGCGCGATGCAAAGCACGAGGTTCATCATGAAGGCTAGCGCATAGGCGAGCGCGCAGATCTTCTGCTGGCCGAGCATGTTGAGCAGGCGCTCGACCGGCCCGATCGCAGAGCGGACCACGAGGCCGATCGCGGCCACGAACATGATGTCGTAGCCGATCACGAATTGTGGTCCGAACAGCCAGAGCAGCGGCTTGCCGAGCGCGAGCAGCACGATGGTCGCGGCCAGCGACGGCCAGAACGTCCAGGTGATGGCATGCGCGACGTAGGCCGACAGGCGCGCCTTGTCGCCGCTGGCATTGTATTCGGCGAAGCGGTGTGCCGTCGTAGCTGACATCGCGTAGTGGATGAACGAGACCAGCGCCAGCGTCTTCACCACGGCGAAATAGACGCCGACCTCGTCCGAGGGACGGAATTGCTGCAGCACCAGCACGTCGGTGTAGGACAGGAGCAGGTAGAAGCTCTCGACCAGCAGGATCGGTAGCGAGACGGCGAGCCAGCCCTTGACGTCATAGGCCTTCGGTCCCGGTGTGATGTGATCGGCGAGCTTGCGGTTCAGCACCACCATCTGCCCGGCCATCGCGATCCATACCGCGCAAAGGCTCGCCACCATCGCGGCGACGGCGCCGAGGTGATAGCCGAGCAGGAAGGCGAGCGCCGTGATGCCGATGATCAGCGCCTGGCGGATGATGAATTGCGGCATCAGGCCGAGCTGCATCCAGTCGTGCGAGCGCGCGATGCCGTCCTGGGTGTTGGCGACCACGAAAGCGGGCAGCGTCATGCAGCCGATATAGAGCGGCAGCACCTCGGCGGGATCGATCCAGGGCGACAGCAATTTGACGATGCCAGCAAGGCCGAGCGACGTCAGCGTGGACACGGCAAAGGTCAGCCAGCGGCTGCCGGACAGGAAGCCGCGCAGCAGCGCGTGCGCGCCGTTGGCGCGGTACTCCGGAATGATTTTCTGCGCGGAGGCCGAGATGCCGAAATCCATCATGCTGCCGAGCAGCAGCACCCAGGTCCAGACATA
Source organism: Bradyrhizobium sp. BRP19 (assembly GCF_020194195.1). Lineage (NCBI taxonomy): Bacteria > Pseudomonadati > Pseudomonadota > Alphaproteobacteria > Hyphomicrobiales > Nitrobacteraceae > Bradyrhizobium > Bradyrhizobium sp. BRP19. The sequence continues at coordinate 507,886 of NZ_JADYVZ010000003.1, read as the reverse complement.
GACGTAGATGCCGTAATCGGACGTGCCCATCCAGCGCGCCAGCAGCACCTGCGAGACATAAGCGAGGCCGGCGCTGATGACGCGGATGATGAAGATGGTGCCGGCGAGCCGGCGCGTCAGCGACGCCTCGCTCGATCCGCCCGCGAGCCTGGCGCGCAGCCGCGCGATCAGCCCGGCCCGTCCGGTCGTTGCGGGTGGTGCATCCATCACGGCCAATTCGAACAATCCCCAGCGACCTGCAGCGGCAGGCGAGGGATTAGCAACCATTCGTTAAGATTCGGTTGGGCGGACGCTAGTTCAAATTCGTGTTGAACTCGTACGCCTTCTCCGGCCCGACCAGCGTGAACTTCAGCGCGGCGCCCTCGGGCTTGGCGCCCGGCGGCAATCCGTCGAGCTCGAACGAGAAGCGCACGACCCCGGGCGGGCTGGGCTGCACCGGCGCCGGAATCGGCAGCGCCCAATCGGGTGTCGGGCCTTCCACGAACAGATTGACCTTGCGGCTGTCCGGCGCCACCACATCGACCACTACGTTCTTGGGCCCGTCCCGCTTGACGTCGCGAATGGTGAGCGGATTGGGGTCGCCGATATTGGCGGGCTTCGGCACGGTGTCGAGCGCGGCACGCAAGTTCGCGTCCTCGGTCGAGGCGACGCTGTTGAAGCCGAGCTCGGCGCTGGCCTCTACGGGAATGCAGAGCTTCTCGCACACCGCGTAGTTGATCTCGGCCCTCAAGGTCACCGGCTTGTCTGCAGCCTTGGCGACGATGCGCAGGGGCAGCACGACTTGGTCGCGATAGCCGATGGAATGGCCGCCCGCGCCGTCGTCGAACTTCAGCGGCGCCGGCCACATCACCGTCACCGCCTCGACATTGTCGGACTTGGAGAAGTCGAACCGGGGTGGAACGCCGGAATCGCCGGGCGACCGCCAGTAGGTCTTCCAGCCGGGCTGCAGCTGGAAGGCGATACCGCCGAGCAGCACCGCGCCGCTGCGCGAGCCCGCCAGGAGCCGCACCGCGGAATGTCCATCGCGCTGCCAAGGCGATGCGTCATCGGCACGGGCCGCGATAGCCAACGACGACGCGAGCAGGGTTGTCGCGACGCCAATCGCCGCACGCAGGGGAACAATGCTGGACATGGCACGTCTTTACAGGGTCACCTAGGGCCAAACCATTGAATTGCTTGTGATGGATGCACTCGAATCAACTCGCCGCAAGCCTTGATTTGACAGCCGCCCGGCCCGACATCAGGATAGGAATTGAAACCGGAGTGCTCGAGCGATGGCTCCCACAGGCAAGAGGACGGGCGAAAGCACCCGCAGCTCGGGCGCCGCGCTGCCCAGTTCCGGCGGCTATCTCGACGGCCGGCTCCTGATCGCAATGCCCGTGATGGGCGATTCCCGCTTCGAGCGCTCGGTGATCTATCTTTGCGCCCATTCGGCGGAGGGGGCGATGGGCATCATCGTGAACCACCCCGCCGGCAGCATCGATTTCCCCGAGCTCTTGCAGCAGCTCGGCATCATCAAGAAGGGCGAGCACATCAAGCTGCCGGAGAATGCCGAAAGTATGAAGGTGCTGCGGGGCGGGCCGGTCGACACCGGGCGCGGCTTCGTGCTGCATTCCAGCGACTTCTACATCGAGAACGCCACGCTGCGGATCGATGACGGCGTCTGCCTGACCGCGACGGTCGACATTCTGCGCGCCATCGCCAACGGCTCCGGCCCCAAGCACGCCATCCTCGCGCTCGGCTATGCCGGCTGGGCGCCGGGCCAGCTCGAGACGGAGATCCAGAGCAACGGCTGGCTGCATTGCGACGCGGACGCGGATCTGATTTTCGGCGACGACGTCGACGACAAGTACAACCGTGCTTTGCAGAAGATCGGTATCGACCCCGGCATGCTCTCGAACGAGGCCGGGCACGCGTAGCGTTATCGGCCGCTATTGCCACACTCTCCACTGCCCTCAGTTATTCTCCGCTGTCGTCCCGGATCGGCGCTTCGCGCCGGACAACGCTACGCGTTGCCCAGCGCTCCGCTTGTCCGGGACGACGACCGAATTTGTGGCTACTCCGACCCGGCCTACTCCGCCGCCTGCTGCTGCACCGTCGGCTCCGTCCCCGCCACCGTCGCGCGGCGCATGTCGCGGGGCTGGGACTGGTCGTAGCGGCGGACGCGGTGCATGGTCTGGCGGTTGTCCCACATCACGAGGTCATGCAGCTTCCATTTGTGCACGTAGACGAACTCGGGTTGCGTGGCGTGCTCGGTCAGATCGCGCAGCAATAGCCGCCCCTCGGGCATGCTCATGCCGACGACCTTGCCGGCATGCGATGACAGATACAGCGACTTGCGGCGATGCACGGGGTGCGTGCGCACCAGCCGTTGCAGCACCGGCTTGAACATCTCCTTCTCTTCGTCGGTGTATTCGGTGAAGCCGAGCGATCCCCGCGAATACATCAGCGAATGCTCGCAGACGAGGTCCTCGATCTCCGCCTTGGTCTCGTCGTCGAGCGCGTCATAGGCTGCACGCATGTCGGCGAATTCGGTGTTGCCGCCCTTCGGGTTCACCACGCGCGCCGACAGCAGCGAGAATTTTGCGGGGATCGGACGGAACGAGCTGTCCGAGTGCCACAGGCAATTGCCGAGGTTGAACAGATTGGCGCGGCTGTCCTTGGGCAGCGGCTTGCCGTCCTTGCCGAGGTTGGAGACGTCGTTCAGGCCTGAGGTGAGGCGGTGTTCATCCGCCTTGGTGATGTTGCCGCCGCGCGCCTCCTCGCGCTGGCCAAAATTCAGCGCGAATGCCATCTGCTGCTCGTCGGTGATGTCCTGGTCGTGGAAGACGAGCACCGCGTACTTGTCCATGGCGGCCTCGATCTCGCGCGCCTGATCCGGCGTGAGCGGCTTGCGCAAGTCGAGGCCGGACACCTCGCCGACGAAATGTTTCTGAAGCTGCCGGATGGCGATGGTCATTGCGTTCCTCCCGCATCTACGAGCGGTTTCCCCGCTCTGTTTGTGGAAAAAATGACTCCCGCATCCGGCGATGTCAACGCGCCGCGCGCATGGCTCTCACGCGTTCCGCGCCATCAGCCCGCCATCGACCGGGATCACCGCGCCGGTGAGGAAGGACGCCGCCGGAAGGCACAGGCTCAGCGTCATATGCGCGACCTCTTCAGGGTCGCCGTAGCGGCCGAGTGCGGTGCGGCGCTTGGCGTAGATGGTCTTGTGCTCCTCCGGGATGCGGTCGGTGATTTTTGTGCGGATCGGTCCGGGGCAGATGCAGTTGACGGTGATGCCCTCGCGGCCGAGCTCCACCGCCAGCGAGCGGGTGAGGCTCACGACGCCGCCCTTCGCGGCCGAATACGGGCTGTGCAATGCGGTGGCGCCGAGCGCCTCGGTCGAGGCGATGTTGACGATGCGGGGACTCTTCGACTTGCGCAAGTGCGGCAGCGCGGCGCGGATGATGCGTGGGTGCGCCGTCAGCATCACGGCGATGCCCTTCGCCCAGGCGTCCTCGTAGCCCTCATCGTCGATCGCGACGCGCACGGAGATGCCGGCATTGTTGACGACGATGTCGAGGGCGCCGAAATGCGCGGCGACATCGCCGACCACACGTTTGATTTCGCCGCCGTCGGCGACGTCGAGCTTCCACGCCCTTGCCGGGCCTCCGCTTGCCGCAATCTCCCTGGCGACGTCCTGCGCGCCTTGCTCGTCGAAATCGGTGACGGCGACGTTCGCACCTTCGTTTCCGAACACGCGCGCTGTGGCGCGCCCCATGCCGCTGGCTGCGCCAGTGACGAGCACGGTGAGCCCCTTCACGGACCGGCTGAGCTCCCTGACGTCGGACATGCTGTTCCCTCGCGCCGAGCTGGTTCTTGTTGTGATTGACAAGGCTGGCATCGATCCGCAGACAGGTCAAACAAGCAGAAAACAAAAGGGGAGGCCGACAATGGCAAACGAGCTCGATTTCTCAGGCAAGCAGGTGCTGGTGGTCGGCGGTTCCAGCGGCATCGGCAACGGCATCGCGCAGACCTTTCGCGCAAAGGGCGCAGCTGTTGCCGTCTGCGGCACGCGTGCTCACGCAACGGAATATTCAGCCGACGAAGGCTCCGATCTCGAAGGTCTTGCTTACGCGCAGCTCGACGTCAGCAATCCCAATGCCATCGAAGCATTCAGGCCGCCGTTCGACCGTCTCGACATCCTGGTGCTCGCGCAGGGCGCGGTGATCTACCGCCGCGGCGAATTCGAGATGGCGGGCTTCCGCAAGGTCGTCGAGGTCAATCTGATGAGCCTGATGGCCTGCGCGACGCGCTTTCATTCCATGTTGCGGGACGCGAAGGGCGCGCTGATCATCGTGTCCTCGACCGCGGCCTATCATTCCACCATGGGCAATCCCGCCTACAACGCCTCGAAGACCGGTGCGGTCGGATTGACACGGACGCTGGGCGAGGCCTGGGCCGAGGACGGCATCCGCGTCAACGGCATCGCGCCAGGGCTCGTCGACACCAAGATGACGAAGGTGACGACCGACAATCCGAAGCGGCTCGAAGGCGCGCTCGCCCGCATCCCGCTGCGGCGGCTGGGCACGCCGGCCGACATGGCGGGCGCGGCGCTGTTCCTGGCCTCGCCGCTGTCGTCCTACATCATCGGCCAGACGCTGGTCGTCGATGGCGGCCTGATTCTATAGGAGAGCCTAAGGAACCGCGCTGCGTCTGATCGGTTACTTCGGCTGACCCCCGAGGAGGATCATCATGGACACGGATCGGATTGTTGGATCGGCGAAGGAATATGCCGGACGCGCGGAAGGCGCGATCGGAGACATGGCAGGCGATGCCAAGACGCAGGCGTCGGGCAAGGCGCGGGAAGCCGCGGGCACGGTGCAGAATCTCTACGGCCAGGCCAAGGATGCCGTGCGCGACGCCACGGACACCGCCGCGGGCTATGCCAAGGACGCCTACGAGAACAGTGGTGAGACTTTCCGCGACGGCTCGAAGGCCATTGCGCAGAAGGTGCAGGACAATCCGCTCGGCGCGCTGCTGGTTGCCGGCGGCATCGGCTTCGCGCTGGCGCTGCTGATGTCGCGTCCCGCCCGCCGCCCGCCGTCACGCTGGCGCTATTACGGCTAGTTGCCGAAACGCCTGTCACGCGTGCCCCGGCTCAGCGATGCAGCGTGAGACGCTGCATCGCTGAGCCGGGGCCATCTTTTCTGAATGCCGCACGAATTGGGTCCCGACTCTGCGCCGCATCACCAGAAGGTGCAGCGTTGCGTCCGGGACACGAGATCTTACCTTACCGGAACATCTCGGCGGAACGGCCGACGTTAGCCGGCGGACGCGGGATCCCAGGATTGGGATTCGGATTGCGCGGCCCGGGCGGCGGCGCCATTTGGCGCGGCGGCGGGGGCTGCGGCGAGCCGAAGCCGAAGAAATCACGGAATGTGGGCGTTGCCTGGGCCGGCAGTTGCGGGGCGACCTGCGGCTTCTTCGGCGCGAGCTTTGGCGGTGCGATCGCGGCGGCGGCGCCCGGTGCGCCCTGAGCCGCCCCGCCCTCCGGCGTCGTTGCCGCCATCGGCGTATCGCCCTTGGCCTGCTCGCGGCCGACTTCCCGGCGCGGCCAGGCATAATCGTCGGCGCGGCCGGCCGGGGCTGCCAGCGGTTCACCCTTTACCATGGTCTTGGCGGCGAGCGCATCGACAGCGGCGGGACGCGTGCCCGGTCCGCCCAGCAATTGATCGGTCGAGATCGAGGCTGCAACCAGCGGCACGATCGGCCCGGCCAGCGGACGCGGCGCGGGCTTGCCCGGCTCGGCGCTGGTGTCGGGCGTCGCGGGCTCGCTCGGCAGCGCGATCGGGCCGGAGCGTCCGGCAAGCAGGCGCGTGATCTCGCGCTCGACATAATGCGCGAGCTTGCGCGCGCCGGCCTTGGTGAAATAGATGCCGTCGGAGCTGCGGAGCTGGCGGATCTGGCCTTCGAAGTCCGGGCCCTTCTGCAGGAAGCGGCCGGCTTCGTCGACGAAGCCGTCCCATACGTCGACATAGGTGATGCCGGCCTTGGCCGCGCCCTCACGGTACAGCGAATCCAGGAAAAGCGTGTCCGCGGTGCCCTTCGGTCCGCGGACCGCGGGCAGGCCGACCCAGAGCACCGGCACGCCCTTGGTTTTGAGGACGGCCGCGAGCTCCTCGATCTTCTTGCCGTAGAGCTCGACCCAGCGCTCGTCACGGAACTCGTAGAGGCCGTTCGGATTGCGCGCGGTCTTTTCCGGCGCGGCTGCCGGCGTGTCGGCATTGTCGGCGTCGTCCTGCGGCAGGTCGGCGTCGGCAGGCCTATCGTCCGGCTTGGCGGCGCTGTCGCCGGGCTTTGCGTCGCCGGGCTTGGCGTCGCTGGGCTTGCCTTGCGGCTTTGCGCGCGCACCCTTGTCGTTCTTCTTATCTTTGTCCTTCTCCGCGGCCGGCTTGTCGGGTTTGTCGGCGGCCGGCTCGCGGATTGCGACACGGTCGTTGAGGCCGAGCATGACGACGATCACGTCGGGCTTTTCGGTCTCGAGAATGCCCTTGGCCGCCGCGGCCCAGTCCGCAGGCTCGCCCTTGGGCTGGTACCTGATCAGGCCGGACGTGGTCTTGTGCTTGCGGATCACGCCCATGTCGGGCTGCTCGGCGTAGGCGTCTTCGAGGCCATAGGCGAGCCAGTCGGCCATGGCATCGCCGATCACCAGCACGTTCTTCTCAGGAATCGTGTCGCGCTTGGCCGGTGCCGGCGCGCGCGAAAAATCCTGGCGCGGCGCCTGCGGCGGCGGCTGGAAGGGTGCGAAGAAGTCGCCGCCGAACCATCCGCCACCTCCGCCGCCCCGTGGTGGCGGTGGTGGGGCCGAACGCTGCGGCGGACCGCCGAAGCCAGGGAAGTTGAAGAACTGCGCCGAAGCGGGTGCCGCCACCGACACCAGGATCGCAAGCGCCGTCCCCAGCGCGATCAACGGGCCGGTCTCGGTCAGCGCCTTGAACAGGGACTTCTTCGACATGCGATCTCGGGCACGCGCAATGGGGGATCGGAGTTAGCTCAATATAATAACGGAATCAGGCGCCAAACGGGCAAATTCCATCTTGTCCATAGACCGGGTAACACCAGTCCAGGTCAAGGCTGTCAGCCAAAATCCCCCTTCAAGGTTACTTCGAGCGCGATTTTACCGCCCGCGCAGCCGGTCCAGCACGTCGGAGGAGGCAAAGCCATCGGCGGGGACCCCGATCGAGGCCTGGAAATTACGCAGAGCCTCCCTGGTCAGGCCGCCGAATTGGCCGTCCGGGGTGCCTTTGTAGTAGCCGCGCTGAGCCAGCAGCTGCTGCAGCTCCAGCCGTTCGGTGCGGGACAGCTCGCGCTCCTGCCGCGGCCAGGGCTGCACGAAAGGCTGTCCCCCGCGCAGGCGGTCGGCGAAATGGCCGATCGCCAGCGCATAGGCTTCCGCCGGGTTGTACTTCATGATGACGCGGTAATTCTGCAGCATCAAAAAGCCCGGTCCCTGCGCGCCGGCGGGTGCCAGCAGGTAAGCCTTGTCCGCAGGATGCGGGAAGGCCTGGTTGTTCGGACGCTTGAGCCCGAGCTTCTCCCATTGCGCGATCGGCATCGCCTTGGCGCGGTCGGCCAGCATGTAGTTGAAGCCTTGCGGTACCACGACCTCGTAGCCCCAGCTCTGGCCTGGCTGCCAGCCGTCCTTCTTCAGATTGTTGGCGGTCGACGCGATCAGGTCGGTCGGATTGTCGACGACGTCGCGCCGGCCGTCGCCGTCGCCGTCCACCGCGAAGCGCTTGAACGCGGTCGGCATGAACTGGGTCGGGCCGAAGGCGCCGGCCCAGGAGCCGCGCAGCTGCTCCGGACGCAAATCGCCGCGGTTGAGGATCTCCAGCGCGGAGAGGAATTCGTCCTTGAAATAGGCTTGGCGGCGGCCGATGCAGGCGAGCGTCGCGGTCGATTGCAGCACGCTGCGATCGCCGATCTGCGTCGAGTAATTGGACTCGATGCCCCAGATCGAGGCGATGATGTAGCGGTCGACACCGGTGGCCTTTTCGGTGGCGTCGAACTGCGTCTTGTATTTGGCGAGGACCTCGCGGCCCTTGGCGAGGCGGTTGTCGTTCACCAGGATGTCGAGATAGGCCCAGATCGACTTGGTGAATTCCGGCTGCGAATCCATGAGGTCCATGATGCGCAGGTCGGGTGAGAGCCCGGCGGTGAAGCGCTGAAAGTTCTCCTGCGTGACGCCGCGTCGTGCGGCATCGGGCCACATCGCAGCGACGCAATTGTTGAAATTGCCGGCAGCCTCGCGGATCGCGGCGGCCGTCATCAAGGGATGGCCGGAGGCGCCGTCCTCGCCGCTCCACGGCAATGGACCCGTCGGCGCGCCACTCGGGCCAGGTGTGGGTTGCGCCGGTGCCGGGTTCGATCCCGAGAAGATGCCGCCGAACAGGTTGGACGGGCCGTTCTGCGCCTGGGCGTGCGCGCCGGCCGGCAGCAGCAAAGCGGCCGCAACGATTGCTCCGCCAGCCCGTCTCGCCAGTCCTGCCATTGATTGCGTCATATTCCACCCGTCGGCCTAAAAACCCGCCACAGGAGGCCTGGTTAGCGTTGCCAATAGCTTAACAAAGGTGAAATTTTGGTGGCGGCCTTTTTCTTAACTCCGTCGGGGCGAGGCCCCACATCCGCCTTTGTTGGCGGCTGCAAACAGGCTAGCAAGGATGCCATTGCTCCCGTCCCCCCCAAGGTATTCGATCGATCCCATGAAGATTCGCAAAGCCGTATTCCCCGTCGCCGGTCTCGGCACCCGCGTCCTGCCTGCCACCAAGGCGATGCCGAAGGAAATGCTGACCATCGTCGACAAGCCGCTGATCCAATACGTCTATGACGAGGCGAAGGAAGCCGGCATCGAGCACTTCGTCTTCGTCACCGGCCGCAACAAGGCTGTCATCGAGGATCACTTCGACCGGATGTTCGAGCTCGACACGACGCTGGCCGCGCGCGGCAAGAAAGCGGAACAGGACATCCTGGCGCAGAACCAGCCCGAGGCCGGCGCGGTCAGCTTCACCCGCCAGCAGGCGCCGCTCGGCCTCGGCCACGCGGTCTGGTGCGCGCGCGACATCGTCGGCAACGAGCCGTTCGCCGTGGTGCTGCCGGACGAGCTCGTGCTCAACACGCCCGGCTGCCTGAAGCAGATGATCGAAATGGCGTCCTCGCTCGGCGAGAAATCCAATCTGATCGCGGTCGAGGCCGTGCCCGATCACCTGACCCATCAATACGGCATCTGCGGCGTCGGCAAGCGCAACGGCAAGATGTTCGAGGTCGACGGCATGGTCGAGAAGCCGGCCAAGGGCACCGCGCCCTCCAACCTTTCGATCACCGGCCGCTACATCCTGCAGCCGGAGATCTTCAAGATCCTGGAGACCCAGGAGCGCGGCGCCGGCGGCGAGATCCAGCTCACCGACGCCATGATCGGGCTTGCCAAGACGCAGAAATTCTACGGCGTCGAGTTCGAGGGCGAGCGCCATGATTGCGGCTCCAAGCCCGGCTTCCTGCGCGCCAACATCGCCTATGGCTTGAAGCGCCCGGAATTGCGCGACGGCCTGGTCGCGGAGATGAAGAAGTATCTGGGGCAGTAGCGGGCCGCTCGTCATTGCGAGCGAAGCGAAGCAATCCAGAATCCTTCCGCTGAGGAAGTCTGGATTGCTTCGTCGCAAGAGCTCCTCGCAATGACGAGAGCGAGAGACCGCCTCACGCCACCAACGACAGCTGCGGCAGGCTCGCCACCACCGACTGGTTGCGCCCGCCGGCCTTGGCGGCGTAGAGCGCCTTGTCGGCGGCGGCAACCAGCATCGGCCAATCCATGCCGGCATTCGGGACCAGGCTGGCGATGCCGCAGGACACGGTCGACATCGCCTGCTCGTCGGACCAGCCCTGCACCTTGCGGCGGATCGTCTCCGCCACCTTGAAGGCCTCGGCGGCGGAGGTGTTCGGCAGCAGCACGGCGAATTCCTCGCCGCCATAGCGCGCCGCGCAATCGCCGGCGCGGCTCACCGAATCGGAAATGCAGATGGCGATGCCGACCAGCACCTGGTCGCCGGCCTGATGGCCGAACGTGTCGTTGTAGGCCTTGAAGTGATCGGTATCGATCATGAGCAGCGCGATCGGCGCCTTCTGGCGCATGGCGCGCCGCCATTCGACGTCGATGACGGAATCGAATTTGCGGCGGTTTTTCAAGCCCGTGAGCGCGTCGGTCGTCGCCAACTCCTCGAGCTTGCGCTCGGCCTCGGCGCGCCGGCCGATCTCGCGCGCGAGCACGAGGGTCGATCCTAGCACGAACAGGATGAGCGCCAGCACCACGGTGCCGATGCGGAGCGCCTCCCTTTGCCAGAGTGCGAACACCGCGGACAAAGGCTTGCCGGCGACCACGAACAGCGGACCATTGTTCTTGCTGCGGACATAGAGCCGCGGGGTCGCATCGACCGGGCCCTGTCCCGAATAGGCGGCGCCGACCCTGAGATTGTCGGCCTTCCAGTTCTGACGGTCGTTCAGGTTCGTGCCGATGATGTCGAGATCGAACGGTCGCCGCATGATGATGGTGCGGTCGCGCTTGAGCACGGTGATGGTGTCCTCAGGGTCGAGGGTGAGCCGATCGAACAGCTCGTGGAAATAGCTGAAGCGGATCGAGCCGGCGACGACGCCCATGAAGCCGCCGTCAGCGTCACTGATGCGCCGGCTCAGCACGATCGAGTAGGCGCCGCGAAACAGCATGGGACGGCTGATGAACAGGCCTGCGCCGGGATTATCCCGGTGGACCTTGAAGTAGTGCTCCTCGCTGCGGTCCTCGGGCAGGGGATCGAGCGTGGAGGCATCGATGGTCAGCCGGCCCTCGGCGTCGAACACCTGGATGGCGCCGAAATGCTTGGCGGTGGTCGCGTGGTCGAACAGGATCAGGTGACGGATCGTCTTGGAGACCGTCGCGAGCTCGGGCAGCAGCATGTTGCTGGCCACCGCCTTCAACGACAAATCGTAGATCTCGACGTTGCGGCTGACGTCGGACTCGATCGTGGTCGCGAGGTTCTCCAGCGTCTGGCGGGCGAGTGCCTCCTCGCCGCGGCGCATGTCGAGCATGACGTTGACGCAAATGGCGGAAAAGCCGATCACCGTCACCACGGACGAGATGATCAGCAGCTTCGCCGAAATCCGCCACGGCCGGCGGGCCGCAACGTCGCGCCATCCAGAGAACATTTTTCGCTCCTGTCCATAGTGGATGCGCCCGAAAGCTTGCGTAGTGTTTAAGCCGCGACGGCGCTGCCGCAATGAGTTAAGAATCGGTTTATGCGGCTGACGGTTTTGAGCAGCCTGACTTCGCCCCGGACGAGAGGACGAGTGTGAACGACTACGACGCGTTGCGCGATTATCTGCTGCGGCAGAAGCAGGAGGAGCTCGTGCTGAGCTTTGAGCAGATCGAGGAGATCATCGGCGCGGCGCTGCCGCGCGCGGCCCAGCGTGCCTCATGGTGGGACAGCCTTCGCAGCCCCGACATCCAGATGCCGCAACGCGAAGCCTGCCTCGCCGCCGGCTTCGTGGCGACACGCATGCCGGACGGCCAGAGCGTCCGGTTCAGGAAGCAGAAGGGTGAGCGGCGGCGCTAGTGCGTGACTTCCCTTCTCCCCTTGCGGGAGAAGGTGGCGCGAAGCGCCGGATGAGGGGTATGTCTCCGCGCATTCAGATGGATTTGGACGTGGGGAGAGATACCCCTCACCCCCGCTCGCTTGCGAGCGGACCCTCTCCCGCAAGGGGAGAGGGGAAGATCAACTCGCAGCTTCCAGCCGCACTTCCGTGAGCAGACGCATCGCCGCGTCCGCGTCCATCGGCTCGCCGAAGGCAAAACCTTGCGCGTATTCGCAGCCCATCTGGTAGAGCTCGACGGCGTCCGAATCGGTCTCGGCGCCTTCGGCGACGACGTCCATGCCGAGGTCATGCGCGAGCGCGATGATCGACTTCAGGATCACGGGGCGGGTGCCGCGGCTGGTGGTGCGTACGAACGACTGGTCGATCTTGATAGTGTCGAACGGGAAGCGCTGCAGATAGGCCAGCGAGGAGTGGCCTGTGCCGAAATCGTCGAGCGACAGCCCGGTGCCGAGCTCGCGGATCCGGGTCAACATCTGGGCTGCGTGCTCCGGATTCTCCATCACCAGCGATTCCGTCAGCTCGAGCTTGAGCGTGCCGCGCGCCACCGAGGAGCGCGACAGCACGGTACGGACATCGTGAATCAAATCGTGGCGCAGCAGCTGCCGCGAGGAGACGTTGACGGAAGCGAAGATCGGCTCGCGCGAGCGCATCGCCCGCTGCCACACCGAAAGCTGCTTGGCGGTCTGGTCGAGCACGAACATGCCGAGGTCGACGATCAACCCGGTCTCCTCGGCGATGGTGATGAACTCGGAGGGCGCCATGCGTCCGAGCTTCGGGTGGTCCCAGCGCGCCAGGGCCTCGAAACCGGCGATGGAGCGATCCTCCAGCCGCACGATCGGCTGGTACAGGATCGTGATCTCTTGGCGCTCGATGGCGCGGCGCAACTCGCTCTCCAGCGTCAGGCGGTCGGTCTTACGCGCCCGCATCGCCGGCTTGTAGACGTCGATGCGGTCGCCGCCGATCCGCTTGGAGTGATACATCGCCAGCTCGGCGTCCTTGATGATCTCGTCCGTGAGCTGGGTTTGCGGATCGGACAGCGCGAGGCCGATCGACGCGGTGAGGAAGATCTCGCGGTCGTTGAAGGCGATCGGCGCGCGGATGGTCTTGCGGATGGTCTCGGCGAAAGCGGTGATGCGGGCCGGGTCCTGCTCCGACAGCAGGATCAGGCCGAATTGGTCGCCGGCCATCCGCGCCAGCGTGTCCTGCGGCTTCAGGATGCGGGTGAGGCGGCGCGCCAGCGTGAGCAGGATGGAATCGCCGACCGCGATGCCGACGGAATCGTTGACCTGCTTGAAGCGGTCGAGGTCGATCACCATCAGCGTCGGCCGCAGCGTCGGCATGGTCTTGGCGAAATGCGCGACCGCGCCCAGCCGGTCCATGAACAGTTTTCGGTTGGGCAGGCCGGTGAGATTGTCATGCACGGAATCGTGCAGCAGGCGCTCCTCGGCGTTGCGCAGCTCGGTGACGTCGGTCAGCGTGCCGACCACGCGCGAGACCTCGCCGTCCGAGCCGACCACCGGGCGCGCCTTGAGCGCGAACCACATGAAGTGGCCGTCCGGCGTGCGCAGACGGAAATCCTGCACCAGGCGGCCGCGGCGCTGGTCGAGCACGCTGTCGAGCGCGGCGCGGAAACGGTCCTGGTCGAGCGGATGCAGCACCTCTAACCATGACGCCGCCGGGCCTTCCAGCGTGCCGCGCTTCAGCCCGAGCAGGGCTTCGGTCTCGGGGCTGGTGAACACCTTGTCGGCGGAGACGTCCCAGTCCCAGATCAGGTCGCCGGAGCCGGCCAGCGCCAAAGCGCGCCGCTCGATGTCGGAGACGACGCCCGTGCTGGCGCCGCCGCCGGCAAAGGCATGCTGCATCACCGTGAAGCCGATCAGCATCACGATCAGCACGAGGCCGCCGAGCAGGGCAGGGCCGACGATGTCATTGGTGACCGAGCCCGCCACCGTCATGCCGGCCGCGACCACCCAGACCACGAGGAGGAACCAGGTCGGGATCAAGAGCACGGCGCGGTCGAAGCCGTGGGTGGAGAGATAGACGATCAGCGCGAAGCCGGCGAAGGCGATCAGCACCAGCGAGATGCGGGCGATGCCGGAGGCCACCGCCGGGTCGAACAGCGCGAGCGCCACCAGCGAGCCGAGGAACGCGAGCCAGCCGACGGTGATGTGCGAATAGCGCACGTGCCAGCGGCTGAGATTGAGATAGGCGAACAGGAACACCAGGAGTGTCGCCGCCAGGATCGCTTCGCCCGCCGCGCGCCAGATGCGCTCGGCGTTGTTCGACATGTCGAGCACCTTGCCCCAGAAGCCGAAATCGACGCCGATATAGACCAGCACCGCCCAGGCCAGCGCCGCCGCGGCCGGGAACATGATGCTGCCCTTCACCACGAACAGGATGGTCAGCACCAAGGCAAGCAAGCCGGAGATGCCGATCACGATGCCCTGGTACAGCGTGAAGGAGTTGACCTTGTCCTTGTAGGCTTCCGGCTCCCACAGATAGAGCTGCGGCAGCTTGTCGGTGCGCAGTTCCGCGACGAAGGTGACGACGGCGCCGGGGTCGAGCGTGATGCGGAACACGTCCGCGGTGGCGCTTTCCTGCCGTTCCGGCCGGTCGCCGATCGAGGGCGTGATGGTCGCGATGCGCGACAGGCCGAGGTCGGGCCACAGCAATCCCGAGGAGACGATCCGGTAATGCGGAGCGACGATCAGGCGGTCGAGCTGGTCGTCGGTGTTGTTGGCGAGCGCGAACACCACCCAGTTCTGTCCGCCCTCGCGGGCGCGCACCTCGATGCGGCGGACGATGCCGTCGGTGCCGGGTGCGGTGGAGACCTGGATACGATCGGCATCGCTGCGCTGATGCTCGAGCACGCCGGTGAGGTCGATCGCGGGCGCGTCGCTGCGGACGCTGACGGCGTCGAGCGCGCGCGCAGGATACGCGGCGACAAGAATCATGAGGCCCAGCGCGATGGGCGCGAGGCACCTGATCAGACGCAAGGTCAGTTCTCCGCGTTCGACGCAAACTCGTCAGTGCAAGGCAAATCTAAAAGGCGATTTCAGACCGGACCGATGCGGTTCGGTGCGTCGCGATAGATGCCACGAAAGCGAGGAAAATCAAAGGGTTTCCGGCTTGCCCTGTCGGCCAGCGGCCTAGGCCTCCAACACAATTTTGCCAATATGTGCGCTCGTTTCCATGCGCCGGTGGGCGTCTGCCGCCTTTTCCAGCGGGAAAGTGCTGTCCATCACCGGCTTGACGCGGCCTTCGCGCAAAAGCGGCATCACTTTCTGCTCGATCGCGGCCACCATCGCCGCCTTGTCCGCATTACTACGGGGGCGCAAGGTCGAGCCGGTATGGGTCAGGCGCTTGACCATCACCTTGGCGATGTTGACGCTGACCTTGGGGCCGTTGAGGGTCGCGATCTGGACGATGCGGCCGTCGACCGCGGCGGCATCATAGTTGCGGTCGACATAGTCGCCGGCGACCATGTCGAGGATCAGGTTGATGCCAACGTTGTTGGTCTCCGCCTTCACCACGGCGACGAAGTCTTCGGTCTTGTAGTTGATGGCGCGGTCGGCCCCCAGTTTGAGGCAGGCGTCGATCTTGTCCTGCGATCCCACGGTGACGAACACTTTCGCACCGAAGGCTTTGGCAAGCTGAATGGCCATAGTGCCGATGCCGGACGAGCCGCCATGGATCAGCAGCGTCTCGCCGGCCTTGAGGCCGCCGCGTTCGAACACATTGTGCCAGACCGTCATCAGGGTTTCCGGCAGCGCGCCGGCTTCCTTCATCGACAGCGCCGGCGGCACACTCATCGCCTGGGCGTCTTGGGCGATGCAGTACTGCGCATAGCCGCCGCCGGCGACCAGCGACATCACCTTGTCGCCGACCTTGTGCCGCTTGGCGTTGCTGCCGACCGCGACGACTTCGCCTGATATCTCGAGGCCGGGCAGGTCGCTGGCGCCGGGCGGCGGCGGATAGGCGCCGGAGCGCTGCGCCACGTCGGGCCGGTTGACGCCGGCAGCTTCGACCTTGACCAGGATCTCGTCGGGGCCTGGCTGCGGAACACTGCGTTGCTCCGGCACCAGCACCTCCGGCCCGCCGGGCTTGGAGATGGCGACCACGGTCATTTGCGCGGGCAGCTTGTCCATGATGTGTCCTTGAGCAAAAGTGCGGGAGGAAACGAGGCCCTTGCTTAGCCAGCGCGGTGCAGGCTGGCAACCGCCTTAGGCCGTGTGGTCCGACCCGCGGACGGAGAGGAGCAACGACGATGCCGATCGAAGACGACGATCGCCCACGCAAGAAGATCAGCCATGAAATTGGGCAGGACCTCTCACTTTTGTCAGTGGAGGAACTGACCGAGCGCGTGGCGCTGCTCAAGACCGAGATCGCAAGACTGGAAGAAGCCGCCACCAAGAAGCGCGCCTCGCGCGATGCGGCGAACAGTATTTTCAAGTCTTAGTGGTCGCCACACAGCGACTGTCGTCCCGGACGCGTGGGCCGAACTTTCCCCGCCTCGTCATTCCGGGCTCGCGACTTCGTCGCGCCCCGGAATGACGACGGAGAGTCTGTTCCTAGCACACTCGGCCACTGGCTCACATGACTAATGAACTCTGAAAAAATTAGCTCGTTTACTTCAGATTAAGCTTTCGGGTTTATGACTGGAACTGTCCTCGTTTGGACACCGAGTGGCTCCTGTCCACTCTGTTTGACGCCTCCCTGTTATCAACTTTCAAAGCCGCCGGTCTCCGGCGGCTCTTTTTTGCGTTCACTGCCCGGTTTGCACCTCTCATCCCGGTTGCATTCGAAAGGATTGACCCGCAGAAACCATATCCGCGCTTGTCACTGGACTCCGCGTCCCGCCCGCGCAATGATTTGTTCATCATAAGCCGGCGGCAAAGCCGGGCAGTCAAACAGTTGCGTAAGAGGCGTTAACCATGGAACGTTTGCAGGCCGACGGCGCGCTCGTTCAGCTCAGTGAGCGATTCACCAATTCTGCGGCGTTCGGCAATTTGTTCCGTGAGGGCATGGACCTCGTCGAGGAGACCGCCGCCTATCTCGACGGCGCCGGCCGCGTCGAGGCCAAGGCGCTCGACCGCGCCGTCAGCCTCACCTATGCGACCGAGAGCATGCGCCTCACCACGCGCCTGATGCAGCTCGCCTCCTGGCTGCTGCTGCACCGCGCGGTCAAGGAAGGCGAGATGACGCTAAGCCAGGCCAATCGCGAGAAGACCAAGGTCAAGCTCACCGCCGCCGATCCCGGTCCCGCCGACACCATCGAGAAGCTGCCCGCGCAGCTTCAGGACCTGATCCATCGCTCGATGAGCCTGCAGACCCGCGTCCGCCGCCTCGACAGCACGATCCACACCCCGCCGGCCGAGCAGGCCACGATCGGCAACCCGCTGGTGCCGCACCTCAACGCGCTGAAGGCCGCGTTCGAGCGGTAGGGTCTATCAACAATTCCAATCGTCATTCCGGGACGCGCCTCTTGGCGCGGGCCCGGAATCCATACTCCCGATCGTGGTTATAGATTCTCAGTGCGCAATTGCGCATCGTAGCTCGCGACTTTGTCGCGCCCCGGAATGACGGCTAGAAACAAAAAACGCCCCCGGTCTCCCCGGGAGCGTTTTCATCTCCAGCCTTGTGGCCGGCTCAATCCTTCTTGAGAAAGCCCGAAAACTTCTTCTGGAAGCGCGAGACGCGGCCGCCGCGGTCCATGATCTGGGCGGAGCCGCCGGTCCAGGCCGGGTGCGACTTCGGGTCGATGTCGAGGTTCAGCGTGTCGCCTTCCTTGCCCCAGGTGGAGCGGGTCAGGTACTCGGTTCCGTCGGTCATGACGACCTTAATCGTATGATAATTCGGATGAATTTCGGCTTTCATGGCAATTCCTCGGCGCTCCGGCGCCTTCTTGAGTGGCTCGCGAATGACGGATTTGGGCGGCTCTATACCTCACGAAACCCCGCAAAACAAGCCATGCCGGCGCGCTGGACCGGGTTTGCCCCTAAGGGACTTCCCGGATTTGCCACTACTCATGCACCGGCCTATTGGGAGCAGATCAATGCAACGGGTCGGATCTCATGAGCGCAGTGGAACGGCTGGATGACCACGATGTCGAACGGCCCGCAATGAACGCCGCGGACAATCCCTCGATCGAGGCCGAGCTGATCGAAGCGCCGGCCAAGGGCCGCGCCAAGCTGCGGCCGCTGCTCGCGCTCGCGCCGTATGTGATCCGCTATCGCGGTCGCGCGGCGCTGGCCTTCGTCGCGCTCACGATCGCCGCGCTGACCACGCTGCTGGTGCCGGTCGCGGTGCGCCGGATGATCGATTTCGGCCTGACGCCCGAGGGCATCGAGCTGATCAACAGCTACTTCTCGGTGATGCTCGCGGTCGTCGCCGTGCTCGCGATCGCCAGTGCCGCGCGCTACTACCTCGTGATGACGATCGGCGAACGCATCGTCGCCGATCTCCGGCGCGACGTCTTCGCCCATCTGCTGTCGCTCTCTCCCGCCTTCTCCGATTCCGCCCGCAGCGGCGAATTGATCTCGCGCCTCACTGCCGACACCACCCAGCTGAAATCGGCGGTCGGTGCCTCCGTCTCGATCGCGCTGCGCAACCTGATGATGTTCCTCGGCGCGACGGCGATGATGGTGATCACGAGCCCGAAGCTGTCGGGCTTCGTGCTGCTGGCCATCCCTTTGATCGTGCTGCCGCTAGTGGCGTTCGGGCGCTGGGTGCGGCGCCTGTCGCGCAATGCGCAGGACACGCTCGCCGACGCCTCCGCCTATGCCGGCGAGCTGGTCGGCGCGATCCGCACCGTGCAGGCCTATACCAGCGAGCAATTTGCCGAGAAGCGTTTCGGCGGCGAGGTCGAGCAGGCCTATGAAGCCGCGCGCACCTCGACCCAGGCCCGCGCCGTGCTCACGGCGATCATCATCTTCATCGTGTTCGCAAGCGTGGTCGCCATCCTCTGGATCGGCTCGCATGACGTGCTCACCGGTGCGATCACGCCGGGCCGGCTCGGCCAGTTCGTGCTGTATGCGGTGTTTGCCGCAGCGGGCCTCGGCCAGCTCAGCGAGGTCTGGGGCGAGGTCTCGGCGGCGTCGGGCGCGGCCGAGCGCCTGTTCGAGATCCTCCACGTCAAGCCCGAGATCACCGCGCCCGCGACGCCGCTTGCGCTGCCGGCGCCGGCGCGCGGCGAGGTCGGCTTCGATCGGGTCAGCTTCGCCTATCCGGCGCGGTCCGACGTCAAGGTGCTCGACGCGGTGTCGTTCACCGTGCGCCCCGGCGAGAAGGTCGCGATCGTCGGTCCCTCCGGGGCCGGCAAGAGCACCATCTTTCATCTGCTGCTGCGCTTCTACGATCCGCGCAGCGGGACGATCTCGCTCGACGGCGTGCCAATCAAGTCCGCCGACCCCGGCGATTTCCGCGCGCGCATCGCATTGGTGCCGCAGGAATCCGTGGTGTTCGCCGCGAGCGCCCGCGAGAACATCCGCTTCGGCCGGCCCGATGCGACCGATGCCGAGGTCGAGCGCGCCGCCGAGCTCGCCCATGCCGCCGAATTCATCCGCCGCCTGCCTGAAGGTTTCGAGACTGCGCTCGGCGAGCGCGGCGTGACGCTCTCCGGCGGCCAGCGCCAGCGCATTGCGATCGCACGCGCCATCCTGCGCGACGCGCCGCTGTTGCTGCTGGACGAAGCCACCTCCGCGCTCGACGCCGAAAGCGAGACGCTGGTGCAGACCGCGCTGGAAGAGCTGATGCGCCACCGCACCACGCTCGTCATCGCCCACCGCCTCGCCACCGTGCTCTCCTGCGACCGCATCCTGGTGATGGACCAGGGCCGGATCGTCGAGCAGGGCACGCATGCCGAGCTCGTCGCGGCGAACGGGCTCTATGCGCGGCTGGCGCGGCTGCAGTTCGAGGGCGCGTAGACGCCTCACACGGCGGAAAGTACCGGGGACCTCACGCCTTCCACACCATCTTCAACACCGGCCGCCCCGAGGTCGGGTTCACGTCGTCGCCCGCATGGGCGAAGCCGCTACGCTCGTAGAAGCGGATCGCGCGGGCATTGTCCTTGTTGACGAGCAGCGTGACGCCCGAGGGCGACAGGCGCTTGGCCTCGTCCACCAGCAGCCTTGCCGCGTCGGAGCCCCAATGCGCGGGATCGACGACGAGCTGGTCGAGATAGCCTTCGCCGTCGATGGTGACGAAACCGACCAGCGCGCCGTCCTGCTCCGCCACCACGATCTGGGCCTTCGGCACCAGATCCCTCAGCCAGCGCTCGCGCCACCATTCGAGCCGTGCGGCGAAGTCGATCTGCGGATAGGCCTGCTGCCAGGTGCGATGCCAGAGATCGATCGCGACGGCTTCGTCTTCGGGTCGGTAAAGGCGGAGGTGGAGCGCGCTCACTACCGCTCCGTCAGCTTCAGCTCGATGCGGCGATTGCGCTTGTAGGCCTCCTCGGTGTTGCCGGTATCGAGCGGCTGGAATTCGCCGAAGCCGGCCGCGACGAGGCGCTGGGCGGGCACGCCGAGCGAGACCAGATATTGCACCACTGAGATCGAGCGCGCCGCGGACAGGTCCCAGTTCGACCTGAAGTTCGCGCCGCTCACCGGCCGCACGTCGGTATGGCCGTCGACGCGCAGCACCCAGGGGATGTCGCTCGGGATCTTCTTGTCGAGCTCGATCAGCGCCGCTGCCAAGGTGTCGAGCTCGGCGCGGCCCTCGGGCAGCAGCACCGCCTGTCCCGTGTCGAAGAACACTTCGGACTGGAACACGAAGCGGTCGCCGACGATGCGGATGTCGGGGCGGTTGCCGAGGATGGCGCGCAGCCGGCCGAAGAATTCCGAGCGGTAGCGCGACAGTTCCTGCACGCGCTGCGCCAGTGCCACGTTCAGGCGGGAGCCGAGGTCGGCGATGCGGTTCTGCGATTCCTTGTCGCGCTTCTCGGAGGCATCGAGCGCCTCCTCCAGGGCCGCCAATTGCCGGCGCAGCGCGCTGATCTGCTGGTTCAGCACCTCGATCTGCGCCAGCGCCCGCGCCGAAACCGCCTTCTCCGAGTCCAATGCCTTGCCGAGCTCGGCGGTCTTGCCTTGCGCATCGTTGCCGGCGGCAGCCAAGCCGTCATAGAGGCCCTTGATGCGGTCGCGCTCGGACTCGGCCGAGGCGAGCCCGGCTTTCAGCGACGAGACCTGGTCGTCGAGGGTGAGCTTGCCGAGCTTCTCCAGCGACAACAGCTCGTTGAGCTGGGCGATCTTGGCGTTGAGCTGCTCCAGCGCCTTGTCCTTGCCGGTGACCTCCTGCGACAGGAAGAACTGCACCACGAGGAACACCGACAGCAGGAACACGATCGACAGCACCAGCGTCGACAGCGCGTCGACGAAGCCGGGCCAGTAGTTGAGACCGCCTTCGCTGCGGCGGGCGCGGGCAAGGGCCATGTCATCCGTCTCCACTCTTGTGTCCCGGACGCGGTGCAGCGTGCAACGCTGCTGCGCAGAGCCGGGACCCATCTTGTCCCTGACGCTGGGCCCCCGCTCAGCGATGCATCATTTCATGCTGCGTCGCGTCCGGGGCACAACACCGTCTCAACTCTTCTCGGGCTGGCGCGCGATCCGCTCCAGCAGGCGGCGGATCTCGCGGTTCTGCTCGCCCTGGCCGTCGGCCCATTCGCGGATCATCTGCTGCTCGGTGCGCATGTGCGAGACCAGCGCCTGGATGGCTTCGGCAAGGCTCGCCATCGCCGCGGTGGTGCCGCGGCCGGCGCTGCCTTCCTCAAGCACGGACCGCAGCCGTTCGACCGCGGCCTGAAGCTCGCCGCTGGCGACGCCGCCGCCGGTCGCGACAGGCGCCTCGCCGTTGCCATACTCGCGCACTGTGGTGGCGAGCCAGTCTTCGAGATCGGTGTAGAAGCGGTTCTGCGCCTGGCTCGATTGCAGATCGAGGAAGCCGAGGATCAGCGAGCCGGCAAGGCCGAACAGCGAGCTGGAGAAGGAGATGCCCATGCCGCCGAGCGGGGCGGCGAGACCTTCCTTCAGCGTGTCGAACAGCGCCCCGGAATCGCTCCCGACCTTGAGCCCGTCGATCACCTTGCCCACCGAGCCCACCGTCTCGATCAGGCCCCAGAAGGTGCCGAGCAGGCCGAGGAAAACCAAGAGGCCGGTCATGTAGCGGGAGATGTCGCGGGCCTCGTCCAGGCGGGTCGCGATCGAATCGAGCAGGTGCCGCATCGTGGTCTGGGTGATGGTCATCCGCCCTGAACGCTCCCCGCCGAGGATCGCAGCCATCGGCGCCAGCAGCTTGGGGTGGCGGGCCGGCGCCAGGCCGGGATCGGCGACGCGGAAATTGTTGACCCAGGAGACTTCGGGATAGAGCCGGATGACCTGGCGGAAGGCCAGGATGATGCCGATGAACAGCACCCCCCCGATCAGGGCGTTGAGCCCGGGATTGGCGAAGAAGGCCTGGACGATCTGCTTGTAGAGCACCACGCTCACCAGCGTGCACAGCACCAGGAAGACCAGCATCCGCACCAGGAAGACGCTGGGCGAGGACAGTTTGGTGTACTCGATGTCCATGGTGGATCGGGAAGTGCCAGACCGCATGCCGGTATCATCCGTTACGTAAAGCTTGCTTGCGGCGCGCACTATGGCACAGCGCCGGCCCAAAAAAAGCGCCGGATGCGCCGATTTCGGGGACAGCTCGGGGAACCCGGACCGGAAGCGGTGCTTTGATAAGCAGGTCTCTGCAGAAGTTCGCCATTCGGGGGGCGCATGAGCGTCGTTTCCGCGATCATCGGGACTGCCGAGCGTGTGCCGCTGCCGGACGTGGTGATCCGCGCCGCGATCCAGCGCCTGTGCTCCCGCATGGCGACGCGCCTGTCCGGGCTGGGCCTCGGCGACGATGCCGCCTTCGCCGGGCGGATGATGCTGCGGCCGATCGCCGAGGGCGCGGCAGCGGGGCATGACGAGGTGCCCGCGGCCTTCTTCGCCGACTTGCTCGGCCCCAAACGCAAATTCTCCTCCTGCTTCTACAAGACCGACGCGACCACCTTGCGGGAGGCGGAGGAGGAGGCGCTGCGCCAGACCGTCGAGCATGCCGGCCTGACCGACGGCCAGGCCATTCTGGAGCTTGGCTGTGGCTGGGGCTCGCTGTCGCTGTGGATGGCACGGCAATTTCCGCACGCGACGGTGACGGCGGTCGCGGCCTCGCAGGCGCAGCGCGCCTCCGTCGAGGAGGAGGCGCGGCGGCGCGGGCTGCTGAATCTCCGCGTGGTCACGGCCGACATGAACGTGTTCGCGCCCGATGGCCAGTTCGACCGCATCGTCTCGGTCGAGATGTTCGAGCGGATGAGCAACTGGCGCAAGCTGATGACGCGCGTGCGGTCATGGCTCGCGCCGGAGGGACGGTTCTTCATGCACGTCGTCACCCACCGGTCCGGCTCGCATCTGCCTGACCCGGCCGATCGCGACGACTGGATCGCGCAATACGTCTACACAGGCGGGCTGATGCCGAGCCATCACCTCGTCAGGCAGTTCGACGATATCTTTGCCATCGAGAAGGAATGGTGCTGGAGCGGCACGCACTACCAGCGCACCGCCAACGACTGGCTGGCCAATTTCGATGCCCATCGCGAGGCCATCGAAGCCTCCTTGCACGGGGTCCACGGCGAGGAGACCGCTCTCTGGATGCGTCGCTGGCGCTGGTTCCTGCTCGCGACCTCGGGCCTGTTCGGTTACGCCGACGGAACAGAATGGGGCGTCAGCCATTACCGGATGAAGGCCGCCGAGTAATTGCGGTGTTCCGCCGCAGCACGCGCCGGTGGAACTTAGATTCACAATCAAGTTACACCGCAAAAGCCTTCTGATTTCAACGGGATAAGCTGTGTGACAATGAGCCGCCCGCGCCATGCGTTGCATCGCAGCAGATGCATTCTATTTTGGCGGCATCAGCCGCGTGCAAAAGGTCCAGAACGGGCTTCGCGCGAGCATGATCAGTTTCAACAATCGGGGCATCCCACTTCATGTTTGGAATTCGAGCGCGATCGGCATGCGTTGCAATGATGCTCGCGGCCCTTGCGCCGCTGCTGGGTGCTTGCGAGGAATCCAGTTCCGCGGTGTCCGCCGCCCAGCCGCCTGCCCCTGACGTCAGCATCGTTATCGTCAAGCCGCAGCCGCGCGCCGTGGTGCGCGAGCTGCCGGGCCGCATCGCCCCGACCCGGGTCTCCGAAGTCCGGCCGCGCGTGTCCGGCATCGTGGTAGAGCGCCTGTTCCGCCAGGGCAGCGAGGTCAGGGCCGGCGATCCGCTCTACCGCATCGATCCGCGCCCGTTCGAGGTCGAGGTCATGGCCAACGAGGCCGCGCTGGCGAAGGCCGAAGCGGCATTGGCGCAGGCCAAGCAGCAGGCGCATCGTATCGCCACCCTGACCAGGGATCGCGCCGCGCCCGAAGCCGAGAACGAGAAGGCGATTGCGGCCGAACGCCAGGCCCATGCCGAGGTCGAGGGCCGCAAGGCCGAGCTCGCGCGGGCCAGGCTTAATCTCGACTACGCCACCGTGCGTGCGCCGATCGACGGCGTGGTCGGCGCGGCCCTCGTCAGCGAGGGCGCGCTCGCCGTGCAGAACGAGACCAATCTCGCCACCATCCAGCAGCTCGATCCGATCTATGCCGACTTTACCCAGTCGGTGACCGAGCTCAACCAGCTCCGCCGCGCCTTCGAGACCGGCGACCTCGATCGCATCGCCGCCGATGCCGCCAAGGTGCGCCTCGTGCTCGACGACAACACCATCTATTCGCTCGACGGCAAGCTGCTGTTCTCCGACGCCAAGGTCGACGCCCACACCGGGCAGGTGACGTTGCGCGGCGAGTTCCCCAATCCCAAGCGCGAGCTGCTCCCGGGCATGTATGTCCGGGTCCGCATCGACCAGGGTCTCGATTCCGATGCGATCGCGGTGCCGCAGCAGGCGATCCAGCGCAATGGCGGCGGCGGCAGCGAGGTGTTCGTCGTCAAGGACGACAATCACATCGCGGTGCAGCCGGTGCGCACCGGCTCGGTGCAGGACGGCCTCTGGTTCATCACCGAAGGCCTGAAGTCCGGCGACAAGGTCGTGGTCGAAGGCTTCCAGAAATTCGCGGCCGGCGACAAGGTCAAGCCGCAATCCTGGTCGGAGGCGGAAGCGACCGCAGACAACCGGCACGCTCAGCAGCTCACGCGGTAACGCTCCGCGCAGCAAGTGTCGTCCTTAACCTGAGGAGCCCGCTGCAAGCGGGCGTCTCGAAGGATGGCCGCGGGAGAGAGCCGGGCCTTCATGGTTCTCGCGGCGATGCGCGGCATCGTCCGGAGCGCGCGTTCCGCGCTCCTCACCATGAGGGTCTAACCGAACAACGAGGATAAAACGGCCAATGCCGAGTTTCTTCATCGACAGGCCGATCTTCGCCTGGGTGGTCGCGCTGTTCATCTGCTTGATCGGCGCGATCGCGGTGCCGCTGCTGCCGATCGCGCAATATCCGATCATCGCGCCGCCCTCGATCTCGGTCTCGACCAGCTATCCCGGCGCCTCGCCGGAAAACCTCTACAATAGCGTCACGCGGCTGATCGAGGAGGAGCTCAACGGCGCCGCCAACATCCTCAATTTCGAATCGACCAGCGACTCGCTCGGCCAGGTCGAGATCATCGCCAATTTCCAGCCGGGCACCGACACCAGTGCCGCCTCGGTCGAGGTCCAGAACCGCATCAAGCGCGTCGAGGCGCGCCTGCCGCGCGCGGTGATGCAGCAGGGCATCCTGATCGAGGAAGCCTCGAGCGCAGTGCTGCAGATCATCACGCTGAACTCGACTGACGGCAGCCTGGATGAAGTCGGCCTCGGCGACTTCATGATCCGCAACGTGCTCGGCGAGATCCGCCGCATTCCCGGCGTCGGCCGCGCCACGCTGTACTCGACCGAGCGCTCGCTTCGTGTCTGGGTCGATCCGGCCAAGCTGGTCGGCTATGGCTTGACCGCCGACGACGTCAACAAGGCCATCACCGCGCAGAACGCGCAGGTCGCTTCCGGCAGCATCGGCGCCGAGCCATCGACCTCGAACCAGCGCACCTCGGCACTGGTGCTGGTCAAGGGCCAGCTCTCCTCGCCCGACGAGTTCGGCGCCATCATCCTGCGTGCCAACGCCGACGGTTCGACCGTGCGCCTGCGCGATGTCGCGCGGATCGAGGTCGGCGGCCTCAGCTATCAGTTCAACACGCGCCTCGACGGCAAGCCGACGGCGGGCCTGTCGGTCCTGATGTCGCCGACCGGCAATGCGCTGGCGACCGCCAGCGCGGTCGAAGCGAAGATGAAGGAGCTGTCGCGCTTCTTCCCGGCCAACATCACCTACGAGATCCCCTACAACATCACGCCTGTGGTCGAGGCCTCGATCGAAAAGGTGCTGACGACGCTGGTCGAAGCCGTGGTGCTGGTGTTCGTGGTGATGTTCTTGTTCCTGCAGAACATCCGCTACACCATCATTCCGACCATCGTGGTCCCGGTGGCGCTGCTGGGCGCCTGCTCCACGCTGCTGCTCGCCGGCTATTCCATCAACATGCTCTCGATGTTCGGCATGGTGCTGGCGGTCGGCATCCTCGTCGACGACGCCATCGTCGTGGTCGAGAACGTCGAGCGCATCATGGCCGAGGAAGGCCTGCCGCCGAAGGAAGCGACGCGGAAAGCCATGTCGCAGATCACCGGCGCCATCATCGGCATCACGCTGGTGCTGATGGCGGTGTTCGTGCCGATGGCGTTCTTCCCGGGCTCGGTCGGCATCATCTACCGCCAGTTCTCCGTCACCATGGTCGCCGCGATCGGCTTCTCCGCCTTCCTGGCGCTGTCGTTGACGCCGGCGCTGTGCGCGACGCTGTTGAAGCCTGTGGCAAAGGGGCACGGTCATTCGACCAACTTCGTGTTCGGCTGGTTCAACCGCATGCTCGAAGGCGTCAAGGAACGCTATTCGCGCACCGTCGGCTTTTCGCTGAATCGCACCGGCCGCTTGATGCTGGTTTATGCCGCGCTGCTGGTCGGCCTGTCCTGGGCCTTCGTCAACCTGCCCGGCGGCTTCCTGCCCGTCGACGACCAGGGCTTCATCACCACCGACGTGCAGACGCCCTCGGATTCGTCCTATGCCCGCACCGAGGCCGTGATCGAGAAGGTCGAAAAATATCTCGCCGCGCGGCCGGGCGTCGACAACGTCACCTTCCTCACCGGCTTCAGCTTCTCCGGCCAGGGCATGAACACCGCCCAGGCCTTCATCACGCTGAAGGACTGGTCGGAGCGCGGGCCGAAGGACTCCGCTGCCGCGATCGTCAACGACGTCAACCGCGACCTGGGCTCGTCGATCCGCGACGCAAAAATCTCGGCGCTGCAGCCGCCGCCGATCGACAATCTCGGCAACTCGTCCGGCTTCTCGTTCCGCCTCCAGGATCGCGGCCAGAAGGGCTATCAGCAATTGATGCGCGCCGCCGACCAGCTGATCGCGGAGGCCAATGCCAGCCCGGTGCTGCAGAAGGTCTATATCGAAGGCCTGCCCGAGGCGGGCGTGGTCAATCTCATGATCGACCGCGAGAAGGCCGGCGCGTTCGGCGTCACCTTCGAGGACATCAACAACACCATCTCGACCAATCTCGGCTCGAACTACATCAACGACTTCCCGAACCGCGGTCGCATGCAGCGCGTCGTGGTGCAGGCGGACGCGCGCGACCGCATGCGGGCCGAGGACATCCTCAACTACAACGTCAAGAACAGCCGCGGCCAGCTGGTGCCGTTCTCGTCCTTCACCACGATCGAATGGGCGCGCGGCCCGACACAGATCGCCGGCTTCAACTATTATCCGGCGGTGCGCATCTCCGGCGAGGCCAGGCCCGGCTTCACCTCGGGCGACGCCATCGCCGAGATGGAGCGGCTCGCCGACCGGTTGCCGCGCGGTTTCGGCTATGAATGGACCGGACAGTCGCTGCAGGAGAAGCTGTCGGGCTCGCAGGCGCCGTTCCTGCTCGCCCTGTCGGTGTTCGTGGTGTTCCTGTGCCTCGCCGCGCTCTACGAGAGCTGGACCATTCCGCTCGCGGTGCTGCTCACCGTGCCGCTCGGCATCGTCGGCGCGGTCACTGCCGCTATGCTGCGCGGCCTGCCCAACGACGTCTATTTCACCGTCGGCCTGATCACGATCATTGGCCTCGCCGCAAAGGACGCGATCCTGATCATCGAGTTCGCCAAGGATCTGCGGAAAGAAGGCAAGCCGCTGGTCGAAGCCACCATCGAAGCCTGCCGCCTGCGCTTCCGCCCCATCTTGATGACCGGCCTTGCCTTCATCTGCGGCGTGCTGCCGATGGCCATCGCCCACGGCGCCGGCGGCGCCAGCCAGCAGGCGCTCGGCAGCGTGGTGATGGGCGGCATGATCGCCGTGGTGATCCTGGCGCTGTTGATGGTGCCGGTGTTCTTCGTCTCGGTGCAGCGCGTGCTGGCGGGTGATCGCGAGCCGAAGGCGGCGCGGGAAGCTGAAGCGCACGGCCGACCGGCGCGGGCGCACACAGGCCACTGACGTACCGGTCCGTCATTCCGGGGCGTGCGAAGCACGAGCCCGGAATCCAGCGGGCCACCATTGACGAGGATCAATGGATTCCGGGCTCGCGCCAAGAGGCGCGCCCCGGAATGACAGGGGAATGTGGAGCGCGAGCTTCCGCCTTAAGCCGGCTTCCGCAAGATCTTCACCAGCTCCCCGTGCACGTACTCATTCCCGCACACGACGTGCCCGGTGACCAGCGGGTCGCCCGGCGTTGCGATATCGCTGATGGTACCGCCGGCTTCGCGCACCATCAGCATACCGGCGGCGATGTCCCAGGATTGCAAATCGCGCTCCCAATAACCGTCGAGCCGGCCGGCGGCGACGAAGGCGAGATCGAGCGAGGCAGCGCCGAAACGGCGCAAGCCGGCGACGCGGTCCTGGATCGCGGTCATCTCGCGGCGGAATTCCTCGTGGTCGCCGCGGCCGATATGGGGCAGGCCGCAGGCCACCACGCATTCGCTCAGCTGGCGGCGGCCGGCGACGCGCAGGCGCTGGTCGTTGAGGAAGGCGCCCTTGCCGCGCTCGGCGATGTAGAGCTCGTCATTGGCGGGGTTGTAGATCACGCCCGCAATCACGGTGCCCTCGCGCGCAAGCCCGATCGAGATCGCGAATTGCGGGATGCCGTGCAGGAAGTTGGTGGTGCCGTCCAAGGGATCGACGATCCAAGTGTGGCTCTTGTCGGTGCCCTCGCGGTTGCCCCCTTCCTCGCCGATGAAGCCGTAGCCGGGCCGGGCCTTGGCGAGGTCCTGGTAGAGGATCTCCTCGGCGCGCTTGTCGGCGAGCGAGACGAAATTGGCCGGCCCCTTCAGCGAGACCTGGAGATGCTCGATCTCGCCGAGATCGCGCTTGAGGCTGCGGCCGGCGCGGCGCGCCGCCTTGACCATGACGTTGATAGTGGCGGAATACAGCATATGCTTCTGGTCTTGATCGGGGAGAGGGGCGCGGAAACGCGCCTGTTTGGGGGATTGGGTGCCCCGTGAGGGGCCCCGCGTCAAGTCATTTGGACCCGAGCCACTTCCTGGCGGCGGCCTCGGCCTTGGCGCGGTCATCGGCCGGCAGATCGGAGAGCTGCTTGTCGAGCTCGGGGTCGCCCTTGCCGGCCGTCTTGGCCACCAGGTGCCATTTGAAGCCCTCGATCTTGTCCACGGGCGTGCCAACGCCGTTGATCAGCACCCAGGCCAGCCGGTTCTGCGCGATCGCGCTGCCCTGGCGTGAGGCCTTGCGAAGCAGGGCGACGGCTGCAGGCTGGTTCTTCGGCGTGCCGGTGCCGTTGAACATCGCGATGGCATATTCGACCTCGGCATCGACATTGTCGGCGATCGCGGCGGCCTGCAGCAGTCGCACCGCGCGTTCGGGGTCCTTCGGCACACCGGTGCCCTCCTTGTAGAAGGTCGCGAGCGCGTATTGCGCTTCGGGCAGGCCTGCATCGGCGGCCTGGCGCAGCAGTTCCGCCGAACGTCGGACGTCCTGCGGCAGCGTCTGGCCGTCCAAATAGAGCAGGGCGAGGTTATAGGCCGCCTTGGGCTCGCCGAGCTTGGCGGCGGAGGCCATCAGCCTGACCGCCTCGCTTTTGTCGACCGGGCCGCCGCGGCCGGAGATGCGCAGCATGGCGAGCGCGAACATCGCCTCGCGATCGCCGGCATCGGCGGCGCGCTTGTACCATTCGGCCGCCTTGACGTAGTCGCGCCTTATGCCCATGGCGTTGGAATAGAGCTCGCCGAGCATGGTCATCGCCTTGGCATCGCCCGCTTGTGCGCGCACCGTGGCGAGCTCGAACGCGGTCTTGTATTGCCCGCGCTGATAGGCGCCGAACACCAGATCGACGTTGGGATCGTCGGACGGCGGCGCGGGGATCACGGTTGCAGGCTTTGGCGAGGGGGACGGCTTGGGAGATGCCGTAGGCTTCGGCGCCGGTGCTGCCTCTTTCTTCTTGGCAGGGGCGGGCGGCTTTGGCTTCTGCTTCTCTGCCGGTGCGCTCGGCGTCGTCGCCGGCGGGGTGATCTGCAGCTGCGCGGCCGCGGGCACTGTCAGCAGCAGCGTGGCGAGCATGGTGATGCACGGGAGCTTCATGTCGGGCGCTAGCCGTGCTCCTGGCCCGCAGGATCTTGGCTCGCAGGATCTTGGCCGGCCGGTGCCGTCGCATGAGCCTTCTTGATCGCGGCATCGACCTCGATCAGGGCGGCCTTGGGCCCGCGCGGATCGGCCCAGATGAAGTCGCCGACCAGCACGAAATCGGCGCCGCTGGCGGCGAAATCGTAGGCCTCGTCCAGCGCGGTGGCAAAGCCGACGCAGGGCGGCTCGAACAGCTCGGCCCACCAGTCGAGCCGCTCGGCGATCGCTTGCGACGACGGCCGCTGGCCTTTCGCATCGGGCTCGCCGAACAGCACGTAATCCGCGCCCATCTCACCCGCATCCATGGAATGGTGCCGCGTCGTCAGCCCGCCGACACCGGCGATGCGATCTGGCTTGAGCGACGGCAGTGCCTCCTTCAGCGCGGCGATCCCGGGCAGGTGCGCGCCGTCGGCGCCGCCGCGCGCGACGATATCAGGATGGCCGTCGACGAGGAGTGCCGCGCCCGCCTTCTGCACCGGCGGCGCCAATGCCTTGACGCGCGAGATCATGCCGCGCTGATCGGTCTCCTTCAGCCGCAGCAGCACGGCGGCGATGTCGGCGGACGCGATCAGCCCCGGCAGCGCGGCGACCAGCGTCGCGGGATCATCGACGACGGGCGTCGCGAGATAGAGACGCGGCGCCGGGCGCGGCGGAGGCGGTTTGTTCGACAAGGTCTAGGCTGCCTTCTGTTCCAGGCTGCTTTGCCATTCGCCCTTGGAGGCGAGGCCGTTCATGCGGGCGCGATGGCTGAAGGCGCGCTGGCCGGCCGCGACATTCTCAGGCTTGCCCGACCAGGCCTTCTGCGGCGCGGCCTGCAGCGCGCGGCCGTAGGAGAAGGTCAGGCCCCAGGGCAGCGGACCGAGCTTGTGCATGGCGTTGAGATGCGCGGTCGCCTCCTCGTCCGTCTGGCCGCCGGACAGAAAGGCGATGCCGGGCACCGCCGCCGGCACGCAGGCCTTCAGCAGCCGTATCGTCTTCTCCGCGACCTCCTCGACCGAGGCCTGCTTCGGACATTTCTTGCCTGATATCGCCATGTTCGGCTTCAGCACCATGCCTTCCAGCGCCACGCGCTGCACGCGCAATTCCTGGAAGGTCTTGTTGAGCACGCGGCTCGTCACCTCGTAGCAGCGCTCGATGTCGTGGTCGCCGTCCATCAGCACCTCCGGCTCGACGATCGGCACGATCTGCGCGGCCTGGCACAGCGCAGCATAGCGCGCCAGCGCGTGGGCGTTGACGCTGATCGCGGTCATGGAGGGAATGCCGCTGCCGATGTCGATCACCGCGCGCCATTTGGCAAAGCGCGCGCCGCGCTCGTAATATTTCTTTAGGCGCTCGGCGAGCTTGTCGAGCCCGACCGTGACTGTTTCACCCGGGCACATCGGCAAGGCCTGCGTGCCTTCGTCGACCTTGATGCCTGGAATGGCGCCAGCCTGCTCGATCAGCTTGACCAGCGGCGTGCCGTCCTTGGCATTCTGCCAGATCGTCTCGTCATAGAGGATCACGCCGGAGATGTACTGGCTCATGGCGTCCTTGGCGCGAAACAGCATTTCGCGATAGTCACGGCGGTTCTCTTCGCTCGATTCCACGCCGATGGCGTCGAAGCGCTTCTTGATGGTGCCGGAGGATTCGTCGGCAGCAAGGATGCCCTTGCCGGACGCGACCATGGCGGTCGCGATCTTGTTGAGCTCAGTCAGATTCATCGAGAGGTCCTCCCAAAACGATTCTGCCCTTGCCCGGGAAAATAGACCGTTCTCGGGCAATTGCCGAGTTATCGTTCGTCGCAGGGTAAAGGGTCTTTCTGTCATTCCGGGATGCGCCGAAAGGCGCAGGCCCGGAATCCATAACCCCAGGCTGTGGTTATGGATTCCGGGCCCACGCTTCGCGTGTCCCGGAATGACGGGAGGATGTGACGGAGGCCTTAGGCGACCCGGGGATCGAGCTCGCCCTTGGCGTAGCGCTTGGCCATCTCGGCGGTGGTCAGCACCTTCTTGATCTTGGAGGCCTGGCCTGCGGTGTTGAACTCCTGCAGGCGCTGCTTGCACAGCTTGGTCATCGCCTCCATCGCCGGCTTCAGGTACTTGCGCGGATCGAACTCTTCCGGGTTGTCCTTGAGAACTTTCCGGATCTGGCCGGTCATCGCCATGCGGTTGTCGGTGTCGATGTTGATCTTGCGCACGCCGTTCTTGATGCCGCGCTGGATCTCGGCCACCGGCACGCCCCAGGTCGGCTTCATCTTGCCGCCATAGGCGTTGATGATGTCCTGCAGGTCCTGCGGCACCGAGGAGGAGCCGTGCATGACGAGATGCGTGTTCGGCAGCTTGCGGTGGATCTCCTCGATCACGTTCATGGCGAGGATGTCGCCGTCGGGCTTGCGGGTGAATTTGTAAGCGCCGTGCGAGGTGCCCATCGCGATCGCGAGCGCGTCGACCTTGGTTTCCTGGACGAACTTCACGGCCTCGTCCGGATTGGTCAGGAGCTGGTCGTGGCTAAGCTTGCCTTCGGCGCCGTGGCCGTCTTCCTTGTCGCCCATGCCGGTCTCGAGCGAGCCGAGCACCCCGAGCTCGCCCTCGACCGAGATGCCGCCGAGATGGGCCATGTCGGTGACGGTCTTGGTGACGCCGACATTGTAGCCCCAGTCGCCGGGGGTCTTGCCGTCGGCCTTGAGCGAGCCGTCCATCATCACCGAGGTGAAGCCGGCCTGGATCGCGGTCATGCAGGTCGCCGGCTCGTTGCCGTGGTCGAGATGAACGCAGACCGGAATGTGCGGATAGATCTCGGTCACCGCGTCCATCATGTGCTTGAGCATGACGTCGTTGGCGTAGGAGCGCGCGCCGCGCGAGGCCTGGATGATGACGGGCGCGTCGACCTGGTTGGCCGCGTCCATGATGGCCAGCGCCTGCTCCATGTTGTTGATGTTGAAGGCCGGTACGCCGTAATCGTTCTCCGCCGCGTGGTCGAGCAATTGACGTAACGTGATCCGAGCCATCTGTCTTTGTCTCCCGTTGGGGCCTCAAAGGCCGCTTGATTACTTGCTACGCAGAACTTCAACGCCGGGCAGGGGTTTGCCTTCCATCCATTCAAGGAACGCGCCACCGGCCGTCGACACATAGGTGAAGTCTCCGGCCACATGGGCCTGGTTGAGCGCCGCGACGGTGTCGCCGCCGCCCGCGATCGAGATCAGCTTCTTGGCCTTGGTGCGCTCGGCGGCGTGCTTGGCGGCCGCGACCGTGCCGCGGTCGAACGGCTGCATCTCGAATGCGCCCAGGGGGCCGTTCCAGACCAGCGTCGCCGCATCGTCGATCGCGGCATGGACGCGCGCGATCGATTGCGGGCCGACGTCGAGGATCATGCCGTCGGCCGGGATCGCATCGAGTCCATAGGCATGCGACGGCGCGTTGGCGGCGAAGTGATAGGCGACGGTGGCGTCGACCGGGAGGATGATGGCGCAATTGGCGGCTTCCGCCTTCTCCATGATGCGCAGCGCGGTGGGGCTAAGATCCTTCTCGGCCAGCGACTTGCCGACCGCAACGCCCTGCGCGTGCAGGAAGGTGTTGGCCATGCCGCCGCCGATCACGAGCGCGTCGACCTTGGTGACGAGGTTTTCCAACAGGTCGATCTTGGTCGAGACCTTGGCGCCGCCGATGATGGCGATCACGGGCTTGCTCGGCGAGCCCAGCGCCTTCTCCAGCGCGTCCAGCTCGGCCTGCATGGTGCGGCCGGCATAGGCCGGCAGCTTGTGGCCGAGACCTTCGGTCGAGGCGTGGGCGCGGTGCGCGGCCGAGAACGCGTCATTGACCCAGATGTCGCCGAGCTTCGCGAGTTCCGCGACGAAGGCGGGATCGTTCTTTTCTTCCTCTTTGTGGAAGCGGGTGTTTTCCAGGCACAGGATGTCGCCATCCTTCAGGCCGGCGACCGCCTTGGCCGCGGGCTCGCCGATGCAATCCTCGGCAAACGCGACGGGCTTCTTCACCACCTTCGCCAGCGCCTCCGCGACGGGCTTGAGCGAGTCCTTGGCGTCGCGTCCCTTCGGCCGGCCGAAATGCGCGAGCAGGATGACCTTGCCGCCCTTGTCGGCGAGCTCGGTGATGGTCGGCGCCACGCGCTCGAGCCGGGTGGCGTCGGTGACGCGCCCGCTCTCCATGGGCACGTTGAGGTCGACGCGCAGCAGCACGCGCTTGCCCTTCACGTCGACGTCGTCGAGGGTGCGGAATTTAGCGGGCATCGTTCATCATCCGTGCGTCGGAGTGTCGGAATCGGGGGGAGGCGAATGGCCGTGGTCGCCGCTCCCTCCACCGTCTTTCGGAGACTTCACTGCGAGGCCCCGGCGAAATCCGTACGCGATCAACGCGATCAACAGTATGACGCCAGGGATGCCAATCCAGTGAGGAAGCACCTTGGCTTCCCTCAGATCACCTTCGCCATCGCGGCGGCGGTGTCCGCCATGCGGTTCGAAAAGCCCCACTCGTTGTCGTACCAGGACATCACGCGCACCAGCGTGCCGTTCTGCACCTTGGTCTGGTCCTCGTGGAAGGTCGAGGAGTGCGGGTCGTGGTTGAAGTCGATCGAGACGTTCGGCGCATTGGTGTAGCCGAGGATGCCCTTGAGCTGCTGCTCGCTGGCGCGCTTCATCGCCGCGTTGATCTCCTTGGCGTCGGTGGCGCGCTTGGCGACGATCTTGAGGTCGACGACCGAGACGTTCGGGGTCGGCACGCGGATCGCGACGCCGTCGAGCTTGCCCTTCAGCTCGGGCAGCACGAGGCCGATCGCCTTCGCAGCACCCGTCGAGGTCGGGATCATCGACATCGCCGCCGCGCGGCCGCGGTAGAGATCCTTGTGCATCGTGTCGAGCGTCGGCTGGTCGCCGGTATAGGCGTGGATCGTGGTCATGAAGCCGGTCTCGATGCCGACGAGATCGTTCAGCACCTTGGCAACCGGCGCAAGGCAGTTGGTGGTGCAGCTGCCGTTGGAGACGACGAGGTGATCCTTGGTCAGCGTGTCGTGGTTGACGCCGTAGACGATGGTGGCGTCGGCGCCGTCGGCGGGCGCGGAGACCAGCACGCGCTTGGCGCCGGCGGTCAGATGCGCGCTAGCCTTGTCCTTCGAGGTGAAGATGCCGGTGCATTCCATCGCAATGTCGACGCCGAGATCCTTCCAGGGCAGCTTCGAGGGATCGCGCTCGGCGGTCACCTTGATCTTGCCGTTGCCGAGGCTGATGGAGTCGCCGTCGACGGTGACGGTGCCGGGAAAGCGGCCATGGACGCTGTCGAAGCGGAGGAGATGAGCGTTGGTCTCGACCGGGCCGAGGTCGTTGATGCCGACGACCTCGATGTCCTTGCGGCCGGACTCGGCGATAGCCCGCAGGATGTTGCGGCCGATGCGGCCAAAACCGTTAATTCCGACGCGGACTGCCATGTTTCGTCTCCTTCAATGACCGTTGTCATCCCGCACAACGCGCGGATAGCGCGCCTGCGAGGGTTTTTTAGGGGCGGACGCCCGGTTCGGCCGGGCGGTGCTTGATCATATGGGAGATTAGGTAGTCCTTTTTTGCGGCAAGCTCAACTCTCAGGAAACGCGCTTCAGCACAGCGTTAACCGCGGCCTCGGCGGTAATGCCGAAATGC
Organism: Bradyrhizobium sp. BRP19; assembly: GCF_020194195.1. Lineage (NCBI taxonomy): Bacteria > Pseudomonadati > Pseudomonadota > Alphaproteobacteria > Hyphomicrobiales > Nitrobacteraceae > Bradyrhizobium > Bradyrhizobium sp. BRP19. Next base: position 471,901 of record NZ_JADYVZ010000003.1, on the reverse strand, counting down.
TTGTAAAGCTCCTTGGCAGGGCCGCTTTCGCCGAACGAATGCATGCCGATGAATTCGCCATCCTGGCCAATCACGGCGTCCCAGCCCCAGCGCACGGCGGCCTCGATCGCGATCTTCACCGGCGCGTTGCCGATGATGGCGGCGCGCTTGGCCTCTGGTTGCGCTAACAACAGCTCCAGCGAGGGAACGGAGACAACGCGCGAAGCGACGCCGCGTTCCGCCAATTGTTTCTGGGTCGCGACCGCGATCTCGACCTCCGAGCCCGAGGCGAACAGCGTCGCCTTGGCTTCGCCCTGGGCGGCGACCAACTCGTAGGCACCAGCCGCGCAGGGATTGTCGTTCGGTGCGGTGGTCCGCAGCTGCGGCAGGTTCTGCCGCGTCAGTGCCAGCACGGTCGGGCCATCGACGCGGTTGAGCGCGAGCTCCCAGCACTCAGCGACCTCGATGGCATCGCAGGGACGGAACACGCGCATGTTGGGAATGGCTCTGAGCGCTGCGAGATGCTCGACCGGCTGATGGGTCGGGCCGTCTTCGCCGAGGCCAATCGAGTCATGAGTCATGACGTAGACGACGCCGGCGCCCATCAGCGCGGCAAGGCGCATCGCCGGACGCGCATAATCGGTGAAGACGAGGAAGGTCGCGCCGTTCGGCGCGAAACCGCCGTGCAGGAAAATGCCGTTCATCGCGGCCGCCATGCCGTGCTCGCGGATGCCGTAATGTATGAAGCGGCCCTTCGGCGTCTTGGCCGAGAAGGCGGTCGCCGACTTCGCCTTGTTGTTGTTGGAGCCGGTGAGGTCGGCCGAGCCTGCCAGGAATTCCATCGGCATGGCGCCGGCGATCACTTCGATCACCGCTTCCGACGACTTGCGGGTGGCCGCGGTCATCGGCTTTTCCAGCAGCTCCTTCTTGTAGGCGCGCACGGCCTTGGCGAGCGAAGCCGGACGCTCATGACGCAGGCGGCGCTCGAACTCGGCGCGCTTGCGGCTGCCGAGCTCACCGAGCCGCGCTTCCCATTCCTGGCGTGCCGCGGCGCCGCGGCTGCCGGCGGCGCGCCATGCCTTCAGCACGTCGTCGGCGACCGCGAACGGCTCTAGCGAAATGCCGAGATTTTCCTTGGCAGCCTTGAGCTCGTCGGCGCCGAGTGCTTCGCCGTGCACCTTCGAGGTGCCTTGCTTGTGCGGCGCGCCGAAGCCGATCGTGGTGCGGCAGGCGATCAGCGTCGGCTTGCTGGATTTCTTCGCGCGCGTGATCGCATCGGCGATCGCGGCCTGGTCGTGGCCATCGATCTTCTCGGCGGCCCAGCCCGCCGACTTGAAGCGCTTCACCTGGTCGACGGAATCGGAGATCGAGGTCGGGCCGTCGATCGAGATGCCGTTGTCGTCGTAGAGCACGATCAGCTTGTTGAGCTTCCAGTGGCCGGCCATCGCGATCGCTTCCTGCGACACGCCTTCCATCAGGTCGCCGTCGGAGGCGAGCACATAGGTGTGGTGGTCGACGATCTTCTTGCCGAATTCGGCGGCGAGCATCTTTTCGGCCAGCGCCATGCCGACCGCAGTCGAGATGCCCTGGCCGAGCGGGCCGGTGGTGGTCTCGATGCCCTTGGTGCGGAAGTTCTCGGGGTGGCCGGGGGTCAGCGAGTCGACCTGGCGGAACTGCTTGATCTGGTCCAGCGTCATCTCGGCATTGCCGGTCAAATACAGCAGCGAATAGAGCAGCATCGAGCCGTGGCCGGCCGAGAGCACGAAGCGGTCGCGGTCCGGCCAGGCGGGCGCAGTGGCATCGAATTTCAGGAACTGCGTGAACAGCACGGTGGCGATGTCGGCGGCGCCCATCGGCAGGCCGGGATGGCCCGATTTCGCCTTCTCGACAGCGTCCATCGAAAGGCCGCGGATCGCGTTGGCCATACGGGTGTGATCGACCTGCGTCATGTCTGAAATCCGTCTGAAATGAAGCGCTTGGCGATGGTTGCCCGCGCGGGGAGAAGCCTGGCGGCCACTGAAGGTTGGCGCTGGGATAGCACCTCGGTTCCGGGAGTCCAAGGCAATCGAACGCCGGTTTGGCCGCAAAAGTTGCCTGTGTGGACATCGGTTTTCCGCCGGGATCGCGCCGGGCGGAAGCGACGCAGCGACACGTCGTCCCGATTGAACAGTGCATAGTTTTGCGGCGGCGTTGCGCTTGGCTAGCTTGCTTTGTAAATTTCTGCTTCTAACCGCTTGCCGAACCGAGTCTTTTGCCGGACGGCAAGCTCCAGGGAAAGGCCACTGGGCAAAGGCCGCCAGGTTCCGCCGCTGACTGCATGAACGATCGCGTATCCAACAGTTCCGCCATGACGGAGTCGTCCGCCGTCGAGATCGAGATTGCGACCCGCAGACTCATGGCGGCGCTCGATGCGCTCGAAAGTGCGGTGGAGCGGCGTCGCGATGCCGATCGCGACGAGAACGAGCTTGCGGCGCGCATCCAGGCGCTCGGCGCGGATCGCTCGCGTCTTGCCGACGAGCTCGACGGCGCGCTGGTGAAGGCACGCAAGCTCGAGCGCACCAATCGCGAGATTTCTGACCGGCTGGATTCCGCGATCGTGACGATACGCTCGGTGCTCGATACCGGAGAGGACGGATGAGCCACATCAACGTCACCATCAACGGCCGGCAATATCGCATGGCCTGCGAGGAGGGCCAGGAGGTGCGGCTGCTCAAGCTCGCCGAGACGCTGGAGACGCGCATCCAGTCGCTGCGCGGAAAATTCGGCGAGATCGGCGATGCGCGCCTCACCGTCATGGCTGCGCTCACCGTGTGCGATGAGCTGATCGACACCACCAACCGCGTCCGCACCCTTGAGCAGGAATTGACCGAGCTCAGGGATTTCCGCAATGCCGCCGTCGAGCGCGCCAGGATGACGCAGACCGCGGTGGTCAACGCGCTGAACGCCGCCGCCGAGCGCATCGAGAAATCGACCCAGGTCCTGAACCGGACGGTGGGGAACGGCATCGCGATCGGCTGAAGCTCGATAGGAGCCGTGCCCTTACCCTCCCCTGGAGGGCCTTGGAGGGGGAGGGTCGATCGCGCGTAGCGCGAGCGGGGTGGGGTGATCTCTCCACACGGACAGTGCCCGTGGGGAGAGATCACCCCACCCCGTCTCACATTTCGCTGCGCTCCATGTGAGCCGACCCACGGGCGAGCTTCGCTCGTCCCGGACCCCTCCAGGGGAGGGTAAGAAAGCGCGCAGCGGAAGCCGCACTCTCGTCGCACTGGCGATTCGTCAGTACAGTTGTTACATTGCATGCGCGAGGCTGCGACGTGCGTCAGGAGCCATATATCCCCGGGGCCTTATCGATCCTTTAGGGAACTGTCCCTGGCCGGGCCCGTGGGCTCGGACATATGGTGCCCACCTACTTTCGTAGGGAACTCCGGGATCGAGTGCTTCAACGGCGTTCGCGGCTTCGCACTTTCGTTTGCTTCGTTTGTGCTTGTTGAAACGACTGCGGCCAATTCAACAGGTGTCATTCCCCGCGAAGGCGGGGAATCCAGTACGCCGCGGCCCTTGTGTGAATCACCACCGCCTCTGGAATACTGGATCACCCGCATTCGCGGGTGATGACGTGGGGACCAAAGCACATGTCCAACTCCAAAGCCGAGCTCCGTGCCAAAGCCCTCGCCAAGCGCGATGCGCTGAGCGAGAAGAAACGCATCGCGGCCGCCGCAAAGCTCGCCAAGCGCGGGCTACCGTTCAAGCTGCTGCCCGGCAGCATCGTCTCCGGCTATTCGCCGATCCGCAGCGAAATCGATCCGATGCCGCTGCTCGCAAAGCTCGCGGAAGAGGGCGCCAGGCTGGCGCTGCCTTGCGTTACCGCGCGCGGCCAGTCGCTGATCTTCCGCATCTTCCATCCGAACGACCGCCTGATGCTCGGCCCGCTCGGCATTCCCGAACCTTCACCTGCTGCGGCCGAAGTCATTCCCGACATCATGCTGACGCCGCTCGCCGCCTTCGACCGCCTCGGCCATCGCATCGGCTATGGCGCCGGGCATTACGATTTCACCTTTGCGCATTTGCGCAAAGCCAAGCACATCGTCGGCATCGGCCTTGCGTTTGCAGTGCAGGAGATCGAGGCGGTTCCGGCACTATCCCACGACGTGGCGCTGGATTATGTGCTAACGGAATCGGACGTGTTCGATTTCCGGAGTTCTGAAGTTGCGCATTCTCTTCGTGGGTGACGTCGTCGGCCGTAGCGGGCGCGAGGCCGTCTCAGAATATCTCCCCGGCATGGTCAAGGATTGGTCGCTCGATCTCGTCGTCGTCAACGGCGAGAATTCGGCCGGCGGCTTCGGCATCACGGAAGCGATCTACCAGGAGTTTCTCGAGGCCGGCGCCGATGCGGTGACGCTCGGCAATCATTCCTGGGACCAGCGCGAGGCCCTCGTCTTCATCGAGCGCGCCGACCGCCTGGTGCGTCCCGCCAACTATCCGCGCGGCACGCCCGGCCGCGGCGCCGCCTTGGTGGAAGCCAAGAACGGCAAGCACGCCCTCGTCGTCAACGCGCTCGGCCGCGTCTTCATGACCCCGTTCGATGATCCCTTCGCCGCGCTCGAGCGCGAGCTAGGCGCCTGTCCGCTCGGTGTCGCCGCCGACGCCATCGTCGTCGACTTCCATTGCGAGGCCTCAAGCGAGAAGCAGGGCATCGGCTTCTTCTGCGACGGCCGCGCCAGCCTCGTCGTCGGCACGCACACGCATGTGCCGACCGCCGACCACCAGATCCTGTCAGGCGGCACCGCCTACATGACCGACGCCGGCATGACCGGCGATTACGATTCCATCATCGGCATGCAGAAGGAAGAGCCGCTGCGGAGGTTCACATCAGGAATTCCGTCCGGCCGCTTCGAGCCGGCCGCAGGCGCCGCGACGCTCAGCGGCGTCGCCGTGGAAACGGACGATGCGACAGGGCTCGCGCTCAAGATCGCGCCGGTGCGCGTGGGTGGAAGGCTGGAGCCGACGACGCCGAAATTCTGGTTGAGCTGAAGCGCGAGCGAAATCACCCGGTGTCGTCCCCGGACGATTATATCAACTTTGCCCTCAGCAGCGGACATCGACGCGCAACAAGGGAACTCCGCTTTGGGCTACAAGCGGAAGTCAACAGTCATTGGCGGCTGCGAGCCCTTCTCTTCGACAGATTGGATTCCGTTCAAGAAGCTGTCCGCAACATTGGTGTCATCGTCGGCGAAGAACCATGTTGTATCTCGCCGATGATCTTGAAGCCGTGGCGTTCATAAAGGGAGATGTTTCGCGGATTCGAACTTTCGAGGTAGGCGGCGATGCCCTCCTCGTCGCATCGTCGAAGAGCGTGCTTCATCAACAATGTGCCGAGACCTTGGCCGATCCAGTTCGGATCGGAGGCAATGAGAGGCAGATACCAATGGGGTTCGTGGGGATGATGTTCGGCCATTCCCTGGAGCATGTGTCCAATATCATCGGCGATCTCCGGACGCAGGGATTGCGCCATGAGTGCGTCCATGGCCGTTTCATCGGGCTCGACGCCGGGCGGCAGCCACAGGGCGGCCGCGCGAGCCCCTTCTGTGATGTAAGCTGTGCCATGCTCGAATGCCCGTCCGCCAAATGCCTTGACGAATTGAGGCATAATCCTGAGATATTCGGATGAATCGGGCCAAACCCAGCGCGCCATCGGATCGGCTGCAAAGCCAAGTACAATGGTGCTGATAGTGCTTGCCTGAATGTTGGCGCCCGCAGATTTGATTTCCGAGTCTGCGCTCATGATATCGTCTCCAAGTCGTCGATGGCGTCGGCCACATTCATTCTAAGATGCAGCACAGGATAGTGGCCGGGCGCTACGGCGTCGCGCGCAATCACGCGTCAATCTCAGGTGACCGCGCCCCGCGCCGCGACTGGCCAAAGTGCCTCCACGCGGGCATCCGGCGTGTTGAAGCCGCGCACGCCGACATACCAGTCGTAGAGATTGACGGTCGGGTCGCAATGGCCGGGGATCAGCGTCACCTTGTCGCCGATCGCCAGTCGCGACGAAGCGCTGTCGAAATTGAGCAAGCCATGCTCGTCAGAGGGCCGATGATAGCGCAGATCGGGCCGGCCGAGCACGACCGGAAATCCGCTGTCGTTCGACAGAGCCTTGTGGCCGGCATCGATGACCGCGTGTTCGCCGGCGCCTGTGCTCATCACCGTCGCGATCACGAACAGCGCATGCTCGAACGGATTGGCGTTGCGCGCCCCGTCGGCGAGGTTCTTGGCGTAGTCGGCGTCCATGAAGATATAGGAGCCCGCCTGCAATTCGTTCCAGATGCCGCTCGCGCCTTCGAGCTCGAATGTGCCGGTTCCCGCACCTCCAATCGTCCGGCACTGAAAGCCCGCGTCCTTGAGGACGCGCAGTGTCTCCGCGGTCGCGTTCGCGGCACCGGCGATGGCAGCGCGCCGCTCCTCCGGCGTGCGCAAATGCTGGGCAGAGCCGTGATAGGCCTGCAAGCCGCCGAACGATAGGAAGCGTGAAGCCGCCACCTGCCGCGCCAGGGTGGCCGCCGCCGGCCCCGGCCTGACGCCGCAGCGACCGGCGCCGACGTCGATTTCGACCAGGACTTCGATTTGCGATCCTGCCCGCTCCGCGGCGTGCGACAGTTGCTCGACCATGATCGCATCGTCCACGCAAACGCTGATGCGTGCGTGGCGCGCGAGGCCTGCGAGCCGTTCCAGCTTCCGCAGGCCCACCACCTCATTGCTGACGAGCACGTCACTCACCCCGCCCGCAACCAGGATCTCGGCCTCGGCGACCTTCTGGCAGCAGATGCCGATTGCGCCGCGCGCTATCTGCTTGGCCGCAATGATCGGTGATTTGTGGGTCTTCGCATGCGGACGCAAGCGAACGCCGAGCTTGCTCACCGCCGCCGCCATCGTGTCGAGATTGCGCTCGAAGGCGTCGAGGTCGATGATCAGCGCCGGTGTATCGATCTCGGAAAACGACGCGCCGATTTGGGCGGGTGGACAGGACATCGAAAAGCCCGCTTGCTGTGTTCGGGTTCGCGCGGATGCGCGGCGGCATTTCTACGGCAACGTCGGCCGCCGCACCAGTGCAGTCGGCTTTTGTGCTCGGCGGACGGCGGGGAGAACCGCACGCCTCTCACAATTTCGGAATAATAGCATTTTGCCCCTGTTTTGCCCGACGAGTCAACGTTGCGCCGGGGCCCGCCGGCGTAAGCCATTGATTCCGCACACCCCGGCTACTGTGCATGGGGTTGTTTTTAGGTTTTGAGTCAAAGGCCTTAGCGCCGCCCGTCAGCCCTGCCGGAATCCCATCCGGAAGGCGCCCCAGTGCTTGCCGCGGATCATGATCGGCGAGGACAGGTCCTTCATCAGCACGAACTGCCCGCCGCCCATGTCGCGGCGATAGGTTTGCAGCAGGAAGGGTTTTGTGTTGGCCGCGACCTTCTTCACCGCGCGGTCGGTGAACAGGCGGCGGTTGCGGCAATTGGCGTTGTTCCAGACCGGGTCCTTGCCCTGCGGCAGGCGGTAGTTCGGATTGTGGGTCGGAAGGTAGCCGCCCCGCGCCCAGGCGACGCAGAACACGATGCGCGGATCGGTCTTCTGGATCGGGTCCTGGATCGCGGGCAGCACGCGGTCGGTGAACTCGACGTAATTGGTGAGGTACTGCTTCGGATCGGTGCCTGATATCTCGCGGTAGGTCTCGTCCATGAGTTGGTCGAGCGTGATCTCGCCGCGGTCGATCGCAGCTTCGAACTCGGCCGAGATCCGCTTCGCGGTGTCGACGACGATGCGGATCAGCGGCGCGTCCGACGTCTCCACGCCGCTGTCGGCGATCAGCGCGATCAGGCCTTCGGAGGCGTCGAGCAGCTTTGCCACCCGCTCGTCGGCGCTTCGGAGGTCGCGCGAGGAGAGGTCGACGCCCTTGGCGAGCTCGTTGAGCTCGCTGATCACGGTGTCGCAGTGGCCGAGATTGGAGGTCGCCGCGCGCGCGACGCCGTCGATCTCGGCTTCGACCGAGGCGAAGCCCTGCTGGACCCGCGAGATGATGCCGGAGATCGCTTGCGCGCCTTCGCCGGCGGTCTTGGCGCGCTGCGAGGCGTCGCTGCTCTCGCCGATCAGGCCTTCGATCTGGCCGTCGAGATCGCGCACCGTGTCGGAGATCTCATGCGTGGCCTGGCGCGTGGCCTCCGCGAGGCTCTTGACCTCGCTCGCGACTACCGCGAAGCCGCGGCCGGCAGTGCCGGCGCGCGCCGCCTCGATGGTGGCGTTCAGCGCGAGCAGATTGGTCTGCTTGGCGATCGCCTCGATCGAGCCGGAGACCTTCGCCACCTGCGCCAAAGCCGCGCCGACCGCGGACAGGCGCGCCTCGATCCGCTCCACCGCGGCGACGAGCTCGGAGATGTGGCTGACCGCGGTGTCGACCGCGCCGCGAGACTGCGCGATCTCGCCGACCGCGGCCGACGTCGTGGTTTGCACCGCCTGCGAGGCGTTGGCGATGTCGTGGTTGGCAGAGACCATCCTCTCGGCCGTCTTCTGCAGATGGTGAAACCGTTCCGACTGGCTCGCGACGCGGTTGGCGACGCCCTGGACGTTGCCGGCGATGTCGGCGAGCTCGACGCCGAGACCGCCGATGCGGTCGGCGAGCTGGTCGATCAGGCGTTCGGCCAGCGTCCGGTTGGAGGCAGTGTCCAATACGGCAAGTTGTGCAGAGGACATGTACGGGCTCTCTCCAGTCGGAGCCGTTGATCGGCTCCTTGGCGGCATTCCGATTCCAGATCCGACCTTAGAGGATGATTCGCGCCCGGCGTCTTGCCCAGGAGTGCAGGTGCGTGCAGGTGCGTGCACGCGCGGGAGCGCTACAGCTTGTAGGCCGTGCGGAAGCCGCCCCAGTGCCGGCCCTGCACGCGGATCGGGACGTCGATCTCCCGCATCATCACCGTGTTCCCGTTGCCCATGTCGCGCGCATAGCTCTGGACCAGGTACGATCGCAGGTTGCGCGCGGCGGCCAGCCCCGCCGGATCGTTGAAGATGCGCCGGTTGCGGCAGTTGGCCGTGTTCCAGGCGACATCGCCCGGCCGCTGCGGATGCGAATAGATCTTATTGTGCACCGGCAAAAAGCCGTTGCGATCGACCATGGCGCAGAACGCCATCCGCGACTCCCGCGCCAGAAAGGCTTCCTGGAACGGCGGCAGGGCGCGGTCGGCCCAGTCGAGATATTTGGTGCGGTATTGCTGCGGATTGGTGCCGGCGATTTCGACGTAGTCCGTGTCGAAGAGGTCGTCGAGCTTGACCTCGCCGCGCGCAACCGCCTTCTCGAATATCTGCGTCAGCGCATTGCCGGCTTCCATGGCACGGGTGACGAACTCGGTGTTCTCCTCATGGATCGACCAGAGCTTGTCCTCGATCTTCTCGTTGAGAGCGGCGGTGGCGCCGACGAATTGCGCGCGGGCGCCGGCCTTGGATTGCTCGATCACGCGCAGGCGGCAGGCGCCGATGTCCTCTAAGCTGCCTTCGATCGTCGCTTGCGTTGCCAGCCGGCTTGCGTCCGCGCCGCCGATCAGCACGCCTTCCATCGCGATTTCATAGACGGGCATCACGGCGCGCGCGGTTTCGAATTTGAGGTGGCAGGGCAGCCGCTCGGTCTTGCGGCGGTCGTCGTGCTCGCTCTGGCGCAGCAGCACCGCGCAGCGCGATTTCAGCTTCTGGGCGAAGGTGGTGACGGCCTTGCCGGCGCTGGCGACGCTCTCGCCATGGGTCTCGGCCGCCTTGGTCGCCGCGTCGATCTCGGCCGCGCTCTCGCCGACCGAGATGATGAACTCCGAGGCGCTGGCGGCATTGCCGGAGACTTCGCTGGTCGTGGCATTCTGCTCGGCGACCGCGCCGTTGACGGTGTCGAACACCGGACGGATCGCCTCGATCGCCTGCGAGATGCGGTGCACGGCGTCCGCCGAACCGGCGGCGTCGCGCTGCAATGCGTCGATCTTCTTCGTGATCTCCTCGGTCGCACTCTGGGTCTGCACCGCGAGCGCCTTGACCTCGGTGGCAACGACGGCAAAGCCTTTTCCGGCTGCGCCCGCGCGCGCGGCCTCGATCGTCGAGTTGAGCGCGAGCAGCGTGGTCTGCCGCGCGATCTGCGCGATCAAATTGACGACGTTGCCGATGGCGGCGGAGGATTCGCGCAGGCGGTCGACATTGGCGCGGGCTTCCTGCGCGGCGGCGCTGGCCTCGTCGGCGAGCTTGCCGGCCGCGCGAACCTGTGCGCCGATGCCTTGCGCGGACTGGGTGAACTTGTCGGCGGCATGGGCGAAGGTGGAGGCGGTGGATTGCGCCGCGTTGGTCCGGCCGGTCAGGGCGTCGGTGCGGTCGCGAATGGCAGCGAGGGTCGCCGCGGTCGCCTCGGCGCCGCCAGCCACCGAATTGGCGGCGCGCTCAAGCTGGCGGATCATGGCGCCGAGCTCGAGTTCCAGCAATTCCAGGATTTCCCGGGCCGAATCACTTTCGGCGGTCGGGGCGGGTGCGGCAGGGGCCGCCGGCTGCGCAGCCTCCGGGGCTGCCGCGGGCGCGGCCGTGTCCGGCAGACGCTTCCGAAATAATCCGAACGCCATCGGGTCTCTCTTGTCGGGGGACGGTCGGGCGCTATTTTCGCAGTCCGGAATGAAATCAGGGTTAACGGTGCCCATCTAGGCAGGCGCCGTTACGGCGGCTACCTTTACAGTGCTACCTCAGGCGCAGCCGAGCCCTTTGATTCCGGTGGGTTGGCGGCCTATAAGGCCGCGCTTCCCACGCTCACTTTGGCTGACGATTTCTCAAGAGACCACGCATGGCCGGACATTCCCAATTCAAGAACATCATGCACCGCAAGGGGCGGCAGGATGCCCAGAAGTCGAAACTGTTCGGCAAGCTGGCGCGGGAAATCACCGTCGCTGCCAAGCTGGGCACCCCCGACCCCGCCATGAACCCGCGCCTGCGCGCCGCCGTGATCGCTGCGCGCCAGGAGAACATGCCGAAGGACAATATCGAGCGCGCCATCAAGAAGGCGCTCGGCAGCGACGGTGAGAACTATGACGAGATCCGCTACGAGGGCTACGGCCCCGGCGGCGTCGCCGTCATCGTCGAGGCACTGACCGACAATCGCAACCGCGCCGCCTCCGACATCCGCTCCTTCTTCACCAAGTCCGGCGGCAATCTCGGCGAAACCGGCTCGGTCTCCTTCATGTTCGACCGCACCGGCATCATCGAATACGACCGCAGCGTCGCCTCCGACGATGCGGTGCTGGATGCCGCGATCGAGGCCGGCGCCGACGACGTCGTCTCGGGCGAGAACGGTCACGAGATCTACGCTTCGACGGAAAGCTATCGCGATGTCGCCAAGGCGCTGGAAGCCAAGTTCGGCGAGCCGCGCAAGGCCGCACTGATCTGGAAGCCGCAGAACACGGTTGCGGTCGACGACGAGACCGGCGAGAAGCTCTTGAAACTGATGGACCTGCTCAACGAGCATGACGACGTGCAGAACGTCTACGCCAATTTCGAGGTGTCGGACGCGCTTGTTGCGAAGATGGGCGGCTAGGGCTCGACGGCCCTACTTCCCTTGTTACTTCCGTTCTGTTTCTGTTTCCTCCAGGGCAGCCAGCCGCTATCACTGGCGCATGACCGCGCTCCCGATTCGTGGCCCCGTTCGCATCATCGGCATCGACCCCGGCCTGCGCCGCACCGGCTGGGGCGTGATCGAGGCCGAGGGCAACCGCCTGATCTATGTGGCCTGCGGCTCGGTGGAACCGCCGGACGATCTACCGCTGGCGAGCCGGCTGCTCGCGATCCATGAAGGGCTCGCTTCCGTCTTGTCCAATCACCGGCCGGTGGAAGCGGCGGTGGAGCAGACCTTCGTCAACAAGGACGGCGTTGCGACGCTGAAGCTCGGCCAGGCCCGCGGCGTCGCCATGCTGGCGCCGGCAATGTTCGGCATCTCTGTCGCCGAATACGCGCCGAACCAGGTCAAGAAGACCGTGGTCGGCGCCGGCCACGCCGACAAGCAACAGATCGCGATGATGCTGAAGATCCTGCTGCCGAAGGCCGAGCCGCCGTCCGCGGACGCCGCCGACGCGCTCGCCATCGCCATCACCCACGCCCATCACCGCCAGAGCACGGCGCTCCGGCTGAAGGTGGTGGGGATATGATCGGCAAGCTCAAGGGCTTGATCGATTCCTACGGCGAGGATTTCGTCATCCTCGACGTCGGCGGCGTCGGCTATCAGGTGCACTGCTCCTCGCGCACCTTGCAGCATTTGCCTTCGCCCGGTGAGGCGGCCGTGCTGTCGATCGAGACCTATGTCCGCGAGGACCAGATCAAGCTGTTCGGCTTCCGCACCGATCAGGAGCGCGAATGGTTTCGCCTGCTCCAGACCGTGCAGGGCGTCGGCGCCAAGGTCGCGCTGGCCGTGCTCGGCACGCTGTCGCCGGCCGATCTCGCCAATGCCATCGCGCTGCGCGACAAGGCCGCGGTGGCGCGAACGCCCGGTGTCGGCCCCAAGGTCGCCGAGCGCATCGTCACCGAATTGAAGGACAAGGCGCCGGCCTTCGCCAACGTCGATCCCGCCGTCGTGCATCTTGCCGGCGCCGTCGACGACCAGCGCGCGCCGCGCCCCGTCGCTGATGCGATCTCCGCCCTGGTCAATCTCGGCTATGGCCAGCCGCAGGCCGCCGCGGCGATCGCGTCGGCCTCGCGCAGCGCGGGTGAGGGCGCCGAGACGGCGCAGCTGATCCGGCTCGGGCTGAAGGAATTGGCAAAGTGAGTGCCTCAATGGTCAGTCTCGTAGGGTGGGCAAAGCGAAGCGTGCCCACCATCTACAAAGCGAGCATCGACATGGTGGGCACGGCGCGAAGTGCGCCTTTGCCCACCCTACGATCCGATGGAGTTCGCTGAGTGAGCGATCCCAAGGCCAGCCGCATGGTCTCGCCCGAGCGCCGCAGCGATGATGTCGGCGACACCGCGCTGCGGCCGCAATCGCTGTCCGACTTCGTCGGCCAGGCGCAGGCGCGCAAGAATCTCTCGATCTTCATCGAAGCGGCGCGCAAGCGCGGCGAGGCGCTGGACCACGTGCTGTTCGTAGGTCCCCCGGGGCTCGGCAAGACCACGCTGGCGCAGATCGTGGCGAAGGAGCTCGGCGTCGGTTTCCGCGCCACCTCGGGGCCCGTGATCGCCAAGGCCGGCGATCTTGCCGCCCTCTTGACCAACCTCGAAGAACGCGACGTGCTCTTCATCGACGAGATCCATCGCCTCAGCCCCGCGGTGGAGGAGGTGCTCTATCCCGCGATGGAGGACTTTCAGCTCGACCTCATCATCGGCGAGGGCCCGGCGGCGCGCTCGGTGAAGATCGAGCTGTCGAAATTCACGCTGGTCGGCGCCACCACGCGCGCCGGCCTTCTCACCAATCCCTTGCGCGATCGCTTCGGCATTCCGGTGCGGCTCAACTTCTACACGATCGAGGAGTTGGAGAGCATCGTCAGCCGCGGCGCGCGCGTGCTCAACGTCGGCATGAGCGCGGACGGCGCCAACGAGATCGCGCGCCGCGCCCGCGGCACCCCGCGCATCGCCGGCCGCCTGCTCCGCCGCGTGCGCGATTTCGCCTCGGCGGCCGATGCCGACAAGATTGACCGCAAGATTGCCGACCATGCGCTGAGCGCACTCGAGGTCGACGCCGCGGGGCTGGACGCCATGGATCGACGCTATCTCTCGACCATCGCGCTCAACTATGGCGGCGGACCGGTCGGCGTCGAGACCATGGCTGCGGCCTTGTCGGAGCCGCGCGATGCCATCGAGGACATCATCGAGCCCTATCTGATCCAGTGCGGCTATCTGCAGCGCACGCCGCGCGGCCGCCTGCTGACCTCGCACGCCTTCCGCCATCTCGGTCTCGCCGAGCCCTCGCGCGATGCGGCGGCGCAGTTCGGCCTGTTCGGCACTGATGACAGCGACGAGTGATCTGCCGAACCTCGCGCTGTTCCGGCTTGATGAATTTCCGTTAACCTCGTGCAGACGATCTGCACGAACGCACCCCAATTCCGCTCCAATCGGATATCATCAAGGCGCCGCATCATCATCGGGCTTCCATGATCACGCGCCGTCATCTCATCCGTTCCATCGGCGGTCTGTCCGCCCTCGGCGTCTCGACCGCAGCCTACGGCGTCGGTGTCGAGCCGGTGCTGCGCCTTCGCGTCACGCGCTATCATCCGATGCCGCGGCAGTGGCCGGCGGATTTTCCGCTGAAGATTGCCGCCATCGCTGACATCCATGCCTGCGATCCCTGGATGTCGCTGGAGCGCATCGAGGGCATCGTCGACCGGACCAACGCGCTCAACGCCGATCTCATCGTGCTGCTCGGCGACTATGTCGCCGGCCTTCACCATGTCACGCGCTTCATTCCGTCGAGCGAATGGGCAAGGGTGCTGGCGCGCCTGAAGGCGCCCCTCGGCGTTCATGCCGTTATGGGCAACCACGACTATTGGGATGACAGAACCGTGCAGCGGGCCGGGCACGGGACGACCATCGCACATCGGGCGCTGGAGACGGCCGGCATCCCCGTCTACGAGAACGATGCTGTGCGTCTTACCAAGGACGGCCGTCCGTTCTGGCTTGCCGGCCTCGGCGATCAACTGGCCTTCCTGCCGGCGCGGCGCTTCCGGAGCATGGCGCACTTCGGTGCCGACGATCTCAACGCCACGCTGGCCAAGATCACCGACGATGCGCCGGTCATCCTGCTCGCGCACGAGCCCAATATCGCGCCGCTCGTGCCCGCGCGCGTCGCGCTGCAATTGTCCGGCCATACCCATGGCGGCCAGGTCCGCCTGCTCGGCTGGTCGCCGGCCGTCGCGCCCAGGAACGGCCTGCGGCTCGCCTATGGCCATTTTCGCCTGAAATGCGATCTCATAGTCTCCGGCGGCCTCGGTTGCAGCATCATGCCGCTCCGCTTCGGTGTGCCGCCTGAGATCGTCGAGGTGACGCTGGGAAGGTCAGGACCGGTCGTGTCCTAACACGCTTGCGCGTCCGGCTGTTTTTGCGCAAAACGTGCCGGTTACCGACCAGCGAAGAGGCTCCGGACGTGACAGCTCATCTCGACGGCGAGATCCGCGACGGCCGCCACCACATGCAGGTCCGGGTCTATTACGAGGACACGGATTTTTCCGGCATCGTCTATCATGCCAATTACCTGCGCTACATGGAGCGCGGACGCACCAATCATCTCAGGCTGATGGGCGCCGAGCAGCAGGTGCTGTTCGAGCAGGCCGAGACGGACGGCGCCGGCTTCGCCTTCGTGGTGCGCTCGATGCATCTGGACTTCCTGAAGCCCGCGCGAATGGACGACGTGCTCGACGTCGTGACCTGGCCGGTCGCGGTGAAGGGGGCATCCATCATGCTGGCGCAGGAGGTGCGGCGCGGTGATGACGTGCTGGTGAAAGCCGAGGTCCGCGTTGCCTTCATCAGCGGCGGCCGCGCCCAGCCGATCCCGAGATCGATCCGCCAACTGATGAAGGCCGATCTGGTTTCGTGATCGCTCGATAGCGGATAGCCTATCGACTCCGCCAATTGCGACGATACATTCGCGGTCCCGATCACCGATGAGGCCACCATGTCGCGCCCGCCGCTTCCACCCTTCACCCGCGAGACCGCCGCGCAAAAGGCCCGGATGGCCGAGGACGCCTGGAATTCACGCGATCCGGTGCGGGTCTCGCTCGCCTATACCGAGGACAGCCGCTGGCGCAACCGTTCGGAAGTGTTTCAGGGCCGCGAGGCCATCGTCGCCTTCCTCACCCGCAAATGGGAGAAGGAGCAGGATTACCGCCTGATCAAGGACCTCTGGGCCTTCGACGGCAGCCGCATCGCGGTGCGCTTCCAGTACGAATGGCACGATGCAAGCGGCCAGTGGTACCGCTCCTACGGCAACGAGCAATGGGAGTTCGACGAGCACGGCCTGATGAAGCGGCGCGAGGCCTCGATCAACGACATCGCCATTGCGGAGAAGGATCGCCGGTTTCACTGGGCGGCGCCGGGCCCGCGGCCGGCCGATGTGCCGGGGCTGGGAAGCGAGCCGTTCTGAAATTAACAAAGCGACCGCTGCTTCACCCTCTCCCCTTGCGGGAGAGGGTGGCTCGCCGCATAGCGGCGAGACGGGTGAGGGGTCTCTCTCCTCACGAGCAGTCCGGCGAATGGATAGAACCCCTCATCCGGCGCTTCGCGCCACCTTCTCCCGCAAGGGGAGAAGGGAAGACGAGTGCGTCTCGAGCTTCGTAGTCAGGTGCGCTTAGCCAAAAACCGCGTAATCGCCCCGCCGAGCTTCGCATTATCCATCGGCTCCGCCAGCGACGCCCTTGCTGTGGCAACGACATCCTCCGGCGCTTTCCCGTCACGCAGATCGCAGCACACTTGCGCGAACCCGACATCGAATTCCGGATGCGGCTGCACTGTCAGCGTCGCGCCATTGGCATAGAGCAGGCCGGCATGCGGGGTGAATTCGGAGGAGAGGATCGTCAGCGCATCGCTTGGCGGCTCGATCACCTGGTCCTGATGCGAGGCGGCGATCGCAACCGCTTCACCGTCGATGACGCCGTTCTCCGGCAGCACCTGATAGACATGCCGGCCGATGCCCCAGCCATGCTCCGATTTGCGCACGGTGCCGCCGAGCGCCTGCGCGATCAGCTGGTGGCCAAAGCAGACACCGACCATCGGTGTCTTGTTGGCGTAAGCCGTTCGCACGAAATCTTCCAGCGGCGCGATCCAGTCGAGCCCGTCATAGACCCCGGCCGCCGCGCCGGTAATGAGGATGGCCTCGAGCTTGCTCGGATCGGGCAGCGCATCGCCGCTGGGGATGCTGACGACCTCGATCGTCGCGGCCGGCTCCTCGGCGCGGATCATGCGCGCGAACATGTCCGGAAATGAACCGTGGCGCTCGCGGTATTTTTGCGGCACCTCTCCGGTCTCGATGATGGTGATGCGTGCCATGGGCCTCCCGGTCAAAAGGTTGCGAAGCTCAGCCGCTTTCTGCCCCATGTTGCTGGTGCGGCGCTGTGCGCTCGAGCAGAGCGCTCTCCTTGCGGATCTCGTTGAGAAAGGCCTTGGCCAGACGCGACAGCGGCTCGGCTTCAGACCATAGCATATAGGCGACCGCCTGCGTCGTCGGCGTGAACGGACGGACGACGAGGCCGCTGCCGCCGTTCTGCCGCGGCGAGAAAGGATCGACCACCGCCGCGCCGACGCCGGCGGCGGCCAGCACGCAGGCCGTGTTGCAGTAGCGCACCTCGACCGTCGGCCGGAACGGCGCGCCGGCGCGGGCAAAGCTGTCGCGCACGGCTTCGCCGAGCCGCGTGCCGCGTTCGAGCCCAATGAAGGGCAGGCCGGAGAGATCGGAAGCGGAGATCATCGGCCGGTCGGCGAGTGGATGCTGTGGCGGCAGCACGCAGACCATCTCGCCGGTGTGCACCACCTCGTGCGCGATCCCTGGATGATGCGTGAGGCCGAGCGCGAAGCCGAGCTCGGCGACGCGGCTCAGCACACCCTCGATGATGCCCTCATAGCGCCGTACGTCGAAGAACACCCGCGTCTCCGGGCGACGGCGCAGGAAGCCCGACAGCGCGGACGGAATGATGCTGTACGCGAGCGGCGGCGTCGCCACGATGGCGAGATGCCCGGACCGGTTCTCGCGCAAATCGCGCACGCGGTTCTCGAGCTTGGCGTGCAGCGCGAAGATCGCCTCGCTCTCCTTGTAGAGCGCCATCGCTTCGGCGGTTGGAAACAGCCGGTTGTTGACGCGCTCGAACAGCGCAAAGCCCGCCTGCGCCTCCATCGTCTTCAGCGCGTTGCTGACCGCCGGCTGCGACAGCGCCAGCTCGTCCGCCGCCGCCACCGTGGTGCGGTGGCGGACCACGGCGCGAAGGATCTCGAGCTGACGCAGGTTCATATCACTGCCGATTATAGTCAGGGCCAAAACATCATAGCAACGCGAATTGATTTTGCAGCACCGCTCGCCCGTAATGGCAGCGGATTTGCACGTCGCATCAAAGGGTTCGTTCGCCCATTGAGGCAGCACTGCGCACAGATTGGAGGCAATCTTGGTTCGTGTCCTTCGCGCCGCAGCCGCTCAGATGGGGCCGACGCAAAAAGCCGATACGCGCGAACACACGTTGTCGCGGATGCTCGACATGCTGGAGGAGGCGGCCGGTCGGGGTGCGAGCCTTGTGGTGTTTCCGGAGCTCGCCTTCACCACCTTCTTCCCGCGCTGGCTGCTCGAAGGCGAGGCCCTCGACCGGTATTTCGAGCGCAGCATGCCGAACCCCGCGGTGGAAAAGCTATTCGATCGCGCACGTGCGCTGCGCGTCGGCTTCTATGTCGGCTATGCCGAGCTGACGCCGGAGGGGCGGCGCTACAATTGCTCCATCCTGGTCGATCGCGACGGCGAGGTTCTCGGCCGCTATCGCAAGGTGCATCTGCCGGGCTCGGTCGAGCCGCGTCCGGGCGCGCGCTACCAGCAACTCGAGAAGCGCTACTTCGAATATGGCGACCTCGGCTTTCCCGCCTTTCGCGCCGGCTCGTCCTGGGCCCATGCCATCATGGGCATGATGATCTGCAACGATCGTCGCTGGCCGGAATCCTGGCGCGTGCTCGGTCTGCAAGGCGTCGAGCTCGTCTGCATAGGCTACAATTCGGCGGCCTACGATCCCAACGGCGGCACGACCGAAGACGGAGCCTTGCGCACCTTCCACTCGACGCTGGTGACGCAGGCCAACGCCTACATGAACGCGACCTGGGCGATTTCGGTGGCGAAGGCGGGCGAGGAGGACGGGTCCGGCCTGATCGGCGGCTCCTGCATCGTCGATCCCAATGGCCGCATCGTCGCGCAAGCGCAGACGCTGGCCGACGAGTTGATCGTCGCCGACATCGATCTCGACCTCTGCCGCCAGGGCAAGGACAAGATGTTCAACTTCGCCGCCCACCGGCGGCCCGACCAATACAGGGTGATCACCGAGCGTGCCGGCATCATCGAGCCGGCCGTTCTCGACGCGGATTGAATAACGGCCGGTCGCGGCATTGGCAAAAGGAGCTGACATGACACGCCTCTCGTATTTGCTTGCCTGCGCAGCGCTGGCTGCGGTGACGTCGGCGCGAGCCGCCGAGCTGCCGGCGGAGATCAAGCAGGCCGGCACGCTCAAGCTCACGGTCAACTCCACCTACGCGCCGATGGAATATCGCGACCCCGCAACCAACGAGCTGGTCGGGCTCGACATCGATCTGGCGAAGGAGCTCGCCAAGCGGCTCGGCGGGCTGAAGATCGTCTGGAGCGAGACGCCGTTCGCCGAGCTGATCCCTTCGCTCACGACCAAGCGGGCCGACTTCATCATTTCCGGCATCTCCGATCGTGCCTCGCGGCGCGAGACGGCGGATTTCGTCGATTACCTCGCAACCGGGCCGCAGTTCTTCGTGATGGCGGAGAGCGCGGCCAAGGACGCCACCGATCTCTGCGGCAAGAAGGTCGGCACGACCCGCAGCACCAGCTTCCCGGTCGAGATCGAGAAGTGGAGCAAGCAGAATTGCGAGCCGGCCGGCAAGCTCGCGATCCAGTACGTTCCGGGCGAGAATTCCATCGACGTCCGCAACCAGCTCAAGCAGGGCCGCATCGACGCCGCCGTGCAGGGTAGCGAGACGTTGCCTTATGCGCAGCAACAGGAGCCCGGCAAGTATCGCATCGTCGGCGAGCCCTTTGCCAGGGGCTATCAGGGCATCATGTTCCGCAAGGACGATGCCGCCTTGCGCGAAGTCGTGACCGAGAAACTCGCGGCGATGATCGCTGACGGCTCGTACAAGGCCATTCTCGACAAATGGGGCCTAGGGACAAATGCAGTCGCCCAGCCCATGCTGAACGCGGCGCCGCAATGAAGCAGGCGCCGGCACTCGCGCAAGGATTTCCCGATCTGTCGGGCATGCGGATCGCGCGCGAGCCGCACTGGTTTCGCTGGATCAGCGCGGCCCTGATCGTCCTCGTGCTGGCGGCGATCGCGCGCGCCTTTGCGAACGGCCAGATCGAATGGTCCTATGTCAGCCGCTTCCTGACCGCAAAGGTCATCCTCGAAGGCATCGTCAACACCATGGTGATGGCGGTGCTGGCGATGATGCTCGGCATCTTCCTTGGCATCGTCGTCGCGATCATGCGGCTGTCGCCCAATCCGGTGCTGAAGTCGGTCGCCGCCGGCTACACCTGGCTGTTCCGCGGCACGCCACTGATCCTGCAGCTGCTGCTGTGGTTCAACCTCGCGCTGGTGTTTCCGACCATCGGTATCCCCGGCCTGTGGTCCGCGCGCGCCGTCGATGTCATGACGCCGTTCCTTGCCGCGCTGCTCGGGCTCGGCATCAACCAGGGCGCCTACACCTCCGAAGTGATGCGCGCCGGCATGCTGTCGGTCGATATCGGGCAATATGAAGCGGCGCAGGCGATCGGCATGGGACGGCTGCGCGCGCTGCGCCGGATCGTGCTGCCGCAGGCGATGCGCGTGGTGATCCCGCCGCTCGGCAACGAGTTCATCGGCATGGTGAAGGCGACTTCGCTCGCCAGCGTGATCCAGTATCCGGAGCTGCTGCACAATGCCGAGAACATCTACTACGCCAACTCCCGCGTCATCGAGCTCCTGATCGTCGCCGGGCTCTGGTACCTGCTCGCGGTCTCGATCCTGACACCGCTCCAGATGTTGCTCGAACGCCGCTTTGCGCGCGGCACATTGCGGCTGGCGCGATGACAAAGCCGCTCGTCGCGATCCGCTCCGTAGCCAAGAACTTTGGAGAGTTTCAGGCTCTCAAGAACGTCTCGCTCGACGTCTGGCCCGGCGAGGTGATGTGCCTGATCGGCGCCTCCGGCTCCGGCAAGACCACGCTGCTCCGCTGCATCAATCAGCTCGCCACGATCGATGCCGGCGGCATCTGGCTCGACGGCGAACTGCTCGGAGTGCGCGAGCAAGGCGGGAAGCTCCATCGCCTCAGCGAGCGCGAGATCGGGCGGCAGCGGCTCAAGACAGGCATGGTGTTCCAGCGCTTCAACCTGTTTCCGCACAAGACCGCGCTGGAGAACATCACGGAAGGCCCGACCCAGGTGCAGGGGCGGAAGCCGGATGAGGTGCGCGCCGAGGCGACCGAGCTGCTTCGGCGCGTCGGATTGTCGGCCAAGGCCGACTGGTATCCGGCGCAGCTCTCCGGCGGCCAGCAGCAGCGCGTCGCGATCGCGCGGGCGCTCGCCATGAAGCCGATGCTGATGTTGTTCGACGAGCCCACCAGCGCACTCGATCCCGAGCTGGTCGGCGAGGTGCTCGCGGTCATGAAGGAGCTGGCGCGAAGCGGCATGACCATGATGGTGGTGACGCACGAGCTCGGCTTCGCCCGCGAGGTCGCCGACCGCGTCGTCTACATGGACCAGGGCGCGATCGTCGAGCAGGGCCGGGCCTCCGACGTGTTGGGCGCGCCGCGCGAGGAGCGCACCAAGGCATTTCTTTCGGCAGTGATCTGACATTGGGGGTATGGTGATGAAGAGATTCTTGCTTGCGGCGGCGTTCCTGGGCGCCATGAGCGTGTCGGCAATGGCGGCCGAACTGCCGCCTGAGATCGTAAAGCGCGGCAGCATCAAGGTCGCGGTGGTGCCGAACTATCCGCCGATGGAGTTCCGCGATCCCGCCACCAACGCGCTCTCCGGCTTCGACGTCGATCTTGGCGAGGCGATCGGCCGCAAGCTCGGCGTCAAGATCGAATGGACCGAGACCAGCTTTGCCGAGTTCATGCCCTCGATCTCGACGGGGCGGGTGGATGCGATCCTGTCCGGTTTCACCGACTATGCGAGCCGGCACGAGGTCGCGACCTTCGTCGATTATTTGCGCAGCGGCCCGCAGTTCTTCGTGCAGGCGTCACGCAAGGCGGAATTCAAGGATGCGACGTCGCTGTGCGGCAAGAAGGTCGGCGCCAGCCGACGCACCATGTTCCCGGCCCAGATTGCGGCGTGGAGCGAGAAGAATTGCGGCAGCTCTCCGATCCAGTTCGTCGGCACCGACGGCTCGGCCGATGCACGCACCCAGCTGAGGCAAGGCCGCATCGATGCCGCCGCCCAGGGCAACGAGACGCTGCCCTACATCATGGACCTCGAGCCCAACACCTATGCGACCGTGGGCGCGCCCATCGCACAGCAATTTACCGGCATTGCTCTGCCGGTGAAGGAGAAGGCATTGCAGCAGGCAATGCTGGAGGCGGTCGACGCGCTGATCGCGGACGGCACCTACAAGACGCTGTTGGCGAAGTGGAAATTGAGCGACAACGCAATCGAGAAGGCGACCATCAATGCTGGACAGTAAGGCACTCCAGAGCATTCCGCTCGTTCCGGCCAACACCGCGGATCCCGCGCCCGACTATCCGTGGCCGAAGCCGTACACATCCGCGATGTTCCTGTCGTTCGACGTGGACGCCGAGAGTGCCTGGACCAGCAAGGACGCAGGTCATGCGCAGCGGCTCATCACCATGAGCTATGGCGGCTATGAGGCGCGCGTCGGCACGCCGAAACTCCTGGAGCTGCTCGACCAGCTCGATCTCAAGGCGACGTTCTTCGTCACGGGGTGGTCGGTCGATGCGCATCCGGCGATGGCGGAGTCCATCCTCAAGGCCGGTCACGAGATCGGCCATCACGGCTATCACCATCTGCTGCCAGATCCCGGCGATCCCTGGATCGAGGAGGAGCTGGAGCGCGGCTTCGAGGCGCTGAAGCGCCGGCTCGGCGTCAAGCCGACCGGCTATCGCGCGCCCTATGGCGAGTTCACGGAGGAGCTGCGCGTCGCGCTGGTGCGGCACGGCATCGTCTACACGTCTTCGTTCCGCGACGACGTCAGGCCCTATCGCCATCGCCTCGCCGACGGCAAGCCCGGCACGATCGAGCTGCCGGTGACCGCGAGCTATGACGACTGGATGCACGGTCTCTCGGCGCGCTTCAGTCCGCGCTCGATCTTCCCTAGGGAGCACGTCCTCTCGATGTGGAAGGACGAGCTGGATGAGGTCCGCGACTGGGGCGCGATGGTGACGACGGTGCTGCACCCCCAATGCAGCGGCCGCCCGATGCGGCTGCGCCTGCTGCGCGAGTTCCTGACCTACGCGAAGTCGTGCCCGGATCTCTGGATCACCACCGGCGAGAACATCGCGGAGAACTTCCTGCGCCACGAAGCGGGTCACCGCTAATGTCCATCTCCCGCCGTTCGCTCCTCAAGGCCGGCGCGGCGCTGCCGGCGCTGTCGCTGCCGGGCATCGTCCGCGCTGAATCGCAATCCACGCTGCGCTTCATCCCCGTCATCGATCTCGCCTTCGTCGATCCCATCTATTCGACCGCGCAGGTGTCGCGAAACCACGGCTTCATGGTCTACGACACGCTCTACGGCATGAGCGCCTCGCTCCAGGTCTCGCCGCAGATGCTGTCGGGCCACGCCATCTCCGCCGACCAGCTGCAGTGGGACCTCACGCTTCGTGACGGCCTGTTCTGGCACGATGGCGAGCGCGTGCTGGCGCGCGACTGCGTCGCCAGCATCCGCCGCTGGGCCGCGCGCGACGGCTTTGGCGGCGAGCTGATGGAGGCGACCGCCGAGCTCTCGGCTGCCGACGACCGCACCATCCGCTTCCGTCTGAAGCGTCCTTTTCCGCTGCTGCCGCAGGCGCTCGGCAAGGCAGCCATCAATGCCTGCTTCATGATGCCGGAGCGGCTGGCGAGCCAGGATCCGTTCAAGCCGCTCACCGAGGTGATCGGCAGCGGCCCGTTCCGCTATCTCGCCGACGAGCGCGTGCAGGGCGCGCGCAATGCCTATGCCAAGTTCGAGCGCTATCAGCCGCGCACCGACGGCAAGCCGGATTGGACTGCGGGGCCGAAGATCGTGCACTACGATCGCGTGGTCTGGACCACTACGCCCGATGCCGGCACCGGCGTCGCCGCGCTCCAGACCGGCGAGCAGGATTGGCAGGAGACTACGCCGCACGATCTGCTTCCGGTGATCAAGGCGGCCGGCGATATCGAGACGCGCATCCTCGATCCCCGAGGCTACGCCTGCATGCTGCGCCTCAACCACCTGCAGCCGCCGTTCGACAATCCCGCCATCCGCCGCGCGCTCCTAGGTGCGATCGACCAGTCCGCATTCATGACCGCCGTCGCCGGCACCGATCCGGCGTTCCAGGTCTCACCGGTCGGCTATTTCGCACCCGGCACCCCGATGGCAAATGAGGTCGGCCTCGACGTGTTCCGCGGTCCACGCGACTACGCCAAGGTGAAGGCCGACCTGAAAGCCGCGGGCTACAACGGCGAGAAGATCGTGCTGCTCGTTCCGACCAACTCGCTGGCGCAAAAGCCGCTTGGCGAGATCGCGGTGGACTCGTTGCGCAAGGCCGGCATGAACGTCGAATATGCCGGCCTCGATTTCGCCATGGTGCTGCAGCGCCAGCTGAAGAAGGATCCGCTTCCGCAGGGCGGCTGGAGCGCCGAGGTCGGCAACTGGCAGGGCATCGACTGGCTCAACCCGGCCGGCAACACCAACATTCGCGGCGAAGGCAAGGTCGCCGGCTGGTACGCGAGCACGAAGATGGGCGAGTTGCGCAGCCAGTGGCTGGCGGCCTCCGAACTCGCCGAACAGCAGCGCATCTGCCGCGAAGTCCAGAGGGTGGCGTTCGAGGAAATCCCCTATATTCCGATTGGCCTCTACAAGCAGCCGACGGCCTATCGCAAGGCGCTCACCGGCATTCTCGACGGCACCGCCGTGTTCTGGAACGTGCGCCCCGCATGAGCACCACAGCCATCTTCGGCAGCCATGTGCTGTCACGCAAGAACGGCGCGCAGGATGTCTTGCGCGACCACTGGGTTCTGGTCGAAGGCAAGAAGATTGCGGCGATCACCCGCGACAAGCCGCGCGCCGATCAGGTCTATGATCGCCCCGGCCGCTTCGTGCTGCCGGGCCTGCTCAATCTGCACAATCATTGCTTCTCTGAAGCGGTGGCGCGCAGCCACACCGAGGACGGCAACGGCCGCAAGAACAACCAGAGCATCGTCTACACGGTGCTGCTGCCGCTGACCAAGCGCGGCGCCGATATCCTGTCGGCGGAAGAGCGCCTTGCGGTGGCGCGGCTCGGCATCCTCCAGCTGCTCAAGGGCGGGGCCACCACGGTGATGGAGCCGTTCCGCAACGCGATCCCCGAGATGTTCGACGCGGCGGAGGAGATGGGCATCCGCTTCTACGGCGCCCCCTATCTGTTCTCGACCTCCGACGCCAAGGCCGGGCTAGATGGTGTGGTCCAATATTCCGGCGATGACGGCGCTGCGGATATGGCGGCGTGGGACGCGCTCTATCAGCGCTGGAATAATCGCGGCGACGGCCGCATCAGCCTCGCCATGAGCCCGCATGCCACCGACACCTGCGGCCCCGATCTCTTGAAAGCCTGCGCCACGCGGGCGCGCGAGCTCGGCGTTCCCATCACCACGCACATGGCGCAAAGCCGCGCCGAGGTCGAGACCATCGGCAGGCGCTATGGCGGCCGCACGCCGGCAGAATATCTGGACTGGCTCGGCCTGCTCGCGCCCGACCTCATGGCGGCGCATTGCATGTTCAGCAGCGATGACGATCTCAAGCTGATGGCCGCGCGCGGCATGACCGTCTTGAACTGCCCGCGCGTGTTCGCGCGTGCCGGCATCACCGCAGCGTTCAGCCGCTTCGCCGAGCACGGCGTGCGCACCGTGGTCGGCACCGACGGCTACAACATGGACCTGCTCGGCGAGCTCAATGCGGCGTCGCTGATCTCCAAGATCATTTCGGCGCGCCCTGACGTCGCGAACTCACCCGAGCTGATCGAGGCGAACACGACGGTCGCCGCCGACGTCATCAAGCGGCCCGATCTCGGCCGCATCGAGCCGGGCGCGACCGCAGATCTCACCGTCGTCGATCTCACCCATCCGCATCTGCAGCCGCTGTTCGACCCGCGCCGCGCGCTGATCGCACTCGCCAACCGCGCCAATATCGATCAGGTCATGGTCGATGGCCGGGTCCTGGTCGATGAGGGACGCTATCTCGGCGCGGATGAAGCCGCGATTACGGCGGCCGGCACCGCCGCGATCGGCAAGATCTGGGATCTGCCGGAGGCGCAGGCCGCGTTCAACGGCTGACCCCGGCTTCGTCGTCCTCGAACTCCACCAGCGCCTTGCGCATGGTCTCGACTAGGTCCAGCGCCACCGGGGACGGGCTGCGCTGCGCCGGAAAGACCGCGGAGAATTCGAAATCGATGCGCGGCAGGAAGCGGCGCACGACGACGCCGCGCGTTGCAAATTCCTGCGCCGTGAAG
Organism: Bradyrhizobium sp. BRP19; assembly: GCF_020194195.1. NCBI lineage: Bacteria > Pseudomonadati > Pseudomonadota > Alphaproteobacteria > Hyphomicrobiales > Nitrobacteraceae > Bradyrhizobium > Bradyrhizobium sp. BRP19. Next base: position 445,540 of record NZ_JADYVZ010000003.1, on the reverse strand, counting down.
GGATCGCAGATCGCGACGCCGAGGCCTGACGACACCATGCCGCACATGATTTCCGACAGCGTGGTCTCAACGCGCAGCACGCGGCGGACATCGTGGCGGTGGAAGACCTGGTCGACGAGATGCCGACTCGACGATCCCGCCGACAGCGAGATGAAGGTCTCGCCCTCGAAATCGCGCGGCTCCAGGACTTCCTTCTCCGCGAGGCGATGACCGGTCGGCAGCACTGCGACGCGCGCCGGCGCCGGCAGTCTCTGGCTCGGCAGACCGGAATGCGCGATCGGCACCTCGGCAAAGCCGACGTCACATTGATTGTTCAGCACCCAGTCAACCACGATCGGCGAGATGACACCGAAGAAGGCGAGGTTGAGGTTTGGCCGCTCCTTCAGAAAGTGACCGGTGAGCCGCGGCAGATAGCCGTTCGACAGCGCCGGCAGTGCCGCGATGCGTAGCGAGCCGGTGCGGCGTCCCCGGATTTCTTCTGCTGCCGCAGTGATGCGTTCGAGGCCGACGAAGGAGCGCTCGACCTCGGTGTAGAGCGCCATCGCCGCGGCGGTCGGCACCAGGCCGGTGCCGCGCCGTTCGAACAGCTCCATCTTCAGCAGCGCCTGGAGGTCGCGCAGCAACCGGCTGACGGCCGGCTGCGTCACCTTCATTAGCGCCGCCGCCTCCGTCACGCTGCCGGTCAGCATCATCGCGCGGAAGGCCTCCACCTGCCGCGAATTGATACGCGCCATTCCAACTCCATCCATAACATTTCGGCATGCAGAGGGTGCCATTATTCATTGGACGATGGAAGTATAGGTCTGCGATCTTTTTCATCAGGACTGGAGACAGCCCGCTTTTTCGGCAGATTGGAGGGGTTCAAACCTCCAGATCGCGCCAAAACCCGCCGAATGGGGGCCGGAGCCCTGATCGGAAGCGGATTGGCGCGGAAGGGAATGCGGCAACGCGCTTCAGCCAGCGAGACTCGTCGGCACGTCACCTCATTCCGGTATTGGAGATCGGTCCACATGAAGACTTTTCGCCTTCTGACCGCGGTCAGCATCGCAGCGCTCATTGCCGTCCCCTCGGTCGCCTCGGCCCAGCAGAAAACGCTCTACGTCGCCGGCTATGGCGGCTCGTTCGAGAAGACCATCCGCGACGAGGTGATCCCGGCCTTCGAGAAGGAGAACGGCGTCAAGGTCGAATACGTCGCCGGCAATTCCACCGACACGCTGGCCAAGCTCCAGGCGCAGAAAGGCAACCAGCAGATCGACGTCGCCATCGTCGATGATGGCCCGATGTACCAGGCCATCCAGCTCGGCTTCTGCGGCAAGCTCGACGGCTTGCCCGCCGATCTCTACGATACTGCACGCTTCAAGGACGATCGCGCGGTTGCGATCGGCATCGTCGCCACCGGGCTGATGTACAACACGAAAGTGTTCAAGGAGAAAGGCTGGGCGCCGCCGACCTCGTGGAACGACCTGAAGGACACGAAATACGCAAAACAGCTCGTGATTCCACCGATCAACAACACCTACGGTCTCGAAGCGCTGGTGATGCTGTCGAAGATGAACGGCGGCGGCGAGACCAACGTCGAGTCCGGCTTCAAGATCTTCAAGGAGCAGATCAATCCGAACGTGCTGGCCTATGAGCCGTCGCCGGGCAAGATGACCGAGCTGTTCCAGTCCGGCCAGGCCGTGATCGCGGTATGGGGCACCGGCCGCGTGCAGAGCTTCGCCAATACCGGCTTCCCCGTCGACTTCGTCTACCCGAAGGAAGGCGCAGCGACGCTGCTGACCACGGCGTGCCCGATCAATAAGCCCAATGCTTCGCCGCTGGCTGCGAGCTTCGTCAAGATGCTGCTCGATCCGAAAACCCAGCTCGTGATGCTGAAGGATTACGGCTACGGCCCGGTGCTGAAATCGCTGGTGATCCCGCCCGAGCTCGGCAAGATGGCGCCGATCGGCGAGCGCGCGGCCAAGCTCTACAATCCGGACTGGACCGTGATCAACGAGAAGCGCGAGGAGTGGACCAAGCGCTGGAATCGCGAGGTCGAACGCTGATCGGTCGCCGCGGAGACAGCGTCATGGCCTATCTCGAGCTCGATCGGGTCGCAAAGCAGTTCGGCACGCAGACTGTGGTCGATGACTTCAGCCTGTCGGTGGGGAAGGGGGAGTTCATCTCCTTCCTCGGCCCGTCCGGCTGCGGCAAGACCACGACGCTGCAGATGATCGCGGGCTTCCTCGATCCGACGCGCGGCGCGATCCGCCTCGAGGGCAAGGACCTGACCGCGATCCATCCGGCAAAGCGCGGCCTCGGCATCGTGTTCCAGAGCTACGCGCTGTTTCCGCACATGACCGCGGCGGAGAACGTCGCCTTCGGCCTGGAGATGCGTGGCGTGCCGCGCGCTGAAAGGTCCGAACGCGTCCGCGCCGCACTCGCGATGGTGGGCCTCGCCGGATACGAGGATCGCCATCCGCGCCGCATGTCCGGCGGCCAGCAGCAGCGCGTGGCACTGGCGCGTGCGCTGGTGATCAAGCCCAGCGTGCTGCTGCTCGACGAGCCGCTGTCGAACCTCGACGCCAAGCTGCGCGAGGAGATGCAGATCGAGCTGCGCCAGATCCAGCGCACCGTCGGCACCACCACGATCCTGGTCACGCATGACCAGAACGAGGCGATGTCGCTGTCGGATCGCATCGTGGTCATGAGCCAGGGCAAGATCGAGCAGATCGGCACGCCACAAGAGACCTATGAAAGGCCGGCCTCGGCCTTCGTCTCGCAATTCCTCGGCAAGACCAACGATTTTGCCGGAACGATCGACCGGACCGTCGCGCCGACGCAGTTGGTGGCCGGCTCCTGGCGCGCACCGGCGCCGGCTGGGCTCGGCGGTCCCGTCACCGTCAGCGTTCGCCCCGAAAGAATCGGCTTTGGCGATACAGGGCTCAGCGCAAAAATCATCACGCGCATCTTCCAGGGCAATCACTGGCTGTTCCAGTGCGACAGTGAATGCGGCCCGGCGATCGTGATCCGCCAGAACGACGGCAAAGCGCAGCCGGCCGAAGGGGACGCGGTTCGCCTCACCTGGCGGCCCGAAGACATGAGCGTTCGCGTGAGGGCCGGCGCATGAGCATGGCGGCCGAGGAGCGCAGCCTGCGCGCGCCGTGGGTGCTGACCGCACCCGCCTTGATGCTGTTCGTCGGCGTGCTGCTGATTCCGCTGGCGATGACGGTAATGCTGTCATTCCACGATTGGGGCCAGTACAAGGGCATCGAGCCGGTCTTCATCCTCAAGAACTGGCACGAGATCGCGACCGATCCCTATTACGCCGAGATGTTCTCGCGGACCTTTCGCATCGCGATTCTGACCACGCTGCTCACCGCGCTGCTCGGCGCGCCCGAAGCCTATATCCTCAACCGCATGAGCGGCCGCTGGAAGAGTTTTTTCCTACTGGTCATTCTCGGGCCGCTCTTGATCTCAGTGGTGGCGCGAACGCTGGGCTGGGCCCTGCTGTTCGGTGGCAACAACGGCCTCGTCAACAAGCTCCTGATCTCGCTCGGGCTGATCGGCTCCCCCATTCCCTTCATGTTCACCGAAACAGGCGTGGTGATCGCGCTCGCGCATGTGATGATGCCGTTCATGGTGCTGTCGGTATGGGCCGCCCTCCAGCGGCTCGATCCGCAGATCGAGAATGCTGCGATGTCGCTCGGCGCGGGCCCTGCGACCATCATCCGCCGCATCATCATGCCCCAGATCATGCCGGGCGTGCTGTCGGGCGCCATCATCGTGTTCTCGCTCTCGGCCAGCGCCTTCGCAACGCCTGCGATCATCGGCGGCCGCCGGCTCAAGGTCGCGGCAACGCTCGCCTATGACGAATTCCTCAACACGCTGAACTGGCCGCTGGGCGCTGCGGTCGCAACGCTGCTGCTGGCCGCATTGGTGCTGATCGTCGTCGGCAGCAACGCACTGATCGAACGCCGCTATGCGGAGGTGTTCCGATGAGCCGGAACGGTCCGCTCGCGCTGATCTTTCACACCATCTTCGTCATCGTCATGGTGGCGCCGATCCTGGTGGTCTGCCTCGTCGCCTTCACGCCTGAGGGATACCTGTCGCTGCCGACCAACGGCTTCTCGCTGCGCTGGTTCAGGACCATTGCGAACTATCCCGAATTCATTCACGCCTTCTGGGTCAGCCTCGGCCTTGGCGCGTTGTCCTCCCTCGTGGCGCTGCTGTTTGCGGTGCCGGCGGCGCTGGCGATCGCGCGCTATCGCTTCCGTGGTCGTGATGTGCTGGCGGCGCTGTTCCTGTCGCCGCTGATGATCCCACATGTGGTGCTCGGCATCGCCTTCCTGCGCTTCTTCACTTCGGCCGGTCTCGGCGGCAGCTTCGCGGCGCTGATCGTCGCGCATGTCATCATCGTGTTCCCGTTCGCGCTGCGGCTGACGCTGGCGGCGGCGACCGGCATGGACCGCACGGTCGAGATGGCGGCGGTCTCGCTCGGCGCCGGCGGCTGGACGCTGTTCCGCCGCGTGACCTTGCCGCTGATCCTGCCCGGCGTCATCAGCGGCTGGGCGCTCGCCTTCATCCAGTCCTTCGACGATCTCACCATGACCGTCTTCCTTGCGGCGCCCGGGACCGAGACGTTGCCGGTCCGCATGTTCCTTTACATCCAGGACAACATCGATCCGCTCGTGACGTCGGTCTCGGCCTGCGTGATCGCAATCACCATGGCCGCCCTCATTTTGCTCGACCGCTTCTACGGGCTCGACCGTGTGCTCGCTGGCAAGGGCGATACGGGACGATAGGAGAACTCATGTCAGGAGATTACGACGTCGCCGTCGTCGGCGGCGGACTGCTCGGCTCCGCCATTGCCTGGGGCCTCGGCCGGCTCGGCAAGAAGGTCGCCGTGCTCGACGAAGGCGACATCACCAAGCGCGCCTCGCGCGCGAACTTCGCATTGGTGTGGGTGCAGAGCAAAGGGCTCGGCATGCCGGCCTATACGCGGTGGACCGTGCAGGCCTCGCAGGCGTGGGGCCGGCTGGCCTCCGAGCTGAAGCAGCAGACCGGCCTCGACGTCGCCCTGCAGCAGAACGGCGGTTTTCATCTCACGCTCGGCGAGGACGAATTCGGCCAGCGCACCGAGCTCGTCAAGCGCATGCACAACCAGGTCGGCGCGGCCGACTACAAGATGGAGATGCTGCGGCCGTCCGAGGTGAAGGAGGCGCTGCCGCTGGTCGGCCCCGAGGTCTCCGGCGGCAGCTATTGTCCGCTCGACGGCCACGTCAATTCGCTGCGCACCTTCCGCGCCTTCCACACCGGCTTCATTGCGTTCGGCATCGACTATTTTCCGGAGCGTCCGGTCTCGGCGATCAGCAAGAGCGGGGGCGAATTTCGGCTGATCACGCCGCAGGGCGAGCTGCGCGCCGCCAAGATCGTGCTCGCCGCCGGCAACGCCAACCAGACGCTGGCGCCGATGGTCGGCCTCTTTGCGCCGATGGGCCCGACTCGCGGCCAGGTCGTCGTGACCGAGCGCACCATGCCGTTCCTGCCGCATCCGCTGACCACGATCCGCCAGACCGACGAGGGCACGGTGATGATCGGCGACAGCAAGGAGGACGAGCTCGATGATCGCACGCTGAAGCCGTCGATCAGCGGCGTCATGGCCGATCGCGCGCAGCGCATGTTTCCGCATCTGGCGCGGCTCAACGTGGTCAGGAGCTGGTCCGGAATCCGCGTCATGCCGCAGGACGGCTTTCCGATCTACGATCAGTCGGAGACGCATCCCGGTGCCTTCGTCGCCTGCTGCCATTCCGGCGTGACGCTCGCCTCCAACCACGCCTTCGAGATCGCGCGCATGGTGGCGCAGGGCGCGCTCGAGCCGGAGCTGGTCGGCGCGTTCTCGGCCAGCCGTTTTGGCGGCGCAGGTGCTGCGAACAGCAGCGGCTACTAGAGATTCTGAGAAGGAGCCAAGAGGCATCCCCATGTTCAAGCGATCCGAACAGGACAAGCGGCCACAGGTGCAGATCTTCGTCGATGGCGTCGCGGTCGCAGCGCGCCAGGGCGACACCGTCTCCGCCGCACTGCTGGCCTCCGGCGTTGACGCACGGCGTTCCACCGCGGTGAGCGGCGCGCCGCGTCTGCCTTATTGCATGATGGGCGTCTGCTTCGACTGCCTCGTCACCATCGACGGCGTCGGCAACCGGCAAGGGTGCCTCGTGCCCGTCGCCGAGGGCATGCAGATCGAAATCCAGAAGGGCAAGCGGGAGATCGGAAAATGAGCGTGGCTCCCAAGCGCGCAAACTATGACGTCGTGGTGATCGGCGCCGGGCCCGCGGGCCTTGCTGCTGCCGCAACATCCGCCGAGGCCGGCCTCTCGACGCTGCTGCTCGACGAGAACATCGGCCCCGGTGGCCAGGTGTTTCGCGCCATCGCCTCGACGCCGGTTACCGAGCGCAATCAGCTCGGCGCCGATTATTGGGTCGGGGCCGATCTCGTGCAGTCGCTGCGCGCGAGCAATGCGGAGGTCATCCACCGCGCCACCGTCTGGAGCCTCGACCGCAATCTCGATATCGCCGTCTCGATCGGCGGCGCCTCGGCCTTCGTCAAGGCGAAACGCGTGATTCTCGCGACCGGTGCGCTGGAGCGGCCGTTCCCAATTCCCGGCTGGACGCTCCCGGGCGTGATGACCGCGGGCGCGGCGCAGACCATGCTGAAGTCCTCGGCGCTGGTGCCCGACGGACGCACCGTGATCGCAGGGCAGGGGCCGCTGCTCTGGCTGCTCGCCGCGCAGATACTGCGGCTTGGCGGCCGCATCGATCGCATCCTCGACACCACCCAGCGCGGCAATTATTTCGCCGCGCTCCCGCACGCTTTCGCCTTCCTCACCTCGCCCTATTTCGCCAAGGGCCTGTCGATGATGCGCGAGGTGAGGGCGAAGGTGCAGGTCGTCTCCGGCGTCACCGAGCTTGCGGCTTCCGGTGATGGCCAGTTTGCCAGCGTGAGCTACGTCGCCGGCGGCAAGCGCGAGACCATCGCTGCGGACCTGTTGCTGCTGCATCAGGGCGTCGTGCCCAACGTCAATCTGGCGATGTCAGCCGGCATCGAGCATCGCTGGGATGATCTGCAATTGTGCTGGTCGCCAGTGCTCGACGCGAGCGGCAATTCGTCGGTCGCCGGCATCGCGATCGCCGGTGACGGGGCCGGCATCGGCGGCGCGAGTGCAGCCGTGGTGCGCGGTCGCATTGCCGCGCGCGCCGCCGTCGAAGCACTGGCGCCCGCTTCTGCCGCAAAACTTCCCGCAATGGCGACGCTCCGTTCCGACCTCGCCAAGGCTGAGCGTGGTCGCCTGTTCCTCGACACGCTGTTCCGCCCCGCGCCGCAGTTCCGGATTCCTTCAGGCGATACCATCGTCTGTCGTTGCGAAGAGGTCACGGCAAAGGACGTTCTCGATTCCGTCGCGATCGGCGCGACCGGGCCGAATCAGCTCAAGGCCTATCGCCGCACCGGCATGGGCCCGTGCCAGGGCCGGCTCTGCGGCCTCACCGTCACCGAGCTGATGGCGCGGGCGCGCGGCAAGACCCCGCAGGAGATCGGTTACTACCGGCTGCGCGCGCCGGTGAAGCCGATCACGCTGGCCGAACTCGCCGCCGTTCCCAAGAGCGAGGCCGACGTCAAGGCTGTGGTGCGCGGATGAGCACAAATGTGGATGCGATCGTCATTGGCGGCGGCATCCACGGGTGCTCGACCACGCTGCATCTGTGTCTCGCCGGCCTGAAGCCGGTGCTGATCGAGAAGGACTATGCCGGCCGTCACGCCTCGGGCGTCAATGCCGGCGGCGTCCGGCAGCTCGCGCGGCACATTCCCGAGATTCCGCTGTCGATCCGCTCGATGGACATCTGGGAGAAGATCACGGATCTCGTCGACGACGATTGCAGCTTCGAGAGCTACGGCCAGGTGCTGGTCGCCGAGAACGAGGAAGAACTCGCCCTCTGCCGCGCGCGCGTCGCCGAGCTCAATGCGCTGGGCTTCACCCACGAGGAGCTGATCGACGCCGCCGAACTGCGCCGGCTGGTGCCGGCGGTGGCCGAGACCTGTCCCGGCGGTGTGGTTTCTCGGCGTGACGGGGCGGCCAATCCGGCGCAGACGACGACGGCGTTCCGCCGCAAGGCCGAGCAATTGGGCGCAACTGTGCGCGAAGGCGTAGCTGCCGGCAGCATCCGGCACCGTGACGGCCTCTGGCACGTCGATGCCGGGTCGGAGAGCTTTGCCGCGCCGGTGCTGGTGAATGCTGCCGGCGCCTGGGCCGGCAGGATCGCGGCTCATCTCGGCGAGCCCGTCCCGGTCGAAACCGTGGCGCCGATGCTGATGATCACCTCGCGCGTGCCGCACTTCATCGACCCCGTCGTGATCCTTCGTGGTCGAAAGCTGTCCTTCAAGCAGTTCAAGAACGGCACCGTGCTGATCGGCGGCGGCCATCTGGCGACGCCCTATCAGGATCGCAACGAGACGGTGCTGGACTGGAAGAGCCTTGCGACCAGTGCGCAGACCGTGTTCGAGCTGTTTCCGGTGATGCGCAGCGCCAACATCGTCCGTGCCTGGGCCGGCATTGAAGCCAAGATGAAGGACGACATTCCCGTGTTCGGGCCGAGCTCGCGTCACAAGGGCCTCTATCACCAGTTCGGCTTCTCGCTGCACGGTTTCCAGCTCGGCCCTGGCGCCGGCGCCGTGATGGCGGAGCTGATCGTCAACGGCGGCACCCAGACCCGTATCGGCGAACTCGGCATCGACCGCTTCCACGCTTCCACGCTCTAAACAAGAGGATATCATGAGCATCACCCGCAGCATCCGCACGCCCATCATGCACCGCGCCGTCGAAGCCAATGGCTTCGTCTTCCTCGGCGGCACGATCGCCGACGACACCTCGGTCTCGATGGGCGAGCAGACCCGCAACATCCTCGGCAAGATCGCCGGCTATCTGAAAGAGGCGGGAACCGACAAGAGCCGCGTGGTCAGCGCCTCGATCTTCGTCACCGATCTCTCCAAGAAGAAAGAGATGGACGCGGCCTGGACCGAATTCTTCGGCGACAACCTGCCGACCCGCGCCACCGTCGGCGTCGCCGATCTCGGCGGCGGTGCGCTAATCGAGGTGGTGGTGACCGCGCTCAAGGGCTGATGGTGCACGGCGAGGAAGGACGACAGCGCCCATCACGCCTGTTGTCTCCTCGTGCCGCGCCTTGATCTCGCCCTTTGATGGGACTAGTTAGAGAGTTCCTCAATCAGGATCTTCGCAGCCATGGATTTCACCCCGACCGCAACGCCCATCCGCCTTGCTCACGGGGAATTCCATGCCTGCTTCAATCATCCTGTCGAACCTGTCGCTGTCCACGCCTGACGGGCGCTCTCTCTTCTCAAACCTCGATCTGACATTCGGCGCCGAGCGAACTGGTCTCGTCGGCCGTAACGGCGTTGGCAAGACGACGCTGCTTGCGTCGATGCTCGGCGAACATATTCCTCAGTCGGGACGCGTTCTGATCAACGGCACTATCGGCTTGTTACGCCAGGACGTGCAGGTTCTTGCCGGCGGGACCGTGGCGGATCTGTTCGGCGTGCGGCCGGCGCTCGAGTTGCTGCGCCGTGCCGAGCGGGGCGACGCCTCCGCCGACGAGGTCGCTGCGGTCGACTGGACGCTCGAGACGCGGCTTGAGGCCGCGTTGGCGCGCCTCGGGTTCGATCCGTCTCCCGATACGGCGCTGTCGTGCCTGTCCGGTGGCCAGATCACGCGGGTTCGTCTCGCCGCGCTGGTGTTCGCTGCGCCTGACTTCCTGCTGCTGGACGAGCCCACCAACAATCTCGACCAGGACGGACGCAAGGCCGTCACCGATCTGCTGGCTGCCTGGCGCGGCGGCGCGATTATCGTCAGCCACGACCGGACACTGCTCGACACCATGGATGCGATCGTCGAGCTGACGTCGCTCGGCGCGACGCGATATGGTGGCAATTGGAGCAGCTTTCGAACGCAGAAGGCCATCGAGCTCGCGGCTGTGAGGCACGATCTCGCGCTTGCCGAGAACCGGCTGTCCGAGATCGACGGGAGGGCGCGGGAGGCCGCGGAGAAGAAAGCGCGCAAGGACAGCGGCGGCAGAAAGAAGCGCGCCAAGGGCGACATGCCGCGCATCCTGGCCGGCGCCCGCAAGGATCGCAGCGAGGACACCGGCGGCAAGAATGCACAAATCGCCGAGCGGCAGCGCGCGGAAGCGCTTCAAGCCATCGACACGGCGCGCCGGCGCGTCGAGGTTCTTCAGCCGCTCTCGGTCAAATTGCCCGCAACCGACCTGCCGGCGGGGAGGGAGGTGCTTTGGCTTGACGGTGTCAGCGCTGGCTTTTGGCCGGAGCAGCCTGTCGTGCGCGACCTCTCATTTGCGGTGGTCGGGCCGGAGCGCGTCGCGCTGGTCGGGCCCAATGGCTCCGGCAAGACGACGCTGCTGAAGCTCATCGTGGGCGAGCTGCGTCCGCTTGCGGGCATCGTGCGGCTCAGGCCGGATTTCGCGTTGTTCGACCAGAAGGTCAGCCTGCTCGACCCGGCGCGCTCCATCCTGGACAATTTTCGGCGTCTCAATCCGAAGGCCGGTGCGAACGAGTGCCATGCCGCGCTGGCCCGGTTCATGTTTCGCGCCGATGCCGCCTTGCAAATCGCCGGGAGCCTGAGCGGCGGGCAAATCTTCCGCGCGGGCCTCGCTTGCGTGCTGGGCGGGCAGCCGCCGCCGTCGCTGCTGATCCTGGACGAGCCGACCAATCATCTCGACTTCGAGTCCATCGAAGCCGTCGAGGCCGGCTTGCGGGCCTATGACGGCGCACTGCTGGTCGTCAGCCATGACGAGGCGTTCCTGCAGGCGATCGGGATCACGCGGCGGATCGAACTTGCCGCCAATTTGCCGCGCATCGATGGCGGGATCGTCTGATCCCGCCTGGCGCTCTGGATCTGGCTGTGATTTTCAAAAGCCCGACGCCCTGCCCCCAGCGCGTCGGGCGGAAAAAAATGAGTATAAATCCGTGATCCCAACGCCATTGTTGTGACGCGGGCCGCATCGATTTTCTACTCCGGGAAACTACCGCATCGGAACCAGGCTTCGTCTGCCCACCGATTGCGCGGCCTAGGATGCCGCGCCTCCACCCGGCTCCAGCGCCTCGCCGATCTCCAGCGGATGCGCCATGGTCTCGTGCAGCGCGTCGCGGTCGAGCTCGCCTTCGGAGATGCTGATGACCACGCAGGCAACGCCATTGCCGATCAGGTTGGTGAGCGCGCGGCATTCACTCATGAACTTGTCGATGCCGACCAGGATCGCGATCGACTGGATCGGGATATCAGGCACGATCGACAGCGTCGCAGCGAGCGTGATGAAGCCGGCGCCGGTCACGCCCGAGGCCCCCTTGGAGGTGATCATAGCGATGCCCAAAATGCCGAGCTCCTGCCAGATGGTCAGATGGGTGTTGGTCGCCTGCGCCAGGAACAGCGTCGCGAGCGTCATGTAGATGTTGGTCCCATCGAGGTTGAAGCTGTAGCCGGTCGGGATGACGAGGCCGACCACGGAGCGTGAGGCGCCGAGATGCTCCATCTTCTGGATCATCTGCGGCAGCACGGTCTCGGAGGACGAGGTGCCGAGCACGATCAAGAGCTCGTCCTTGATATAGGCGATGAAGCGCAGGATCGAGAAGCCGGCGAGCCGGGCGATCGAACCCAGCACGATCAGCACGAACAGGATACTGGTCAGATAGAACGTGCCGATCAGCGCGGCGAGATTGAGCAGCGAGCCGAGGCCGTAGGCGCCGACGGTGAACGCCATGGCGCCGAAGGCGCCGATCGGCGCGACGCGCACGATGATGCGGATGATGCCGAAGAACATCTTCGCCGCCTTGTCGATCGCGTCCGCGATGGGCTCGCCGGCCTTGCCGAGAAAGGCGATGGCGAAGCCGGAGAGAATCGAGATCAGCAGCACCTGCAAGAGGTCGCCGCGCGCGATCGCCCCGAGATAGCTGTCGGGAATGATCGCCATCAGGTGGGCTACGATGCCCTCTTCGTGGGCCTTGGTGACGTAGGTCGCCACCGATTTCGGGTCGATCGTGGCTGGATCGATGTTGAAGCCGCGCCCGGGCTGGAGAATCTCGCCGACCAGAAGGCCGACCGCGAGGGCCACGGTCGAGACCGTCTCGAAATAGATCAGCGATTTCAGCCCGACCCGGCCGACCCGCTTCAGATCGCCCATCGAGGAGATGCCGTGCACCACGGTGCAGAAGATCACGGGCGCGATCATCATCTTGATCAGCGCGATGAAGCCGTCGCCGAGCGGCTTCAAGGCTTTGCCGAGATCGGGATAGAGATAGCCGATGAGCACGCCGAGTGCGATCGCGATCAGCACCTGGACGTAGAGGATCTTGTACCAGGGCTGGTGCCGGCGCTGGATGGCTGACGGGATCGCAATCTGTGTCATAATGTAGGCTCGGGAACGGATTGATCGTGGATGATTTGCATCATGTGATGGGCGCCGCAGAAGCGACAATCACATTTTTGTCTGTTGGCACGACCATCGGTCGTTGCGTCGAACTTGGGTGGAAACATGACGATCGCAACAGGCTCGGACGAGCAGAGCTATTTTCCACGTTGGAAGCTCAAGACCTCGGGCGTGATCATGCCGGAGGAGCGGCTGTCCTGGGGCCAGACCATCGTCTCGGGTCTTCAACATTGCGTCGCGATGTCCGGTGCGACGATCATCGCGCCGCTGTTGATGGGGTTCGATCCCAACGTTGCAGTTCTGTTCTCCGGCGTCGGCACGCTGATCTTCTTCGTCATCGTCGCCGGGCGCGTGCCTAGTTATCTCGGCTCGAGCTTCGCCTTCATCGCCGTCGTCATCGCCGCCACCGGCTATGCCGGGCAGGGGCCGAACCCGAACCTGTCGGTTGCGCTCGGCGGCATCGTCGGCGCCGGAGTGCTGTATGGCCTGATTTCGCTGGTCGTGATGTGGTCCGGTGTCGGCTGGATCGAGCGGCTGCTGCCGCCGGCCGTTACCGGCGCCGTCGTCGCCGCGATCGGCCTCAATCTCGCGCCGGTGGCGGTCAAGGCGGTGAGCGCCAATGCATTCGACACCTGGATCGGCCTCGCCACCGTCTTGATCATCGGCGTGGTCGCCGTTGCAGCACCAGGCCTGTGGCGCCGCCTACCGATCATCCTCGGGGCGGTCGGCGGCTATCTCCTCTACCTGCTGTTCGCGAACGGCCTCGGCTTTGGCAAGCCGATCGACTTCACGCAATTGTCGGCCGCGCCGTGGCTCGGGCTGCCGAACTTCACTGCGCCGAGCTTCCATGCCGATGCGATCTTCCTCATCGCGCCGGTTGCCGTAATTCTCGTTGCCGAGAATCTCGGGCACATCAAGGCCGTGGGCGCCATGACGGGCCGAAGCCTCGATGCCTATCTCGGCCGCGCCCTGTTCGCCGACAGCTTAGCTACCATCGTGGCGGCGTTCGGCGGTGGCACCGGCGTCACCACCTATGCCGAGAACATCGGCGTGATGGCGGCGACCAAGGTCTATTCGACCCTGCTGTTTGCGTTCGCAGCCCTGGTGTCGATCCTACTCGGCTTCTCGCCGAAATTCGGCGCGCTCATCCTGTCCATCCCGGGTCCGGTCATCGGTGGGCTTTCGATCGTGCTGTTCGGATTGATCGCGGCGATGGCCGGACGAATCTGGGTCGAGAACAAGGTCGACTTCGCTAATCCTGCGAACCTCATCACGGTCGCGGTGGCGCTGATCGCAGGGGCCGGCGATCTCACGCTCAAATTCGGTGCATTCACGATCGGCGGCATCGGCACCGCGACCTTCGGCGCGATCATCCTCTATCAGATCTTGACCTCGCCGCGCGCGCAGCGAGCTGATTAGATCCCGGCATCTGCGAGGGATGGAACAAAACGCCGGTTCCATCCATGATGATGCATCCCGGAGAAAACACATGCCGCAAACCGAACGCTCGACCCCGTTTCCCTCGCGCCTCGTCGGCCAGTACGCGCTGGTGACCGGCGCCTCACAAGGCATCGGCCGTGCCGTCGCCATCCGGCTCGCCCAGGAAGGCGCGACCGTCGCCATCAATTATTTCGGCAGTCCCGAGGGGGCGGACGAGACGCTCGCGCTCGCACGAACCGCATCGAGCGATCGCGGCCACGGCAGGCTCGACCATATCGTCGTCAAGGCCGATATCGGCAATGAGCAGGACATCGCCGCGATGTTCGAGACGGTCCTGGCGCGTTTCAAGCGCCTCGACTGTCTCGTCAACAATGCCGGCTTCCAGCGGGAATCGCCGAGCGAGGCGCTCGACGTCGAAACCTATCGCCGCATCATCGACGTCAACCTGAACGGCGCCGTGCTGTGTGCGCAGAAGGCGCTGGCGCATTTCGTCGCGCGCGGGGCAGGCGGCAGCATCATCAACTGCTCCAGCGTCCACCAGATCATCCCCAAACCCGGCTATCTCGCTTACTCGATCAGCAAGGGCGGCATGGCCAATCTGACGCGCACGCTGGCGCTGGAATTCGCCGGCCAGCGCATCCGCGTCAATGCGGTTGGTCCCGGCGCGATCGACACGCCGATCAATGCGGCCTGGACCGGCGATCCGGAGAAGCGCGGCGTCGTCACCTCCCACGTTCCGATGGGGCGCGTCGGCACGCCGGAAGAGATCGCCGCGGTGTTCGCCTTCCTCGCCTCGGACGACGCCAGCTACATCACCGGGCAGACCATCTATGCCTGCGGGGGCCTGACGCTGTTTCCAGAGTTTCGGGAGAACTGGGCAAGCTGAAAACCGGCTTGGGGTTGCGCGCGCCTCGCGTGGGATAGAGGGGCGCGACCGGTTGGGGATCTGCGGCGCCGTGTGCTATCGACCGTGGATGGCGCTGCCGCTATTGGCGGGCGCCGACACGTGAAGGGCCCGTGACCACAACCATCAACATCAATGCCTATAGTGACGCGCTGGTGGTGCTCGGGACTGCCGGCGTGGTGGTGCCAATGGTCCGGCATTGGGGCATCAATCCCGTGCTGGGCTATCTCGGGGCCGGCGCCATTCTCGGTCCGCTCGGGCTCGGCTCGCTCGTCAAGGACGTCCCGGTCCTGTACTGGTTCACCGTGACGGACGCCCAGAACGTCGAGGGTATCGCCAATCTCGGCATCGTGTTCCTGCTATTCCTGATCGGGCTCGAGCTGTCTTTCAGACGGCTCATGACGATGCGGCGTCTGGTGTTCGGGCTCGGCGGCCTGCAAGTCCTCGCGACGTCGGCCATGATTTTCGGCGTGGCGCTTCTCTTCGGGCAGAGCTCCGATACGGCCGTGATCCTCGGCGCGAGCCTTGCGCTGTCCTCGACGGCGATCGTGCTCGAGCTCCTGTCCGCCGAGAGGCGGCTTTCCACCTCGGCCGGGCGCGCCAGCTTCTCGGTGCTGCTGGCTCAAGACCTCGCAGTCGTCCCCATTCTGGTTTTCGTCTCGGTGCTCGGCGCGGGAAGCGGTGGCTCGGTCGTGGCGCACATCTCCAGTGCGGTCCTGAAGGCTGTGCTGGCGGTAGCCTTCCTCACTCTGGTCGGACGGCTGCTGATGCGTCCGCTCTTCCAGATGGTCGCAGGCACCCATTCGACGGAGTTGTTCGTTGCCGCGACCTTGTTCGTCATCGTCGGCGCAGGCCTTGCCGCCCACCAGGCTGGCCTGTCGATGGCGCTCGGAGCCTTCGTTGCAGGACTGATGCTGGCGGAAACCGAATATGGCAAGGCCATCGAGGCCACCGTCGAGCCGTTCAAGGGCCTGCTGCTGGGCATCTTCTTCTTCACAGTCGGGATGGCGATCGACGTCCGTGTGTTCCTGCGCGAGCCCGGCTGGCTGCTGGCCGCCGTCGTCGGCATTCTCGTCGGCAAGGCGATCGTGCTCATCATCCTGGGACGCCTCTTCAGGCTGTCATGGCCGGCGGCGATCGAGATCGGCTTCCTGCTGGGCCCCGTCGGCGAATTCGCCTTCGTCAGCATCGGAATGGCGGCGGCCGGAGGCATGATCGAGCCCCCCGTGTCGAGCTTTGCCGTCGCCGTCACCGCCGTGACGATGGCCCTGACGCCGCTTCTGGGCATGCTCGGGCGACGATTGGCCGCGAAGCTGAGCAGCGAACGCACGCCCGATCCCGAGCTCGCGGTCCGGCCGCCCGGCGACCGGGCGCAAGCCATCGTGGTCGGCTATGGCCGCGTTGGAAAGGTGGTCTGCTCCCTGCTGACCAGCCATGGCCTGAACTACATCGCGGTCGATCACGCGGCCGTCGACGTGGCGCGTGATCGCCGCGACGGTCACAAGGTCTATTTTGGCGATGCGACAGAGCCGGGTTTCCTCGAAGCCTGCGGCTTGATGCAGACGACCGGCGTGATCATCACCATCCAGTCGCGGCCGGCGATCGATGCCGTCGTCGAGCGGATCCGGGCGGTGCGGCCGGACGTGCTGATCGTCTCGCGTGCGCGAGACGCCGATCATGCCCGGCACCTTTACGCGATCGGCGCAACCGATGCGGTGCCGGAGACCATCGAGGCGAGCCTGCAGCTCTCCGAAGCCGCACTGGTCGGCCTCGGCGTTGCGGTCGGGCATGCGATCGCCTCGGTGCACGAGAAGCGGGACGAGTTCAGGCTGACGCTGCAGCAGGCCGCGCGGATCGCGGGACAAGAGAAAGCTCGTCCGCTCGATCTCACGGGACGGCGGTCGCCGCGATAGCGGCTATGCGGCCGCCATGCGCCGGGATTGTCGTCATCTGGCAAAACGGGCCGGCGCGAACTACATCATGCGCCATGACGAATGCCCCTCCGGCAAAACCTCCGCTCCAGAATTTCATCGGCCGGCACGAACGCCTGTTCGTGCTGACGGGCGCCGGCTGCAGCACCAATTCCGGGATTCCCGACTATCGCGACAGCCAGGGCAATTGGAAGCGGACCCAGCCCGTCAACTTCCAGGCCTTCATGTCGGACGAGCCAACCCGCCGGCGCTATTGGGCGCGCAGCCTGATCGGCTGGCGGCGGTTCGGTCGGGCGAGGCCCAACGATGCGCATCGCGCGCTGGCCCGGCTCGAGGCGAACGGCCGGTGCGGGATGCTGCTGACCCAGAACGTCGACCGGCTGCATCAGTCGGCCGGCCATCGGCAGGTGATCGACCTGCACGGCCGGCTCGATCTGGTCCGCTGCATGGGCTGCGGGGCGAAGACGCCGCGCGAGGAGTTTCAGCACGCGCTCGGCCGCGCCAATGCGGCATGGCTGACGCTCGATGCCGCGGATGCACCCGACGGCGACGCCGATCTGGAGCACGAGGATTTTTCCTCCTTCGAGGTGCCTCCTTGCGAAGCCTGCGGCGGCATCCTCAAGCCCGACGTGGTGTTCTTCGGTGAGAACGTGCCGCGCGAGGTGGTGGCCACGGCGCAGGATCATCTGGCAGAAGCCGATGCCATGCTGATCGTCGGCTCGTCACTGATGGTCTATTCCGGCTTCCGCTTCGTCCAAGCCGCCGCGCGGCGCAATATCCCCATCGCCGCGGTCAATCTCGGCCGCACCCGCGCCGACGATCTCCTGACGCTGAAGGTCGAGGAGCGCTGTGAAGCGGCGCTTGCGTTCCTGCTCTGATCGCTCAGGCGCGAACACGCCTTGCCTATTGCATAGGTGCCGCGCAAAATAGCCGGGCACAGCGTTGCAGGCATGCCTCATGGCACGGGAATTGCTGTGCTTTTGGACCCGAACTTGACGATCAGCACGGAGAAATTGGAATGCTCGAGGGAGCCGAGGTGCGGCTTGCCGTTGATATCGGTGGCACGTTCACCGACATCGTGCTGGACGTGGGACAAGACCGCAAAACCCGCAAGGTGCTGACGACGCCGCAGCGGCCCGAGCAGGCGGTGCTGGACGGCATGCGGCTCATTCTTGCCGATGCGCGCGCGCATATCAGCGATATCGACGTCTTCATCCACGGCACGACGCTTGCGACCAACGCTATCATCGAGCGGCGCGGCGCCAAGACGGCGCTGATCGCAACCGAAGGCTTTCGCGACGTGCTCGATATCGGCACCGAGAGCCGCTACGACCAGTACGATCTCAGCATCGACAAGCCGAAGCCGCTGGCGCCGCGCGGCCTCCGCTTCACCGTGCCCGAGCGCATCGACGCCCACGGCGCCGTCCGCCTCCCGCTCGACGAGACGGCCGTGCGCGCGCTCGCGCCGAAATTGCGTGAACTCGGCGTCGAGAGCGTCGCGGTCGCCTTCCTGCACTCCTACGCCAATCCCGAGCACGAGCGACGCGCAGCGGCGATCATGGCCGAGGAGATGCCCGGCATCTCCGTGACGGTGTCTTCCGCCGTCTGTCCCGAAATTCGCGAGTATGAGCGCACATCGACTGCGGTCGCGAACGCCTATGTGCAACCCCTGATCGACGGTTATCTCGCCCGCATGGCCGACGCCCTGCAGGTCGAGCAGTTCCGCGGCGCGATCTACCTCGTCACGTCAGGCGGCGGCGTCACCTCGATCGAGACCGCGCGGCGCTTTCCAGTGCGTCTCGTCGAATCCGGTCCGGCCGGCGGCGCGATCTTCGCGGCGCAGATCGCGGCGCGACTCGGGGAGAGCAAGGTGCTGTCCTTCGACATGGGCGGCACCACCGCGAAAATCTGCCTGATCG
The DNA here is from genome assembly GCF_020194195.1 of Bradyrhizobium sp. BRP19. Taxonomy (NCBI): domain Bacteria; kingdom Pseudomonadati; phylum Pseudomonadota; class Alphaproteobacteria; order Hyphomicrobiales; family Nitrobacteraceae; genus Bradyrhizobium; species Bradyrhizobium sp. BRP19. Next base: position 426,861 of record NZ_JADYVZ010000003.1, on the reverse strand, counting down.
AGAAATACCAGCCCGAGACCTCGCGCGTGTTCGAGGTCGATCGCGCCGCGCGCTTCCTCAAGGGCTCCGGCCTGCCGGTGCGCATCCCCGTGATCGAGATGGTCGAGATCGGCGCCGGCGGCGGTTCGATCGCCCATGTCGACGCGATGAAGCGCGTCACCGTCGGCCCGGAGAGCGCCTCGTCGGAGCCGGGACCGGCCTGCTATGGCCGCGGCGGTCAGCGCCCCGCGGTGACGGATGCCGACGTTGCGCTCGGAATGATCGATCCTGACGCCTTTGCGGCCGGCACGATCAAGCTCGATCCGGAGCTGTCGAAACAGGCGCTGCTGCGCGATGTCGGTGCGCCGCTCGGCCTGTCGGCGGAAACAGCGGCTTATGCCGTGCACGAGGTGGTCTGCGAGAACATGGCGAGCGCCGCGCGCGTGCACGCTGTCGAGCGCGGCGCGGTGGTCGGCCAGCACACGCTGATCGCCTTCGGCGGCGCCGCGCCGCTGCATGCGGCGCGCGTTGCCGAGAAGATCGGCGTCTCCCGCGTGATCGTGCCCTCGAACGCCGGCGTCGGCTCGGCGGTCGGATTTCTGGCGGCTCCCATCGCGTATGAATTGGTGCGCAGCCGTCACGTCCGGCTCGATGATTTCGATACCGAGGCGGTCTCTGACTTGCTTCAGGACATGGTGACCGAAGCGCGCGCGCTGGTCGAGCCGGGCGCGGCCGGCGCGCCGGTGCGCGAGCGCCGCGCGGCTTTCATGCGCTATGTCGGCCAGGGCCACGAGATCACCGTCGAGCTGCCGAACCGTCCGCTGACGACGGCCGATCTCGCCGGTCTGCGGCAAAAGTTCGAGGCCGACTATTCGGCGATGTTCGAGCGACCGATCCCGGGCGCGGCGATCGAGGTGTTGAGCTGGTCGGTGCTCGCGACCACCGAGGCGCGCAATCCGCCCGCCGTCGCTTCCGTGGCGCGCCAGCCCGCGGCCAAGGCGTCCGGCAGCCGAAAATTCTTCGACGGCCGGGCCGGCGAAGTGATCGAGATCCCGCTCTATCGGCGCGAGGACATGGCGCCAGGGGCGACCATCGCAGGCCCCGCCGTGATCGCGGAAGACGAAACCTCGACCTTCGTCTCCACCAGTTTCGACGCCCATATCGACGGTGCCGGCAGCATCGTCATGGAACGAAAGGCGGCCTGATCATGAGCAAGGCAAATGGCGCGAGCCTGATCGACCTTCAGATCATGTGGCACCGGCTGATCGCCGTGGTCGAGGAGCAGGCGCAGGTGCTCTTGCGCACCGCCTTCAGCCCGATCGTGCGCGAATGCGGCGACCTCTCGGCCGGCGTGTTCGACCTCAGGGGCCGGATGCTGGCGCAGGCGGTGACCGGCACGCCCGGCCACGTCAATTCGATGGCGGAATCGGTCAAGCACTTCATCGCTCACTTCCCGATCGAGACGATGAAGCAGGGCGATGCCTACATCACCAACGATCCCTGGATGGGGACCGGTCATCTCAACGATTTCGTCGTCACCACGCCCTGCTTCAAGGACGGCAAGGTCGTCGCACTGTTCTCCTGCACCAGCCATCTCATGGACATCGGCGGTATCGGCTTCGGGCCCGATGCCACCGACGTGTTCATGGAGGGGCTCTACATCCCCATGCTGAAGCTGATCGACCAGGGCGTCGTCAACGAGACGCTGATGGCGATGATCCGCACCAACACGCGGCTTCCGATCGACACCGAGGGCGACACCTATTCGCTCGCCGGCTGCAACGACGTTGGCTGCGAGCGCCTGGTCGAGATGATGAGCGAGTTCGGCATCGAGACGCTCGACGAGCTCGGCGACTACATCTGCGACCGCTCGCGCGAGGCCGTGCTGGCCGAGATTGCAAAGCTGCCGAAGGGCAGCTGGCGCAACACCATGGTGGTCGACGGATATGATGCCCCGGTGACGCTGGCGGCGACGCTGACCATCTCGGATACCGGCATCCACGTCGATTTCGACGGCACGTCCGCCGCGTCAAAATTCGGCATCAACGTGCCGCTGTCCTACACCACCGCCTATACCGTGTTCGGCCTCGGCTGCGTCGTCGCCTCGCAGATCCCCAACAATGCCGGCTCGCTCTCGCCGCTGACGGTGTCTGCGCCGGCCGGTGCCATCCTCAATGCGCCGAAGCCGGCGCCCGTGGCGTCGCGCCACGTCATCGGCCAGATGCTGCCGGACGTCGTGTTCGGCTGCCTGCGCCAGATCATTCCCGAGCGCGTGCCTGCGGAAGGCACCTCCTGCCTGTGGAATCTCAACGTGCGCGGCCAGACCCGCTCCGGCGCCGGCGGCAATTACGGGTTCTCGATGGCAGTCACCTCCAACGGCGGCACCGGTGCGCGCTTCGGCAAGGACGGGCTGTCGGCGACCGCTTACCCAAGCGGCGTGCGCGGCACGCCGGTCGAGATCGCGGAGACGCAGACGCCGCTGATCTTCTGGCGCAAGGAGCTGCGCCCGGATTCCGGCGGGGCAGGGCGCACCCGCGGCGGCCTCGGCCAGATCATCGAAGTCGGCAGCGGGGTCGATGCGCCGTTCGACATCCTCGCCGCGTTCGACCGCATCGACCACCCGCCGCGCGGGCGGGACGGCGGCCAGAACGGCGAGGCCGGCTATGTCGGTCTCAAGTCCGGCAAGAAGCTGCGCGGCAAGGGCTTTCAGCAGGTGCCGCCGGACGACCGGCTGGTGGTGCTGACGCCCGGCGGTGCCGGCATCGGCGATCCCAGGGAGCGCGATCGCGCGGCCGTCAACGACGACGTCGCAAGCGGTCTCGTGTCTTCGGAGAACGCAGTCAAGGTCTATGGGTACGCGCGTTGATGCATCAACGCGCTCGGTAAACGGAGGGGAGCAATGATTACGCGACGGAACTTCACTGTGGGCGCAGCGACGCTGCTCGCCGCCGGCCACATCTCGACTCGCGCACGGGCGGCAACGAGCTGGGATATGTCGACGGTCTGGCCCGACGGCAATTTCCACACCCAGAACGCGATGGCGTTTGCGGAGGAGGTGAAGAAGCAGAGCAATGGTGCGGTCGCCATCACCGTGAAGGCCGGCGGCCAGCTCGGCTTCAAGGGGCCCGAGCACTTGCGGGCCGTGCGCGACGGCCTGGTGCCGCTCGCCGACGTCCTCAACATCCAGCAGGTCGGCGACGAGCCCTTCATGGGCGTCGAGAGCATCCCCTTCCTCTGCGGCTCCGTGGAGGAGCTCAAGGTGCTGCACAAATATGTGCGGCCTGAATACGAGAAGATCGCTGCGCGCAACAACCAGAAGATCCTCTACATCGTGCCGTGGCCGACGCAATATCTGCATCTGAAGGCGAAGGTCGCCGAGGTCGAGGGCCTCAAGAACATCAAGATCCGCGTGCCCGACAAGAATGCGGTCGAGATGCTCAATGCCATCGGTATGGCGGCGGTGATGATCCCCTGGGGCGAAACGATCCCCGCACTCGCCTCCGGCGCGGTGGCCGGGGTCTCCACCTCGTCGGTGTCCGGCGTCGACGGCAAGTTCTGGGAGTTCCTGAAATACGTCTACCCGACCAACCATGTCTGGTCGTCGCAGATGCTCACCGTCAATCTCGATGCCTGGAAGGCGCTCGGCGCCGATCAACAGAAGCTGGTCGCTGACATCGCGGCGAAGATGGAGCCCGGCTTCTGGGCCAATTCGCTCAAGGCCGATGTCGACAGCCTCAACCGCCTCAAGGAGGGCGGCATGGAGGTGGTGCCGGTCTCGGACGCCATGATGAAGGACATCCGGGCCAAGACCGCGCCGCAGTTGGACGCCTTCCTCAAGCGCGTGCCGGCGGCGGACAAGCCGGTGCGGGCCTATCTCGCCGAAATCAAGCGCGGCTGAGGGCGAGACGTGGTGAGCCTTTCGCCCGAAGCATCGCAAAGCCTCAACGCAGCGGCGCCCGCGCCGCTGCGCATCGTCCTCGACGCCATCGATCGCCTCGGCCGGCTCGACGGCTGGATCGGCGGCTTCTGTCTCCTGATGCTGACGCTGTTGATGCTGTGCGAGGTCGCAACCCGCTTCCTCTCGAACTTCCTGCCGTTCTTCCCGCCGACCATCTCGATCGCGTGGGAATATTCCTCCTATCTGATGGCGGCGGCCTTCACTTTCGGCGCCGCCATGACGCTGCGCGTCGGCGGCCACATCCGCGTCGTGCTGCTCCTGAAGAACGCACCCGTGCCGGTGCAGCGCGCGCTCGAGATCCTCTCGGCGGCGGCCGGCTTCGCCTTCATGGCGTTCCTGACCATGGCCATGGCGAAATTCGCCTGGAGCGCCTTCGTGCGCGGCCAGGTCTCGACCTCGAGCGACACGCCGCTGTGGTTTCCGCAAGCGATCGTCACCTTCGGCATGTTGCTGCTGACGCTGCAGTTCCTCGCGCGTGCGATCCAGGCCGCGCTCGGCCTGCCGCTGGAGGACCATCGCATGAAGGCCTCGCCCGTCGAATGACCGCCTTGCCCGCATCCGGATCCAAGTTCGCATGACCGTCGAAGTCGTCGCCCTGTTCGCGATCCTGTTTGTGCTGCTGGCTTGCGGCGTCTGGATCGGCCTCACGCTTGCGCTGACCGCGACGCTGCTGCTCGCGATGTTCCGCTCGATCCCGCTTGAAAAACTGCTGCCGCAATACGCCTGGAACATCCTGACCACGCAGGAGCTGCTGGCGCTGCCGCTGTTCATTCTGATGGGCGAGTTGCTTTTCCGCACCCGCCTGTCGCGCTCGCTGTTTCAGGGACTGGCACCGTGGGCCGGGCTGCTGCCCGGCCGCCTGCTGCATGTCAACGTGATCGGCTGCACCATCTTCGCGGCGATCTCGGGCTCGTCGGCCGCGACGACGCAGGTGATCGGCCGCATGTCGCTCAGCGAGCTCACGCGCCGAGGTTATTCCCGTGACATCGCGATCGGCTCGCTCGCCGGCGCCGGCACGCTGGGCTTCCTGATCCCGCCCTCCAACATCATGATCATCTACGGCGTGCTCGGCGACGTCTCGATCCTGAAGCTGTTCACCGCCGGCGTGCTGCCGGGCTTCCTGCTGGCCGCGACGTTCATGGCCTGGGTGATGCTGCACACCACCCTCAAACCCGCGATGGTGCCCGAGACCGAAGCCAAGCTCTCGCAGGTGCCGTGGAGCGAGCGCTTTGCAGCACTGAAGGATCTCGCGCCGGCGCTGTTCCTGATCGCATGCGTGCTCGGCTCGATGTATGGCGGGCTCGCAACGCCCTCCGAAGCTGCCGCGGTCGGCGTGCTCGGCGCGGCCCTGGTTGCCTGGGTGCAAGGCGCAATGTCGCAGCAGGTGATCCGCGACGTCTTGATCGGCTCGGTCGTCACCTGTTCGATGATCGCGCTGATCGTGCTGGGAGCCTCGATCCTCGGCAATGCCGCGGCCTTCCTCGGCATCCCGCAGGCGGTGGCCGCGTTCGTCAAGAGCCTCGGCCTGTCGCCCTTCATGCTGATCGTGGCGCTGATCGTCTTCTATCTCGTGCTCGGCTGTTTCCTCGACGGCTTCTCGATGATCGTGATGACGCTGCCGATCGTGCTGCCGATCGTGAAGGGTGCCGGCTTCGACGAGGTCTGGTTCGGCGTCTTCCTTGTGCTCGCCGTGGAGATGGCGCAGATCACGCCGCCCGTCGGCTTCAACCTGTTCGTGATCCAGGGGCTGACCGACGACGGTCTCGGCTATATCGCCCGCGTCACGATGCCGTACCTCATGATCATGATCGGGTTCGTGCTGCTGCTGACGCTGTGGCCGGGCATCGTCACGATTCTGCCGAAGGTGCTTTACGGATAAGACAACTTGTTCCGGGATCGGCGGATCGAAAGCAAAACGGTCAGCGCCGCTGCCGTTTCAAGTCCCCCTGCATCGAAGCGACTTCGGCGCGCATTCCATATTTGCAGGCCCTGTGATCCGTCGTACAGTGTGACGGCAAGCAGAAGTACAACAGCAACCACTCCGGTGAACGTGGCTCCTCGGCGCGATGCGCCGAGGAAGGGGACGTCTGTTGACGATTCGGTCCGATGGAGGACGATCGACGCACACTGAACTGCAAATACCCCTCGCAAGCCGCATTCACGAGACGCAATCAACAAACACAAGAGCGGGAGGAAGTGCAAATGAGGAAACAGTGGCTCAGCTCGGCCTTGGCTGTCGTTGTCGTTGCGACACTTGCAGCGACGGCGGCATTGGCTCAGTCCGTGGATACGGCCCGGATCGAGGCCGCCGGCCAGAACGATTGGCTCACCTATCACGGTTCGTACAAATCCCATCACTACAGCCCGCTTACACAGATCAATACGAGCAATGTCGGCAATCTGGGCGTGGCATGGATGCACATTCCCGGGCGATCGACGCGCGGCCTGCAGTCGATGCCGCTCGTCGCCGACGGCGTGCTGTACTATTCGGGCTCTTACAGCCGGGTCTTCGCGCTGAACGGCGCCAGCGGCGAGGTGATCTGGTCGTTCTTTCCGGAGCTGGATGAAGCGCTGATCAGCCGCCAGACCCACTCGCCCTATAACCGCGGCGTCGCTCTCGGCGAAGGCAAGGTCTTCGTCGGCACCATGGACGGTCGTGTCTTCGGGCTGGACGCCAAGACCGGAAAGGTTCTCTGGGAGACCAGGCTGATCGACTCGCAGAAGCTGACGGTCGGCTTCACCGGCGCGCCGCTCTACGCCAAGGGCAGCGTGATCATCGGCGCGCAAGGCGGCGAATGGCCGGGCCGCGGCCCGATCTTCGCGCTCGATGCCGCAACCGGAAAGAAGAAGTGGGAGTTCCTCACGGTCGCAGGCACCGAAGAGGCGATGAAGACCTGGGGCAACGAGTCCTGGCGCACCGGCGGTGGTGGCGGCTGGATGCCGGGCACCTACGATTCCGAGACCAACACTGTCCTGTGGGGCACTGCGAATCCGGCGCCGCTCTACGATTGGTCGGGTCCGGACTACAAGACCCAGGGGGCGCGTCCCGGCGATAACCTCTATACGAGCTCGGTGATCGGGCTCGACATCGATACCGGCAAGCTGAAATTCTACCATCAGGAACTGCCGCACGATGCCTGGGACTTCGACAGCTCGGTCGGCGAATTCGTGATGCTCGAGCGTGACGGTCAGAAATACGTCGTCCATCCGAACAAGGGCGGCTTTGTCTTCGTCTACGACCGCAATCTCAAAGTGAAGAACGTCTGGCGGCTGGTCGAGAACATCAACTTCGTCAAGGACATCGATCCCAAGACCGGCGCCCTGATCGGCCGTCGCGATTTCCCGGTCGGCAAGGTCACCGAACCGCCGCTGTGTCCGTTCATCGGCGGCGGCATCAGCTGGAACGCCGGCTCCTACAGCCCCAAGACCGGTCTCTATTACAAGATCGGACAGGAATGGTGCATGACGCTGGATATCCAGAAGACGACGCCGGTCACCACGCCGCAGGTCCAGCTCAACATCGGTGCCGATTTCAAGATGGTGCCTCCTCCGGGTGGCGAGATCTACGGACATCTCGACGCGCGCGATCCCATCACGGGCGCGAAGAAATGGGAGGTTCGCTATCCCGAGCCTCCGCTCGGAAGCGTGCTGTCGACCGCAGGCAACCTCGTCTTCGTGCCTGATTCGCGTGGCGTGCTGCACGCCTATGATGCCGAAACTGGCGCCGAGCTATGGAGGCACAACAACGGCACCGGCCATCAGGGCGGCATCGTCAGCTACTCCGTCGGCGGCAAGCAATATATCGCGGTGACGGCGGGCTTCGGCGGGATGCTGGCGGACGAATATGCGCCGAACTTCGGCGGCGTCTACAAGAGCATGCCGCGTGACGACGGCGCCCTGGTCGTCTTCAGCCTGAAATAGTCTGCCGCAGATGTTCCGATCCTGGAGCGGGCGCAAGCCCGCTCCTCGATCGATGTCGCGGCCGCGTGGCTCAGGAATGGAGCGTAGCTGTTGAGACTGTCTTGCAAGACGATTTTGGCGGGGCTGGGCGCCTCGTTGCTGTGGGCTGCGATGGCCCAGGCCCAATCCGCCACACCCGCGCCGGAGAACGCGGCGTTCGAGGTCGAGCAGGTGTTTGCGGGGACTTGCGGCTTCTGTCACTCCGACGGTGGCCGGGCCGCTGGGAAGGGGCCGCAACTGATGAATTCGCCGCGCGACGACGACTATATCCGCAGTCGCATCAAGCTCGGCAAGCAAGGAGCGATGCCGGCCTTTGACGGCGCCTTCACCGACGCCCAGATCGATCAGATGGTCAAGTACATCCGCGCGCTGAAACCGCGCGACGGCTGACTAGCATAGAGTGTGGAATGAAGACATTTGCCCCGGTCATCGTCGCTGCCGCCATCGCTCTGTCCGGGCAGGCGGCGGCGCGCCCCCTGGAGGCGATCCGCTCCAGCGGCGTGATCGGGCTCTGCGCACATCCCAATTCGCTTCCCTTCGCGCACAAGACCGGCGATCCGCCCGGCTTCCAGGTCGAGCTCGGTCGGGTGCTGGCACGCGAGCTCGGTGTCTCGCTGAGGCTCGATTGGATCATCACGCAGTACCAGATGCGCAGCGCCGGCTGCGACATCCTTCTGGACGTCATCGCCGATCGCGAAGCGCAAGGCGAAACCCGCCTGAGAATCTCCAAACCGTATTATCGCACAGGCGTCGCGCTCGCCGTGCCGTCATCCAGCACGCTCACGTCCTTCGCCAGCCTCAACGAATCGACCAAGGTGGGCGTGCAGGTTGGATCGATCGCAGCCATGATCATCGGCCGGCGGCGGGTGCCGATCTCGACCTTCGGCTTCGAGAGCGACAGCCTGGAGGCTGTGTTGAACCGCGAGATCGACGCCGCCGCGGTGACGCCCACTGCGGCGAGCTATTTCAATCTGACCCATCCGGACAATCCGCTCCGGATCCTCGATCGCGATGAGAGCACGGCCGATCTGAACTGGAACGTCGGCGTCGGCATGGTCCGCCCGGACGATGCGTTGCGCGAAGCCATCGACGCAGCCGTGGCGCGGCTGCGCAGCGACGGCACGATCGACCGGATCTACCGCCGCTACGGCATCGCGCTGCAGGCGCCGAGATAGCGCGCTGCCGCGCGATTACGGAGCTCGCGTGCGGCCTCAGGCCGCGGCCTTCTTCCGCGCGAGCTCGGCCTTGTACAGCTCGAACTCCTCCGCGATCGCCTTGGCAATCGAAGGTCGCTGACGCAGCCGTTCGTGATACGCCTTCAGGTTCGGCCATTTCGCAAGCTCGATCGGCGGCGTCGCCATGGTCCAGTTGATGACCGTGACGAGATAGGCATCGGCCACGCTGAAATGGTCGAGCAGGAACTCGCGTCCTTTCAGGTAATTGTCGAGATAGTCGAGCCGCGACAGGTTCTTTTCCAGGGCATAGGCCTTGGCTTCCTGCGGCGCCTTGCGGTCGAGCATGGGGATGAAGAGGCCCTTGTGCAGCTCGGTGCCGATGAAGCAGAGCCATTGATGCAGCCGCGTGCGCTCGATGCCGGCGCTCGCGCCGAGGCCGGCTTGCGGGAAACGATCCGCGACATATTGCAGGATCGCAGCGTTCTCGGTCAGCACCATGCCGTCCTCGGTGCGCAGCGTCGGCACGAGGCCGATCGGATTCACGGTGCGGAAGTCGGAGCCGTCGCTCAAGACCTTCTTGGTCGGCGGATCGACTTCGAGGTAGTTCGCCTCGGCGCCGGCTTCATACAGCGCGACGCGTGTCGCCATCGAGCAGGCAAGCGGCGAGAAATAGAGATCCATCTGTAGCCTCCTTGGGCAATTCCTCTGTGGGTGTCGCTCAACCTGGCCAGATTGATTTTTGTACCATCTTGCATAATATGGGTGAGGTCAAGGAATAACTTGCGGAATGGTACAAAAATCGAAGCCGCCAGCTGCTGCCAATCAGCCCGAACGCCGCGGCGAGCCCGAGCGTCGCGGTGGGCCTAAGCGCCGCGGCCGTCCGCGCGCCTACGAGCCCGATGTCGCGCTCGGCAAGGCGCTCGATCTGTTCCGCAAGCAGGGTTTCGCGGCCACCTCGCTCGACGATCTCAGCGCCGCCACCGGCATGAATCGGCCGAGCCTCTACGGCGCCTTCGGCGACAAGCGCGAGCTCTACATCAAGAGCTACCAGCGTTATCGCGACGAGGCGGGCGCGGCGATGGTCGCGATCTTCCGCGAGGAGATGCCGCTGCGCCAGCGGCTGGAGCGCATCTACGCAGCCGCGCTGGACATCTATCTGTCCGGCGACACCGGACCGCGCGGTTGCTTCACGGTCGTCACCGCGGCCTCCGAGGCGGTCGGCGATCCCGAGATCCGCGCCATGGTGCTGGACGGCCTCACCGGGCTCGACAAGGCCTTTGCCAGTTGCTTCCGCCGCGCCAAGGAGAAAGGCGAGCTGCCGGAGAGCGCCGATCCGTTCGCGCTGGCACAGATCGCATCGGCCACCATCCACACCATCGCCATCCGCTCCCGCGCCCGCGTGCCGCGCAAGGAGTTGGAGGCGATCGTCAAGGGCGCGATCGACGTGATGATCGGCGCCAAAGGATAAGCTGGAAGCGAAGCTTCAATATCCCCGCGTTCGATCCACCACGTTCTCCAGCGCGCCGCCCGCCTCAAACCGGGCGATCTGCTCGGCGACATAGGCCGAGATCGCATCCGCGTCGGTGTCGGCGGCATTGTGCGGCGTCAACACCACCTTGGGGTGGGTCCAGAACCGGCTGTCCTTCGGCTGCGGCTCCTGCACGAAGACGTCGAGCGAGGCGGCGCCGAGCGTGCCGTCGTCGAGGCAGGCGAGAATATCGGCCTCGTTCTGCAGGCCGCCGCGGCCGGCATTGATCAGCACCGGCGCGCCGAGCGGGCTGGTGCGATTGAGCTTGGCGAAGACCTCGCGGTTGAGGATGCCGTGCGTGTCTGATGTCAGCGGCAGCAGGCAGACCAGGATATCGGTCTTGCGCAGGAACGCGTCCATTCCGGCGGCGCCATGGAAGCATTCGACGCCCTCGATCGTGCGCGGGCTGCGGCTCCAGCCGGCGACGCGGAAGCCGAGCCGCCGCAGCACGTCGGCCGCATCGGCGCCTAGCGTGCCCAATCCCATGACGCCGACCGTGACCGCGCTGGCCGGCCACTGATATCTGGGCTCCCAGCGCTTCTCGCGCTGCGATTGCCGCAGGTAAAGCTCCTGGCGGTGATGCATCAGCACGTGCAGCATGACATATTCGGTCATGCGATTGGTGAGATCGGGCACGGCGACGCGCACCAGCGGCACCTCGGGCAGGCTCTTGTCCGCCATTAGCGCGTCAACGCCGGCGCCAAGGTTGAAGATCGCCCGCAGATTGGGGAACGCACCGAGATCGCCGGGCACCGGCTTCCACACCGCCGCATAATGCACCTCCGCCGGATCGAGCCCGGCGTCCGGCAGCAGCACCACGCGGCGTCCCCCGCAGACCGCGTCGAAGCGGGCCTTCCAGCGCTCCGGCAGCCAGTTCTGCTGCGTGCTGTTGATCAGGACGGCCAGTGTGCCCATGGTCATTCGAAGTGCCTCTTCAGGTTCCGCGCAAGAAGGCCCTCCTTGGCACGATCTGCCGGATTTTTCTTGCAAATTTTTTCCGCAGCGCTGTCGGGGCGGGGCATATTGGCGCGTCTTCAGAACAGACGAGGGAAGTGCTGCCCATGCTTTACGCCATTCTTTGCTATCACGATGAGGATTTCGTCGGCTCCTGGAGCAAGGAACAGGACGAGGCCGTGATGAAGAAGCTCACCGTGGTGCAGGAGAAGCTCACCAGGCAGGGTCGACTCGGGCCGGTGGCGCGGCTGTTGCCGACGACCGCGGCGGCGACGCTGCGCAAGGAGGATCCGCCGCTGGTGCTCGACGGCCCCTATGCCGAGACCAAGGAGCAGCTGCTCGGCTTCTACATCGTCGACTGCAAGAATCTCGACGACGCGCTCGACGTCGCACGCGAGCTGGGTGCCGCCAATCCCGGCGGCGCCTATGAGGTGCGTCCCGTCGGCGTATTCCGGCCCGGAGGAAACCTGACGTGAGCGAGGCCGATACCGCCTGGATCGAGACTGCGCTGACTTCGGCGCGACCCCAGGCGGTCGGCGCGCTGTTGCGCTATTTCCGCGATCTCGACACCGCCGAGGAGGCGTTTCAGAACGCCTGCCTGCGCGCGCTCAAGACCTGGCCGCAGAATGGGCCGCCGCGCGATCCCGCGGCCTGGCTGATCATGGTCGGCCGCAACGTCGCGATCGACGAAGTGCGACGCGCGCGCAGGCAGCAGCCGCTGCCTGAGGACGACCAGGCGATCTCCGATCTCGACGACGCCGAAGGCGAGCTGGCCGAGCGGCTCGACGGCTCGCATTATCGCGACGACATCTTGCGGCTGATGTTCATCTGCTGCCATCCAGGACTGCCGGCGACGCAGCAGATCGCGCTGGCGCTGCGCATCGTCTCGGGCCTCACGGTGAAGCAGATCGCCCGCGCGTTCCTGGTCTCGGAAGCGGCGATGGAGCAGCGCATCACGCGCGCCAAGGCAAAGGTGGCCGAGGCCGGGACGCCGTTCGAGGCGCCGGGCGCGGTCGAGCGCTCTGAACGGCTCGCCGGCGTCGCGGCGATGATCTACCTGATCTTCAATGAAGGCTATTCGGCGAGCGGTGACACCGCGGAGATCAGGAAGCCGCTGTGCGAGGAGGCGATCCGGCTGGCGCGGCTGCTGCTGCGGCTGTTTCCGAGCGAGCCGGAGATCATGGGCCTGACCGCGCTGATCCTGTTGCAGCACGCGCGCAGCGCGGCGCGCTTTGCCGCGGACGGCTCGCTGGTCCTGCTGGACGATCAGGATCGTTCCTTGTGGAACGGCACCATGATCGCGGAGGGCCTCGCGCTGATCGACAAGGCGATGCGCCACCGCCGCAGCGGGCCCTACCAGATTCAGGCCGCGATCGCCGCCCTGCATGCGCGCGCGGCGACGCCGGAGGAGACCGACTGGACGGAGATCGACCTGCTCTACGGCGCGCTCGAAGTGGTGCAGCCCTCGCCGGTGGTGACGCTCAACCGGGCGGTCGCGGTCTCCAAGGTGCGCGGGCCGCAGGCCGCGCTCGAGCTGATCGAGCCGCTGGCGCCGAAGCTCGCCAATTATTTCCATTTCTACGGCGTGCGCGGCGCCTTCCTGATGCAGCTCGGCCGCAACGACGAAGCCCGAATCGCCTTCGACCGCGCCATCGCGCTCGCCAACACCTCGGCCGAAGCCGCCCACATCCGCATGCATCTCGATCGCCTGATCCGGGACAGCCAGCCGAAGGCAAAGGAAAGCGCCAAGGCGAAGTAGGCCCGTCTGTTTCCACGCCAGGACGTGGGGTGCGCAGTGCGCCAAAGAATTTCTGTCCCATTGTCGGGCCGGGGCCTCCCCCGTTCGTCCTAGGCTCCGTATCCACGGAGAGCCATCCATGCTGAAAGCCATTGCCGTCATCGCCATCGTTCTCGCCGCCGGCCTTGCCGCGGTCCTCGTCTTCGCCCTGACGAAACCCGACACGTTCCGTGTGGAACGCTCGCTGGCCGTCAGGGCACCGGCCGCTGTGATCTATCCGCTGGTTGCCGATTTCCATCGCTGGACCGCCTGGTCGCCGTATGAGACCCGCGATCCCGCCATGAAGCGGACGTTCGGCGGAACCGCGGCAGGGAAGGGTGCGACCTATGCCTGGGAAGGCAACAACAAGGTCGGCGCCGGCCATATGGAGATCCTGGAGGCGAACGGCCCCTCCAAGCTCCGCATCAAGCTTGATTTCGAGCGGCCGTTCGAAGGCCACAACACCGCCGAGTTCACCTTTGTGCCGCAAGGCGATGCCACACTCGTCACATGGGTAATGTACGGTCCGGCCCCGTTCCTGTCCAAGCTGATGCAGGTGTTCTTCAACATGGACAGCATGATCGGCAAGGATTTCGAGACCGGCCTCGCCGGCCTGAAGAAGCTCACCGAGAAGCAATAAGCCTCACTGCAAACGAAGAGGAGAGAAACGATGCTCAATCCCTATCTGTTCTACCAGGACAATTGCGAAGCAGCGTTCAACTATTACGCCAAGGTTCTCGGCGGCAAGATCGACGCGATGATGCGCGCATCGGATGCTCCGCCGGAGGTGCCGGCTACGCCCGGCCGCGAGAAGATGATCATGCATGCGCGGATGTCACTGCCGGACGGCACGGTATTGATGGCCTCCGACTCGCCGGCCGAGCATTTCCAGAAGCCGCAGGGCTTTGCAATCTCGCTTACGGTCAAGGACCCCGCGGATGGTGAGCGCAAGTTCAACGCGCTTGCCGACGGCGGCAGCGTCACCATGCCCTTCAGCAAGACGTTCTGGGCCAAGGGCTTCGGCATGTGTGTCGACAAGTTCGGCATTCCCTGGATGGTGAATTGCCCGGCCGAGGGCATGTGATAGGAGCATGATCCGGAAAAGTGTGAAGCGGTTTTCCGAAAAGATCATGCTCAAACAACAACCTAAAGCGCGATGACGATTTATCCTATCGCATCGCGCTTTGGGCGCGACCGTCACGTTGCGATCCCCTCTCTCCAATGCTGCGGGAGAGGGGACGTACGTTTCGTTACGTCAGGCGCCGATCAGCCGTTGTCCTTTCACCGGATTGATCCGGTGACGTCCTCGGGCGGCGGCGACGATTCCACGCAGCGAGGACAGATCACGAGCTTGGCGCCCAGCTTCCTGTCGTTCTCCGCCTGTATCTCGTCCTGGACCGCCCACCACGCCTCGGAATAGGGGCGCAATGTGCCGAGCACTTTTTCGCGCTCCTGATTGGGATCACTTGCCGCCGGCGCGCCGGTCGTGACGCGCCGCTTGGCCACATGCGGACGGTTCGGATCCTTGCCGAGGCCATCCCATGCAATGGCGCGGCGTTCCTGCGCTGGCGCCTCTGCGCATCCGATCAGCGCTGTGCAAAAAGTGAGCACGATCAAGCCGTGTCGAATCATGCCGGGCTTTTGCCTCCACAATCGGCGCGCAGAATCTGCGTGAGACACGCGCATCGTCGGTTCAATGGAACTCAAAGGCAAAACAAACTTGCCGGCATGGCCGAATATGAGTCGTGCTTTCGCATCACTTTGCGGACGCAGTGAGGCCGCTTCGTGAAGCGAGCTGCATCGCACAACAATTGGCGCAAGATTGGGCTGTGCTCTGCACGTCAGAATCGTTATTGGTGAGTCATAAAAGCTACAAACTGGGATGGACGTCACTTGCAAGGGGAGCGACCGATGGCGGCGGCGCTACAGATCAACTTTGCTCTTTGGGGAATGCTCATTTGCGCCAGCGCGAAGCTGGCGCCAGTGATCCAGACGCTTTTTTGAAAGCGGTGGCGGCTGCCGGCTGTATCAGCGGCAACGCGGATAGATCGCGGCGAGATCGCGCCCCTTCAACAGCAGCAACCGCGAGGTCAGACCGCCACGTCGGCTGATCCAGTCGCGCACCGGACCGGGATAGGCGGCAAGCACCGCGACCGATGCTTCCGGCTCGGCATAGAAGCGGCCGCGCCGGTCAACCGAGCGTGCGGCATGGAAGCCGAGCACGGCGCGCTTGGTGACGCAGATGCGCTCGCCCGGCACGATGCTCAGCACCAGCGTGCAGGCGGACAGGCAGGGGCCGTCGATCACCACGCGCTCGCCACTGTCGCGGACCTTTTCGAACAGATCGAGGAACGGCCCGACCTGTCCGCCCGGGGACTGGATGATGCGGATCTCGGCCGCCGCAGGCGCGGCGGCGAGCAGCGCGGATGCAAGCATCAGAGCTTTGAGGAAGGTGATGCGTTGCATGAACTCTCCACCAACTCGCTTTCGTAGGGTGGGCAAAGCGTAGCGTGCCCACCATCCGCACCGCAAATTTGGGATCGGCGCGTTGCGCCTTTGCCCACCCTACAAATCCTGCGCCTACCCGTTGCGCCTTTGCCCGCGCAGCGTCGGCAGGCCGATGCCCGCCGCATCGAAGCCGCCGTCCACGGCCAAAATTTGGCCGGTGATGTAGCTCGCGCGGCCCGAGCACAGGAAATAGATCGCTTCCGCGAGTTCCTCTTCCAGGCCGTAGCGGTTGAGCGGAATGGCGTCGTGATAGTCGGCGCGGATCTCCTTGGTGTGCACCTGCTTCGCCATCGCGGTGTCGACCGGCCCCGGTGCGACCGCGTTGACGCGGATGTTGAGGGAGGCGAGCTCGACCGCGAGCTGCTTGGTAAGGTGTGCAAGGCCTGCTTTGCTGGTGCCGTAGGCCGAGCGCAGCGTCGAAGCGCGCACGGCTGAGATCGAGGTGATGTTGACGATGGCGCCGCCACCACCGTCGCGCATCAGGGGCACCGCCGCCTTGGTGCAGAGGAACGGTCCGGTGAGGTTGACCTCGAGCACGCGGCGCCAGTCGGCATCCGACGTCTCCATCAGCGGCGCGAACACCGCGATGCCGGCATTGTTGACCAGCGCGTCCAGCCGGCCGAACCGCCGCTCGATCGTCGTCATTGCGGTGCTGACGGCCGCCGCGTCGGCTACGTCGCAAGTGATCGCCAGCGCGTCATGGCGATTTTCCAGCGCGGCTACCGCGCTTGCCTGCAGGTCGCCATCGATGTCGAGCAGCGCCACGCGCCAGCCCTCGGCGAGAAACTTCTTCGCCGTGGCCAGCCCAATACCGCGGGCGGCGCCGGTGACGAGGGCAACTTTTTGCGGGGCTTGCGACATGGAGAATCTGTCCTCGGGCAAAGGGCGTGCTTGAGCTTGCGCTCCTTCTACTGCGCTTTTGTCCGAGGGCGAAAGCCCCATGCTGGTCGAGCCGGTCGCTTGTACGCCCGGAGGCCGCGAAGGCCTACCTGTAGTCGAGATAGGAGTGAGGGAACAAACGGCCTCGCTCCTTGCTCCGTCATTGCGAGCGCAGCGAAGCAATCCAGATTGCCGCCGCGGAGGGGATTCTGGATTGCTTCGCTGCGCTCGCAATGACTCTGTGCAGACAGCGAGCGCTCAGGATGGGGATAAAGCGGGCGCCTAGGCCAGTTCCGCCGAGGCCCGCTGCATGTTGGCGGACATGTCCGATGTCACGATGCTCTGCTCCTCGACGGCGGCGGCGGTGGAGGCGATGAACTCGTTGACGCCGGCGATCGCGGCCTTGATCGCGGTGAGCGAGTTGGCGACGTCGCCCGAGATGACGTTCAGGGCTTCGATTTCGGAGGTGATCGTGTCGGTCGCCTGCTTGGCCTGGTTCGCGAGGTTCTTCACCTCTGAGGCGACCACCGCAAAGCCGCGGCCGGCCTCGCCCGCACGCGCCGATTCGATCGTGGCGTTGAGTGCGAGAAGGTTGATCTGGCCGGTGATGCCCGAAATCATCTCCACGATGCCGCTCATGGCTTGCGCAGCTGCGGCAAGCTTCTGAGCCTGACTGTCTGCGGATTCGGCCCGCGTCGTCGCGACCTTGGAGGTTTCGCGCGACTTCGCCATGGTCTCCGAGATCTCGCGGATCGAGGCGCTCATCTGTTCGCTGCCGGCCGCGACAGCCTCGATCAGTCCGCGGGCATTGTCGGCTTTCTTGCGGCCGATCGCCTGCGCGGTGATGTCGGTGGCGTACTTCACCACCTTGTAAGGCTTGCCGTTGAGATCGAAGATCGGGTTGTAGGAGGCCTGGATCCAGATTTCTCGCCCGCCCTTGGCGATACGCTTGTATTCGGCGGCCTGATATTCGCCGCGATTGAGGGTCTCCCAGAACTGGCGATAGGCCGCCGAATTCTTCTCGCTCGGGTCGACGAACATCGAGTGGTGCTGGCCCTTGATCTCCGCCAGCGAGTAACCCATCGCCTTCAGGAAATTGTCGTTGGCGGTGCGGATCGTGCCGTCCATGTTGAACTCGATCACGGCCTGCGACTTCTGGATCGCGGCGAGCTGACCGTTATTGTCGGCGGCCTGCATCTTCTGCGCGGTAACGTCGGTTGCGAACTTCACCACCTTGAACGGCTTGCCGTTCTCGTCGAGGATTGGATTGTAGGTGGCGATGATCCAGATCTCCTTGCCGCCCTTGCCGAGCCGCTTGTATTCGGCCGCCTCGAACTCGCCGCGGTTCAGCTTGGCCCAGAACGCCGCATAGGCGGGGCTTGCGCGGTCCTCGGGTGTCACGAACATGCTGTGGTGCTTGCCCTTGATCTCGTCGAGCGAGTAACCCACCGCCTTCAGGAAATTTTCATTTGCGGTGACGATGGTGCCGTCCATGTTGAACTCGATCACCGCCTGCGCGCGATTGATCGCGGCGATCTTGCCGGAATCCTCCATGGTCTTGATCTTGTACGCGGTGATGTCGGTGGCGAACTTGATGAAGCTGACCACCTTGCCGTTCTCGTCGCGTAGCGGGGCGTAGGAGGCGTGGACCCAGACTTCCTTGCCGCCCTTGCCGAAACGTTTGTATTGGGTGGTCTGAAATTCACCCCGGTTGAGGCTGGCCCAGAAGTCGCGATAGCGGGCGCTCTCGCGCTCGGCCGGGCTGACGAAGATACTGTGGTGCTTGCCCTTGATCTCGGCGAGCGTATAGCCGCTCATTTTCAATAGGTTTTCGTTGGCATCGAGGATGGTGCCATCGAGTCCGAATTCGATTACGGCCTGCGACTGATCGAGCGCCTCGACTTCCGCGAGGGCGTGCCTGACCTTCTTGCTTTGGAAATTGAACACGTGAGCTCCGCAATATTACAGGTGGCAATTGGGAGGACTGGCGACCTTTTCTCCAATCGAAAAGTTGCATGCGCGTCTTGACCATCTGTAAACCCTCATGCGCCCTATGAATTCGGGCGAGTTCACGTGTTTGGGCTATCTCCTTCAATCAAAACGGTTTCTAGCCATGTATGCACGTTGAGATACATATCGTCTTCCGTATTCCTACGGGAATGAAACGCGCATGATTTTTCGCGCCCTTGCTGCCGGGCCCGCGCGAATGGCCGACAGGGCGTCGTGAAATCACCTGGCGCAGCCGGGTCGGCCCCGGAAATTTTCTCACGTCGCATGTCGCTTCCCTGAAAGTCCGTTCGTCTTGGAGGGGAGGGCAGACGGCTTTGCCGCGCTCTCCCCGACAATGAAGGCAAGGAACTCCCATGCGATTCATGATGCTGATGATCCCGCTCGGCTACGAGAACGCGCCGCCGGAGCTGCAGCTCGATCCCGAGCGCGTCGCCGCGATGATGCGCTACAACGAGGCGCTGAAGGACGCAGGCGTGCTGATCACGCTCGATGGGCTGCACCCGCCGTCGACCGGGGCGCGCGTCTCGTTTGCGACCGGCCAGCCCATCGTCACCGACGGGCCCTTCGCGGAAGCCAAGGAAGTCCTGGGCGGTTATTGGATGATCGAGGTCGCCTCGCGCGCCGAGGCGATCGCCTGGGCCAAGAAATGTCCCGCTTCAGCCAACGAGATCATCGAGGTCCGCCAGGTGCAGGAGATGGCCGACTACTCGCCCGAAGTGCAGGAGATCGTCGCCGGGTTTGGCGACCTGAAGACGTAGACGAGACGGCGGCTGCGCGATTCCCAATCAACCCTGAGGAGAAAACCCATGAGCACCGAACACAAATTTCTCGCCGTCTATCTCGGCAGCACGAGCGGATCGAAAATGGCGGCGTGGCGCGCGCTGCCCGAGGCCGAGCGGAAGGCGAAGGAGCAGGAGGGGATGGCCGCCTGGCACGGCTGGGTCGAGAAGCACAAGTCCGTGATCGTCGAGATGGGCGGCCCGCTCGGCAAGACCCGCAGGATCGACGGGAGCGGCATCACCGAGGTCAGCAACGCGCTGACCGGTTTCACGGTGGTGCGCGCCGCCTCGCAGGAGGACGCTGCAAAGCTGTTCGAGAACCATCCGCATTTTGCGATCTTCCCGGGCGAGGCGATCGAAGTCATGCCCGTGCTGCCGATTCCGGAGATGTAGCCCTGAACGAATAGGTATCCGGGCGGCCAAGTGGGCCGTCATTCCGGGGCGGTCCGCAGGACCGAACCCGGAATCTCGACATTCTCAGGTGCGCAAGCGCGCACCATAGTTCGGCTCTGTGAGCCGCCCGGAATGACTGCGGAGAATACGGGTTAATCACGAGCGATTCCCGCTAGTGACCTTGAAGCCCGGCTCATGTAAAGCTCGTTCACATGAGCTGGCGCAAGGAGCAGCGCCGCGCCGAGCGCGGCTATCACCACGGCAATCTGAAGGAAGCCCTGTTGCAGGCGGCCCTCGGGCTGATCGCCGAGAAGGGGGCGGCCGGCTTCACCTTCGCCGATGCCGCGCGCATGGCCGGAGTCAGTGCGGCGGCGCCCTACCGGCATTTCCGCGACCGTGACGAGCTGCTGTCCTCGATCGCCCAGCGCGGTTTCGAGCAGTTCGAGGCGCGCCTGTCGGCGGCCTGGGACGACGGGCGGCCCGACACCGTCACCGCCTTCGAGCGCGTCGGCAAGGCCTATCTCGCCTTTGCCCGCGCGGAGCCGGCCTTCTACAACGCGATGTTCGAATCGGGCGTGCCGGTCGATGCCAATCCCGCACTTCAGGCGGCCAGCGAACGCGCCTTCAACATCATTCGAGCCGCAGCCGAGCGGCTCGCCGCACTGACGCCGCCCGGCACACCCCGCCCGCCGGCGATGATGATGGCGCTGCACATCTGGTCGATGTCGCATGGCGTGGCCTCGCTGTTTTCCCGCGGCGATGCTGCGCGACGCAAGCTGCCGATGTCGCCGGACGAGCTGCTGGAGGCCGAGGTGCTGATCTATCTGCGCGGCCTCGGCTTCCCGATCGACCGCCGTCCTCCGGCCAGGGGCGCCGAGCCGCCGCCGGTGCCGCCGGAGGCTCCCTCCGGTTCGGGCCTGCCGCCCGGCAGCCCCTGGGGCAAGCCGAAATAAGATTGCGCAAGTAATCACGCGGGCGTGTCTTGCTGCCAGCTTGACAAAATCGCGGGATGGTCTAGCTATGTAAATGTTATTTACATTCACAACGGCGCTGGTGCCGTGATGGAGAAGGGAAATGGCCTACACCGCTGATGTCAATCGCTGGCGCGGCCCGTCGGACCAACAGCAATATTACGAGCGCCCCCGCATGCTGGACACGCCCTGGCATCCCGGCTGGATCGCCGTGACCATTCTCGGCTTCATCATCTGGTGGCCGATCGGACTTGCCCTCCTCTTTTTCACACTCGGGAGCAGAAGAATGTCGTGCTGGAGCAATCAGGATCGCTGGCAGAACAAGATGGAAAAGATGCAGTACAAGATGGATCGCATGCGCGACCGCATGGAGCGCCGCGGCTTCGGCTTTGGCTTCGGCCCGCCGTCCTCCGGCAACCGCGCCTTCGACGAGTATCGCAGTGAGACACTGCGCCGGCTCGAGGAAGAGCAGGTCGAGTTCAAGAACTTCCTCGACCGCCTGCGTCACGCCAAGGACAAGGAAGAGTTCGATCAGTTCATGGCGCAGCACAAGACGCGTCCGACCCCGCCGCCGACCGACCAGCAGCAGGGCTGATCCGAAGAATTACACCTCTCAAAGCCTTCAGGCGCATGCCCCCAAAGTCCTGATGGCCCCGAGCCGCCCGTCTGCGCAATCCGCAGGCGGGCGGTTTGGCTTATGTCACACTTCGATGGTCGTCCTGGCGATGCGAAGCGCCTGCGAGGGCTTTGCGAGGCCCATCACGCAGATGTGCAGGATCGATAGAACCCGGACCGCGCGAGCACCGACCAAGCCTTGACTGCGCCTCCGCGGCGCCGACGGGCACGATCATGACCAATATTGAACGCAAACAAATCAGCCAGCGCCTCGCATTGTTCGAGCGCGCGGCCGTGTTGTTCGAGCGCTTCGGCCCGGTCGTCCCGGTGGCGATCGCGTTCCTCAATGGATGGCCCACGGAAGTTCAGCTCTACCCGGAGTGGCAGCTCGGTGAGTCCTGGCGGTTGTTTCTTAGCGCCTATCTATATTGGGGCGCATCGTACGCACTCAGCCGCGCGGTGTCGTTCGCGAAGGGAAGTATCGTCCCATGATCCTGCTCCGCGATTTCGCGCTTTTCGTCCTGCCCGTGCTGATCGCCGCAGGCGGCTGGCTCTATGCGCTCAGCCTCCGCAAGCAGGCTGACCCCGGCCGCGCCCGCGATGGACGCGCCCCGGCAGCATGACCGCTGCCGGCCGGTGTCGCATGGCGTGAAGCTTCAGCGCGCCGTGGCGAGTTGCGCGTGAACCGAGGCCAGGAAGTATTCGTAGGCGTGGTCGACGATCTCGTTGAGCGAACGCGTTCGCGCGAACATCGCCTTGGCTTCCGCGAGAAACTCCTCGCGTGTCGGGATCTTCGGCAGATGCAGATGCGTCAGCGCGTCGACACCTTCATGCGCGCGATTGAGGATGTCGTGCAGCGTCGGCAGCTGCAACTGGGCGAGATCGGCCCGGCGGCGTGCCGACGAGATCGCATGCGCCAGGGTTTGCGCATCGAACCGTCCGGCGAGCTCGCGGGCCGCCCGCTGGATGACCCGCGCGCCGAGCGGCTGCTCGTTGCGCAGCACCTGTTCGGGCGGCGCCTTCATGTTCCAGACGACGCCGATCCACGACAGCAGCGTCAGGATGTAATAGGTCACGTCGACCTCCCACCAGCGAAAGCCCTGTCGCACGCTGCTCTGATAGGCGTGGTGATTGTTGTGCCAGCCCTCACCGAGCGTGACCAATGCCAGCAGCCAGTTGTTACGGGAATCATCGCCGGTCACGTAGCGCTTGCGCCCGTGCACATGGGCAAGCGAATTGATGCAGAAGGTCGCGTGATAGACCAGCACCGTGCTCCAGAGGAAGCCGACCACCAGACCCGACCATCCTGCGACCAGGAAGCAGAGCCCTGCCAGCACGAAGGCCGGCAGCAGCTCCAGCCGATGCAGCCACATCAGCTCGGGATAGGCGGCGAGATCGCCGACCTTCACGAGGTCGGTTGCGTCGTGCTGCCGGTAAAAGATCCAGCCGAGATGGCTATAGAGGAAGCCGCGGTGACGCGGTGAATGCACGTCGTTTTCAGTGTCGGAATGCAGGTGATGGTGGCGATGCTTGGCGGCCCACCACAACACGCTCTTCTGGGCGCTGCTTTGCGCAAGGCAGGCCAGGATGAACTGAAACACCCGGCTGGTCGCAAACGCCCGATGCGAGAAATAGCGATGGTAGCCGGCTCCGATCGCGAACATCCGCAAGCAATAGAGTGAGACGCAGATCGCGACCGCCTCCCAGGTGACGCCCGACCAGATTGCCGCAAGGCAGCCGAGATGGACCAGCAGGAACGGCAGGGCGGATGGATACATGATGTCGTCGTGCTGGTCGTCGGCGGGGGCGTTGAGCGGCATATTTGAGCGTGACCTCGGATGACGTGGATTCGGAACTGGCCGGCAGCTTGACGTCCGGCGGGTACCAAAACCCGCGGATGCCACCGCGGGCTTCGGCCGAAGGCTGGCCGCAGCTCTCTGGCAAGCAAGCCCGTAGCCTTACGGGGAGCATGGCGCACAGGTGGCCGCGCGTGTTGCCGACGCCAATTGGCGCGCAGGCGGCCTGCGTCCTATATTCGACAGCGAGAAGCAAGCGTCAAAACACCGCAGGCGGCAATGCGGACGGAGACTGCGATCGTGGCGAGCGACATCCTCTGGCAGGAGATACGCGGCGAGGCGCGGCGCGCCGCAGCGGCGGATCCCGTCTTCGGCAAGGCTGTCGCCGATGCCATCCTTGCCCATGACGATTTTACCGCTGCCTTGGCCGATCTGATCGGGCGTCGGCTGGGCGGCAGCGCCGCCGATCGCGAGCGCTTCACGACGTTTTCCCGCGATGCCTTTCGCGGCCAACCGGATCTGGTCGAAGCGGCCGGCCGCGATCTGCGCGCCATCGTGCTCCGTGATCCCGCCATCGCCGGATTGTTGCCGCCGCTGCTGCACTTCAAGGGCTATGTCGCGCTGCAGTCCTGGCGCGTCTCGCACTGGCTATGGCGTCATGATCATCGTGATGCGGCGCTGCTGTTGCAGAACGAGGCTTCGAACGTCCTGCAGGTCAGCATTCATCCGGCCGCGAGCCTCGGCTCGTCGGTTTATCTCGATCATGCCACCGGCATCGTGATCGGTGCCAATGTCGTCATCGGCGACGAGGTGACCATCCTTCAGAATGTCAGCATCGGACGCCATGGCGACCTGCCGATGCGCTCGCCTCGCATCGGTCGCGGCGTGTTCATCGGCTCCGGCGCGACCATCCTCGGCGACATCGAGATCGGCGACTTCGCCAAGATCGGCGCCGGGACTGTCGTGACCGGTGACGTGCCTGGCGGCTGCACCGCAATCGGCAATCCCGCGCGGCTCACCAATTGCCTTGCGGCCGCTTCGTCCGCTTGACTGTCGCTCAGGCGGCGCGGCGGTGGCTTTCGCCGCCATGATGCGGGTTGACCGGCTCCGAGCTGGTCTGGCCCGGCGCATCCAGCACCGCGACGTGGTGGCGATAGACCATTTCCCAGCCCTTCCATCCCGTGAACAGGAGGATGCCGACCACGACCAGGGACAGCACGACGCCCCAGGGCTTGATCGCCGCCTCCGCGCCTTGGGCGTAGCGGAGATAGAAATTGACAAGGGCCAGCACCACCGCCGCGAGATTGCCGACCATGTGGTACCAGGCATCGTTCAGGCGGCGGATGCGTGGCTCGCTGAAGAAGTCGGTGAAGCCGGCTGCGGCGGCAACCAGCGCCATGACGATGCCGGCGCCGATCAGCCACATCGCGGCGCGTGCCCAAAAACCGTCGCCGGTTCCGATGAAGGCCAGATCGGCGATGGGAGCGCCGACCAGGAACGCGACGGGGAACGGAATCAGCATGGGGTGGAGCGGGTGATCGCCGATCGCGGCGGTCGTCTTGGGGTTGATGGACATGGCAGGACCTCGCTGAGAGTGATTTTCCGGACAATTTTCGGCACGAGAGCAGGTTCCTCCGGCCGGTGCGTCCGGAACACGGGATCCGGGGTCCATCCCCCTGCACGGACTGTCTTTCCTGCAACCAAATGCGCCGCCGGTAACCCCGCATTAACCATCGGCGGGCTCTGGTATGTGCGGACAGGCGTGCCCGGAGCCCGACGTCAAGGCCTGGGGTCGAGGCCCCTTAGTTTTGACATCTTGGCGGGGAATGCAGGCGGCCGGCTTTGACGAGCCTTTGGACGAGCCCTGCACCCCAGAAAGACAAGGCTTTGAGCGGGCTTGCCCGCCGCGCGGGTCCAGCGCGGCTGTTGGGGAACACCGGCCGCGATTTGCTGGCCGAAGGACATTAGGTAACGATCGCCTTGAGAGGATACTGCTTATGAATCCGGCCGAATTGGCTCAGTCAGCCCTTCCGGTTGCTGCCTCCGCCGACGTGTCGCTGATCGCGCTGTTCTGGCAGGCTCACTGGATCGTGAAAGCGGTGATGCTGGGGCTTCTGGCCTGCTCGGTCTGGGTCTGGGCGATCGCCATCGACAAGATCTTTCTCTACGCGCGCACGCGCCGCTCGATGGACCGGTTCGAGCAGGCGTTCTGGTCCGGCGAGTCGATCGAGGAGCTCTATCGCACGCTATCGGCCAAGCCGACGCATTCAATGGCGGCGTGCTTTGTGGCGGCGATGCGCGAGTGGAAGCGCTCGTTCGAGAGCCATGCCCGCTCGGTCGCAGGGCTGCAGATGCGCATCGACAAGGTGATGAACGTCTCGATCGCGCGCGAGGTCGAGCGGCTGGAACGGCGCCTTCTGGTGCTGGCGACCGTCGGCTCCGCCGGCCCCTTCGTCGGCCTGTTCGGCACGGTCTGGGGCATCATGTCGAGCTTCCAGTCGATCGCGGCGTCGAAAAATACCTCTCTGGCGGTGGTCGCCCCCGGTATCGCCGAGGCGCTGTTTGCGACCGCCGTCGGCCTTATCGCCGCCATTCCTGCCACTATTTTCTACAATAAGTTCACCTCGGAGGTGAACCGGCAGGCCCAGCGGCTCGAGGGCTTTGCTGATGAATTTTCAGCCATTCTGTCTCGTCAGATCGACGAGCGGGGCTGACGGACGGCATGTATAGTGTGAAGGGCAATCTGGGCACGCGATCATGGCCATGAACGTTGCGAGTTCGTCCGGCGGCGGCGGGCGCCGCGGCCGGCGCAAGCCGGTTGTGGCCGAGATCAACGTCACGCCGATGGTCGACGTCATGCTGGTGCTGCTCATCATCTTCATGGTGTCGGCACCGATGTTGACGGTCGGCGTCCCGCTCGACCTGCCCCAGACCAGTGCCAAGAGCCTCGAAAACAACGACCAGAAGCCGATCCAGATGTCGGTCGACATCAAGGGCAAGGTGTTCATCAACGACACCGAGATTGCGCTGAACGAGCTGATCCCGAAGCTGAAGGCGATCACCGATGCGCGCGGCGGCCTCGAGGAACGCATCTATCTGCGCGCCGACAAGAAGGCGGATTACGGCACCGTGGCCAAGGTGATGGGCCAGCTCTCGGGCGCCGGATTCAAGAAGCTGGCGCTCGTCACGGAAGCGGATCAGGGGTCTTGAGGCCGTGAAGGTGAACGTCGACAAGACACTCGTTGCGTCGATTGCCCTGCATGTCCTCGTGCTGGGATGGGGGCTCGTCACCTTCAGCAGCAAGGCCTACATCGCTACGCAGGAATCGCTTCCGATCGACATCATCTCCTCCGATCAGCTCGCCAAGATGATGGCGGGGCAGAAGACCGGCAAGAAGGAGGAGCCGAAGCCGAAGGTCGAGAAGATCGCGGAGCCCAAGCCCGAGGAAGACGCCGTCGGCAAGGTCACCGAGAAGAAAGAGCTGATCAAGACCAACTCCCAGCCGGAGCCGCCGCCGAAGCCGGTCGAGAAGCCGGTGGAGAAGAAGCCGGAGCCGCCGAAGCCCGTGGCGGAGGCCAAGCCGAAGGAAGAGCCGAAGCCGCAGGAAAAGAAGCCTGATCCGGCCAAGGAAGATCCGATCGCCGAGCTGCAGAAGAAGATGGAGACCAAGAAGCCGCCGCCGAAGCCCGTGGAGCAGAAGGTCGCGGCGGTGCAGCCGCAGCAGCAGCCCAAGCCCAAGGAGCGCACCTTCGACCCCGCGCAGATCCAGCGCGACCTCGACAAGCGCGCCGCGACCCGGCACGAGCAGACCGGCTCGGCGTTGAATGCATCAGCCTCGCTGGGCACAGCGACAGGGACGGCCGCCAACAACGTCGCGACTTGGCAGGGAGCTTTCGTCGCTGCCGTCAAGCACTGCTTCAATTTCCCTTATGATGCTCAGGACAGGGATCAGTTTACGGCCGACATAGACATTCAGATGCGCCCCGACGGCACGCTCGCATCAGCGCCTGTGATTGTCGCGATTCGAGGACCGTCTCGGGCAATTGCAAATGCGATGGCGGAGAGTGCCAAGCGTGCGATCCAACAGTGTCAGGCCTACACGTTCTTGCCCAAAGCTCAGTACGACACTTGGAAAACGATTGCGCTGACTTTCGATATGAAAGATCAGCAGTAGATGAGACATGAATTAACTCAGGTGAACAAGATGCCATTTCTGACGCGACGTGGATTCATCGCGGCCGCGGGATCGTCAGTCACCCTGCTGGCCGGAGGCGCCGCGACAGCGCAGGGGCGACTTCAAGTCAGTCCCGGCGGATTTCAGCCCATCTCGATCGCGATCAGCAACTTCGTGCCCGGCTCGCCCTCCGACAGCGACGTCGCTAACGGTGTCACGCAGGTCATCACCAACAACCTGAAGCGCTCGGGCCTGTTCGCGCCGATCGACCAGGCCGCCTTCATTGAGCGCATCAGCAACATCGACGTCGCGCCGCAATTCGAGAACTGGAAGACCATCAACGCGCAGGCTTTGGTCACCGGTCGCATGACGCGGCAGCCGGACGGCCGCCTGAAGGCCGAATTCCGCCTGTGGGACGTCCTCTCCGGACAGCAGCTCGCGGGCCAGCAATATTTCACCTCGCCGGAATATTGGCGCCGCATCGCCCACATCATCTCCGATCAGATCTATGAGAAGTTGACCGGCGAGAAGGGCTATTTCGACAGCCGAGTCGTGTTCGTCGACGAGACCGGGCCGAAGGAGCGCCGCGTCAAGCGGCTCGCGATCATGGACCAGGACGGCGCCAATGTGCGCTATCTGACCCGCGGCTCCGACCTCGTGCTGACCCCGCGCTTCTCGCCGAACTCGCAAGAGATCACCTACATGGAGTTCGGCCAGGGTGATCCGAAGGTCTATCTCTACAACATCGAGACCGGCCAGCGCGAGATCGTCGGCAACTTCCCCGGCATGACCTTTGCGCCGCGCTTCTCGCCGGACGGCCAGCGCGTCATCATGAGCCTGCAGCAGGGCGGCAATTCCAACCTGTTCGTGATGGATCTGCGCTCGCGTTCGACCACGCGTCTCACCGACACGCCGGCGATCGACACCTCGCCGTCCTATTCGCCCGATGGCAGCCGCATCTGCTTCGAGTCCGATCGTGGCGGCAGGTCGCAGATCTACGTGATGAGTGCGGGCGGCGGACAGGCGCAGCGCATCTCCTTCTCCAAGGATGACACCAACGCCAGCTATTCGACGCCGGTGTGGTCGCCGAAGGGCGACTACATCGCCTTCACCCGGCAGGGCGGCGGGCAGTTCGCGATCGGCGTCATGAAGCCCGACGGCTCGGGCGAGCGGCTGCTCACCTCCGGCTTTCACAACGAAGGCCCGACCTTCTCGCCGAACGGCCGCGTGCTGATGTTCTTCCGCGATCCCGGCGGCAATGGCGGGCCGTCGCTGTACTCGGTCGACATCTCCGGCCGCAACGAATTGAAGGTGCCGACGCCGGGCTTTGCCTCGGACCCGGCATGGTCGCCGCTGTTGTCCTCGACCTCGGGCTGACAACGGCGCAGTTGAAACATCGCGCGTTCAGACGCGCGATGTTTTCGAAAAACCGCGCCGATTTTTTCCGAGTTTGCCGTGAACGGCAACACTTCCTTCACCTTGCGCCCGGCAAGGCTTGCCTACCTGCTTGATATTCCAGCAGAAATCATTTCGCTATTGCCGAAAAACAACCCGACTTTAACGATGTTCCCTCAGAAAAGCTTCATCTCGGCTGGGTAAGACTACGCGCTGAACAGGACGCGCGTACAAACCAAAATGCAGTTCGCAAGCCAGAGCGGAGAGCAGGGGCAGCCGCCGCCGGTCAATCCGGCGGCGCAGATCGATTCGCTCTTTGAAGCGCCCGGACCGCTGCTGGCCGGTCTCATCTTCGTGTCGATCGGTGCTGCGCTGACTGCGCTGAAGACAGGTGAGCCCCTGATTTGGGCGTGCGTGGCGCTGCTCGTCTTGGCCGGAACGGTGCGGGCGATCGATTTGCGTCGCTATCAGGGACGCAAGTCGAGCGTGACCGCGGAGGCGGCCAAACGCTGGCAGGCGCGGTATCAGATCGGCGCGAAGATCCAGGCCGCGGCGATCGGCATCTGGTGCGGCACGACTCTGCTCGCCACCGACGACGCGGTCGCGCATATGATTGCCCTGTCGGTCACGACAGGCATTGCCGCAGGGGGAGCGGGAAGGGCGTACGGACGACCGTCGATCTTCCATCTGCAGGCGCTGCTCATTTTCGCGCCGGCGGTGCTGGCATTGGCGTGGCGCGGCACGCCCTACTACATCGCGATGGCCGTTGTGAGCGCGGCCTTCCTGCTGGCGATCATGCAGCTCTCGGTCAACTTGCACCGGATCTTCATGGGCGCCGTGGTGGCGCGCGAGCGCGAAGCCGCACTTGCGGGCCAGTTCGATACCGCCCTCAACAACATGCCGCACGGTCTTTGCATGTTCCATCGCGATGGCCAGCTCGCGGTGATGAATCACCGCTTCGCGGCGATGATGAACCTGCCCGACCATCTGCCTCGGAGCGGCGCCAGCGCGCGCGACATCATCGCGGCATGCGTGCAGGCAAGATCCATCTCGAGCGCGGACGGCGAGCATATCGTCGCCGGCATCGAAAGTTCGCGGGAGAAGGAGATCATCACCGCCGAGGCGAACCTGGAGCGAAATCGGTCGCTGTGCTGGACCGTTCAGCCGATGGCGGACGGAGGGGCGGTGCTGCTGCTCGAGGACATCACCGAGCGGCGCAACGCCGAGGCCAAGATCACCCATCTTGCGCGATACGACGACCTGACGGCGTTGCCGAACAGGGTCAACTTCCGCGACCAGATCGAGCACCTGCTGGCTGTCTCCCACGATGCGGCGCAGCTCTCCGCGCTGCTGTTCATCGACCTCGACCAGTTCAAGCAGGTCAACGACACGCTGGGCCATCCCTGCGGCGACCAGCTCCTGTGCGCCGTCGCCAACCGCCTGCGCGAGATGCTGCGCCCCGAGGATTTCGTCGCCCGGTTCGGCGGCGACGAGTTCGTCGTGTTCCAGCAGAACCTCACGTCGCCCGAGGATGCCGCGGCACTCGCCCGCCGCATCGTCGAGCGGTTGAGCGAGCGGTACCGCATCGACAATCATCTGGTCGAGATCGGCGCCAGCGTCGGCATCGCGCTGACCTCGCCGGAGGGCACCAGCGCCGACACGCTGCTCAAGAACGCCGACATGGCGCTGTACCGCGCCAAAGCCGACGGCCGCGGCACCTATTGTTTCTTCCGCGACGAGATGGCCGCGACCGTCGAGGCGCGCCGCATCCTCGAGCTCGACCTGCGCAAGGCGCTCGCCAACGAGGAATTCGAGCTGTTCTTCCAGCCCCTGGTCAATCTGAGGTCCGGCAAGATCACCACCTGCGAAGCGCTGCTGCGCTGGAATCATCCGGTGCGCGGCACGGTCTCGCCGGTCGACATCATCCCGGTCGCCGAGGACATGGGCCTGATCGTCGATCTCGGCCGCTGGATCCTGCGCCGCGCCTGCATGGAATGCATGAAGTGGCCGGAGGGTGTCAGCGTCGCCGTCAACTTCTCGCCGCAGCAATTCCACCAGCGCGACGTCCTGAGCGAAATCCGCTACGCGCTCGAAGTGTCGGGCCTGCCGGCGCATCGTCTGGAGATCGAGATCACCGAGTCCTCGCTGCTGCGCAACACCCAGCTCACCCACGACATCCTGTCGCAATTGCATGCGCTCGGCGTGCGCATCTCGCTCGACGATTTCGGCACCGGCTACTCCAGCCTCAGCTACCTGCACAATTTCCCGATGCAGAAGGTGAAGATCGATCGCTCCTTCCTCGAAGGCATCGATTCCGACCGGCCGCTGACGCTGCTGCGCGGTGTCGCGCGGCTGTCCGCCGACCTCGGCATGGCCGTCGTGGTCGAAGGCATCGAGACCAACGAGCAGCTCGAGCTGATCAGCGCCGACGGCACCGTGACCGAAGGGCAGGGCTACCTGTTCAGCCGGCCCGTACCGGCGGTGCGGATCCGGCAATTGCTCAACGCCTCGCATGGTCGTCGCGTGCCCGACGACCAGCTCGCCCTCGTGTCGTCGCGATAGGCCCGATCCCTTCCCGGCAGCTCCACTCTCGCAATCGGCTCCCGTGTGCACCGTAGTCTTGCGGGCTCGCAAAGGTTAACCCTAACGATTCTATAGCTTTGCAATTCCGTTAAGGAACCATTAAGGTCTGGCTACTCGTGGAAGTTGCTTGGAGTCAGAGGTTGCAGATGAAGTCCGGAGCCGAACCGAACACGGCGCTCCTTCCACGAGGCGCCGCGTTGTTTGACCGCATCGATTATCGGCTCATCGAAACGCCCGAGGACAAGGACAACCTGTATCTGATGCGCTACCGCGCGTATCTGCAGGCCGGTCTGATCGAGCCATCACCTTCGCTGCGCGTCAGCGATCGTTTCGACGAAACGCCCAACACCTGGAATTTCGGGGTCTATGTTGACGGAGAGCTTTGCAGCTCCGTCCGCATCCATCTGCTGACGTCGGAATGGCGGATGTCCTATACCACCGAGGTGTTCGGCGACATCCTGCATCCCCGCCTCGATCGCGGCGAGGTTTTTGTCGATCCATGCCGGCTCGTTGCAGATCCCGACAAGCACCACCGTTTTCCCGAGCTGCCCTATTTGACCGTCCGCCTCGCCTTTGTCGCGTGCGATCATTTCAACGCCGACACCGGTCTTGCCATGATCCGGACCGATCATCAGGCGTTCTATCGCCGCATCTTCCTGCACGAGACCATTTCGCCGGAGCCGCGGGGCTTTCCGGGCTGGCCCACCAAGAAGGCGGTCCTGATGGCCACCGACGTCCGGCGGCAGCGGGACAAGGTGCTCGCGCGCTTTCCGATCATGCGCTCCAGCGCGTTCGAGCGGCGCATGCTGTTTGAACGCAGCATCCCCCGCCAGGCCGCCACGCGGCCGATTCTGCTCACCACGCCGCGGACCCTGGACGTGGCCTCTCAAGCGCTCGGTTCGGTCTAGGCGGGCGCTCCCCGGTCATTTCGGCCCAAAATTCCAGCAAGTGCCGGCTCTTTTGCCGGCCGACGCGGCTTGCCTTCACCCTCGCGCCACATTTACAACCCATTAACCATGACGTTTGCTTTTCGCTGGTTGGGGGCATTTGACCGGCTGAGGCAAGGTTCCGTCAAGGTTGACGGAACGTTCGCTTAACCAACCCCCTGTAGACCGGACAGCAGTGGACTAACGTGAGCGTGGAGGCTCCGGAATGAGACATCCTATGCGTATCCTCCAGGGATTGAAGCTGGCCGCGGTGCTCGCCGTCGCGCTGTCGATGGGCGCCTGCGCCAACAAGAATGCCGCGACGGATGCGATGGCCAATGCGGCGACGCCCGGCAGCCAGCAGGACTTCGTCGTCAACGTCGGCGACCGCGTGTTCTTCGAAAGCGACCAGACCGATCTGACCCCGCAGGCGATCGTGACCCTGGAGAAGCAGGCGCAGTGGCTGCAGACCTATCCGCGCTACTCCTTCACCATCGAAGGTCATGCCGACGAGCGCGGCACCCGCGAATACAACATCGCGCTCGGCGCCCGCCGTGCCCAGTCGGTCCGTTCGTTCCTCGCCTCGCGCGGCATCGACCCGAACCGCATGCGCACGATCTCCTACGGCAAGGAACGGCCGGTCGCCGTCTGTAACGACATCTCCTGCTGGTCGCAGAACCGCCGCGCCGTCACTGTCCTGAACGCCAGCTCCTGACGCTCGGTCAGGTCCCCGGTGGTCAGTCAGGCCCCGTTCAGCTTTGCAATTGGATGATGCCGGCGCCCTCTCGGGCGCCGGTTTCGTTTCAGCATTCTGTGACTGAAAACCCCTTGGTATCAGTCACATTTTTGGCGTACTCCACTTCGATGTGTGGCGCGTCGAGGGTTCCGTCGCAGGCCATTTCGCTTTCGTCGTCAGGGCAAGATGTCATCCAGATTTAAGGCTTTTACCGGTACCGCGGCGACCGCCGCGCTGCTCTCTTTGTGCTCGCCCGCGCTTGCGCAATCGGTCTACGGGCAGTCGGATGATGTCGACCCTGAGATGCGGATCGAGCGGCTGGAGAACCGGCTGCGCCAGCTCACCGGCCAGAACGAGGAGCTGCAATATCGCAACCGCCAGCTCGAAGAGCGCCTGCGGGCGCTTGAGGGCGGCGCGCAAGGGGCGCCCGGGCAGGCACCCAACGTCGCGGCGATGCCGCCCGCGCAGATCGCACCCAGCCAGATTGCACCAGGTCAGGTCGCGCCCGGCTATCGCCAGCCGCCGCCGCAACAGCAAGCCGCGCAGCCGAGCTACGAGCAGCCGCAGATCGCCGCGCCCGCGCCGATCGTTCAGGAGCAGCCGGCGCCCGGCGCTCCCGGCACACGCCGCCGCGGCGATGCCTTCGACCCCAACCAGAACCCGAATGCACCCGGCGCGCCGCGCGCACTCGGCGGCGGGCAGCAGCCGATGCCGGCGGTCACGCCTGGCGGCGGCCGCAATGCGGGCGAGCCGCTCGATCTCGCCAACACCAGCCCGCGCTACCAACAAGGTGTGCCGCCGGCCGCGCAGCCCGGCTATCCGCCGGCACAATCCGGTTATCCCGCACCGGCCGGTGGCGCTGCCTTGGCCACCCTGCCGCCGTCGGCGACGCCCCGCGACGAGTTCGACCTCGGCATCGGCTACATGCAGCGCAAGGACTACGCGCTGGCCGAGCAGACCATGAAGAACTTCACGCAGAAATTTCCGAGCGACCCGCTGGTCGGCGACGCGCAATACTGGCTCGGCGAGAGCTATTTCCAGCGCCAGCAATATCGCGATTCCGCCGAAGCGTTCCTCGCCGTCACCACCAAATACGAGAAATCGGCCAAGGCGCCGGATGCGCTGCTGCGGCTCGGCCAGTCGCTCGCCGCGCTGAAGGAGAAGGAGGCCGCCTGCGCCGCCTTCGGCGAGATCGGCCGCAAATATCCTCGCGCCTCCGCCGGCGTCAAAGCCGCCGTCGATCGCGAGCAGAAGCGGGTGAAGTGCTGATCCGCTGACAAAGCGGATGGCGTTGCGCTAAACATTCGGTCCATTCCCGCGGACGATTGCAGCGTCATGTCAGACGACGACGATTCACCGATCTCGGCGCGCGAGGCGAGGCGGCTCTTCGCGGGCCTGAGAGATGCCCCGGCGCTGGTGCTCGCGGTCTCCGGCGGGCCCGACTCGGTTGCGCTGATGTGGCTTGCAGCGCGCTGGCAGCGCAGCCTCGCGCGAGGCCCGCAAATCACGGTCGTCACGATTGATCACGGCCTGCGCCCGGAGGCCGCCCGTGAGGCGCGCGA
The DNA here is from genome assembly GCF_020194195.1 of Bradyrhizobium sp. BRP19. Taxonomy (NCBI): domain Bacteria; kingdom Pseudomonadati; phylum Pseudomonadota; class Alphaproteobacteria; order Hyphomicrobiales; family Nitrobacteraceae; genus Bradyrhizobium; species Bradyrhizobium sp. BRP19. Next base: position 392,203 of record NZ_JADYVZ010000003.1, on the reverse strand, counting down.
GGTCAAGCGGCTCGCCGCGGCGCTCGGATTGCCGCACCGGACCTTGCGCTGGCGCGGTGAAAAGCCGAAGACGGGGCTGCCTGCCGCCGCGCGCGAGGCCCGTTACCGCCTGCTCGCACAGGCCGCCCGTGCCGCCGGCGCGAGCCATGTGCTGACGGCACACACCCGCGACGACCAGGCCGAGACCCTGTTGATGCGCCTGTTCCGCGGCAGCGGACTTGCCGGACTCTCGGCCATGGCTCCATTCACCGAGCGCGACGGAATCGTGCTGGCGCGTCCGTTGCTCGACGTTCCGAAATCGCAGCTGATCGCGACCTTGCGGCGGGCGAGGATCGGCTTTGCCGAGGATCCCACCAACCGGGACACCGCCTACACACGGCCGCGGCTGCGCGCGCTGCTGCCGCTCCTCGCGGCCGAGGGCGGCGACGCCAGAAATCTGGCGCGGCTCGCGGCAAGGCTGGCGCGGGCCAATGCGGCGGTCGAGGTGCTTGCCGACGGCGCCGAGCGCTTCCTCCGCCTGCGGGATCGCGGCGATGCGCCGCAGGCGAGTGTCAGGAGCTTCGAGGCCGCAACCTTTGCCGCCCTGCCGGAGGAGGTGCGGCTGCGGCTCCTGCTGCGGGCCATCAACGCGCTCGGCCATGAAGGGCCGGCGGAACTCGGCAAGGTCGAAACCCTGATGTCGGTGCTTGATCGGGCGATCGCCGGCCCCGGTGCAGCCGCAAATGGCCGGCCGGTTCTGAAGCAGACCCTCGCGGGAGCCTTGATCAGCCTTGCCGGCGGGCGTATCCAGATCGCGCCGGCGCCGGCCCGGCGGCGCAAGGGCAGATGAGCGCGACGAGAGCGGATCATGACACCGGTCAATTCGCGTCCGTGCCGTCAGGCCACCTTAACCAGGCAGGAAAAACCCGGGTTCGGACGCCATGATTTCAGCGGGAATCGCGCTAAGATGGGATAAATAGTCCCATCTCGTTCCCTTGGCAGCGACCGGGGCGGCACCTAAATTGTATCCGTCTAACGATGAGGATTCCTTGGGATTTCCTCGCATTGACCAAATCAACTGCCCAAGGATCACGGCCGCGATCCGCGCGACCACGAAGGAAGATCGATGAACGCCAATCTGCGCAATTTCGCCCTCTGGGTCATCATTGTCTTGCTGCTGTTGGCGTTGTTCACGCTCTTCCAGAATCCGGGTCAGCGGGCCTCCTCGCAGGACATCGCCTTCTCGCAGCTGCTGAGCGAAGTTGACCGCGGCAATGTGCGCGACGTCGTGATCCAGGGGCCGGACATCCACGGCACCTTCACCAACGGCTCCAGCTTCCAGACTTACGCGCCGAACGACCCGACGCTGGTGAAGCGCCTCTATGACAGCAAGGTGCAGATCACCGCGAAGCCGCCCGGCGACAACGTGCCGTGGTTCGTCTCGCTCTTGGTCTCCTGGCTGCCCTTCATCGCGCTGATCGGCGTCTGGATTTTCCTGTCGCGGCAGATGCAGGGCGGCGCCGGCAAGGCGATGGGCTTCGGCAAGTCGCGTGCAAAGATGCTGACGGAGGCCCATGGCCGCGTCACCTTCGAGGACGTCGCCGGCGTCGACGAAGCCAAGCAGGACCTGCAGGAGATCGTCGAGTTCCTGCGCGACCCCGGCAAATTCCAGCGCCTCGGCGGCCGCATTCCGCGCGGCGTGCTGCTGGTCGGCCCTCCCGGCACCGGTAAGACCCTGATCGCGCGTGCGGTCGCGGGCGAAGCCAACGTGCCGTTCTTCACCATCTCCGGTTCCGACTTCGTCGAGATGTTCGTCGGCGTCGGCGCGAGCCGCGTCCGCGACATGTTCGAGCAGGCCAAGAAGAATGCGCCCTGCATCATCTTCATCGACGAAATCGATGCCGTCGGTCGTCACCGTGGCGCCGGTCTCGGCGGCGGCAATGACGAGCGCGAGCAGACGCTGAACCAGCTGCTGGTCGAGATGGACGGCTTCGAGGCCAACGAAGGCGTGATCCTGATCGCCGCCACCAACCGTCCCGACGTGCTCGATCCCGCGCTGCTGCGTCCGGGCCGCTTCGACCGTCAGGTCGTGGTGCCGAACCCCGACGTCGTCGGCCGCGAGCAGATCCTGAAGGTGCATGTTCGCAAGGTTCCGCTGGCGCCCGATATCAATCTCAAGACCATCGCGCGCGGCACCCCGGGCTTCTCCGGCGCCGACCTGATGAACCTCGTCAACGAGGCCGCTTTGACCGCCGCCCGCCGCAACAAGCGGATGGTGACGCAGGCCGAGTTCGAGGAGGCCAAGGACAAGGTGATGATGGGCGCCGAGCGCAAGTCGCTCGTCATGACCGAGGAAGAGAAGTTGCTCACGGCCTACCACGAGGGCGGCCACGCCATCGTCGGCCTCAACGTGCCCGCGACCGATCCGATCCACAAGGCGACCATCATCCCGCGCGGCCGTGCGCTCGGCATGGTCATGCAGCTGCCCGAGCGCGACAAGCTGTCGATGTCGCTGGAGCAGATGACCTCGCGCCTCGCCATCATGATGGGCGGCCGCGTCGCCGAAGAGCTGATCTTCGGCCGCGAGAAGGTGACCTCGGGCGCGGCGTCCGACATCGAGCAGGCCACGCGCCTGGCCCGCATGATGGTGACGCGCTGGGGCCTGTCGGAAGAGCTCGGCACCGTCTCCTATGGCGAGAACCAGGACGAGGTCTTCCTCGGCATGTCGGTGTCGCGCACGCAGAACGCCTCCGAAGCCACCGTCCAGAAGATCGATTCCGAGATCAAGCGTCTGGTCGAGGAAGGCTACAAGGAGGCGACGCGCATCCTCACCGAGAAGCGCGCCGATCTCGAGACGCTGGCCAAGGGCCTGCTCGAGTTCGAGACGCTGACCGGCGACGAGATCGTCGACCTGCTCAAGGGCAAGAAGCCGAACCGTGAGTCCGTGCTCGAGCCGACCACACCGCGCGCCTCCGCCGTGCCCCCGGCCGGCAAGCCGCGCCCGCGTCCCGATCCGGATCCCGGCCTCGAGCCGCAGCCGCAGGCGTAATTCCAAGCGGCAGCTGAGAATCGAAAAACGCGGCGGTGACGCCGCGTTTTTTATTGTCCGAGCGCGCTTCGCGAGCTGGCATTGCGCTGGCCCCTCCCGCAAGGCAGGCGCCGCCGAACCAAAGCGTTCTGTTCCGGCGCATCGTTCGAGCCTGGGCCGTTTTGCCACAGCCATCCGGCTGAATCGGTTGCGGTGGGTCAAGAAGGAGCATCTCGACAGCGTTAGGTTCCGACTCGTCAAAGGAGGCACACATGGCTTTCAAGGATGTTCTGTTGACCCTGGCGAGCTACCCGGAGCCGACGCCGGTTTCAGTGATCGACGATGCCGTCTCGGTGGCCGCCACCCTGGGGGCGCACCTCGCAGCCATTTCCTGCGAGGTCCATGCGGAGGTGCGCGCAAGCCTGCTCGGGGATGTCATCCTGGACATACCCGCGCTTATTGCGCGCGAGGCCGCCAAGAGCCGCGAGAATGCGAAAGCCCTGCTTGCCGCATTCGAAGCCTCCGCTGACAAATCCGGCGTCCGGCATGAGACCATCTTCGAGCACTGTGCAACCGCCAGCGAGGCCGCGCTGCTGGTTGACTATGCAAGGCTTCGGGATCTCACGATCATGGCGGTGCCGGACTCCCATGATCTGGGGTACGCCGAGGAGGTGATCTTCGAATCCGGCAGGCCGACGCTGATCCTGCCCACCGGCCCGCGGTCGCGTCCGTTGCGGCTCGATGCCATCTGCGTGGCTTGGGACTTCAGCCGTACCGCTGCGCGAGCGGTTTCCGACGCACTTCCTTTGCTTGAAAGCGCAAGAAGTGTGCGCCTCGTGACTGTCACCAATGAAAAGCCCCTGGATTCCAGATATTCCGGCCGAGGACTGGCGAAGAACCTCGCTCGTCATGGCATCGAGGTCGTGCTGGATGAGATCGATGCCAAGAGCAAGCCGATCGACGAGGTCCTCACATCTTACGTGCTGTCCCACGGCATCGACGTCCTCGTGATGGGCGCGTACGGAACGCCGAGGTGGCGGGAATTCGTGCTCGGCGGCGCGACCAGGGGCCTGCTGTCCAAGCCGCCGGTGCCGATCCTGTTTTCGCATTGACGCTTGGTGATGCAGGAGGTGGCGCCGCTCGGGTCTACGAAACTGGTCAGATCGCTGACGCTCACGCACGCGGTCCTCTATGGGCTCGGCGTGACGATCGGCGCCGGCATCTACGTCCTGGTGGGCGCGGCCGCTGCCCGGAGCGGAATGCATGCACCTCTGGCGTTCCTCGTTGCCGCGGTCGTGATGGGCGTGACGGCCGGGAGCTTTGCCGAACTGGGCACGCGACTGCCGGTCGCGGCGAGCGAGGCCGCCTATGTCCAGGCCGCGTTTCATCGAAAATGGCTCAGCGGTGCCACAGGGTTGCTCGTGGTGGCTGCAGCGACGATTTCCGGCGCGACCATCACCGTGGGGAGCGCCGGCTATATCAGCGTGTTCCTGCCGCTGCCTGCCAGCTGGATCATCGCCGGCGTTGTGCTCGCGATGGGAGCGATCGCCTGCCTGTCCGCGGTTCAGTCCATCAGCTTCGCCGGCTTGATGACGGTCGTGGAGATCGGAGGATTGGTCCTCATTGTCGGAGCCGGGCTGTTTGAGGGCGACGCCCTGGTCTCCCGGCTGCCCGAACTGTTGGCTCCCCTGAACGATAAAGCAGCGTGGACCGGGATCGCACAGACATCGCTGCTCGCCGTGTTTGCATTCATCGGGTTCGAGCACCTCGTGAACATCTCCGAGGAAATGAAGAATCCGTCCCAAACGCTGCCTTGGGCGCTCTTCATCACCCTCGGCGTGACGGCGCTCCTCTACATGATCGTCGTCTGGGTTGCGGTGGTCGCGGTGCCCCCGGCCGAACTCGCGCACGCCTCGGCTCCGCTTGCTTTGGTGTTTCAGCGGCTGACCGGTCTTCCCCTCTCGGTGTTGAGCGTCATCGCGATCGTTGCGACGGTCAACGGGATCATCGTTCACATGCTGATGATCGGACGTGTGCTGTACGGGCTTGCGGACCAAGGCAGCCTTCCGGCCTTTCTGGCCCGGGTGAACGCCAGAAGCGGCGCGCCGGTGGTTGCAACCCTCTTCGGCGTGGGCGCCATCCTGATCCTCGCCCTCGGCATTCCCTTGACCGGATTGGCCGAATGGACCTCGCGCCTGACGCTCGGGATCTTCGTCCTGGTCAACCTGGCGCTTGTTCGCATCAAGACGAGAGAATCCAAGCCTCCCGCCGGCGTGTTCTTCGTGCCCATTTGGGTGCCGATCGCAGGACTGTTCACAAGCGCCGCGTTGCTCCTGATCGATCTCGTGCGATAGCGCCCGCGTGGCGTTTCGGCGGAGGACCCGGACGTTGCGATGGCGGTTCTCTCGCTTCCGCACGCGCGATCGGTGAAACATTAAAGAACACCTTAACAATTAAGGCCTAGCTTGGCCCGCCATGACTGATCAGGTCGTCTCCAGCGCGGTTCAACCGTTTTCGGCGCGTGCAGTGCTCCCTTGGGCTGTGGGGCTCGCCGTCTACGCTGTGTTGCTGGCTGTCGGCCCGAAGCTGCTCGGAGATCCCGACAGCTATTCTCACGTCGAGCTCGGGCGCTGGATCATGGCGCATGGGACCCTGCCGACGAGCGATCCATTTTCGTTTTCGAAGCATGGCGCGCCCTGGATCACGTTCGAATGGCTGTCGGAAGTCATCTATGCCGGAGCCTACGTCCTGTCAGGCTGGTCCGGCGTCGTCGTCGTCGCGGCCGCGGCGATCGCACTCGCCTTTGGTCTGCTCACATACTTCCTGCTGCGCGAGCTGTCGCCGACCCAGACGCTGGTCATGGTGATCGCGGCCGTCATCCTGACGGCGCCGCACATGCTGGCGCGGCCACACGTGCTCGTGATGCCCATCATGGTGATCTGGGCGGCTGCCCTGGTGCGTTGCATGGATCACGGCAGGCCGCCACCATACTGGGCCCTGCCGCTGCTGGTCGTGTGGGGCAATCTGCACGGCAGCGGAGTGCTGGCGCTTGGCTTGATTGGACCCGTGGTGCTCGAGGCGCTGCTGCGCGAGGAGCGAAGCCAATGGCCACGCGTGCTGCTGCGCTGGGTGCCATTCACACTGCTTGCCGTCGCCGCATCCTGCCTGACGCCGCATGGGCCGGAACCGCTGCTGATGCCGATCACGACACTCGGCCTCGGTCCCGCGCTCGCCTGGATCGCGGAATGGCGGCCGCAGGATTTCAGCCGCATCGGCGGCTTCGAGCTGCTGTTGCTGGGGGGCATCTTCGCGCTCTCGCGCGGCGTCACGCTGCCGATCGTGCGGACCCTCGTGGTGATCGGCTTGCTCCATTTCGCGCTGGCGCAGATGCGCAATGCGGATCTGCTGGCCATGCTGGCACCGCTCTACCTCGCGGCCCCGCTGGCCCGGAGGTTCGGCGGGCCGAGCGGGAACGAGACCGACCGCTCCTCGCGTGGCTTGAACCTGGCGGCATTCGGCATCTTGGCCGCGATGAGTGGATTGGCGCTGGCGCGCGACATCCGGCCGGCTCCCCTCATCACCCCCGAGGCGGCGGTCGCCCGTGCCGACCTCGCCAAGGCGGGGCCGCTGCTCAACGATTATTCCTTCGGCGGCTATTTGGTCTTTGCCGGCATTCCAACCTTCATCGACGGCCGCGCGGAACTGTTCGGCGGACCGTTCATCGACCGCTACAATCGCGCCCTGGCGCTGATTGACCTCGGAGATTTTCTCAAGCTGCTCGACGACTACAAGATCAGCGCGACGCTGCTCGCACCGAATACGCCCGCCACAGCGATGCTTGATCGGTTGCCGCACTGGCAGCGCGTGTACAGCGACGATGTGGCGGTCGTCCACAAGCGTCGGGAGATGCAGTAACAACAGCTCGGCAGCATCATCGAAGACCAGGTGTTGGCCTCACGTCCGAGGTGATTGCGGCGGATCACTCGTTGATTGCGTGCTTGGCGGGTAGGGTCGCCGCCTCGTTGCGATCGAAGCCGGCTCGCTTCTGGACCACGTACAGTGGACGGCGCTTTACTTCGGCATGGATGCGGCCGACGTAAAGGCCCACGATCCCCGTCATCAGCATGTTCATTCCACACAACAGCGAGAGGAGGACGATGGTCGAGGACCAGCCGGTCACGAGATGAGCGTCGTTGCTCAGCCACATCACGACGACCCAGCCGCCGTAGAGCAGAGCGAATGCCGAGACGGTCAATCCGCACCAGATCGCCAGGCGCAAGGGCAGATCAGAAAAGCCGAGCGCGGCGTTCACCGCTAGGCGGATCATCTTGAACAGGGGGTACTTGGTCTCGCCCGCGGCGCGCTCGAGGCGATGGAAGGTGACCTCGGCCTGGCGGAAGCCGAGCCAGGCGATCATGCCGCGTACGAAGCGATCCTGCTCCGGCATCTGCCTGAGCGCGTCCAGCACCTTGCGATCGATCAGGCGGAAGTCACCGACGTCGGCGGGGATGCCGACGGAGGACATCTTGCCGAGCAGCCGGTAGAACAGGTGTGCGGTCGCGCGCTTGAATCGGCTTTCGCCCTCGCGCGACAGGCGGCGGGCGTGGACGACGTCATTGCCTTCATGCCATTTTGCGATCAATTGCTCGATCACTTCGGGCGGATCCTGCAGATCGGCGTCCATGACGATGATCGCGTCGCCCTGCGCGGCGTCCATGCCGGCGGTGATGGCGACTTGATGGCCGAAATTCCGCGACAGGCCGATATAGCGAAAGCGGGCGTCGCGCACAGCAAGTGCCTGTAGCACGATCGAGCTGGAATCGCTGCTGCCGTCGTCGACGAAAATCGCCTCTGCCGGCCCGTCGAGCCGGGACAGCAGGAAGTCGAGCCGGCGTAACAATATCGGCAGTACGGCTTCCTCGTTGAAGACGGGAATGACGAGGCTGTAGCGGATCGGTCCGGAATTGGCCGCCATGCGAAGGAGTCCAGCTGGGTTGCAGGGACGGAAGTTTATGGGCAGGTGGTTAAGGTCGCCTTTCTCAGGACTTGCGGCGAATCCTGTAGAGCACGAACCGATCCGAGGTCTCCAATAGTTCCAGCAGATCCGGCAGCGGGTTTGCGGCCCGCGGTCCCAGCACATAGAGGTAGTCGAAATCCCGGTACCAGGTGCGGACAAAGCGCGGCGAGTCCGCCGGCGGGTGGCCCGCTGCTATCGCGGTGAGCAGGCCTGAGGACACCAGTCCGCCATCCGGAGTGGCAAGATGGCGCACGGCCTCGACGGCCCGAACAGGCTGCTTGCCCGCCTCCGTGAAGAGATTGGGCACGAACGCATTAGCATAGTGCACCGCCAGCGTTGGCGCATAATACATCGGATACGCCGTGAGATCGGCGAAGGGCGGGTCGCCAGCTTCGTCCGCATTGCTGACGAGGACGCGCGAGCCACGTTCGACCTTGCGGAACGACTCGACAATGGCCGCGTAGTCAGTGCGGTAGGGCAGCCATACCGTGAAGACAACGGCGAGATTGATCAGCGTGATGCCGCTGATCGCAGCGAGTGCAGCCATCCGCCAAGCCCGGCTTGGCAGCGACAGCGAGCAGAACGCCGGCAGGATCAGCGCCGCAGCAGGAAACACGCGGAGGTCGGCGAAAGAAGTCCCGAACAGCCTCGAGGGAATGGCCACGTACAGGAGCGCAAGACCGAGCGCGATCCAAATCCCGGCGGGCTCGAGCCTGAGCAAGCCGCGCCTTGCGGCGAACAGCAACGCGGTCATGAGGGTCAGCCCCGTCACCGCCGCGGCCGTCAGATTGTAACCGTTCATGATGCGGAGCGGCCAGACCGGCTTGAATGCGAGGAACCAGTCATTGCCTTGGCTTCCGATCGCGCCTGCCGTGACATGCATGATCGCAAGCAGCGCAAGCGCCGGTAGGGCTAGCGCGCCAAGCCGCGCGGCCGCGACGGAATACGCGACCCGCCCTTGGCGGACGCGCGACAGCTCGAAAAGGCCGAGCGTTGCGCCATAGATGCCGAGCGAAAAGAAATGCGCCACATAGAGCGCGGCGACGAAGATCAGATTGGCCATGAAGCGCAGCGGCCAGGGGCCTTCCGCCAGCATCAGATAGACGGCGATGCCCCAGAGCGCGAGGCCGAGCCCGAACTCGAAGTTCACGAAACCCCAGCTGAACGGCAGGCAATAGAGGAAAGCGAGCGCGGCGAAACCGGCGAGATGGATGCGTCCCTTCCTGACCCATTCGAGCAGAAGCGCACCGGTGACGATCAGGCATTGGCTCAGCAACAGAAACAGCCGCGTCGCGTTCTCGACGCTCATCAGGCGCGCCAGCTGCGGGACCAGCAGGTCCATTCCGAGGTTGGGATAGAAGGCCCACCTCACCTCGTAATACGGATTTGCACCCGCGGTGCCGTTCTGGCTCAGAACAGACATGCGGGCGAGGTGATTGGGATAATCGACCATCGCCGGAATGGGCGCCAGTAGCACCGGAATAAACGAGACCACAGCCAGCATCGCAAGCACGATCATCGCTACGGCTCGGTCCGGGGCGGAACGCGCCGGATCTGTCAGGATCGGCTTGCTGGAAGGAACCATCTGATGAAGTTGCTGAGGTCGAAGACGCGCGCTGGAGCGGGTCGTCACTTCGAAGGCGCCGCGGTCGCGCCGTCTGCGGCGTCGCGCACGTGGATCACGGCGATGTCGTCCGCATAGATCCGCTTCCAGCCCTTGAGCTGGTCGAGGATCTGCGGGCCCGGCGCATCCGCGCCCAGCAGCGTCGCATCGATCTTGTGCTCGTCGAGCAGGCGTGGCAGCAGCTCGGGCTTCTTGCCCTCGGTCGCCTTGAAGAAGTCCATGATGAATTTCTCGCCGTAGAGCTCGGCGCGGCCGTCGACGAAAACAGGGATATCGCGCGAGATCAGATAGCCGCCGAACTGGTAGGCGTTGAAGACGCGCTGCACCTTGCGTTGCTCGAGCAGGTCGACCGCCGCGACCGGCGTCTGCGTCATCGTGAAGGTGAAGCGGTGGTGCCCCAGATAGAGCGAGGTCGAGGTCCAGCTTGCCGCCACGATCATCAGCGCGCCGAGCGCCGTGACATAGCGGCCCGGCCAGCTGTCGGCACCGGCGGGCTCAAGCGCCGGCTGCGGGAACATCTCGCCGAGCGGCTTTGCCAGCACCAGCGGCACCAGGAATGCAAATGCGTCGATGCTCCTGACGTGGCTCAGCGCGCTCCAGGTCAGGAAGAGGATCAGGAAGATCCGGGGTGCCGACAGCACCAGGCCGCGATAATAACCGAATGCGATCAGGGCGAGCAGGGCGCCTTCGAACGGGGTGAACGTGGCGAAGTTCGCCGGCATCCATTCGACGATCAGTGTCAGCAGCTCGCCGAGGCTGAGGATGTTGGTCGCGCCCTGCAGCGTTCGCCAGCCGTACGGCGTGCAGCAGCTCGCGATCAGCGCCCCGAACCCGAACAGCACCCAGCGCATGAACAGGGCGAGCCGCCGTCCCTTCCCGGCATGCTCGACCGCTTCGAGCGAGATCGGGCCGATCAGCGCGAGCCCGAGCACGAAGCCGCCGTGCAGGTTCGCCCACAGCGCCATCAGCGGCAGCCAGGTCCAGGACGGCGCGCTCCGGCGGCTCGCAGCCGCCATCAGCAAGCCGACCCACGCCACCATCACCGGCAGCGCCAGAATATGCGGCCGCGCCAGCACGTGATGGATCGACAGCAGCAGCGCCAGCATCGCGAACAGCACCGCGCGCGGGGCTCCGATATGCGCCTCGAGCAGATGGACGAAGATCGCGACGGTGAGCGCGACGGCGGCCGCGGTGAGGATGACGGGGCCTGCCCAGCCCCAGTGCGCATGCGAGAAGGCGAACGCGACCTGCGACAGCCAGGACGTCGAGATCCACGGCGCGCCCGTCCGCGTGAAGGAATAGAAGTCGATCATGGGCATGGCGCGGTGATCGAGAATCCATTGCCCGATCTTGATCTGCCAGAACGAGTCGGAATCCTGAAGCAGCGTGTCGCCCAGGAACAGGAAGAACAGATAGGCGCCGGCGCCGACGCACAACGGCACCAGGGCACGCGCGCGGCCCTGCACCGCGATGCTGTTGGCGAAGGAAAGGGACATGCCGTCTCGTCGTCCTGGTTGTTCTTGCCGGCCCGAGCGGGCGGCATTGGACCACGCCGGTCATAACTTCGGGTAAACCGGCCGCGCCAGGCCGGCGTCAGATGCTTACAATTTAACGGATTGTTTCGAACTTGGATTTACCATGGGCCGATACACGCAATCCGCTCGGTGTTTACGCAGCCGAATTAACTGCGGTGCAATTCTTTGCCTCTACGTTCCGTTGCCATGGTCGGGCGGCGCTGGGAAGCCGAAGAGACCAGATCAGTTGTAGCCTCGTGTACTCATTTGGAGCACTCTATGAAGAACCTCGTTGCGCGTTTCATGAAGGATGAATCCGGCGCCACCGCCATTGAATACGGCCTGATCGCTGCCGGCATCGCGCTGGCGATCATCACCGTCGTCAACAACCTCGGCACCACGCTGAACGCCAAGTTCAGCTCGATCTCGACCAGCCTCAAGTAAGGCTGGACGACCAGCGGAATAGCGAGGAGCCCCGTCATCGACGGGGCTCTTTTGCTTTGCCCGGGAATTCGGCGCGGGGCGTTGGACGATCGGGCTTAAGCCTCCTTCAAGTCACTCGGGTGTATGGCTTGGACGCATCCGCCTCACATGATCGCGTAAGGAAGCCGCATGGCCGAAGCCTCCTCCGTTCCGCCTGCAATCGGCCGTCACGGTGCGGTCCCAGCGATCCTCGTCAACATCTCCTTCGTGCTGGCGATCGTCACGCTGGCGTATTTTCCGACGGCCTATCTCGCCCATCTCTGGATCTTTGACGCCGACGGGCGCGGCATCCCCACTGATTTCGTCAACGTCTGGGCGGCCGGAAGACTGGCGCTCGAGGGGCACCCCGCGCAGGCCTGGGATTGGGACATTCAGAAGCAGGTCGAGCTTGCGCTGCTCAAGCAGGATTTCGTCGGCCATTTCGCCTGGCACTATCCGCCGCCCTTCCTGTTCGTCGCGTCCTTCCTCGCGCAATTTCCCTATGCGATCGCCTTCATCGGCTGGGCCGCCTTCAGCATGGTGCCTTATCTCGCCGTGATGCGCGCGATCATCGGACGCAATGCGGGCCTTGTGATTGCGGTTGGATTTCCGGCAGCCTTCCTCAACATCCTGGTCGGGCAGAACGGTTTCCTCACGGCCTCGCTGATCGGCGGCATGCTCTATCTGCTGCCGACGCGGCCGGTGCTGGCCGGCATCTGTCTCGGCCTTCTCAGCTACAAGCCGCAATACGGTCTCTTGTTTCCGCTGGTTCTCTTCGCCGCCGCCGAATGGACCGTGCTGTTCACCGCCGCGATCGTCACCGTCGCGATCGCCGCGATGTCCTGGCTCGCCTTCGGCACCGAAAGCTGGCAGGCGTTCTTCCACTGGATTCCGATGTTCTCCCAGGCCTTCCTGACCGAAGGCAGGGCGCCCTGGTTCAAGATGCAGAGCATCTTCGCGCTGGTGCGCTATGTCGGCGGCACCGAGCAGCTCGCATGGATCTTCCAGTGGGTGTTGACCGCTTCTGTGGCCGTGGCGCTGGTCGTGGTGTGGCGGAGCCGGCTGCCCTACGCCCTCAAGGCGGCGATGCTCGCCACGGCGACGCTGCTCACGACGCCCTATCTTTTCATGTACGATCTGGTCGTGCTGGGCATCGCGGTGGCGTTCCTCATCCGCGCCGGGCTCGATGAAGGTTTCGCACGCCACGAGGTGATGGCGCTGGCGCTCGTCTTCGCGCTGCTTGCGAGCTTCCTGTTTCTCGGGCAGCCGGTCGGCTTCCCGGCGATCCTGATCGTGTTCGGGCTGATCCTCGGACGCTGCGCAGCCTGGCGGAGTGCCGAGGCCGCGTCAACGCAGGTCGCTCTCACACGAACGAGCTGAGAAGCTCGGTCGGGCACAGGCACTGGTCAGACGTCAGATGGGAAATGTCGCCACTCAAGCTAAAGCTGGCGATGCCACTGACGAGGCCTGCTTTGTTTTGCCATTGGACAACCGCCATAGGAGACGCGCGGCGAACAAGGGGAGGATCAGTAAAGCAATCGGTATTTGCGCGAAGCCGAATGGGAACATCAGAATAGGCAACGCCCATAACGCAAGCGAAAGAATTTGATCCACGAACGTTTCGTTTCCGCGCTGACGCAGGAGCGCGACAATCCATCCGAATACGACCATGTCGTAGTTCATGATCCAGGGCGAAAACAAGAAGGTGGCGGTAACGAAGAGCGCTAGTGAGAGGACCGGATCGCGCTTGCGCCAGAATGTCCAAACCACTGCACCGACGGCGCATACCGACGCCGCTCCTTGCACTACCCAGGCCAAATCAGCCGGAAGACCCGCAAGGCGGGCGTTGATCAAGGCTGAGGCAACGATCGGCCAGCCCATGATACCTGCCACGTCGAGCAGTTCGTGCTGTTGCGGCAAAACTTTATGCCAATATGCGATCCAGATTTCTGGCCCAAACCATGCTGCAGTCGCGGCGACAAGCGACACCGTCATGACGACGGCTGAACCAATGACTCGCCAGTGCCCTCCCAGCACCAGCACGATCGGAAGCAGGAGACCGAGTTGCGGCTTGATAGTCAGCATACCAAACAAAATTCCAGCGAGTATCGGCCGCCGCTCGAGGTTTGCCAGACCGCCGATCAAGAGCGCAGCGGTCAAGAAGCCATTTTGGCCGAGGAATACGTTAACCGTGACGGCAGGTGCGACGGCCAGAAACACCCAGTATTTTCGTTCGACACCACATGATGTTGCCGCCCAAACATACAGGGCGAGCCCGGTGACGCACCACACAATGTACGACGGCAGAAAACCGAGCAAACCAAAGGGCCAAATGACGAACAGAAGATGCGGCGGATACGACCAATACAGAGGTGCCAAATCGGGAATGCCGGTCACCTTCGCTATCGCAGCCATGTAGGCGCTGGAATCAAACCAGTCCGCAGGGCCGCCGGAAAAAGCCGATCGGCCGCCTATCCAAGTGTTCAGAAAATCTCGACCAACCGGAAAGCCGCCTGGGTCAACTACGAACGATGGGAACGACTGGGATGCTGCCAGTTGGAAGTCAAATATGACAACCGCCAGCAGAATGGCCGCAGCGACCACGGTGAGGGACGCGTAGATCCTTACTGATGCTGGATTGCCTGTGCCAAGCTTGCCATGACTCATTGTACGCTCAAAGGGTAAGGCCTCTGTTCGAGAGGCGCGATGGTTCTCAAGTTTGAGTTCCGCGCGGACGGCGACTAATGCGCAGTCCGCGCGATCAGCGGGCAACTTTCGATCACCGTGCCGGGGCGGGCGCCCTCAATGGTGACGCAGGGCCGGGAGCGATCGATGGTGAGCTCGTAGCGATCCAGCAGCGCGCTGCGGTCCGGATCGCCGCGCATGTGCAATTCGCGGACGCCGCCGGGCAGCGGCGTCTTCAGCCCGGCGCGAATGCGCTGGTCGAAGATGCCGCCGGGGACGATCGGCACGGCGATATCGGCGAGCAGGTAGAAGCGCGATTGGGAGGGCAGCTGCGGCGCGATATAGGCCAGTGGCTTGCCGAGGATGAAATAGGTCGCGGGCTGATCGAGCTCGTGGGCGATCTTCGGCCGGTAGACGTCGGACCAGGGGCGGTGCCACCAGTCCGCCGGCTGCGACCACGCTGCGATCGCGACTGCGAGCGTCACCGTCAACACGGCGAGCGGACGAGGGGACGCCGTCAGCGATGACGGTCCGGTGCTCGCGGCGAGGCGCGTGAGCAGGAGAACGATCAGCGGACCGCACAGGAGCTCCAGAACCACCGCATAGCGCTGGATCGAGAACAAGCCGAGCCATGCGAGGTAAGAGGCCGCAAACAGCACCACCAGCTGCACGTCACCCCGGGTGAGGATCGCGCTCTTGCGCCTCGCGCGGACCCACAGGCCGAGCACGAGCAGGACCATCACCACCGCGAAGCGCGCGTCGCGGAACGGATGCTCCGCGCCTCGGTGGTCGCCGATCAGCCAGTAGAAGGGGTAGGCCAATGCGTCGAGCACGCCATGAGGCATGAACTGCGCATCCATCAGGTTGACGCCGGCCACCTCGCTCGACTGGAACAGTGCATTGAACAGCGGGAAGATCGGATTGCCGGTGTCGCGCCACGTGATCAGGCACCATACCCCGCCGGTGAGCGCCGCGCCGGCCATTCCGCCGATGCCAAGAAGCGTGATCGCCCGCAGCGGACGCGCGGAGACGATCAGCGCCGCGGCAGCGCCGATCGCGTAGACGACATTGGTCAGCTTCAGCCCGACGGCGGCACCGATCAGCAATCCCGCGAGCAGGACGCAGATCGCCGGTCGGCGATCCGCCACCAGGATCAGAAGGCAGCCGCCGATCACGGGCAAGGCCAGCAGCACGTCGGAAAAGCTCGTGCCGACTTCCGAGAGCGTCATCGGACCCGAGGCAGCGATGACGACCACTGCTGCGACCGACGCGATGGTTGCGGCCTGGCGCAGCCGCGCGAACAGGCAGATCAGCGCAAGGTTGAGGCCGTGAACAGCGCCGATGATCATCAGCCCATAGGGCGCCGGCAGCACGTGGCGGAGATAGTAGACGGGGAAATAGACGAGCGGATTGAAGTAGGTCTGAAAGCCCGGCGGGACCACATCGACGCCATAGCGGCCGTTGAGAACGGCCCAGACATTGTATTCGTGGTAGTTCTGCCAATCCCAGTTGACGTCCTCTCCCATGGCCAGGGTGTAGAGCGCGCCTGCCAGCATCGAGCAGACGACAACGGCGATCGCTGCAAGCGCATTGCCGCGCTGCTTCGCCCTCCACGACCGCCGCAGCCTGTCGGCCGCGGGAAGGGACATGACCTCTCGCGGATCGGAAGAAATCGCCGCGCGTTCCAGCATCAAGGCGCCATATGCGCCGGGAACATCACGAGCAGAGCCGGGTCGCTGAACCGCAGAAAGCCCGCTCGTGAAACGCATTGCCGAATTCCAATTTACAACCGTAGGACTACGGGTAGCCAGTTAAGGTTGCATGAATCTTTGCGAGAATTTTCTGATTTGACACCTAGAGATTGTGGATGTCGGAAACGGGAACGAGGGCGGAGTGCGTTGCAGAACGAAGCCCACGCGCCCGCCGACGCAGCTTGACGCCTCCGTCCGCCCACCATGACGCCCCACGCATTTGCATCTTGTCATTCACCCTGAATAGTTGTTCAGTCCTTGCGGGGCGATTTGCATCTATTGCGTGAGAAGCGTTCGGCCGCAGGGCGTGCGGCCGGCGTGTGGGACAGGAAGCGCGCCATGGTTTATCGGCGGACGCATCAAGTGGTGAAGCGCCTTGCGGCGCGGCGCAGCGCCATACTGGCGGCGGCGCGGGAGGCGGCGGCGGAAGGCGGGATGGCGGCGGTGCAGATCGCGCCGGTCGCGGTACGGGCCAATGTCGCGGCCGGCACCGTCTATCGCTATTTCCCCTCCAAGGCCGAGCTGATCTCCGAGCTCATTGCCGAGGTCTCCCGCGACGAGCTCGCGGCGATCCGAAGAGCGGCAGATGCCGCGCCGGGGCCGTCCTCGGCGCTGGCGGCCGCGGTCACCACCGTGGCGGTGCATACGCTGTCGCAGCGCAGGCTGGCCTGGGGCATCCTGGCCGAGCCTGTCGATGTCGATGTCAGCGCCTCCCGTCTCGCCAGCCGGCGCGAGATCGCCGGCGAGATCGCCTCGCGGATCGACGCCGCCGTGCGTGCCGGCCATCTGCCGGCGCAGGACACCGCGCTCGCCGCCACCGCCTTGCTCGGCGCGCTGCATGAGGCCCTGGTCGGGCCGCTCGCGCCCGATAATCTCGATGATCCCGTCAAGATGCGCGATGCGGTGCAGACCGTGACGCTGCTGGCGCTGCGCGCCGTCGGCGTCATGGACGCCCGCGCCCGCGGCCTCGTGGTGCAGCAGACGCTGCTGCCGACGACCAAGGCACTGGTCGGCGCCTGAGCCGACCGCCACCGGGATCGCCCGGGCCCGCTGTTATCCTGCTACATCAGCATTTTCCCGGCCGGACTGATCAACCCCGGTGGGACGCTTCAGAAGAATGAGCCCGGCGGTCACAATGAGGACGGCTCCGGCGATCGTGGAGCCTTGCGGGATATCCTTGAAGACAAGATAGCCGATGGCTGTGGAACCGAGCAGTTCGAGATAGACCAGCGGCGACAGGGTGGACGCTTCGGCGAAGCGAAATGCCGCGATGGACAGGACATGACTGACAGCAGAGAGCGCACCCAAAGCCAGAAAGAACATGACAGCGTCCCAAGCCGGTGTGGTCCAGGTCAAGATGGCTTGTGGCGTCAGGAGCACCATGCCGACGACAGACTGGAATGCGAGCGTTTTGACGGGATCGCTGACCAGAGAAGCCTGCCGCGTTGCGATCAGATAGAGCGCGAACGTTAGCCCGGCGCCGAGCGCCAGCAGAATGCCGGGCTCGATGTCGCCGTCCGGGCGCAGAATGACGATGGCGCCGGTGAAGCCCAGCGCCAGGCTCGCGAGCTTTCGTTGCGTCAAACGCTCCTTCAGGACCATGGCGGCGAGCGCGACCGCGATGACCGGCCCCACGAAATAGGCGCTGACGGCTGTAGCCAGCGGAACGGTCGCGATGGACAGGAAGTAAAGCGTCATCCCGGAGACGAGGAACACCGTCCGCAGCATATGGGAGGCGCGCCGTTCGGCGGGAAAGACCTCTCCTTTGTACCTGATCGCGGCCACCGGAAGGACGACGGCGCTTGCCACGGCGTAGCGCGCCCAGGCGATGAAGAGCGGCGAATAGTCGGCGCTCAGATATTTGGCGATCCCATCGACCAGCGGGATCGAAAGCATCGCGGCCGCCATGAGCACGATGCCCAGCGTCGGGCGGGCGCGGGCTTCGGATTCTACGGTGGCCATGCGACCGATTCCATTCGAACAACTTCTCGCCGCCCCCGCGGCCTGGTGCGGCAGACGCTGCCGCCGGCGAACAAGGCGCTGGTTGGGACCTGAAGAAATCGCGCCGCGAGCCAAGAGGCGACCTGATTGCGCTCAGGTCATTGCCCGAGCGTGTTTTTTCGCGAAACCCGGGCAAGGTCCGGCCAAGCGCCCGGCTACTGTGCATGGGGTTGTTTTTCGACTTTGTGTTTGGCCGGCCCGCCGGTCCTCACATGTTGGCGTCGCCCTCGGGGCCGACCGAGGCGATGCGCACCATGTTGGTGGTGCCGGGGATGCCGAGCGGCACGCCGGCGACGATGATGACGCGCTGGCCGGCGCGGACGAAACCGTCGCGGAAGGCGATCTGGCCGGCGCGGCTCACCATGTCATCCTGGTCGCGCGCGTCCTCCGCCACCACGCAATGCACGCCCCAGGCGACCGCGAGCCGGCGGCCGGCGGTGATGTTCGGCGTGATCGCCACGATCGGCGGCTTCGGCCGCTCGCGCGCCACGCGCACGGCGGTCGAGCCCGATGAGGTCCAGCAGATCAAGGCCGGCAGGTCGAGCGTCTCGGCGATCTGCCGCGCGGCGTCGGCGATGGCATCGCCCGCGGTGGATTCCGGCGCCGGACGTTGGGCCATGATCACCGAACGGTAGGTCGGATCGCGCTCGACCTCCTCGCCGATGCGGTTCATGGTCGAGACCGCCTCGACCGGGAATTTGCCGGCCGCCGATTCCGCCGACAGCATGATGGCGTCGGCGCCCTCATAGACCGCGGTGGCGACGTCGGAGACTTCGGCGCGGGTCGGCACCGGCGACTGGATCATCGATTCCAGCATCTGGGTCGCGATCACCACCGGCTTGCCGGCGCGGCGCGCCATCCGCGTCATCTGCTTCTGCAGGCTCGGCACCCGCTCCAGCGGCAGCTCGACGCCGAGGTCGCCGCGCGCCACCATCAGCGCATCGGAAGCCTCGATGATGTCGGCGAGGCGGTCGATCGCCTGCGGCTTCTCGATCTTGGCCATCACGGCGGCCCGGCCGCGGATCATCTTCTTGGCCTCGATGACGTCGTCGGCGCGCTGCACGAAGGACAGCGCGATCCAGTCGACGCCGGTGACGAGGGCGGCCTCGAGGTCGGCGCGGTCCTTGGGCGTCATCGCCGAGACCGGCAGGTCGGTGTCGGGCAGGCTGACGCCCTTGCGGTCGCTCATCTTGCCGCCGACCACGACACGCGTCACCGCATGCTCCTTCGAGGTCTCCTCCGCGATCAGCCGCACCTTGCCGTCGTCGAGCAGCAGCGCATGGCCGGGCCTGAGCGCCGCCAGGATCTCCGGATGCGGGAGCTGGACGCGCGTGGCATCGCCGGGCGTCTTGTCGGAATCCAGCGTGAAGGTCTGTCCGTTCTGGAGCTGGATCGCCCCTTCGGCAAAGGAGCCCAGTCTCAGCTTCGGACCCTGCAGGTCGACCAGGATGCCGATCGGCCGGCCGTAGCTGCTCTCGACGTTGCGGATCGTCGCCACCAGCTCCCGCATCTTGTCATGCGGGGTGTGGCTCATGTTGATGCGGAACAGGTCGGCGCCGGCCTCGAACAGGCGACGGATCATCGCGAGGTCTGAAGAGGCTGGTCCCAGGGTCGCGAGAATCTTGATACGGCGAAGGCGCCTCATGGCTTATTTCCAGACGGGGGTGGCAGGCCGGGCGAGCCCGGGGGCGTAGCACCGGGCGGGCTATTGGGCAAACCCGGAACGCCGCCCGGGCCCACCGGGCCGGGCAGGCCAGGCACGCGCTGCTGCGCCGGCTGTTCGTTGGCGTCGGTCAGCTGCACCGTCCAGGCGCGCTGCTCGCCGGTGTCGACCTCGAAATAGCCGGTGCGGTCATAACCGCGGGCCAGGCAATCCTCGGTGCCGCGGATGGTGAACTCCTTGTCGCGGGAGCACATGAAGGCTTGGCCCGACCATTCGCCGCCGCGGTCGTAGTCGATGGCGTAGATGTAGTAGTACCGGGCGACCAGCGTGCCGCGCAGCAGCGTCTCGCAGGAACGGGACGAGATGTTCCACCAGCCCTCGGTGGTCCAGCCCTCGGCGTCCTTGTAGCCGAGCGCGATCCCGACCCGGCTCGACGTGTTGTTGCAGAGGCGGAAATCGGCGGAGGCCGGGCCGGCGTAGAGGCACGCCAGGGCGACCACCAGCACCGGGACCAACCGGGCGAGCAGGTAAAGCGGGGAGCGGGGAGATTCGGCAGTCATTGTCGCGGAAGCTATACCAGATCATTGACGATTTGGCGTTGGGCCGGGGGCAGCCGGGCAGTGGCCCCTTTGCGCCGCGATATGGCAAAATCTGTGACAAGACCCACCTGATCCCGTAACCCTGCCCCGGAACGGACCTTGAGGAAGACAGCCATGGCAATCGACGACAAAACCAGAACGGAGCTCGAGGCGGCCGCTTTTCGGCGCTTGGTCGAGCATCTGCGGAGCCGCACCGACGTCCAGAACATCGACCTGATGAATCTGGCCGGCTTCTGCCGCAATTGCCTGTCCAACTGGCTCAAGGACGCCGCGGACGCCCAGGGCGTCGCCTTGAGCAAGGACGAGAGCCGGGAGGCCGTCTACGGCATGCCCTATGAGACCTGGAAGGCGAAGCACCAGGGCACGGCCACGCCCGAGCAGCTCGAGGCGATGAAGAAGGTCCATCCCCACGGGCATTGAACGGCCCATCGCCGAGCCCTGAGTCGCACCACACAACAGCTTTCTGTGCGTCAGCGCAGGAAGGTGTGGGCGCGCTGTGGACGAGCGTGATGCTTGCTTGAACGCTGGGAGCGCCGACCCTAAGGGTCTACCCAGCACGCGCGGTGAGGGATGCCGGCGTCACCTCGTTTTGCCAGTTCCATTGGGAGTACCAAGATGGCCACCTCCGCCGCCGTCCGCGACGACGAGCCCGCGACGAAATTCGCCAAGGACCAGCTCAAATCCATCATCGAGCGCATCGAGCGGCTGGAGGAAGAGAAGAAGGCGATCTCCGACGACATCCGCGACGTCTATGCCGAAAGCAAGGGCAACGGCTACGACGTCAAGGCGCTGCGCACCATCGTGCGCCTGCGCAAGCAGGACCCCAACGAGCGCGCCGAGGCAGAGACCATCCTCGAGACCTACATGCAGGCGCTGGGGATGCTCTGAGGCGCCCCGCCCGGTCGGCGTTGCAGCGCACCAAGCTTGGGCAAAATCTCGGCATCTGCTAGGTTGCTCGGTGAAGGGACCGAGCGATGGATGTGCCGGGACCAGAGCGCAGGCTTGCCGCGGTTCTCGCTGCCGACATGGTCGGCTTCAGCCGGCTGATGGAGGTCGACGAGGCCGGCACTCTTGCGCGCCTCAAGACCCATCGTGTCGAGCTCATCGATCCTGCCATTGCCAAGAATCGCGGCCGTATCATCAAGACGACCGGCGACGGCATGCTCGCGGAATTCCACAGCGTCGTCGATGCCGTGCTATGTGCGGCCGAGGTTCAGCGCCGCATGGCGCGGCGCAATGCCGACGTCCCGCCGCCGCGGTGGATCCAATTCCGCATCGGCATCAATCTCGGCGACGTCATCGTCGATCAGAACGACATATTCGGCGATGGCGTCAACGTCGCGGCGCGGCTGGAGACGCTGGCCGAGCCCGGAGGAATCTGCGTCTCCGGCGCGGTGCGCGATCAGGTCGGCGACCGGCTCGACGGCGTTCAGTTCGACGATCTCGGTGAACAGAGCGTCAAGAACATCGCCCGTCCAATCCGCATCTTCCGCATTCGGCTGGCGGAGGGGCCCGCAAGCCTGCCTGACGGGTCCAATCGTGCTCTGACGCCGCCGGGTGTTTCGAAGAAGCCGTCCATCGCCGTGCTGCCGTTCGCCAATATGAGCGGCGATCCGGAGCAGGAGTTCTTCGCTGACGGTCTCACCGAGGACATCATCACCGAGCTTTCGCGCTTCCACGACCTGCTCGTCATCTCCCGCAACTCGACGTTCGTCTACAAGGGAAAGGCCGTAAAGGTCCAGGACATCGGCCGTGAGTTCGGAGTCGACTATGTCATCGAGGGCAGCGTTCGCAAGGCCGGCGAGCGCGTCCGCGTCACCGTGCAGCTGATCGATGCAGAGACCGACCGCCATATCTGGGCGGAACGCTACGACCGCGAGCTCCGGGATATCTTCGCCATCCAGGACGAGATGACCCGCGCGATCGTGGCGACGTTGCCGGGTCGGGTAGAAGCCGCAACGCACGACCGCACCAAGCGCAAGCCGACCGACAACATGCCCGCTTACGAATGCGTGTTGGCTGCGAAGCTCCTGCATCATCGGTCAACCCGCGACGACAACGCTCAGGCGCAGACGCTGCTCAACCGCGCGCTGGCGATGGATCCGAACTATGCCCACGCTCATGCCTGGAAGGCATGCGTGCTCGGTCAGTGCTGGATCTATGGCTGGTGCGCCGACCGCGAGGCGACCTTCGAGCAGGTTGCTTCGGAGCTGGAAATTGCGTTGGCGCTCGACGACAACGACGCGGACGTGCACCGAATTCTCGCCGCGCTCAATCTGACGCGACACGACTACGAAAAGGCCACCTATCACCAGGAGCGTGCACTCGCCCTCAATCCGAACTACGACCTCGTCGTCGTGCAACAGGGAGAGCTTCTGACCTGGCTGGGCCTGCCGGAGGAAGGCATCGACTGGATCAGGAAAGCGATGCGTCTCAACCCCTATCATCCCGAGCGCTTCTGGAGCCATCTGGGCCGCGCCTATTATTGCGCGGAGAAATACGCCGAGGCCGCCGAGGCGTTTTCAAGGATCACGCGCCCCGACTATACCCATCATGCGTTCCTGGCGGCGACATTCGCGCAGATGAAGAACGCGATCGCGGCCGGCGCTCACGCCGCCGAGGTCTTGAAGCGCGAACCGGGATTCTCGGTGGCAGCTTATCTTGCGACGCTGCACTACAAGCGCGAGCCCGACCGGCAGCGTCACGAGGCCGGCCTCATCGCGGCCGGCTTGCCGGCTTGATCGACCCCGGGCAAGGACGAACAGAGAGAGCTTTGCTGGCACAGAGGACTCAGCGCAGCGCGGCGGTGCGCACGACGAACGACGTCGTCTCGAGCTTTGCGGTCGCGCTGCCCGAGAAATTGTCGCAGGACAGGCCCTGCATCGGGTCGTCGGAGAAGCCCATCGCGATCACGGAGCGCGGCTTGACGAAATAGCCGCGCAGCGCCGCGGTATCGAGCTCGCCCATCAGCGTCACCGACATCGCGTGGCTGGCGCTCGGCGACAGCATCACGATCTTGAGCCAGATGCTCTCGCCCTTGGCCGCAGACAGGCGGGTCGCGGTTGCGACCCTGCCGTCGACGCTCTTGCCGACCACGCTGTTGATCTCCGGCGCCTGAGCCACGCTACGGGGGCGGGTGGTGCGCGGGATCGGCGCCGAGGCGGCGACGACATTGCCGCGGTCGACCGGGGACGCCGCCGGCGCGTAAGCCAGGGCTTGCAGGGCCGCGTTGGACACGCTCGCGGTCGGTTGCGGATCGGTGGCCGCGGCCAGCGCCTGGCGCGCCTTCAGCGCGGCGACCTGCGCCGGCGTCGCCTGCTGCGGCATGGCCGGAACGTCATCCCAGAAGCCGCGCGCATTGATGATGTCGGCCGGGGTTTCCGGCTTGCTGGCAGCGGGCTTGTCAGCCACGGGCGCGGGCTTCGGCTTGGGCGGCGCGACGATCTGCGCATCGGCCGACGCGAGCTGGATCGCGGCGGCGATCTGCGGCTTGGCGCGCGGCGTCGGCACCGGCTCGGCGGGCTTGGCGGCGGCTGCGACGACGGTCGGTGCCGCCGGCTTCGCGGCCGGGCTGGGCGCGCCCTCGTCATCCTCGTCGCTGGCGGCCGGAGCTGCCGGCTTGCTCCTGAACAAGGCTGCGAAGAAATTCGGCTTGCTGCCGGCGTCATCGCCGCTGCCGCGCCGCTCGATCTCGGCCTTGGCGAGCTCATAGTTCTTCAGCGGCACGCCATCGGTCGGCAGATGCACCGTCTTGCCGTCCGGGAAGACGCGGGCGAGCTGGTCATGCGTCATCCGCGGCCAGTGCCGGACGCTGCCGGTGTCGAGGTGCACGAAAGGCGAGCCGGATGTCGGATAGAAGCCGACCCCGCCGCGCTGCAGACGCAGGCCGGCGAAGCGGATCTGCTCCAGCGGTACGCCGGGGATGAAGAAGTCTATCGCATGGCCCAGCATGTGCTGGCTGGCGCGCGCCACGCCGGAGGAGCGGCGGCGGAGCATGGCGTTGGTGGCGGGGGAGCGATAGGAGGAGATGATCTGAATCGGCTGCTTGCCGTCGACGTCCCGATAGACTTCCCAGAGGATGTCGAACAGGCGACGGTCCATGACCGTCTGTTCCTGGGTACGCCAGTCGCGCAGGAAGTGGTTGAGCTGCTTCAGCGCCGCCTCGTCGTAGCGCCCGTCGCGCTTGAAGGTGACGGTGAGGTCTTCGCCGGAATGGGTGTGGTGGAACGAGAGCGTCTTGGTCTCGTTCAGAGCGGCGGCGTCATGAACCGAACCGGCGGCCGCAAGCAGCAATGCAGCCGCAAGGCCGATCCGGGATCCGGCCTTCACGCCCGCATGGGACAACGACAGCACAACGAATTGGCGTGCGAGACCAGTCAGCACGTATGAGCCCACCCAGTCGACGAGCGTTCAAATGGACTCTCCCGCCAACCCCGTTAGCAGCGCGAAAGAGGATGAACGCTTTCTTAAAGCGAGAAGGTTAATTTGAGGTTGACCTTCTCGCCCCCAAACCAAGTCAGATTACGATCCTAAGCGGTTGACTGTGGCAAAAAAACGCCCGCCGCCCCATCGCAGTTCGCAGCATGGTTAACGTCAACGACCCCATCCTGGGGACGGGGTCGCTGATTTCCTTGCAGAATTTCAGGAAAACGAGTGCGGGACGGGCGTCAGCGGGTAAACACCCGCTGCTGTTGCGGACGGCGGCCGACCGGTGCCGGGGGCACGGCCTGGGTGGGCGCCCCGAACAGCCGCTCGAAGAAGTTCGGCCCGGACGAGCCGAAGCCGCTGCCGTTGTTGGCCACGGCCACTCCGGAGGGCAGCGTCGTTGCCGGACGCGAATAGCTCGGCTGGGAATGCGCCACGACGGCCTCGAGGTCCTTGCCGCGGTTGTTCTTCAGGACGTTGATCATGGCCGCGTCGCGACCATAGACGTCCTTGCGGAATTGCAGCTTGCCGGCCTCATCCACGAACGCGGTCTGGTAGGTGATGTTGACCGGGATTGGGGTCGGGAATTTCAGGTCGATCTCGCTTTTGCCGTACATGCTGCGGATGCGCTCCGGCGTGTACTTCTCGTTCGGCATGACGATGTTGAGCAGAACGGAGGCGTACTGATCCGGATTCTGCACGCGCATGCAGCCATGGCTGAAGGCGCGCTCTTCCTTGGCGAACAAATGCTTGTCCGGCGTGTCGTGTTGATAGACGAGGAACTTGTTCGGGAAGTTGAAGCGGATGCGGCCGAGCGCGTTGGCTTCGCCCGGCGGCTGCGAAATGTGCACCGAGCCGTCGCGGTTTTGCTCAAGCCTCAGGCCCATGCGTTGAAGCACGGTCGGGTCCTGCTGCAATGCCGGCAGGTACTCGTTGTAAACGATGGATGGCGGCACATTCCAGGTCGGGTTCACCGTGATGTACTTCATCGTCTCGGTGAGGAGCGGGGTGGCTTGCTTGCCCGGCTTGCCGGTGACGACGCGTGTGGTCCAGACCTGCTGGCCGCGTTGCATCACTTTCAAAGTGAAATCGGGAATGTTGAGGATGACATAGGCGTCACCCAGCGCCGGCGCGCCGAGATCGCGCGGCAGCCAGCGCCAGCGCTCCATGTTCACCAGCACCACGTCGATCTGCTTGTCGCGCTTGGGGGTGTTGAGCGCCTTGACCGTCTTGTCGTCTAGGATGCCGGTCGGCTTCAGCTCGGCGCCGGTCTGGAACTTGCGCACGGCTTCGGCGACCGCAGCGTCGTAGCGGGTGTCGCTGGCATTCTCGGCGAGGCCGAGCTTGGCGCGCAGTTGCGGCACGCGCGGATCTTCCACGACGATCTCAGCCTGCTTCTTGCCGGCAGGGGTGTATTTCAGCGCAGGGCCGTCGGCGATCTCGATCACCGGACCGCTGCCCTGGCCGCGCAGCTCGGCGAGCTTGGCCTTCAGCTCCTTGTAGAGCTTGTGCGGCGGGTTGTAACTCTCGAGCGCCGCGGAGGCGTCCGCCGCCGTCGTGATCTTGGCGAGCACTTCGCCGGGATCGACCGGATGCTCGGGATAGAGAATGTCGCCGCCGGCCTGCGACCAATGCATGCGGCCGCTCTGGGCGTGGCGGGCATAGTCGAACATGCTGGCGGTGAGCTTGAGCTCGGCATCAGCCAGCGCATCGGGGGTCGTGGCGGCGAAATCCGGCACCGGATAGTCGGCGGGATTGAGACCGTCGGACGCCGCGTCCTTGAGCCGTGCGATCACGCCCTTGGCCGCAGCAGTCAGGTTGCCGCCTTGCGTCCAGACCGGCGCGAAGTCGCGCGCGCCGTAGAACTTCTCAATCGCTGCACGCTCGTTCTTGCGGTCGAAATGGCGCGAGGTCTTAGCGCCGATGATGTCCTTGAGCTTGTCCGCGACCGGTTGGTCGGCGGTGGGCACGTTGCTTGCGGCCTTCACCGGTTCGGCGGCCGGTGCTGCGGGAGCCGCCGGCGTGGCCGTTGCGGTGTCGGCCTTGGCCGGCTCGGTTTTTGCAGTCTCGCTCTTCGGCGCTTCCGGCGCGGGTGTGGTGGCAAGGTCGGAGGGCTTGGTCTCCACCTTGTCCGCCGTGGGCGGGACGTTCACCTTGGCGGAATCCCTTGCGACGTCCTTCGTGGAATCCTGCACCGTGGCGGTGGTGTCGAGCTTGATGTCGGCTGCAGTCGGGGGCGGGACGTTTGCCGGTTCGGGGCGCGGGATCGCGGCTTCGATCGCGAGTTCCGCGGCGCTGCTGCGCGGCAGATCCTGCGCCAGGGCCGAGCTGGCCGACACCGTGAGGAAGGTCGCCGCGACCGTCATCAAGACACGGTCAAAGCCCACACGGTGGTTCAAACGGTCACGCATTGTGTCGCACCCCTCGGGTGAACTGTTCCTTCATGGAACAGCTCGTTATCGCTTATTGATGTTTCGGCTAAACCGCGCCGGCCTCTCGAAAGTTGCACGCCTGCACGCAACGATTCTGACGCAGACGATATACAGGCCCCGATTTTGCGGCCAGCGCTGCCCGGGGCAACTCACGACAAACTGACTTCAAGGGAGCCTCTTGGCAACGGATTGTACGCTTCTGCCACGCGCTTTTCCCTCTGTCTGTCACTTCCAAGTCACGGTTCAAATCGCAGACGAATTCCGTCGTCACGCGAACGGCTTAGAGCGATCTCGCACCGCCGCGCGAAGCTTCGTTCGCACTGGGCTCAATGCGTCTCCTCGCCGCTTTTGCCGCCATGCCCGGGAACCCCGGCCTCGTCGAGTTTGCGGTAGAGCGTCGAGCGGCCGATTTTGAGTCGGCGAGCCACTTCGGACATCTGGCCGCGATAATGCGAGATCGCGAAACGGATGATCTCGTTCTCCATGTCCTCCAGCGGGCGGACATCCCCGGTCGCAGTGAGCATAGACAGCGTTCCCACCGCGGGGAGCGGGGCGATTGGTATTTCATTACCCGACACTACGGAGGGCGTCGCCGCCGGCTCGAGCAGCAACGGAGCGGTCGGAATATCCGTGACGGGATGCGCCTGCGAGGCGAGCAGAGGGAAGTCGCCGAGACCAAGCTGGTCCCCGTCGCTCATCACCACGGCGCGATAGACCGCGTTCTCGAGCTGGCGGATGTTGCCGGGCCAGTCGAGCTGGGCAAGATGGGCCACCGCCTCGCCGCTGATCCCGGTGATCGGGCGGTTCTCCTCGGCGGCAAAGCGCGCGATGAAATGCCTGAGCAGGTGCGGGATATCCTCACGCCGCGCGCGCAGCGAGGGGATCGTCAGCGGCAGCACGTGCAGCCGGTAGAACAGGTCTTCCCGGAATTGTCCCTGCTTCACCCGCTCCAGCAGCTTGCGATTGGTGGCCGAGATGATGCGGACGTCGACCTTGAGCGGCTTGCGGCCGCCGACCGATTCCACGGCGCCCTCCTGGAGCGCACGCAGCAGCTTTACCTGCGCCGTCAGCGGCAGCTCGCTGACCTCGTCCAGAAACAGCGTGCCGCCATGAGCCTCGACGAACTTGCCCGTGTGCCGCTCGGTGGCCCCGGTGAAGGCGCCCTTCTCATGGCCGAACAGGATGGACTCGACGAGGTTGTCGGGAATTGCGCCGCAATTGACCGCAACGAACGGCTTGGCCTTGCGCTCGCCGCTGCCATGGATGGCGCGCGCGAACATCTCCTTGCCGACGCCGGACTCGCCCTCGATCAGCACGGGGATCGCGGAGTTTGCCGCCTTCTGGGCGGCGCGCATCACGCCCGTCATCGCTTCGGAGCGGGTGATGATGTCGGAGAAGGTGAGCCGTCCTTCGCGGCTGTGACGGATGCGCTGCAATTCCCCCTTGAGCGCGGACGTGTTGAGCGCGTTGCGAAGCGAGACCTGGAGCCGCTCGACGCCGACCGGCTTGACGACAAAATCGGCCGCGCCCGCGCGCATCGCGGAGATCACGTTGTCGATACCGCCATGAGCGGTCTGCACGATGACGGGGACGCTCAGGCCGGCTTCGCGGATCTTCGCCAATACGCCCATGCCGTCGAGGCCGGGCATGACGAGGTCGAGGATGACGGCGTCGATGGCCGGTCCGTCGGGGGCAGTGAGGGCGGCAATTGCGGCGTCACCGGAGTCCACGACGACCGTCTCATAGCCGCATTTCTGCACCATGTTCTCGACCAGCCGGCGGGCTACAGCGTCGTCGTCGGCGATCAAAATACTGGCAGCCATGGTGTTCCCCGCACGCTACTACTATCTGTCTCGAATCGGGGCACTCTGGCCGAAGCCGATTAACGCACGCTTAAACCTTGATGCCCCCGCCTGCCGCCGCGATTGTTGAACACAGGTTTCCCACACAATGAATTCGCGCTCCAAGTCCGCCTTGAACAAATCTGCCTTGAACAAGTCCGCTCTCAAGAAGTCCGCTCCCGGCAAGCCCGCTCTCCGCAAGCCAAGCACCAAAAAATCCGCCCCCAAGGCAAGGCCCTCCAAAGCTGCACCCTCCAAAGCTGCGAGCAAGACCGGCAAGCTTCCGGAGTGGAACCTGGCCGACCTCTATTCCGGGATCGAGGCGCCGGAGGTGGCGCGCGACCTCGAGAGAATGGATGCCGACTGCGTCGCCTTCGAGACGGACTACAGGGGCAAGCTGGCGACAGGGACAGCAAACGAAGATGGCGGAAAGTGGCTCGCCGAGGCGGTGCGACGCTATGAGGCGATCGACGATCTCGCCGGCCGTCTCGGCTCCTATGCCGGGCTCGTCCATGCCGGCGACAGTGTGGACCCTGCGATTTCAAAGTTTTACGGCGACGTGTCCGAGCGGCTGACGGCGGCGTCCACGCATCTGTTGTTCTTCGCGCTCGAGCTCAATCGGATCGATGACGATATTTTGAATCGCGCGATGCAGGCCGCCGAGCTCGCGCACTACGGTCCCTGGATCGAGGATCTGCGCAAGGAGAAGCCGTACCAGCTCGACGACAAGCTGGAGCAGCTTTTCCTGGAGAAGGCGCAGACCGGCTATTCAGCCTTCAACCGGCTGTTCGATCAGACCATCTCCAGCCTCCGCTTCAAGGTCGGCGCCAAGGAGCTCGCGATCGAGCCGACGCTGAATCTGCTGCAGGATCGCGACGGCGCCAAGCGCAAGAGCGCGGCGGAGGCACTGGCGAAGACCTTCAAGGCCAATGAGCGCACCTTTGCGCTGATCACCAACACGTTGGCCAAGGACAAGGACATCTCCGACCGCTGGCGCGGCTTCAAGGACGTGGCCGATTCCCGCCATCTGAACAATCGTGTCGAGCGCGAGGTCGTCGATGCGCTGGTCGCCTCGGTCCGCGCAGCCTATCCGAAACTGTCGCATCGCTATTATGCGCTGAAAGCGAAATGGTTCGGCAAGAAGCGGCTGGCCTATTGGGACCGCAACGCGCCGCTGCCTTTCGCGGCGACCGATGTCATCGCCTGGCCGGAGGCGCGCAGCATGGTGCTGACGGCCTATCGCGGCTTCTCGCCCAAAATGGCCGATATCGCCGAGCGCTTCTTCACCGACCGCTGGATCGACGCGCCGGTCCGGCCGGGCAAGGTGCCCGGGGCGTTCTCGCATCCGACCACGCCGTCAGCGCACCCTTACGTTCTCATGAACTACCAGGGCAAGCCGCGCGACGTGATGACGCTCGCGCATGAGCTCGGCCATGGCGTCCATCAGGTGCTCGCGGCAAAGAACGGCGCGCTGATGGCGCCGACGCCGCTGACCCTGGCGGAGACCGCAAGCGTGTTCGGCGAAATGCTCACCTTCAAGCGGCTGCTGGCCCAGACCAAGAGCGCGAAGCAGCGCCAGGCGCTGCTCGTTGGCAAGGTCGAGGACATGATCAACACCGTGGTGCGGCAGATCGCGTTCTATTCCTTCGAGCGTGCGGTCCACACCGAGCGCAAGAACGGCGAGCTCACCGCGACGCGGCTCGGCGAGATCTGGCTGTCGGTGCAGGGCGAGAGCCTTGGACCGGCGATCGAGATCAAGGCGGGCTACGAGAACTACTGGATGTACATCCCGCACTTCATCCATTCGCCGTTCTATGTCTACGCCTACGCGTTCGGCGACTGTCTCGTGAACTCGCTCTATGCCGTCTACGAGAACGCGGCCGAGGGTTTCGCCGAGCGCTATCTCGACATGCTCGCCGCCGGCGGCACCAAGCACTATTCCGAGCTGCTGCGGCCATTCGGGTTAGATGCGAAGGACCCAAAGTTCTGGGACGGCGGGCTCAGCGTCATCGCCGGAATGATCGACGAGCTGGAGGCGATGGGCTGACGCATTCGCCATCCGTAAAACATCCGTTGAACCGACCCGTTGGTTGTGTTATACAAGTGTATAACGCGCCGGAGGTCGGCCATGAAAATTGAGATCAAGAAGATCGGCAATTCGGATGGTTTGCTGTTGCCACGCGAGCTGATGCAGCGCCTCGATCTCAAGCGCGGCCAGCAATTGCATGTGGTGGAATTGCCTGGTGGTGGTTTTCAGCTGCTGCCCTACGACCCCGATTTCGAGCGGACGATGGAGATCGCCGACGAGATCATGGATAAGTATCGCGACACGCTCGCTGCGCTCGCAAAATAGCTGGCGATGCGCATGAGCGATCCTCAGGAGCCGCTCTGGGTCACCTACGAGCAGGCTGTCGCAATTCATGGTCGACAGCTCCGGCGCTTCGGCGGTGCGCCGGGATTGCGCGACGAAGGCATGCTGCGCTCGGCGCTGGAGCGCCCGATCAACAAATGGCGCTCGGAACAGGCGCCGTTGGACGAACTCGCTGCAGCCTATGCATTCGGCCTCGCGAAAAATCATGCATTCGTCGATGGAAACAAGCGCATCGCCTTCATGGCCATGATGGCTTTTCTTCGCAAGAACGGCGTAGCTTTCAGCCCCGATCCCGCGGAAGCGACAACGATCATCCTCTCCCTCGCCGCCGGCGAAGTCAGTGAGGAGAGTCTGACGCGATGGATCCGGGACAATTGGAATTCCAAATGACCCGATTTGCGGGAAAACCCCGCCTCGGTGCCGTTGCCCTGTCTAAATCTTTCAGGTATCCCAGCCCGAGAATTCGACGTTCGACTGGGGACATTCCATGGCTGACCATAGCGAAGTGGCGTACACCACCGCCGACGGCAACGACTACGTTGCCCACGAGCAGACCTATGAGGGCTTCATCAAGCTGGTGAAGTACGGCACGGTCTCGGTCGCGCTCATCGTGATCCTGATGGCGGTCTTTCTGACCTGATCCATCGTCGGCTGCATCCGCCAACGCCGGCGGCTGCTCATTAAATTTGCATACAAGCCGGTTTCAAAACCGGTATCCAAACGTTGCGGGAGTAACGCTAAGTTCGCGTGCGCGTTTTTGTCCGCGTCGCCGGAGGGCCTATGAAGATCGCCGTTGCCAAAGAAATAGATCCGTCGGAGCCGCGGGTCGCCGCTTCGCCTGATACGGTGAAGAAGTTCAAGGCGTTGGGCGCCGAGATCGCCGTCGAGCCGGGTGCCGGCATCAAATCGGGCCTGCCGGATTCCGAATTCACCGCGGTCGGCGCCACCGTCAGCGCTGACGCGCTCAAGGACGCCGACATCATCATCAAGGTGAAGCGCCCTGAGGCATCCGAGCTGGCGCAGTACAAGCGCGGCGCCCTCGTCATCGCCATCATGGACCCCTACGGCAACGATGCCGCGCTGAAGACGATGGCCGATGCCGGCATCGCCGCCTTCGCGATGGAATTGATGCCGCGCATCACCCGAGCGCAGGTGATGGACGTGCTGTCCTCGCAGGCCAACCTCGCCGGCTACCGCGCCGTGATCGAGGGCGCCGAAGCCTTCGGCCGCGCCTTTCCGATGATGATGACCGCAGCCGGCACCGTGCCTGCCGCAAAGGTGTTCGTGATGGGCGTCGGCGTCGCCGGCCTCCAGGCGATCGCGACCGCGCGCCGTCTCGGCGCCGTCGTGACCGCGACCGACGTGCGGCCCGCCACCAAGGAGCAGGTGGAATCCCTCGGCGCGAAATTCCTCGCTGTCGAGGACGAGGAGTTCAAGAACGCGCAGACCGCCGGCGGCTACGCCAAGGAAATGTCGAAAGAATACCAGGCCAAGCAGGCCGCGCTCACCGCCGAGCACATCAAGAAGCAGGACATCGTCATCACCACCGCGCTGATTCCGGGCCGCCCGGCGCCGAAGCTCGTCAGTGCCGACATGGTCAAGTCGATGAAGCCCGGCTCGGTGCTGGTCGATCTCGCCGTCGAACGCGGCGGCAATGTCGAGGGCGCCAAGGCCGGCGAAGTCGTCGACCTCGATGGCATCAAGATCGTCGGCTACACCAACGTTGCGGGTCGCGTTGCGGCCTCGGCCTCCAGCCTCTACGCGCGCAATCTGTTCTCCTTCATCGAGACCATGGTCGACAAGAAAGAGAAGAAGCTCGCCGTCAACTGGGACGACGAACTCGTCAAGGCTACCGCGCTGACGAAGGACGGCGCCGTGATCCACCCGAACTTCCAGCCGAAAGCTTAAGGAGAGATTGCCATGGAGCACGCTGCACAGGTCGTCGACCCCTTCATCTTCCGGCTGTCGATCTTCGTCCTCGCCGTCTTCGTCGGCTATTTCGTGGTGTGGTCGGTGACGCCGGCGCTGCACACGCCGCTGATGAGCGTGACCAACGCGATCTCCTCGGTGATCGTGGTCGGCGCGCTGCTCGCGGTCGGCGTCGGCATGGTTTCGAGCGGCTCGGGCTGGGCGCGCGGCTTTGGCTTCGTCGCGCTCGTCTTCGCCTGCGTGAACATTTTCGGCGGCTTCCTTGTCACCCAGCGCATGCTGGCGATGTACAAGAAGAAGTCGAAGTAAGCGGCCACCTCGGGCTGAAGGGATCAATGGGGACCTGAGATGAGCGCCAATCTCTCTGCATTCTTGTATCTCGTGGCGGGGGTGCTGTTCATCCTGTCGCTGCGCGGGCTGTCGAGCCCGGCAACCTCGCGCCAGGGCAATCTGTTCGGCATGATCGGCATGGCGATCGCGGTCGCCACCACGCTGGCGAGCCATCCGCCGGCGGATGGCGTGGCCTGGGTCCTCGTGATCCTCGCGGTCGCGATCGGCGGCGGCATCGGCGCGGTGATCGCCCGCCGCGTGCCGATGACCTCGATGCCGGAACTGGTCGCCGCCTTCCACTCGCTGGTCGGCATGGCCGCGGTGCTGGTCGCTGCCGGCGCGTTCTACGCGCCTGAGGCCTTCGACATCGGCAAGCCTGGCGCCATTCATGCATCAAGTCTGGTCGAAATGTCGCTCGGTGTCGCCATCGGCGCGCTGACCTTCACCGGCTCGGTGATCGCCTTCCTGAAGCTGTCCGCGCGCATGAGCGGCGCGCCGATCATCCTGCCGTTCCGCCACATCATCAACATCGCGCTGGCCGTCGCGCTGGTGTTCTTCATCGTCCGTCTCGTCCTCACCGGCGGCGCGTTCGACTTCTGGATGATCACCATCATCGCGCTGGCGCTCGGCGTGCTCATGATCATCCCGATCGGCGGCGCCGACATGCCGGTCGTGATCTCGATGCTGAACTCCTATTCCGGCTGGGCCGCCGCGGGCATCGGCTTCACGCTCGGCAACTCCGCGCTGATCATCACCGGCGCGCTGGTCGGTTCCTCGGGCGCGATCCTGTCCTACATCATGTGCCACGCGATGAACCGGTCCTTCATCTCGGTCATCCTCGGCGGCTTCGGCGGTGAGACCACGGCGGCCGGCGGCGCCACGGGCGAGCAGAAGCCCGCCAAGCTCGGCTCGGCGGACGATGCGGCCTTCATCATGAAGAACGCCTCCAAGGTCATCATCGTGCCCGGCTACGGCATGGCGGTGGCGCAGGCCCAGCACGCGCTGCGCGAGATGGCGGACATGCTCAAGAAGGAAGGCGTCGAGGTGAAATACGCCATTCACCCGGTCGCCGGCCGCATGCCCGGCCACATGAACGTGCTGCTGGCCGAAGCCAACGTGCCCTATGACGAGGTGTTCGAGCTCGAGG
Organism: Bradyrhizobium sp. BRP19; assembly: GCF_020194195.1. Taxonomy (NCBI): domain Bacteria; kingdom Pseudomonadati; phylum Pseudomonadota; class Alphaproteobacteria; order Hyphomicrobiales; family Nitrobacteraceae; genus Bradyrhizobium; species Bradyrhizobium sp. BRP19. The sequence continues at coordinate 357,405 of NZ_JADYVZ010000003.1, read as the reverse complement.
ACATCAACTCCGAATTCGCGCAGGCCGACATTGCCTTCGTGATCGGCGCCAACGACGTCACCAACCCGGCGGCCGAAGAGGACAAGACTTCGCCGATCTACGGCATGCCGGTGCTCCAGGTCTGGAAGGCCGGCACGGTGATGTTCATCAAGCGCTCGCTGGCGTCGGGCTATGCCGGTATCGACAATCCGCTGTTCTACCGCGACAACACCATGATGCTGCTCGGCGACGCCAAGAAGGTCACCGAGAACATCGTCAAGGCGATGTGACGGGGGGAGGGACCGTGGCCATCAATTAGGAATGGCACCAGTCCGATCGCATGCCGCCCAAGGCGTGCGCGAGCAGCGCGTCGCCTGGCACGCTGCCCACAAGGCGGCGTGCAGCTGCCGCGACGTTCCGGCGAGCCTGCGACCGACGTCATGAAATTGCTGCGGAGCCGTCGCAAGCCCTAGTCTCAAGCGAGGGAGCGGCCGCGCAATGATGAGCATTGTCAAGTGGATCGCCATCGTGCTCCTGACCGTCTATTGCGCCGGTCTCCTCGTGCTGTACGTCCGCCAGCGCGAGATGCTGTTTCCGATCCCGCCCGCCGGCCGCACCGCACCCGATGCTGCGGGCCTTCCCGAGGCGCAAGAGCATGTCCTGACCACGTCTGATGGCGAGCAGGTCATCGTCTGGCACGTGCCGGCCAAGCCCGGTCGTTCCGTGATCCTCTACTTCCACGGCAATGGCGATTTTCTCGCCGGCCGCGTCGGCCGTTTCAAGGCGATGACTGCCGACGGCACCGGCCTCGTTGCGCTGTCCTATCGCGGCTATGGCGGCTCGAGCGGGATGCCGAGCGAGCAGGGCCTGCTGCGCGACGCTGCAGCCGCCTACGCGTTCACCACCGCGCGCTATGCGGCGGAACGAATCGTCGCCTGGGGCTTTTCGCTCGGGACGGGCGTCGCGGTCGCGCTCGCCTCGGAGCATCGCGTTGGAAAACTCATCCTGGAGGCGCCCTATACGTCGACGGCCGACATTGCGGGGTCATCGTTCTGGTTCGTTCCGGTCCGCCTTCTGATGCGCGACCCGTTCCATTCGGACCAGCGCATGTCGCGCGTCACGGTGCCGCTGCTCGTCATGCATGGCACCAATGACCTTGTCATTTCGATCGTCTTCGGAGAGCGTCTGTTCGCGCTCGCCCGCGAGCCCAAGCGGTTCGTTCGCATCGAGGGCGGCGGGCACGACGATCTCGATCAATATGGCGCGATCGAAACGGCGAGAGGCTTCATTGGCGGCTGACGGCTTGGCTCAACGTTACATCCCCGCGCTCGCTGCCTCCTGCTTGACGCTTCTGCCGCAGAATGCGCTTGCCGCGACCGGCCTCGATGGTGCGGCGATGCGCTGGCCCTATGCGCTGCCCTTTGCCGGCTTGTTGCTGTCGATTGCAATGGGGCCGCTGCTGTTGCCGAAGATCTGGCATCACCACTACGGCAAGATCACCGCCGCCTGGTCGCTGCTGGCGCTCGCCGCGCTCGTCGTCTTTGCCGGCGGCGCGGCGACCTTGGCGGCGCTGGTCCATGCCATGCTCGCCGAATATCTCGGCTTCATCGTGCTGCTGTTCGCTCTCTATGTCGTGGCCGGCGGCATCCTCATCACCGGCGACATCAAGGGCACGCCGGCGGCGAATGTCGGCATCCTCGCGCTCGGCACGCTGGGGGCGAGCATCGTCGGCACCACGGGTGCCGCGATGATCCTGATCCGCCCCTTGATCCGCGCCAACCGGCAGCGGCGCCACAACACCCATGTCGTCATCTTCTTCATCATCCTGGTGGCCAACGTCGGCGGCGCGCTGAGCCCGCTCGGCGATCCCCCGCTGTTCGTCGGCTTCCTGCATGGCGTTGACTTCTTCTGGACCACGCGGACCATCTGGTTGCAGACCGCACTCGTCGCCGTCCTGCTGCTCGCGATCTTCGCCGTCGTCGACGTCTGGCGCTTTCGCAGTGAGCCGCCGCCCGCCGACACAGGCCGGGGAGAGCCGTTGCGCATCCGCGGCCTCGTCAATCTGGTGCTGATCGCAGCCATCGTCGCCAGCCTTCTCGCTTCGGCGATGTGGAGGCCCGACATTGCCTTCGACATTTTCGGTACCAAGCTGGAGCTGGAGGACGTCGCGCGCAACCTGGCGCTGCTGGCCATCGCGGCGCTGTCGGTGTGGCTGACGCCCGACGAGCACAGGCAGGCCAACGGCTTCACCTGGGAGCCGATCCGCGAGGTCGCAAAACTGTTCGCGGGCATCTTCGTCGCCATCATCCCGGTCATTGCCATGCTCAATGCCGGCCATCACGGCGCGTTCGCCTGGCTGCTGTCGGCGGTGACGGCGCCGGATGGCGCGCCGCGCGAGGTCGTTTATTTCTGGTTCACCGGCCTGATGTCCGCGTTCCTCGACAATGCGCCGACCTATCTGCTGTTCTTCGAGCTCGCCGGCGGCAATCCGCAGGTGCTGATGCATCAGCTCTCGGGCACGCTCGCCTCGATCTCCATGGGAGCGGTCTACATGGGAGCACTCACCTATATCGGCAACGCGCCGAACTTCATGGTGAGCAGCATCGCCCGCGAGAACGGCGTCGCGATGCCGAGCTTCTTCGGTTATCTCCTGCGCGCCGGCGCCGTGCTGATCCCGCTGTTCCTGTTGCTGACGTTCCTGCCGGTCGCACCGATCCTGCACTGGCATTGAATCCGCCGGCCGATTTGCTATTGCTCGCTTTCGTAGTTGGAGCCGATGATGAGCGCGCATGATCCGATGCCCCGGTCGGCCTGGGTCTTTCCGGCGCTGGCCCTGCTGTTGTTCGCAGCCGTCAGCGCCACGGATCACGTCTTCACGCTGTCGTTTGGCGGTCTTCTCTTCACCGTCGTCCTTCTGGTCATCCTGTTCGGCACGGTGTTCGCGGCGGTTCATCATGCCGAGGTGATCGCGGAGCGGGTCGGCGAACCCTACGGCACGCTGGTGCTGACGCTCTCGGTGACCATCATCGAGGTCGCGCTGATCACCACGATCATGCTGGGCGACAAGCCTGCCCCGGCACTGGCGCGCGACACCGTGTTCGCCGTGGTCATGATCGTCTGCAACGGCCTCGTCGGGCTCTGCATCTTCATCGGCGGCCTGCGCTATCGCGAGCAGGGTTTTCAGCTCTCCGGCGCCAACGTCTATCTCAGCGTCCTGTTCGCGCTCGCGACCATCACGCTGATCCTGCCGAACTACACCACCACCACGCCGGGGCCTGTCTATTCGGCGGTCCAGCTCGGCTTCGTCGACGTGGTCACGCTGGCGCTCTATGCGGTGTTTCTCTACACCCAGACGGTCCTGCACAAGGATTACTTCGTCCACGAGCGGGCGTACGCCGGCAGCGGCGAGGTGCATCTGTCGGGCAGGATGCTGGTGCTCAGCGTCGTGCTGCTGCTGATCGCGCTGCTGGCGGTCGTGCTGCTCTCCAAGAAATTCTCGCTGGTGGTCGACGCCGTCGCGGCCAAGATTGGCGCGCCGCCGGCCTTTGCCGGGCTTCTGGTCGCGCTTCTGATCCTGATGCCGGAAGGCGTCGCGGCCGTCTCGGCGGCCCGCCAGAACGACCTCCAGAAGAGCATCAACCTCGCTCTGGGATCGTCGCTGGCGACCATCGGCCTGACCATTCCTGCCGTCGGCGTCGCCACTTACGCGCTCGACAAGGAGCTCGAGCTCGGCCTCGGCGCCCAGGGCAGCGTGCTCCTGCTGCTGACCTTCTTCCTGAGCATGCTGACCTTCGGCACGGGCAGGACCAATGTCCTGTTCGGCCTGGTGCATATGGTGGTATTTGCCGTCTACGTGTTCATGGTTTTCGTACCCTAGAAGGAGCTCCCGGTGCTTGCCGCCCAGTCCGAGGTTCAGGTCGACAACGAAGAGGTCCGGGTGACGGAATGGCGGCTTGCCCCCGGCAGCGCCACCGGCCATCACACCCATGGCATGGACTATGTGATCGTTCCGCTCGCCGCCGGCGAGATGACCATCGTCGCGCCCAATGGCGAAAGGTCCAAGGCGCAGCTTGCCGCCGGGAAATCCTATTTCCGCAAGGCCGGCGTCCAGCATGACGTACTTAACGAAACCTCAACTGAGATCGTGTTCCTTGAAATTGAGCTGAAACGCTAGGGTCGCGCCACCGTTTGCCATCGATCCGTCGCAGTTGATCCCTCACAATGCCCTAAAGTTCCCGCATCAGGTCGCGCGGGGAGTGTGGTCGGAATGCTGAAATACCTCGCAAAAATTTCGATGGATATTTTCCCCTCGGTGCTCGCGACGATCATCGGGGCCTACATCGTCAATCATTACATCAACGCCAAGCCGGCCGCCGACACCCCAGCCGCCGTGACCGCGCCTGCCCAGACCGGCAGCGACGGCAAACCCACCGATACCGCCAACCTTCCCGCCTCCGGCGTCAAGGCCAAGGGCATCCCCGAGAAGAGCGTGACGGATAAGGCGGCGGTCGAGAAGCCGGTCGATCATCCGCCGGCCGCCGAGACCAAGGCCGCAGACGTCGCTCCCGCTGACACCGGTCCGCGCGGACGTCCCTCTGCCCGCGACAAGGCCGCGGCGAAATCCGCACCGGCGGCTTCTGCTCCCGTGGTTGAGGCCAATTCGGCCCCGACGGCGGCTTCCGCGGCTCCCGACGCCAACGATCTGGCGCGTGCTGCGATCGAGCGCCTGCGCAAGTCGCCCGAGGGCAAGGCTGCCGAGGCCAGGTCGTCGGAAACCAAGCCTGCCGAGGCTCGCGCGTCGGAGACCAAGCCGGCTGAGCCTGCGGTGCGGGACGCCGCCCGCACGCCGGAGGCTCCGCGTGTCGTGAATGTGGAGCCGTCTCCAGTCCGTCCGCTGCCGCCGCCGATCAATGTCTCGACGCCCTCACCCGAGGCCTATGGCAATGGGGGCTCCAATCCGCCCTACACGGCCTCGATCGGCAACGATGATCCTAATCGGGTGACGCCGCCGGCCGACATTCCCGTGCCGGTCATCGCACCGCCGCTCGACCTGCGTGCCGATGCGGGCGCCGCCCTGCCGCGGCCGAAGAAGACCAATGTCGCCGACGAGATGCTGTCGGGCATGAAGTCGATGTTCAACGCCGTTCTGCCCAAGAGCGCCACGCCCGACTAGAACTCCGCTCAGCCTCCGCCAAACCGTCAGCCGCCGACGCGGGCGAGACCGCTGCGAGCGGGTTCGTCGCGTGGACGAAGCGCAACCGCCTTGGTGTAGGACGCCGCCGCCTTGGCTTTGTCGCCCAAGCGCTCATAGACCTGACCGCGCGCGGTCCAGACCTGGGCATTGTTCGGATCGGCCTCGGAGGCTTCGTCGAGATCGGCTGTGGCCTCCTTGACCTTGCCGAGCGCGAGATAGCTGTTGGCGCGGCCCAGCAGCGGCTCGGCCTTTTGCGGGTTGAGTCCGCTGGCGGCGCTGAAATCGGCGATCGCGAAGTCGTGCTGGTTGTTGCCCTGGTAGATCAGGGCGCGGCCATAGAGCGCCTGCGCATTGTAGGGATCGAGGCCGATCGCGCGATTGAACTCGTCGAGCGCTGCCGCGGCCTCGCCTGACTTCGCCAGAGACTGAGCCTTCGCGGTATGGGCCTGGGCTTCGGTGACGTTGCCGGCGCTCACCGCGCTCTCGGCCGGCGCGGCGGCCTTGGGGGCCTCCTGCGGCTTGTCCTTCTCCGGCATCAGTGATCCCAGATCGAACGAGCAGCCGCCCAGCACGATCCCCGTCAGGGCCGCCGCGAGCGGCGGCTGCCAGATCCGGCGCCGTCGCGGAAGGCCGCGCTGGGAGAAAGGGGAGGCCATCTACGGTTGGCTCGCGCTAGAGCTTGATCCGACAAGTCCTCAAAACAATAACGCGGGCCCGGGGCCCGCGTCATCGAAAACTAAAGTCTTGCTGAATCGGCTCAGCGCGGTCCGCGCGGACCTGCACCGGGGCCGCCACGACCGCCGCGATCACCGCCCGGGCCGGCGCCGAACACCGGCTTCGGCTTCATCGGCAGCAGGCCTTCGCGCTGCAGCTTCTTGCGGGCCAGCTTGCGCGCGCGGCGCACGGCCTCGGCCTTTTCGCGGGCCTTCTTCTCGGAGGGCTTCTCGTAATGACCGCGGAGCTTCATCTCGCGGAAAATTCCCTCGCGCTGCATCTTCTTCTTCAGCGCCTTGAGGGCTTGATCAACATTGTTATCGCGAACGAGAACCTGCACGCGGCATCCTCTTCAGGTGGATCGGATTTGAATTCTGGTAAGTCAAAGGGGATGGCGAAACGCGCAAGCCCTTAACCTTGAGCGCGCGGATGTATCAGACAAAACCGCAGATGTCCACCGGCCAAGCGGATTTTCGGGCCAAGTTCGGCCATTAAATGCGGCGAAAATACCTCCATGCGGCCCCGATTTGGGCGATTTGGCGCCGAGGACGGGGCCGCACCGGAGCTTTGTTCCGGAATCTTTGCAATGAGGGACTACAATGGACATCAAAAAATATGCTGCCGAAGCCATCGGCACCTTCTGGCTGACATTCGCGGGCTGCGGAAGCGCGGTGATCGCCGCCGGCTTCCCGCAGGTCGGGATCGGGTTGGTCGGCGTGTCCCTGGCTTTCGGATTGAGCGTCGTCACCATGGCCTACGCGATCGGCCACATCTCCGGGTGCCATCTGAATCCGGCCGTCACGGTCGGTCTCGCCGCAGGCGGCCGCTTTCCGGCCGGCCAGATCCTGCCTTATGTGATCGCCCAGGTGGCGGGCGCGATTGTCGCCGCATCGCTGCTCTATGTCATTGCGAGTGGGGCGCCCGGCTTCGACGTCAGCAAGGGCTTCGCCTCCAACGGCTATGGCGCGCATTCGCCCGGTCAGTACAGCATGATGGCCGGCTTCCTCACCGAGGTGGTGATGACCATGATGTTCCTGTTCATCATCATGGGGGCGACCCATGGGCGCGCGCCGGCGGGTTTCGCTCCGCTGGCGATCGGGCTCGCGCTGGTGATGATCCACCTCGTCAGCATTCCCGTCACCAACACCTCGGTGAACCCGGCGCGCAGCACCGGCCCGGCGTTGTTCGTCGGCGGCTGGGCGCTGTCGCAGCTGTGGCTGTTCTGGGTCGCGCCGCTGATCGGCGGCGCGCTCGGCGGGGTGATCTATCGCTGGCTCAGCGAGGAGCCCAGCGGCGTCGTTGCGGGCGTGAAGACGGCGTAGTCACAATCACCCGGCGGGATTGCAGCTCTTGCTGCGATCCCGTCACTTGTCCCGGGGCGGCCTGACTTCTGTCACGTGGCCCATCTTGCGGCCGGGGCGCGGCGCGCCCTTGCCGTAGATGTGCACGGTCGCGCCCGGCACGCTCAGCCACTTTTCGTAATCGTTGATCTCGTCGCCGATCAGGTTGGTCATGGTGACGACCTCGCCGTGGCGCACCGGCTTGCCGAGCGGCCAGCCGGCGATGGCGCGGATGTGCTGCTCGAACTGTGAGACGGAGGCGCCGTCGAGCGTCCAGTGCCCGGAATTGTGCACGCGCGGCGCGATCTCGTTGACCAGCACCTTCGGTCCGGTGCCGCCTGCCAGCACGAACATCTCGACCGCGAGCACGCCGACATAGTCGAGCGCGCTTGCGATTTTGCTCGCGATGCTGCGCGCCTCCTCGGCGAGCGCGTCAGGAATCGGCGCGGGCGCACGCGATATCTTCAGGATGTGGTCGCGGTGCTCGTTCTCGGTGACGTCGAAGCACTCGACCTCGCCCGTGGCCGCGCGCGCGGCGATCACGGAGATCTCGCGCTCGTAGGGCACGAAGGCCTCCAGGATCGCCGATTTGGTGGCGAGGCTGGTCCACACCTTCGCGATGTCGTCGCCCTCGCGGATGATGGCCTGGCCCTTGCCGTCATAGCCGAAGCGGCGGGTTTTCAGCACCGCTGGAAGGCCGATCCTGGCGATCGCCTCGCGCAGCGAGGAGACGGAGGTGACGTCGGCGTAGGCGGCAGTGCCGATCCCGAGCTTCGTCACGAAATCCTTCTCGGCGAGCCGGTCCTGGGTCGTCTCGAGGATCTTGCGGTTGGGCAGCACCGGGCGGCGCGCGTCCAATACCAGCGCGGCTGCCGCCGGCACGTTCTCGAATTCGTAGGTGATGACGTCGACATCATGCGCGAACAATTCGAGCGCCTCGACGTCGGCATATTCGGCGCAGGTCGCGTTCAGCACGACGTCGAAGGCCGGTGAATCCGGATCGGGCGAGAACACCTGGCAGCGCAGGCCGAGTCGCGCCGCGGCCATGGCAAGCATCCGGCCCAATTGTCCGCCGCCGAGGATTCCGATGGTGTCACCGGGCTTCAGCTTCACGTGCCTGGTGTCCGTCACGCCTTGTCCTCCGGCCGCTCGGCGACCGCCTCGGTCTGGGCCTTGCGCCAGGCGGCGAGGCGATCCGACAGGGCGGGGTCGGACAATGCCAGCACGGCGGCTGCCAGCAGCGCGGCATTGATCGCGCCGGCCTTGCCGATGGCGAGGGTGCCGACCGGAATGCCCGCGGGCATCTGGACGATCGAATAGAGCGAATCGACGCCCCTGAGCGTCTTGGATTCGACGGGAACACCAAACACAGGGAGTTCCGTCAGCGCCGCCGCCATGCCGGGCAGATGGGCCGCGCCACCGGCGCCGGCGATGATAATCTTGTAGCCTGCGGCCTTGGCACCCTTGGCGAATGCGAACAGCCGGTCGGGCGTGCGGTGGGCCGAGACGATGCGGCTGTCGGCAGCAATGCCGAGCGCGTCAAGCGTGTCGGCGGCGTGCCGCATCGTGTCCCAGTCCGACTGGCTTCCCATGATGATGGCGATCGGCGCGGTCATGACGTCAATTGTGCCCAGAAAAACAGAGAGATAGGCCAGATTAATGATTCCGGCCGGCGGCTCGCAAGGCGGTGGCAAGGAGAAGGGAATCCACTATCCTGTCTTGGTGAATCCCCGCAAGCCTTCATTGAGCACGATGCCCATGAAGAAACCGAAAAGGGCGAGCCCTGCGAAGGCCAGAAAGGGCCGGAACATGAGCGCCGCCCGATCCAAAGCCGTTTCGAGCCGCGCGGCCAAACCGGCCTTGCGCAGAGCGCCGGCTGCCGATGACGGCAAGGCGATCATCCGCGGCCTCAGGAGCAAGCTCAAGGCGGCCCTGTTGCGGATCTCGGAGCTCGAGGCGGCCGCCGATACCGATTTCCTGCTCGGGATTCCCAACCGGCGCGGTTTCGAGCGCGAGCTCGCGCGCGCCATCGCCTATATGAAGCGCTACCGCGCCAGCGGGGCGCTGATCGTGCTCGACGTCGATCGGCTGAAGCCGATCAACGATTCCTTCGGTCATGCCGCCGGCGATGAGGTGCTCAAGGCGATTGTCGCCACGCTGACGCGACAGATCCGCGCCTCCGACGTGGTCGGCCGGCTCGGGGGCGACGAGTTCGCGCTGCTGCTCTGGAATCTCAGCGAGACCGATGCGAAGGTCAAGGCTGCGGCCTTGGAGCAGGCGATCGACGAATTGTCATTCGTTTTTCGCGGCCAGCACGTGGCCGCGGGCGCCTCGGCCGGCGTCGCGCTGCTCGGTCCGCAATCCGCTGCAGGCCGCGCCCTGGAGGAGGCGGATGCCGCCATGTATGTGCGCAAGGCGAGCCGCCGGCACGAGCCGCGGATCAGGCTGGTCGGCGGCGAGCGCTAGTCTAGAGGGTGGCAAGATCTTCCGGCACGTTGCCGAACTTGCGCAGCAGCGTCGCGTCGCCGAATTCGCCGGTCATGGGATCGCCGCTGCGGCTGAACGCGATCGCGCCGATATGGCCGGCGCCGCGCGCCAGCATCTCTGCGCGTCGCAGCGCCGCCGTCGAGGACTGACACTCCTCTGCAGCGCCTGCGACGGGTGATCCGTCGTCATCGATCAAGAAGGGCATTGCAACGTAATAGGTCACATCCGACATGGCGTTGCTCCAAGGTTGAAGATTATGCGGCGCTGCTCTTGCTCCGCATCTTGCTGCGCGAGATCTCCGGAATGCAGCCGGCTGAAATCGCCGCCTGCAATTCCTCCAGCTCGGCTTCCAGATATTCGTTGGCCATGATCAGCGCCTTGATGGTGCTGCGCAGATTGCCGTCGCACATCGCGATCGCCTGATCGCAGGCCTGTTCGTAATGGCTGTTGTCGAAAAGGGCGGTTGCCGACATCTGCGTTGTCCTCGTGTGTTGTCCTTGAGCGTTCTCTGAGGTGTTGGGGCGCCCGCGAATGTTCCTATTTTGTTCTTATTGAGTCAAGCGGATTCGGAAGCGGCGGGGCGCCGCGCAAGACCGGCTCACGGTCAGGCGATGATGTCGGGGGTGATCTGGTCTTCGATGAACGCGATGCGGTCGCGCAACAACAGCTTGCGCTTCTTCAGGCGCTGTAACCGCAACAGGTCGGGGGCGGGCGATTGATGCAATGCATCGATCGCCGCATCGAGATCTCGGTGTTCCTGCTGCAACCGGGTGAGCTCGGCTTCGAGCTCACGCTCATCTTCATTGGTCATGTCTGCGGTGGCCGAAAACCGATAGGCGTGAGATCCGGGCTGTGGATGCCCTGTGGAAATTATCGTCCTTGCGCCGCGTGATCGCAAGCGATCTGCGATCCCTCGTCCCCGATCTCCAGCAACATATTTCTGCAGGGAGCTGCGGCGGTGCGTCGGCGTATTGATATCATGGATTTTTCCGGCGTGGTTCCCTTAGTCACGCTTCGTTACATATGAACTTTCAAAAATGACGCTGCAACGACGGATACCCATCGACAGGACGAATCGGTGATGTAGACTTGGTTGTCCGGATCGAATCCTAAAGGTTCAACCCTACCGAGGAGGTTTCGAATGACAATTCAGGCACATCTCGTTGAATTGGAACGGAAGCACAAACTTCTCGAAAACGAATTGCACGAAGCTCTCGTGCACCTTTCAACAGACGACCTGCAAATTGTTGAGTTGAAGCGCCGGAAGTTGATGGTCAAGGACCAGATCGAGCGTCTGAAGCAATCTGGCGACACGCTCCACTAGTAACCCCCGTGACAGTGTAGAGTTGATCACGTCCTTCACGCAGGGATGAGAGCATCCGTGCTCATCCCTGCTGCAAGGTGTGTACCGTGCAACACGGTTGTGCGGCGCTCACTCTTGCTTGGACCCGTGGCTCTCGACGCGCACACCTATCCGCTTCTCGAAACACTGTCGATATCTGCGAGCTCGGCGACGTGATCGGCGATCGCGAGCGAGGACGTCAGTCCCGGCGATTCGATGCCGAACAGATTGATCAGGCCTGCAACGCCGTGATCGCGCGGGCCCTGCATCAAGAAATCCTGCGTGGCCACGGCCGGCGGCACGATCTTCGGGCGGATGCCCGAATAGCTCGGCATCAGCGCGCCGTCAGGCAGCGTCGGCCAGTATTTGCGGATCGCGGGATAGAAGCGCTCGGCGCGTGACGGATCGACCTCGTAGTCGATCGTCTCGATCCATTCGACGTCAGGCCCGAAGCGCGCCTGTCCTGCCATGTCCAGCGTCAGGTGCACGCCCAGGCCGCCGGGCTCGGGCACCGGATAGATCAGGCGCGAGAACGGCGCCCTGGCGTTGCAGCTGAAGTAGTTTCCCTTGGCGAGATAGGCCGGCGGAATCCGGTCCAGCGGCATGCCGTCGATGCTGCGCGCCACATGCGTTGCCGACAGCCCCGCGGCGTTGACGAGGAGGCTGCATTGCAGCGTCATCGGTGCCTCGCCGCCGGCATCGATCTCGATGAGGCCGGCCGCCGCCTTGGCACGGATCAGCGGGGTGTGAAACGCGAAAGCTGCGCCGGCGTCCTCGGCTTCGCCGCGCAGCGAGAGCATGTAGGAATGGCTGTCGATGATGCCCGTCGACGGTGACAGCAGCGCGGCGTCGCAGGCGAGCGCCGGCTCCAGCGCGCGTGCGGCCTCGCCCGAGAGCAGCTGCATGTCGAGCACGCCGTTGGCCTCGGCATGCGCCTTGATCGATTGCAGCTTCTCGGTCTCCTTCGGGCTGGTCGCGACGATCAGCTTGCCGCAATTTTTGTGCGGGATGCCGCGCTCGGCGCAGTAGCGGTACAGCGCGTGCTTGCCTGCCACGCACATGCGCGCCATCCAGCTCCCGGCCCGGTAGTAGATGCCGGCATGGATCACCTCGCTGTTGCGCGAGGAGGTGACGGTGCCGATCGCCTCGGCTTCCTCCAGCACGATCACCTCGCGCCCGGCCTGGGCGAGCTTCCGGGCCACCGCGAGCCCGACCACGCCGGCTCCGATGACGACGCAATCGACCCTATCCATGGTTGTGCAGGATACCAGTTGGAAGCACCGGTGGCGCACGGTCCGGATGCGGCGGCGCAGGCGGGGCTTCCGTTAAGAAGTCGTTTATCATGTCAGGGCAATTGCCGCATTTTATGTCACATTATTCTGTTGTGCCCACAGGCGTTTACCCGATCCAAACCCGCGAAGCCAGACAATCCGACGTTGAAATCGCGGGTGGCTGATGGCTGAGAAGAACTGGCACGTGGGCAGCACGCTTTGGATTGCTGTGCACGCCCTCCTATGCCTGGCCGTTACGGGCGCGCCTGCGCGCGCCTTTGCGGCATCGGACAGCCTTGCCGTTCCGGGCGATCTCACCAGGCTTGATCCCGGCGTGATCTGGGAAGCCCTCATCGCGGGCATCGTGGTCTGCTCGTTCCTCGCCGCGATCGGGCTGTGGATCCATTCCTCGCTGCGCCGGTCCAGCCGTTTGCAGCTGCGTCGCAACGCCTTCATCTCCTCCGCCATGAACAACCTCAACCAGGGTGTGGTGATGACGGATGCGCAGCGCCGCGTCATCTTCTGCAATGACCGCTATCTCGAGATCTATGGCCTGACGCGATCCGACCTCCGGCCCAACATGACCGGTTGCGACATCCTGAGGCTGCGCCGCGAGCGCGGAGTGCTCGGCGTCACCGATGACGAATTTTACCGGAAGGCATCGAGCGCCAATGGCCTGACCACGGAACTGCCGGACGGACGGGCTATCCTGGTGAAGTATTTCGTGTTGCCGAACGGCGGCTCGGTGGCGACCCATCTCGACGTCACCGAGCAGCGCAACCTGTCGCGGCAGCTCGCCTCCACCAAGCAGTTCCTGGAATCGGTGCTCGATCATGTGCCGGCCTGCGTGGCGGCCAAGAACATCGAGGACGGCTGCTACATCTTCGCCAACAGCGCCTATGAGAAGTTCTGGGGATTGTCGCGGGACTTCGCCGTCGGCAGGAATGCACGGGAGCTGTTTGCGTCGGCCTCGGCGGCCAGCATCGAGGCCGCTGACCAGGCCGCGCTCAATTCGCCGGATGGCCAGCACCGCAATGAGTTCGAGGTGGATCGTGCCGGCGCGCGGCGCATGGTCGCCTCGATCCGGATCGTGGTCCGCAACGAGAGCAACAAGCCCGAATTTCTGCTCATCCTGTTCGAGGACATCACCGACCGCCGCTCGCTGTCGCAGGAGCTGGAGAGCACCAAGAAGTTCCTCGAGCTCGTGGTCGACAACATCCCGGTTGCGCTGATCGTGGAGCAGGTCAAGGACGGCCGCTATCTGCTCGCCAACCGCAGCGCGGAGACGATCCTCAACCGCAGGCGCGAGGAAGCCACCGGCCTGACCGCGTCCGACATCTTCAACGCCAAGGAAGCCAGGCTGATCGTCGCGCGCGACGAGGCCGCGATCAAGAAGCGCGGGATGATCACCGAGGAGCATCCGATCTCTACCAAGAACGGCCTGCGGCTGTTCCTCACCCGCCGCGCCACCGTGGTCAATGATGCCGGCGAGCCGCAATATCTGATCAAGACCCACGAGGATGTCACCGACCGCCGGCAGACCGAGTCGCGCATGGCGCACATGGCCTATCACGACGGCCTCACCGATCTGCCGAATCGCGCGGCCTTCCTGCAGGCGCTGACTCAGATGATCGAGGCTTGCGAGGGCACGGACGAGGAGTTCGCCGTGCTCTGCGTCGACCTCGACGGCCTCAAGGAGGTCAACGACGTCTTCGGCCATGCGCTGGGCGACAAGCTCCTGATCGAGGTCGCCCATCGGCTGCAGGATTCCGCACGCGGCGGCGTGGTGGCGCGCCTGTCCGGGGACGAGTTCGGCCTGATCATCGACGGCAAGCAGCCCGAGGCGGGCCTCGCGCTGGCGCAGCAGATCGGCGAAGCTGTCGCGAGGGACTTCCAGATCGACGGCCGCCCGGTCCGCGCCGGCATCACCACGGGCATGTCGGTCTTTCCCCACAATGGCACCGATGGCGCCTCGCTGCTCGCCAATGCCGGCGCGGCGCTGTTCCGCGCCAAGCAGAAGTCGCGCGGCACGATCAGCCTCTACCAGCCCGAGATGGACCAGCAGATCCGCGACCGCCGCGTGCTGCACCAGGACCTCTCCATGGCGGTCAAGAACGGCGAGCTCTCGCTCGCCTTCCAGCCGCAGGGGGCCGCGGGCCACAGCGTCGCCGAGAGCGAGATCATCGGCTTCGAGGCGCTGGCGCGCTGGCAGCATCCGGTGCGCGGCCAGGTTTCGCCGGCCGAATTCATTCCCATCGCCGAGGAGAGCGGCCTCATCGTCGAGATGGGCGAGTGGATCCTGCGCGAGGCCTGCCGCGAGGCGGCGTCCTGGCCGAAGCCGCTGCAGGTCGCGGTCAATCTGTCGCCGGCGCAGTTCATGCACGGCGACGTGGTCGGCCTCGTCCATTCGATCCTGATCGAGACGGGCCTCGCACCCGGCCGGCTCGAGCTCGAGATCACCGAAGGTGTTCTGATCGAGGATTTCGATCGCGGCCTTGCGCTGCTGCGCCGCCTGAAGGCGCTCGGCGTGCGCATCTCCATGGACGATTTCGGCAGCGGCTATTCTTCGCTGAGCTATCTCCAGGCGTTCCCGTTCGACAAGATCAAGATCGACCGCGCCTTCATCATCAATCTCGGCCGCAACCCGCAATCGGCGGCGATCGTGCGCGCCGTCATCGACCTCGGCCACGGCCTCGAAATGTCGATCATCGCCGAGGGCGTCGAGACGCTCGACCAGCTCGCCTTCCTCGCCAAGGAAGGCTGTGACGGGGTGCAGGGCTATCTGCTCGGCAAGCCGTTGCCGATCGGCAAATATGCCGGGCTCGTCGGCCGCGCCGAAGCCATGGAGCTTGCGCTGAAGACCGGTTAGAGCGTTTTCGAGCGAAGTGGACAGCGGCTCGCGTCAAGAAAACGCGTCAGAATATGAATCTAGAGCCACCGTTCCGATTTCATCGGAACGGAAATCGCTCTAGTGGATGGGAGTGCTTCGCTCCCATTCGACGGCTTCATGGCGGATTACGACCTCGCGATCATCGGCGGCGGCCTGAACGGCGTCAGCCTCGCCCGCGATGCGGCGGGCCGCGGCCTGCGGGTGATCCTGTTCGAGCAGGGCGATCTCGGCGGCGCGGCGTCGTCGGCCACACCGCGGCTGATCCACGGCGATCTCTCGGTGCGGGAGCGCCGCGGCTTTTGGCGGGTGCGCCGGGCACTGGCCGAGCGCCGGACCTGGCTCGCCATCGCGCCGCATCTGGTGCGGCCGATGCGTTTCGTGATTCCTGCACATGTGGACGAGCGTCCGCCGTGGCTGCTGCGGGCCGGCCTGTTTCTTTATGACGTCCTCGCCGGCCGGAGCGGCCTGCCTGGATCGACGACCCTCGATATCACCCATCACCCGGTCGGCAACGCGCTGAAGCGCCCGTTCGGCACGGCGTTCGAATATTCGGACTGTATCGTCGACGATTCCCGGCTTGTCGTGCTCACGGCGCTGGACGCCGCCGAGCGTGGTGCGACGATCCGGACCGGGGCGCGCTGCGTACGTGCCGACCGAACCGACATCTGGCGGCTCGCCGTGGTCGATCGCGGCCACCGCCGCTCCGTTACAGCAAGGGCGCTGGCCAATACCAGTGGCGGCTGGACCTCGATCGTCGCGGAGACCGTCCTGCGCCAGCCGCAGCCCGCCGCGACGGCCATGCAGATGAGCCAGATCATCGTGCCCAGGCTGTTCGATTCAGACAATGTCTACGTGTTCCAGAACAGCGACGGCCGACTGATCTTCGCAAGCCCGTTTGAGCGCGCGTTCACGCTGATCGGCACAGTCACGCACGATTTCACCGGCGACCCCGCCATCGTGGCGGTGCGAGGGGCCGATGTCGGTTATCTCTGCGAAGCGGCGAGCCGCTACTTCCGCGAGCGCGTCGCCCCGACCGACGTGGTCCGGGCGGTCTGCGGCGTCAATCTGAGACCGGCGTCCGCGCGGCAACGCGAGGGCACAACCCTGTTCCACGCGCGCCGGCGCAAGGCACCGCTGATCACGATGTTCGGCGGCGACCTCACCACCGCGCGCCGGCGCGCCGAGCGGGCGGTGACGAGGCTGACGCCGTTCTATCCGATGTCGCCGCCCTGGACCGCCGGCGCAGCGCTGCCAGGTGGAGATTTCGCCTGGGATCGTTTCGACACCGAGGTCGACCTCGCACGCGAGCGCTGGCGCTTTCTGTCCGAGCCGGAAGCCCAGCGCCTGGTCGCGGCCTACGGCTCGCGATTGGCGGCCGTGCTCGGTGAAGCAAGGACGCGCAAAGAGCTTGGCCCAGCCTTCGGTCCCGAACTGACCGGCGCGGAGGTGCGATATCTCATGACCTGCGAGTGGGCGCGTTTTCCGGATGACGTTCTGTGGCGCCGTTCCAAGCTGGGCCTGACAATGCCTGCGGCGGACCGTGAGGCGCTGGCGGCGTTCATGGCGGATCTGAGCCGGTCACTGGTGTAGCCCGGATGGAGCGAAGCGAAATCCGGGAGAGTCTCTGCGCCGGCGAACAGCCCCGGATTCCGCTTCGCTCCATCCGGGCTACGGCGGCGCGATGTAAGTTTTCCCCGAACCGGTTGAGCTAAACACGATCGGCCGCTAGCGTGCGGCGGAATCGGGGTTGGCAGGGACCATGGCGGAAGAATTGCCCGGGATGAACGTTGCGGCTGAACCGGCTGGCGGAGACGCATGTCCGGCGGCCGGCCAGCCGCTGCTGCGCATCGAGGGCGTCGCCAAGACCTTTGGCACGTTCCGCGCCGTCGACGGCGTGTCGCTCGATATCAAGGCCGGCGAGTTCTTCGCGCTGCTCGGCCCGAGCGGCTGCGGCAAGACCACGCTCTTGCGCATGCTCGCGGGCTTCGAGGCGCCGGACGAGGGGCGTATTCTGCTCGGCGGCAAGGATATCGCGCAGGCGCTGCCGCACGACCGCCCGATCAACATGATGTTCCAGAACTATGCGCTGTTCCCGCATCTGTCGGTACGCGACAACATTGCCTTCGGCCTGAAGCGCGCCGGCATGCCGCGTGCCGACATCGCCACGCGCGTCGCGGAGATGGTGGCGCTGGTCAAGCTCGAGGGATTGGAGAAGCGCAAGCCGGACCAGTTGTCCGGCGGTCAGCGCCAGCGCGTGGCGCTCGCCCGCGCATTGGCGCGCCGCCCTCAGCTCCTGCTGCTCGACGAGCCGCTCGCAGCCCTCGACAAGAAGCTTCGCGAAAACACGCAAGCCGAGCTGATGGAGCTGCAGCGGCGGCTCGGCATGACCTTCATCATCGTCACCCACGACCAGGAGGAGGCGATGACGATGGCGAGCCGGATCGGCGTGATGAAATCAGGCAGGCTCGCCCAGGTCGCGAACCCCCGCGAGCTCTATGAGGCGCCGCGCTCGCGCTGGATCGCCGAGTTCGTCGGCGACGTCAACCTGTTCGACGGCGAGTCAAAATTGCGCGACGGTCGTCGTCTGGTCATCGGCACGCGCGATGCGGGGGCGCTGGTGGTGGCCGAGCCGCGTGAGGCGGTCGGCACCGGAAAACTGGCGGTCGCGATCCGCCCCGAGAAGGTCAAGCTGTCGCGCCGCGGCCCGGCCAACGAGGCCGGTCGTGAGACGGCGATCAACACCCTCGAGGGCGTGATCGCGGACATCTGCTATCTCGGCGGCACCACCACCTATAAGGTGAAGCTCGACACCGGCGGGATGCTGCAGGCGTCGGTCGCTAACAGCGCGCGGCTGGACGTCGACGCCTACAGCCTGAACCAGCATGTCGTCGCCTGGTTCACGCCCGACGATTGCGTGGTGCTGCAATCATGAGCTCGCGCCGCATCTTCGCAAAGCCGGCGCGCTTCGCGGCCATCGCGCCCTATGTCTGGATGGTGCTGTTCTTCCTGGTGCCGTTCGGCTTCGTGCTCAAGATCAGCCTGTCGCAGACCGCGATCGCGCAGCCGCCTTACGAGCCGGTGTTCGACCTCACGGCGGGATGGGACGCGCTGAAGGCAGCGTTCGCTGCGCTCTCGGTCGACAATTTCAAGCTGCTCGCCTCCGACGACATTTACGTCTTCGCCTATGTCCGCAGCCTCACCGTCGCCCTCACGGCCACCGCGCTACTGCTCCTGATCGGCTATCCCATCGCCTACGGGATGGCGCGGCTGCCGCAGCGCTGGCAGGCGGTGGCGATGGTGCTGGTGATCGTGCCGTTTTGGACCTCGTTCCTGATCCGCATCTACGCCTGGATCAACATCCTCCAGCACGACGGCCTGCTGAACCAGGTCCTGCTGGCGCTGCATCTGGTCAGCCAGCCCGTAGTGTGGCTCTCCACCGACACCGCGATGTATATCGGCATCGTCTATTCCTATCTGCCGTTCATGATCCTGCCGCTCTACGCGACGCTCGCCAAGATGGAGCCGGTGCTGGAGGAAGCGGCTGCCGATCTCGGCGCGCCGCCCTGGCAGGTGTTCTGGCTCGTCACCTTCCCGCTGTCGCTGCCCGGCGTCGGCGCCGGCGTGCTCTTGTGCTTCATCCCGATCGTCGGCGAGTTCGTCATTCCCGACCTTCTGGCCGGCTCCAATTCGCTGATGATCGGCCAGACCCTGTGGCTCGAATTCTTCACCAACAAGGACTGGCCGGTTGCCTCGGCTGCCGCGATCGTGCTGCTGGTCGTGCTGCTGGTGCCGCTCTTGCTGTACGAGCGGCTGCAGAAGCGGCAGCTGGAACAGGGAAGGTAGCGCGATGCGCAAGGTCTTCCGCCTGTCCCGCTTCAACATCGCCTCGCTCGCGCTGGGGCTGGCGTTCCTCTATTTGCCGATCCTGATCCTCGTTCTCTATTCCTTCAACGCTTCGCGCCTGGTGACGGTGTGGGGCGGCTGGTCGCTGCGCTGGTATCATGAGTTGTTCAACGATCGCGCCATGATCGAGGCGGCCTGGATGAGCCTGCGGGTCGCTGTCGCCTCCGCGACGATCGCGACGCTGCTCGGCACGCTCGCAGCGGTGGCGCTGTCGCGCGGTGAACGCTTTCGTGGTCGCACCCTGTTCTCAGGCATGCTCTACGCACCGCTGGTGATGCCGGAGGTGATCACCGGATTGTCGCTGCTCTTGCTGTTCGTTGCGCTGAACGCCGAGCGCGGTTTCTGGACGGTGACGATCGCCCACACCACGCTCACCATGTGCTTCGTCACGGTGGTCGTGCAGTCGCGCCTCGGCTCGCTCGATCGCTCGCTGGAGGAGGCGGCGATGGATCTCGGCTGCAATCCCGTCGGTGCGTTCGTTGCCGCAACGCTGCCGCTGATCGCCCCTGCAATCGTCGCCGGCTGGATACTGGCGTTCACGCTGTCGCTCGACGACCTCGTGATCGCGAGCTTCACCACCGGCCCAGGCTCGGCGACGCTGCCGATCCGTATCTATTCGGAGGTGCGGCTCGGCGTGAAGCCCGAGATCAACGCGATCTGCACGCTGGTGATCGCGCTGATCGCGGTCGTCATCGTCATTGCCTCGCTCGCCTCGAAGCTGTCGAGCTCGCGAGGTGAGAGCGCTGCGCCGCTGTAGGCTCTGCTGTCATTGCGAGGAGTTCTTGCGACGAAGCAATCCAGTCTGGAGGTAGTCTGGATTGCTTCGCTTCGCTCGCAATGACGAAAGAAGAGCTTACGACTTCACCGCACCCGCCGTGAGCCCGCCCACCATGTAGCGGCGGAAGGCGTAATAGACCGCGGCCGGCGGCAGCGCGTAGATGAAGCCCGTCGTCATCAGCAGCTCCCACGGCGAGTCGTCGGCGGCGAGGAAGTTGCCGAGCGCGACGGGAAGGGTGATGTCGCGGTCGTTCGACAGCAGCAGGAACGCGTAGAGATACTCGTTCCAGGCCAGCAGCACCGCATAGGTGCCGATCGCGACCAGCGAGGGCATCATCAGCGGCAAATAGACCAGGCGGAAGATCTGCAGCGTGGTGGCGCCGTCCATCACCGCGGCCTCGTCCAGCTCCACCGGCAGCTTGTCCGAGGCCTGCTTCAGCACCCAGATCGCGTAAGGCGAGGCGATCGTCACCATGGCCAGGATCAGCGACCAGTGATTGTTGAGCAGGCCGTAATTGCCCATCGTGCGATACATCGGCACGGCGAGAAACGCCGCGGGAATGAAATAGGTGAAGAGCGCGAGGTTCAGCACGGCGCGGCCGCCCGGCACCTTCAATCGCGAAATCGCGAACGCCGCGGCGGTCGCGATGAACAGCGTGAGCACGCCCACGGAGACTGCGATCAGCGTCGAATTCCAGAACTGGGCGTAGAAGTCGCGCAGGAAGTAGTGCTGCTGCTTGAACACGATTTCGAAGTTGTGCAGCGTCGGATGGTCCGGCCACAGCTTGCCCGAGAACGCGTCCTCCTTCGGGGAGATCGCGAACAGGAACATGTGGTAGATCGGGATCATCGTCCACAGGAAGACGGGAATGCCGATCAGCAGCAGCCGCGCTTCCGTCGCGACGTCACGGAGGGAGGGAAGCTTCATCGCGACAACCGTTTCATCATGAAGTAAACCAGTGGCAGGACGAACGGCATCGCGCAGACGATGGATGCCATCGCGAGCGAGAGCTGGTCGAGCCGAAGATAGCGGATGCCGAGCGTCGCCAGCACGTGCGTGAGGTCGGCAGGTCCGCCGCCGGTGAGCAGGTAGACGCTGTTGAAATCGCCCAGCGTCCAGATCATCGAGAGCAGCGTGCAGGTGACGTAGAGCGTCTGCATCGACGGCCAGGTGATGTAGCGGAATTTCTGCCACCAGCTGGCACCGTCGACCTCGGCGGCCTCGAACAGATCGTGCGAGATCGCAAGGCGCCCGGTGATCAGGATCAGCGTCCAGAACGGCAGCGACTTCCAGATGTGCACGGCGATCGCCATGCACAGCGCGACGGTCGGGTCGTTCAGCCAGTTCGGGCCGTCATCGCCGGTCAGGGAGAAGATGAAGTGGTTGACCATGCCCCATTCGGGATTGAGCATGAAGCGCACCGACAGGATGGTCGGGATCGACGGCACCGCCCAGGGCAGGATGAAGATCACCGACAGCCATCTGATCCAGGTGCGCTGCTGCGCGAAGAAGCCGGACAGGAACAGCGCAATCATCATCTTGATGTTGATGCCGACGACCAGGAAGATCAGCGTGTTGATTGCAGCGCGCGCGAAGATCGGGTCGTGATACAGCGCCACATAGTTCGCCGGATCGCGTGCCAGCCAGAGCCCGTAGCAGACGGGATAGACGACAAAGGCAAGGAAGACGAGCAGATAAGGTGTTAGCAGGAGGATGCCCCAGACCTGCGCCGGGGTCAGCCGCGACGACAGGGGCGGGCCGGGTATTGCCTGATCGCCAGAGAGCGTGATCGCCATTCTTTCGGACTCTTCAAAGAGAAGCCGGCCGCGAGACGCGGCCGGTGTTGTTGTTGTTGCACTCTCCCCCGCAACGCGGAGAGATGGGCGGACGACTCAGCCCGCGACCTGCTTGATGCGGGCGATGAGTTCGTCGACGGCCTTGTCGACCGGAACCTTCTCGCTGACGACGCGGTTCATCGCCTTCGCCCACACGTTCTCATTGTTCAAGATCGTGAACTTCCAGTTCCTGGTAAAGTCGAACTGAGAGGTGCCGCCCTTGAACTGGGTGTAGACGGCCTTGCGGTGCTTGTCGGCCTGCCAGAACGGGCTTTCCTGGCTTTCTTTCGTCACCGGGAACCAGCGGCCGAGCGCGCCCTCGATGTAGGGACGGATGTTCTCTTCCTGCAGCAGGAAGTTGAGGAACTGCTTGCCCTCGGCCTTGTTCTTGGCCGCGGTGAAGATCAGACCCGTCTTGACGTCGGAGCGATACTTGATGGTCGAGCCATCGGGAGCCTTGGGGAAGGACGCCGTGACGATGTCCTGCTCATAAGCCTTCTTGCCGGCCTCGCGCTGTTCCGGCGTGAGGTTCTGGTTCTGTGACTCCTCGTACCATTTTGCTGCGATCGAGATCGTGAAGTTGTGGGTCATCACGATCGTCTTGTTGTGGAAGGCGACATTGTTGTCCGGGTCCTTCCAGGTGGTCGCGGAGGGCGGGGCGCAGCCCTTGGTGTAGGTGTCGGTGTAGTCCTTCAGCGCCTTGATCAGGCCGTCGCGGACCTTGGGGTCGTCGACCAGCAGCTTGCCGTCGTCGTCGACCAGCTTGACGTGGTAGGCGTCCATGAAGGTGTAGAACGATTGGAACGAGTCGGTGGATTCCACGCCCATCGGCTGGCCGACGGCATAGATGCGCTGGCCTGTGGCCTTACGGATCGCCGGCTGCACCTTGTCGCACCAGAAGCTCCAGTAGCCGGTCCAGTCGTTCGGGATGTCACTCTGCTTGAAGCCGGCTTTCTCCAGCATGTCGTTCCAGATCTGGACGTGCATGCTCTGCTGCTTCAGCGGGAAGCCGTAATAGGCCTTCTTCTTGGCGACGTCGTTGTAGAGGATCGAGGCGTCCAGCGTGTTCTGCACGAACCGGCCCTTGATCGGCTCCATGACGTCGGTGAGGTCCTCGAGCTTGCCCTCATAGGCCCACTTGCCCTGTACCTGCACGTCGTAGCTGTCGGAATAGGCGACGTCGGGCACGGTGCCCGCATCGAGCGCTGCGACGGTCTTCGGAATCATGTCCTGGATCGCGTATTGCGACAATTCGACCTTGATGCCGGTCTTGGCTTCAAACTTCTTGATCGTCTCGGCGAGCGCTTCGTCCTCGGACTTGTAAAAGCCTTTGACCCACCAGACCGTGATCGTCTTCTGTTGTGCAAATGCGGGCGCAGTGGCGGCAAACAGCCCAACCGCAGCGACCGCCAATGAAACTGCGCCAATAACCTTGGATTTCACGTTTTTCTCCCTCAAACGGCCGGTGTTTTAACCGGTCGTATAAAACACTAGCGCATGGTGGTAGCGCAATCAACGCATCTTGTCGGACCAAGGTCGTAGCGCGTCGGAGATGCATCATGCGCGCATCGATCCAATCGCCGCATCAATTCACCGGGATCAATTCGCGCGCGCTCCACGGCGCACAATCGTCAGTTCGACTTCGCGCCCTCTTTCGCATTTTCGGCGGTCGGCGATCCCTCCGGGCGCTTTCCCCCCGTGATGCGCTGCTTGAGGAGATCGAGGAAGGGAGACGCCGCCGGCGACTGCCGGATCAGGCTTTCGGGATCGGGGAAGATCAGGGGATCGTCCCAGGGGCCCTGCACCATGAAGGGCAATTGAAAGCCGGACGCCGTGTTGAGGCTCGCCACGCCCTTCATGTCGTATTCGCGGGTCGGCACCGAGGCGGTGCCGGTCAGCGTGATCTTGGCCGCCGGGCCCTCGATGCGGATGTCTTCGGCGGTTGCGATGCCGTCGGAGAATTTCACGGCGATCGTGAGCTTGTCGTATGGCGTCGAGCCGCTGCGGAAATTGCCGCCGCCCGACAGCGGCCGCCGCTCCAGCCGCTTCAGCAGCTGCTCGGCATTGAAGCCCGCGATCGCGCCGTTATGCCCGGTCACGGTGGCGCTGCCGTCGAGCGACTGCACGAGGCCGAACGGGCTCGAGCCCGAGGCGAACAGCGAGACGTTGATGTTGCCGCGGCCGGATAGCTTGTTGAGGCCGAACAGCTCGGTGGCGCAGGCCTGCAGATCCACGTCGGTGAACTGGAATTGCGCCTTGATGTCGGCGACCGTATCGGACCGCGCGATGCCGAACGAGCCTTTCGCGATACCGCCATAGACCTGCGCCTCGCCGACCGAGAGGGCCAGCGTGCCATTCCGCAAATTGGCGCCGATCGCGGTGCGGCCGAGCCGCGTGGGCCCGACCGTCAGCTTGGCCGCCGACAGGCGCATGTCGAGATCGGTGGTCGACAATCCCTGGAGGTCGAACAGCTGCCTGTTCCAGTCGCGCGCGCCGCTCGCGAGCAGGCGGAACGTCGAGATATAAGGTGTGAAGTCGAGCGCGTCGGCGGCGAGCGTGGCCTGCAGCGTCTGCCGGCCGTTATTGGCGTAGGTCATGACGCCTTCGGCGGCATTGCCGTCGAGCTCGACGTTGACATTGGTGAGCGCGATCGAGGCGCCGACGACGTTGGCGCGCGCCTTCAGCACGAAGCGGCCGAAGCCGCCGCTGCCGGGCTGCGGCTGTCCGGTCCAGCGCAGCGCGTTGCGCAAGGACGGGCTGTCCACTGTGAGCGTGCCCTCCATCATCGCGCTGGTGCGATTGGCGACGCTGCCGTCGAAGGCGAGCTTGAGCGGCGCGCTGGCGATGCGCGCCTTCAGGCCGGAGCGGTCGCCGGAGAGGGCGGCGACGAAATCGGAAAAGCTGATCGAGCCGTCGACGCGCTCGCCGCGCCAGTCGAACTGCCCGGTCGCGGCAAAAGAGCGCGAGATCGAAGGCCAGGCCAGCGACAGGTCGATGTCCTCGAGCTTCTCGGTGGCACGCGTGGCAACGTCCTCGTAATCGAGCACGCCGTCCTGGATGCGGATTTCGGAGAACGAGACCTGGTTCTCGGCCCCGGGCTTCATGGTGCGTGCGATGGTCTGGATGAAGGGCGTCCAGTTGCTCTCGCCGTCCGGCTTCAGGCTGACGTGGATGCGCGGCCGCAGCAGCGTCAGGTCGGCGATCTCGAAACGCTGCAGCAGGAGCGGCAGCAGCCGCAAATTCGCGGTAAGCACGTCGACCTGGAGCGCGGGAGCGCTGGTGCCGCCGCCCTTGAGGCCGACGTCGCGGAAGGAGATGTAGCTCGCCGGAAGCACCGAGATCTCGATGCTGCCTGCGACGTTGAGCTCGAGCCCGGTGACGTCGCGGATCTGCGCTTCGACCGCCTTGCGCAGCGCGTCGCGGTTGATGAGCCAGGAGGTCGCGATCAGGGCGATCAGCGCGACGCCAAGCAGCGCCGCGATCGGCGTCCCGAGGCGCTTCATTCCTTGGGCCATGGTCAATGGCATGTCCTGATCGGGTTGGTCGTTGGAGCCAGAAGGGCGGGCCGCGAAACGTGTGTGCCGACGCCCAGATCCTATGGTGTTAAGTACCGCAACTTGATGGGTTTTCTTGACGCTTTCAAGGCCGCTGCGCGGTTATGCCCACGGCATGGGCAGCTTCTATCACCCGGGGGCGGAGCGGAGAACCCCGTATCATTGACGGCTTCGGACGATTTCGCCTAATAATCGCCGCCAATGAGGCGCGACGCCCGCCAGCCCAAGGTTCAGTCGAGGTTTTTTGCATGAACAAGGTCTATCCCGACGCCAAGTCGGCGCTGTCAGGCATTCTAAAAGACAATATGATGATCATGTCGGGCGGCTTCGGCCTCTGCGGCATTGCCGAGGAGCTGTCGGACGCGATCCGGGATTCCGGCGTCAAGGGCCTGACCGTGGTCTCGAACAATGCCGGCGTCGACGGCATCGGCCTCAGCCGCCTGCTCGAAACCCGCCAGATCAAGAAGATGATCTCGTCCTATGTCGGCGAGAACAAGCTGTTCGCCCAGCAATACCTCGCCGGCGAGCTGGAACTCGAATTCAATCCGCAGGGTACGCTGGCCGAGCGCATCCGCGCCGGCGGCGCCGGCATCCCGGCCTTCTACACCAAGACCGGCGTCGGCACGCTAATCGCCGAAGGCAAGGAAGTGAAGGAATTCGACGGCGAGAAGTACCTGATGGAGCGCGGCCTGTTCGCCGACCTCGCCATTGTGCACGCCTGGAAGGGCGACACCGCCGGCAACCTGATCTACCGCAAGACTGCGCGCAACTTTAACCCGATGATGGCGACCGCCGCGAAGATCACGGTGGCCGAGGTCGAGCATCTGGTTCCCGCCGGTGAACTCAATCCCGACCACATCCACACGCCCGGCATCTTCGTGAAGCGCATCGTCGAGGTCGGCACGGCGAAGAAGCGCATCGAATTCCGCAACACCCGCCCGCGTACCGCCGCTTAAGCGCAACAGGAGACTCACATGGCCTGGACCCGTGAACAGATGGCCGCGCGCGCCGCGAAGGAATTGCGCGACGGCTACTACGTCAATCTCGGCATCGGCATCCCGACGCTGGTCTCGAACTACATCCCCGATGGCATGGACGTCTCCTTGCAGAGCGAGAACGGCATGCTCGGCATGGGGCCGTTCCCCTATGAGGGCGAGGAAGACGCCGATCTCATCAACGCCGGCAAGCAGACGGTGAGCGAGCTGCCGTCGACCTCGTATTTCTCGAGCGCGGATTCCTTCGGCATGATCCGCGGCGGCCACATGGATCTCTCGATCCTCGGCGCCATGCAGGTGGCCCAGAACGGCGATCTCGCCAACTGGATGATCCCCGGCAAGATGGTCAAGGGCATGGGCGGCGCGATGGATCTCGTCGCCGGCGTCAAGCGCGTCGTGGTGGTGATGGAGCATTCGGCCAAGGACGGCCCGAAGCTCCTGAAGAGGTGCAATCTGCCGCTGACCGGTGAGCGCGTCGTCGACATGGTCGTCACTGATCTTGCCGTCTTCACCATCGACAAGCACGGCGATGGCGGCATGGCGCTGATCGAGCTCGCCGACGGCGTCACGCTCGACGAGATCAAGTCCAAGACCGAAGCCGAATTCCGCGTCGCGCTGAAGAACACGTAGGGTCGTCGTAAAGGGGCGCGCATGACGATACGGTCCGCGCGTCCCGAAGATGCCGAATTCATCGCACAAACCATCCTGAATTCGATGCGCGGCCACCGGCCGCGCGGCTGGTTCGACGTGGCGCTCGGCTGGCCGGAAGCGGAGTGCCTCGCTTTCGTCGCGCGCGTCGCCGTCGCACGGGCGGTGTCGATGTGGCATTTTTCGCAGTTCCTGGTCGCCGAGATTGATGGCAAGCCCGCTGCTGCACTTTGCGCCGTGCCGGCAGCCGGCACCGGACCGGCGGCATGGCGCGCGGTCGAAGAGGTCGGTCTGTCGATTGGGCTGACGGCGTCAGAGCTCGACGCCATCCGCCAGCGCGGTGCCTATTCGCGAGCTTGCTGGGTCCAGGGCGGCGAGGGCGACTGGATGATCGAGCATGTCGCGACCGACCCTGCCTATCGTGGTCGTGGCTTGATGCAGGCGTTGATCGCGCATGCGCTGGACAAAGGGCGGGCAGCTGGATTTGCCCGGGCGACGATATCGTTCCTGATCGGCAACGAGCCGGCCGAGCGCGCCTACGCGAAGGCGGGTTTTGTCTTCGCGGAAGAGAAGCGCGAACCGAATTTCGAGGCAATCATCGGCGCGCCCGGTTTTCGCATGTTCGCGCGAAAGATTTGAGCAGGTTGCAGGCGCCGGCGACAACCAAGCGTTTGCTATCAATTGGTCGAAGCGCCATGAATGTGCGGACGATGTGCCCCTTCAAGCGGGGCCGCTCGGCACCTCGGAGAACCGGGTTAGCCAGGCAACCGGGCCGATGCTGGCCGCGATGATCAGGAGGGCCGCGAGCGCGCCGTCCTCGAAATTGCCGCGGCTTGCGTACTGGTAGATTGACGTGGACAGCGTTTCGACGTTGAGGGGCCGCAGGAGCAGCGTTGCCGGCAGCTCCTTCAGGCAGTCGACGAACATGATGATGACGGCGCCAAGCATCGCGGGCCGGAGCAACGGCAGATAGATCTGCCTCAACATGACCCCCTGGCCGGCGCCGACCGCGCGTGCGCTCTCGTCATAGTCGCTCGGAATGCTGTCGAACCCGGCCTTGATCATGCCGACCGGCACAGCCAGAAAACGAATCGTGTAGGCGATCACGACGGCCATCCCGGAGCCGACCAGGACCAGCCCCGGAAGCGAACGTCCGGTCCAGGTCGCGACCGCGCTCAGCGCATTGTCGACCGCCAGCACCGGGGTGAGCAGGCCGAGAGCGATGACGAGACCCGGCAGCGCGTATCCGGCCTGCGCGATGCTCAGCGCGACATATCGCAGAGGATCCGGCCGCAAGCGATGCGCGATCGTGGTGGCGAGCGCAAGCATCAAGGCCATGAGCGTTGCGAGCCCTGCAAAGGCAAACGAATGGAAGGTGTGGCGCCACAGCAGCGGGTCGAAATTTGCAAGCAGGCCGCGGCCGAGAGCCTGATGCGCCAGATAGAGCAGCGGGACCACGAAGCCGATCAGCACCGGCAGCACGCAGACCGCGAACGCGATCGACGCTCTTGCGCCCGACAGCGGGGTTCGCCGCCTCACATGCGGGCTTTCGGCCGAGAATTCGATGCTGGCGTTGCGACGGCCGTAACGCTCCATCGCGATCAGGCCGGCAACGATCGCAAGCATCAGGCATGCGAGCTGCGCTGCACCGGCAAGGCTGCCGCGGTTGAGCCAGGTGGTGAAGATCGAGACCGTCAGCGTGCGGATGCCGAGATATTCGCTGGCTCCGATGTCGTTGAGCGTTTCCAGCGCGACCAGCGCCACGCCGACCGCCAGCGCCGGCCGCGCCATCGGCAGTGAAACGCGCCACAAGATGGTCCATCGGCCGGCGCCCAGCGTCGTGGCCGCTTCCGCGAATTCGGCAGACTGAACCTGGAACGTCGCACGCGCCGAGAGATAGACGTAAGGGTAGAGCACGAGCCCGATCACGAAGATGGCGCCCGGCAGCGAGCGGAGGTTGGGCAGAAGGCCGAGGGCATCGCCCAGCGGCAGCCAGGTCGCCAGGGTGCGATGCACCAGGCCTAGCGGTTCGAACAGATCGGCATAGACGTACGCCGCAAGATAGGTCGGAATCGCCAGCGGCAGCGGCATCAGCCACAGCAGCATGCCCCGGCCGGCAAAATCGTGGCGCGACATCACCCATGCAGTGCCGGCGCCGATCAAAAGTGTGACCGCGCCGACCCCGACGAGCAGAAGGGCAGTGTCGAGAAGGGCGGCCGGCAGCACGTAGTTGATCAGGTCGTGCCACACATCGGATGCCGGCTGCAAAGCCAGCGAAACGATCGAGATCACGGGCGCCGCGACCAGGACCGCGGTTGCGATCGCGATGGCGGTTGCGGCGCGACCGGCCCGCACACGGCCCCTCGATCGAGGCCGTGTGCTCGTAGCTTCCAGCAGTTCGATAGACGTGGGCCGCCAGAGATCAGTTGTCAAAGCCGACCTTGTCCACCAGCGAGGCCGCAGCCTTGCGGTTGGCGGCGATCTTTGCGATCGGCAACGGATCCGGGACGAGCTTGCCGTAGCCGGCGATGGTCGCATTGACGGCGACACCGCTCCGAACCGGATATTCGTAGTTCTGGTCGGCATACATCTGCTGCGCCTGCTCGCTGACGAGCCACTCGATCAGCTTGGTACCGTTGGCCTTGTTGGGCGCGTTCTTGGCGAGCAGCACGCCGGAGAGGTTGACGTGGGTGCCGCCGCCCTCGAAGGTCGGCAGGATGACGCGGGTCGCCTCCGCCCACGGCTTCTTCTCGGGATCGTTGTTCATCATCAACGCCCAGTAATAGGTGTTGCCGATGCCGATATCGCATTTGCCGGCGGCGACGTCACGCGCGGCTTCGCGATCGCCGCCCGACGGCTTCTGCGCGAGATTGGCCTTCAGGCCGCGCAGCCATTCCTCGGCCTTGGCTTCGCCGTACTTGGCCGCGTAGGCCGCGAACAGCGCGTTGTTATAGATGTGCTGGCCCGAGCGAATGCAGATCTTGCCCTTCCACTTGGGATCGGCGAGCTCCTCATAGGTGATCTTGTCCTGCTTGACGCGATCCTTCGAGGCATAGATCACGCGCGCGCGCATGGAGATGCCGGCCCAGTGTCCGTCCGGATCGCGATATTGCGCCGGCACGACCTTGTCGACCGCCTCCGACTTGATCGGCTGGGTGACGCCGGCCTGCACGGCCTCGTCGATGCGGCCGATGTCCACCGTCAGCAGCACGTCGGCCGGACTGTTGGCCCCTTCCGCCTTCATGCGCTGCTCCAGACCGGAGCTTGCGGAGACGACGTTGACCTTGATGCCCGTGTCCTTGGTGAACGCATCGAACAGCGGCTGGATCAGCTTGGTCTCGCGGTAGGTATAGACGTTGACCTCGCCGTTGGCGGCTGCCTCCGACACGAAAGACGTGGTCAGGCTCAACACCGCCGCAGACGCGGCGAGGACGCGAAGATAGATCATAAGGGCTGCTCCCAGGCGCGAGATTGAACGCCGATTGAGTAGCGCAGGCGGGGGGCCAACGTTAGCGACGCGATGTCGCGAGAGCATAAGCTTAGAGCAATTCCAAAGTATCTTTTAGACTCATTCTAATACTGAAGCGACGGTCATGGGAAATAATTGACGCCCTATGATCCTGCCGGCCTCATCTTGCTCAGGCGCTGCGAGACGCTGGCCAGCCACGACGTCTCCTCGCGCACCAGGCGGAAGCCGAGATTGGCGGGCGGCACGCCCTGGGCGCAGCCGCCGGCACGGGCGTCGCGGATGAAGTCGGTGACATAGGCGCGGTGCGCACCCTCGGCGACGCGCACGCCGCAATTCACGGTCGCGCGGCCGGGATTGCCGGAATCATCGACACGCGAGCGCACGAAGCACGTCGCGGTCCACTCCCAGATATTGCCGGCGAGGTCTTCGACGCCATGCTCGTTCGGGCCGAACTTGCCGAAGCGATGAGCCGTGGTGTCGGAGAGGTCGCGTTCGGATTCGCGCTCATAGCGGCTGATCCAGCGCTTCGAAGGGTCGCTTGCATCGACCGGTACCCCGTCATCCCGGAATCTGGAGCCGGCGGCAAAGGCCCATTCCTCGTCGCTCGGCAGGCGGTATTGATGGCCGGTCTTGCGCGACAGCCAGCCTGCATAGGCCTCGGCGTCGTGCCAGCTCACCTGCACTGCTGGGCGATCGGGGGCGATTGCCACGTCGCGATCGAGTGCGCGGCAGGCGCCATCCTGCACGCAATGCTGATAGTCGGATGAAGCGACCTGATTCCGCATGATGCGCAGCGGCCGGTTGATCCGGATGGTGCGCATCGGCGCTTCCGCCTGCTGTCCGCCGCGGGTGAAATCGCCGGCCTCGCGATAGGCGAAGCTGCCCGGGGCGACCTCGACCAAGGCCGGCTCGCCGACGGCATGGCGCATCGTCAGCTCCGAGACCAGAGGCGCAACGGCCAGCGGCCCCGCAAGCCCGGCCGCGCAGGCAAGTGCCAGCTTGAGCTTGAATGCGATCAGCACAATCATTCCTCCGCAGAAGGAAAGAAGGGGCTGGCGATGACCGGCCCCTTCGTCGCATCTAGTTGGTGCTGGCAGGAGGTATTTCGGCAGGCGCCTTCACTTGCATCATCAGATCGTCGTTCCACTTGCCTTCGACCTTGAAGTGCGCGGTGGCGCCGAGACTGGCCGCCTCGATCAGGTTATGCGTGACATAGGCGTAGATGCCGGGCTGCTGGAACTTGTACAGCGCAGCTCCCGCCGAGCCGCCGCGGATGAACCAGGTCTCGAGCCCGACCTCGGGCGCGTTGCCGAACTTGCCGGTCTCCCAGACATAGTCGCCGTGGCCACCGATCAGATGCGGACGGCTGTCGCGATTGGCCTGCGAGTGCACGATCAGCACGTTCTCGCCGACCTTCGCGGTGAGCGCGTTCTTGCCGGTGAGCGCGCCAACCTTGCCGTTGAACACGACATGGGTCGGGGTCAGCTTCTTCATCACCTCTTCGGTCTCGGTGAAGGCTTCGCCCGGCGATTCGTAGGACTTGAAGTTGCCCTTCTCGTCGCGCGGCACGTACATGTCCTGCTCGCCGATATAGTAGACCTTGTCGTATTTCAGCGCGCGGCCCTTGCCGTCGTTCAGCCCCTCACGCGGCAGCACCATCACGGCACCGTTCATGCCCGAGACGACGTGCCAGGGGGTCATCGGGCCGCCCGGTGCGCAGTGATACACGAACACGCCGGTCTTGGTCGCCTTCCAGCGCAGCACGACCTGCTCGCCGGGATTGATGAGCGTGAGCTCGCCGCCGCCGAGCGCGCCGGTCGCGGAATGGAAGTCGATGTTGTGCGGCATGGTGTTCGTCGCGGGATTGACTAGTGTCAGCTCGACATAGTCACCCTCGTGCACGACCATGAGCGGGCCCGGCATCGAGCCGTTGAACGTCATCGCCTGGAAGGTGGTGCCCTTGTCGTCGATGACGAATTTCTTCTCCTCGATCGTCATCCTGAACTCGACGATCTTGGGGCCCTGTGTCGTGGCCTGCTCGTGCGCGTGCACGAAGGGCGGAGCGACCAGCTCTACCTTCTGACGCGGCAGCTTGAGATCGCCGGCGGCGAAAGCCGGGATCGCCAACATCAGGGCGGTCGCGGCGGCGCTGATCAATGCGGCTCTGCGGGTGAACATCGGAAGCATCCTTCATCTGAAATGGTTTTGATGACGGAGTGCAGTGTGCGCCGATTGCGGCAAGCGTGTTTGTGCTGCGACAAGCTTCCGCCGGATTCGCGTTCGGCAACATGACCTAGATTTCTCGAAGGAGCGGGATCGGCGATGGCAACTCACCGCGTCCGCAGGCGCGATGCCGATCGAGGCCGAGCGTCAACTCAGCGGCAACTCGTTTGCATGTTCAAGCTGGATGACGATCTCGGTTGCCCCGCTCATGCGCGTGGACGAGATCGCAAGACAGGCCTTGGCGAAGGCGCGTCCGTTCAGAGCAGGTTCACGGCGAGCCAGACAAATCCCCAGATCGCCAATGACAGCGCGACGAAGACGGCGATCGCGGCCGCCAGGGCGCGCACCGCGCCGGCGGGGGCCGGCGCGGCCGGGGCCGGTCGGAAGTCGTCGAAACGCGGGATATGGCCGCGGACGTCGAGCAGGGAGAGAATGAGTTCGAGTGCGAAAAGCCTCATGGCGAACGCTCCGGATGGCCGCGATTTTTTCTCACCATGGCCGGGAACCGGTATCCGCGCTTTGCGCGAGCGCAAAGCCGCGTCCGCCGATCCGGGTTATTTGAATTCATTCCGTGATTTGCCGCGATGTCTCGCGCGCGGCGGGCATTTACGAATGGGTAACTTATGAGAGCTGATCTTGCGGCGATCTACGGCGAGGAACGCCTGCCACGCTATACCAGCTATCCGACCGCACCGCATTTCACGCCGGCGATCGGTCCGGACGCCTATGCCCGCTGGCTGGCGGAGCTGCCCGTGGCCGCCAGCGCCTCGCTCTATCTGCACGTGCCGTTCTGCCGCGAGATGTGCTGGTACTGCGGCTGCCATACCCAGATCGTCCGCCGCGACGAACTGATCGCCGGCTACCAGCGGACGCTACGCAGAGAGATCGCGCTGACGGCCGAAACCATCGGCCACCGCATCAAGGTCGAGCACATTCATTTCGGCGGCGGTACGCCGACGATCATGGCGCCGGACGCCTTTGCCGAGCTGATGGCGACGATGCGCCAGGAATTCTTCGTGCTGCCCTCGGCGGAAATCGCGGTCGAGATCGATCCCCGTACATTGAGCGCGGACATGGTCGAGGCGATGCGGCTCTCCGGCGTCAACCGCGCGAGCCTCGGCGTGCAGAGCTTCGACCCGGTGGTGCAGCGGGCGATCAACCGTGTGCAGAGCTTCGCGCAGACGGCCTCCGTGGTCGAGATGCTCCGCGGCGCCGGGATCGAGGGTGTCAACTTCGACCTGATCTACGGACTGCCGCACCAGACAGTGGCTTCGTGCCTGGAGACGGTGCGACGCAGCCTCGCGCTTTCACCCAGCCGCTTCTCGGTGTTCGGCTATGCTCACGTGCCAGCCTTCAAGAAGCACCAGCGCATGATCAATGAAGGCGTGTTGCCCGACGGCCTTGCGCGCCACGACCAGGCCTGCGCCATCGCCAATGCCTTGAAAGAGGCCGGCTACGTGCAGATCGGGCTCGATCATTTCGCGCGGCCCGACGATGCCATGGCCGTGGCGTTCGAGCAGGGCACGCTGCGGCGCAACTTCCAGGGCTACACCACCGACCGGAGCGAAGTCCTGCTCGGCTTCGGCGCCAGCGCGATTGGGCACCTGCCGCAGGGCTATGTCCAGAACGAGGTGCAGATCGGCGCCTATTCGCAGAGCATCGCTGCCGGCCGCCTCGCCACCGCGAAGGGTTATGGCCTCACCGATGACGACCGGCTGCGCGCCGACATTATCGAACGCATCATGTGCGAGTTCGGTGCCGATCTCGGTGACATCTGCGCGCGCCATGGCGTGGAGGCCGGCGCCATGCTGAAATCTGCCTCGCGTCTGAAGCCGCTGATTTCCGACGGCGTCGTGAGGGTGGAGGGCGATCGACTCGCTGTCGCCAAGGACTCGCGCTTCCTGGTCCGCAGCGTCGCCGCTGCGTTCGATGCGCATCTGGATCCAGGCAAGCAGTTGCACAGTCGGGCGGTGTAGCCCCCCGTCATTCCGGGGCGCGCCTCTTGGCGCGAACCCGGAATCCATTTCACTGCACTGGTTGCTGCTCGATGGATTCCGGGTTCGCGCTACGCGCGCCCCGCAATGACGAGCCAGCTTGCGCTCCAACAAAGAAACTCGGTCCCGCGTCGCTATCGTCGATCGGAATGGAGTTGTCCATGTCCTTCCGATCCGACGATCTGGTCGATGACATCATGCATTCGGCGCCGCACACGATCCGCGTGTTTCTCGCCTTCAGGATGGCTTGCGTCGGCTGTCCGATCGCGACCTTCCACACGGTCGATGACGCCTGCCGCGAGCATGGCATTGACCGCGACAAGTTCCTCGCCGCGCTGATCGAGTGCGTGCCGGCGTGAAACGATCAGGAATCGCGCAGGTGTGCGTGGGTTCCCGGATGATGAGCGCGCTTTCGCCGTAAGCGGAAGCGCGCCTCATCCCTCACTTGAGCAGAGAGGTGTCTCTCACGCCGTGCCGCTGTCGACGCTCCGCTCCGCCAGAACCACAATCTTGTGCGGCTCGCGCAGAATGATGCGCTGGCGGCCGCTCTCGACCAGGCCCTGGCTCTCCCAGCCGCTCAGGATGCGGCTGACGGTGTGCAGCGTGGTGCCCGTCATCTGCGCGATGTCCTGGCGGCTGATCGGGAAGTCGATCTCGATGCCGTGGTCGAGCTTCTTGCCGGATTGCTTGGCGAGGCGAAGCAGCGCGTGCGCGACGCGTTGCTCGACCTGCTGGGTCGACATTTCCAGGATGCGGGTGTGACTTTCCTGCAGCCGCGTGCCGACGGTCTGGAGCGTGTTGGCGGCAAGCGCCGGAAACCGCTCGACCAGCCGCGGCCAGGCCGAAGTCGGCCAGATCAGCACGACGCTGTCGTCGACCGCCATGGCCGTCGCCGGATACCGCGCGGCTCCGATCGCCATCGCGAGCCCGAACGTCTCGCCGGGCGTGACATAGCGCACCACGATCTGCTCGCCGGCAGGTGTGGTCTTGGCCGCGCGGACATGGCCGTGCAGCAGCAGGAAGAAGGACTGCGCGTCCGCCCCCTGCTCGAAAATCGCACTGTTCTTGGGATAGCGCGCCGAGCGGGCCTCACGCAGGATCTCGTCGAGAGCTTCCGGCGTCATCCCCGCAAACAGCGGCAAATGCGCAACCAGCGATGTGTCGACCTTGGCCATTCTGCCCCCCCTGGCATCAGGGAGTGTGATGGCACCTGCAATCGTCAGGTAGTTTGCGTTAGCGCAAAACGAGGCCGCCCGGTGGCAGTATTTTTCCAAGCAACAGTCTGATTTGATTGGAGTTGACCCATGGCTGGCGCCCGATCCCGCAACTTTGCGGGCTGGCCGCTGTTTGCGAACAGCTTTCGCCCCTTTTTCCTGCTCGCCGCAATCCAGGCGGCGTTGTCGATCCTGGTCTGGCTGCCGATGTTCTACGGCGAATTGTCGGTGAGTTCCGCATTCGCGCCGCGCGATTGGCACATCCACGAGATGCTCTATGGCTTCCTGCCGGCCGTCATCACCGGCTTCCTCTTCACCGCCATCCCGAACTGGACGGGGCGCCTGCCGATCCAGGGCGCGCCGCTCGCAGGCTTGGTGACGGTCTGGCTTGCCGGACGCGTCGCGGTGACGCTGTCGGCGAATACCGGTTGGACGTTTGCACTGGTCGTCGATGCCGCGTTCCTGGCATTGGTCGTTGCCGCCGCAACGCGCGAGATCATCGCGGGCGGCAACTGGCGCAACCTGCCGGTGGTGGGGCTGGTGCTGGTTCTGCTCGCCGGCAACGTCGCCTTCCATGTCGAGACGCATTACGCAGGCGCGGCCGACGTCAGCATCCGCGTCGGCATCGGCGTGGTCGTCCTGCTGATCGGCTTGATCGGCGGCCGCATCATTCCGAGCTTCACCCGCAACTGGCTGGTCAAGTTCAATCCCGGCCGCCTGCCGGTGCCGTTCGGACGATTCGATGGCGCGGTGATCGGCTTGAGCGCGCTGGCGCTGATCGCATGGATCGCGGCACCGCTGAACATGATCACCGGCGTCGCGATGGCGGCAGTCGGCGTGCTGCATCTGGTTCGGCTTGCACGCTGGGCCGGCGACCGCACCACGCGGGAGCGGCTGCTGCTGATCCTGCATGTCGGTTATGTCTTCGTGCCGCTCGGCTTCATCCTGAACGCTGTGGCCGCCTTCGGCGAGCTGCCGCCGAGCGCCGGCATCCATGCCTGGATGGCGGGTGCTGCGGGAACGATGACGCTCGCGGTGATGACCCGCGCCAGCCTCGGCCATACCGGACAGGCGCTGACGGCTTCGCCGGCGGTCCAGGCAATCTATGCTGCAATCGTCATCGCGGCTCTGGCCCGAATCGGTGCCGTCGTGTTGCCCGCGTATGGCGACGTGCTGCTGTACGTCGCTGCCTGCGGCTGGATCCTCGCCTTCCTCGGATTTGCCGTCGCGTTCGGTCCGCTGCTCGCCGGCAGCGGGCGGCGGGCGCTCGCCACGATGGGCGTGCCCGCCCCCGCGCGCTGAAGTCAGGCTGCACTTGCCGAGGGCGGTGCGGAGCGAGGCCGCACGCCCTTGCGCCAATCGGTGATGGTGCAGCCGAAGCGGCCGCGAAACCAGCGCGCCATGGCGCTCTGCGCGGAGAAGCCGAGCTGCACCGCGATGTCGGCCAGCGGCCGGGTGTGATCCTCGATCAGCTGCACCACGAGATCGGCGCGCTGCGCGTCCAGGATGGCCGAGAAGCTGGTGCCCGATGCGGCGAGGCGGCGGTGGATGGTGCGGCGGGTGCAGGCCAGATGCTCGGCGACGCGCTCGACCGTGCAATCGCCGCTGGCGAGCAGGGTCCGCACCACCTCGTCGACCTTCGCCTCCCAGCTTGCCGGCCTGCTCTCGATCGCCTCGATCCGCTTGCGCAAGTAACTCGCGATCAAGGGATGCGCGCTTGGGATCCGGCGCTGCATGTCGTGCGCCGACAACAGGATCGCATCGTCGTCCGCATTGAAGATCACCCGGCAGCCGAAGAAGTCGCGGTAACGCTTGCGGTCGAGCGGCGGCGGGTAGTGCAGATGCACCTCCAGCGGCCGCCAATCGCTGCCGAACAGCGACTGGATGATGCGGTGAACGCTGCCGAGCGCCATGTCGATCGACTGCCGCGGCGCGCGCGGCTGCCGGCCGCGCAAATGCAGCGTGATGGTCACGGTCCGCTCGTCACGCGTGACGTCGAGCCGCATGCCGTCGTGATGGATATGGATGAAGCGCGAAAACGCCTCGATCGCTTCGCCGACGGTCGCCTGTTCGCGCACGATCAGGCCGACCGCGCCGAAATTGGTGAGGCCGCCACGCTCGGCGAGACGCAGGCCGAAATCCTCGGCGCCGGAGGCCTTTGCCGACAGTTCGAGCAGGCGGCGCAGGCCGGTGACGGCGATGGGAATGTCCGGCTGGTCGAGGCAGGCCAGCGGCAGCCTGACCTTGCGCATCATCTGGCTGGGGTCGAGCCCAACCGACCGGGCGACCTCGGGGTAACAGCTCAATCCTGCGCTGCGAATGAGGTCGGTCATGCAAACCGTTCCTGCCAGCATTCCCGCAGATGTCCCGAAATGTAAAGTTTCTGTCCCGATCCGTCAAATCTAGGAACCGGATGGAACATACATAAGGAAAACCGAAGCACTGGCGTGAATGCCGTGCGCATGACGGCGGGGCGCGACGGAGCCCCCGGCCGTCTCGGGCCATTTGACCAAGACATTGCTGGATCGGGACTATGCCGGGAAACATGCTTTCCAAGGGCGAGGTATTCGTCATCGACACTGACGCCGCCTCCCGCGAACAACTTTCCGCCGCGCTCGAACAGAGCGCCTATGACGTGATCTGCTTTGCCGATGGTGCCTCTCTGCTCTCGGAAGCCAAGACGCGGATGCCGGCCTGTGTGCTGCTGGAGATGCCGCCGGATCGCTCCGCTCTCGAGGTGCTCAGGCAGCTGCGCGAGGAGAATTGCATGGCGCCGGTGCTGGTGACGTCGGCGAATGGCAGCATCGCCATGGCGGTCGACGCCATCAAGAGCGGCGCGACCGACTTCATCGAAAAGCCGTTCCGCACCCACGACATTGTCAACCGGATCGATGCCGCCATCGATCAATTCGCGCAACCCGGGGCGATCGGGCAACGCTGGCTGCCGGGCTGTGAGCCTCTGACCGCGCGCGAAGCCGACGTGCTCGAGCATCTTGCCGCCGGCCTCACTAACAAGGGGATCGCCCGGCGGATGCATCTGAGCGCGCGGACGGTCGAAGGTTACCGTGCCAGCGTCCTGAAGAAGGCCGGCGCCAAGAACGTGACCGATCTGCTCCGGCGCATTTTCGGCCAGGGCTCTTAGGCCCAGGCCTGAAGCCGCCCGGACCACCGAGCCTTCCACAGACATGGTGCCGCCGCGGCGGCGCCCCACGGAAGTCTCAATCGAACCGGTTCCTTCCCTGCCGCGTCCAACCACGATGGCGAGGCATCTCATCGCGCGCGTCCGGCTGGCGGCGCGGCGATACCGGCAGGAGGGACTTTATGCGCATCACCGCAAGATATTTGGCAACCACGGGCCTGGTCCTGGTGACCACGGCGCTCGCATCGCCGTTATGGGCGGCCAATGTGGACGCCAATTCGACGATCGACACGGTCACCGTCTATCCCGACGGTGCCACCGTCACCCGCGTCATTTCGCTGGATCTCGCCTCCGGCGATTCGACATTGGTGGCCAAGGATTTTCCGCTCTCGCTCGATCCATCTTCCCTCCGCGTCGAAGGCGAGGCGGGCGCCAAGCTCACCATCGGCACGATCGATGCACGCCCACCGAAGGCCGCGCCGCCGGTCAACCTGCCCGAGCTCGACAAGCGCATCGAAGCGCTGAAGGATCAACGGGCCGACCTGCAGGGTGCGATCGACTCGGCCAATGCCCGGCGCAAGTTCGCGCAGCATTTTGCCGAGGCGTCGCCGGCCGGCCTCGGCGAGAAGGGCGAGGCGCGCCCGATTGCTGAATGGCGCGCGGCCTTTGCCGCGGTCGCCGAGGAGATCGCGACCGCCGACAGCGCAATTCGCGATTCCACGCGAAAACAGCGCGAGCTCGACCGCCAGATCGCGCAACTGGAAGCCGAGCGCTCGGCCAAGCCGCCGAGCAAGCTGGAAGTGCGGATCGACGTCGCCTCGGCCGCCGCGACCAAGGCGACGCTGCGCG
Organism: Bradyrhizobium sp. BRP19; assembly: GCF_020194195.1. NCBI lineage: Bacteria > Pseudomonadati > Pseudomonadota > Alphaproteobacteria > Hyphomicrobiales > Nitrobacteraceae > Bradyrhizobium > Bradyrhizobium sp. BRP19. The sequence goes on along the minus strand of NZ_JADYVZ010000003.1, from coordinate 317,587 downwards.
TGACCTATGCTGTGCGCAACGCGCGCTGGGTGCCGCTCTACGATGCGCGGCTCGATACCGGCGCCAAGGATCGCAAGCCGCAGCTCGAACTGGTTCGTCGCGCCGAGGTGACGCAGGCCACCGGCGAGGACTGGTCGAACGTGACGCTCGGCGTCTCCACCGTGCGCATCAGCCGCGGCGGCAGTGCTCCGGAGCTGCATTCGCTGGTCGCGCAATATCCGCAAGTGCCGAAGCCCATGGCCCTTGGCACGGCCTCGGATCTAGCGCGGCCTGCGCCAACTGTTCGCCAGCGCTCGTACGAGCCCATGTCCAAGGCTGCCGAAGCGACCGAGTTGCGCGAGCGCGCCGACGAGCAACAGGCCGTCGCCGAGATCGGCGACTTCCAGGCCACCTTCAGGATTCCCGGCCGCGTCAGCCTCGGCGCCGCCGACGGTGCCAAGAGCCTACGTATCGCTTCGGTGAATGTGCCCGCCGATCTCGCGGTGCGCGCCGCGCCGGTGCTGGATCCGACCGCATTCCTGGAAGCCAGCTTCAAGCAGACCGACGACACGACCCTGCTGCCGGGCAAGGTCGCGATCTATCGCGACGGCACCTTCGTCGGCCGCGGCAAGATCACGGCGTCCACCAAGGACGACATCGTGCGGCTCGGGTTCGGCGCCGACGACAAGGTCAAGATCGAACGCGCCGTGCTCAAGCGCAACGAAGGCTCGGCAGGCCTCCTGGTCACGACGTCGAAGACCGACGAGCGTTCGTTCAAGACCACGATCCGCAACGGGCATGATTTTCCGATTCGCGTCGCGATCGAGGATCAGCTGCCGGTCAGCGAGAACGAGGACATCGTCGTCGAGATGCTGCCCTCGAGCACCCAGCCGACCGCCAACAACATCCGCGACAAGCGCGGCGTGCTGGAATGGTCGTTCGACGCCAAGCCCGGCGAGGCCCGCGACATCAACTTCGCCTGGCGCATCCGCTGGCCGAAGGACAAGAGCATGGTGATCGTCCCGGCGGGCTGATTTCCTGCACAGGTGGCGCAGCTTCACCTCGCCCCGCTTGCGGGGAGAGGTCGGATTGCATCGAAGATGCAATCCGGGTGAGGGGGTACAGGTCTCTCGACCATCTCGCGTGTGGAGAGAGGCCCCTCACCCCAACCCTCTCCCCGAAAGAACGGGGCGAGGGAGCGCACCTTCACCGTGGCGGCAGTTCAGCTTGCCCCGCAGCCCGCATCGACTGCGGCAGCACATACGGCACGCCGTCAACCTGATGCACGTCCGCGTCGATCTCGAAAATATCCCGGATCCTCTCCCGCGTGACGACCTCGGCGCGCGGACCGTCCGCGGCGAGCCTGCCGCCGGCCAGCACGACCAGGCGGTCGGCAAAGCGGATCGCGAGGTTGAGATCGTGCAGGATCGCGATCACGGCGGTGCCGGCAGCCGCGCGGCGGCGGGCCGCCTCGACGAGGTCGATCTGGTGACGCAGATCGAGGCTCGATGTCGGCTCGTCCAGCAGCAAGAGCCCGGGGCCGTGCTTGGCCTCGCCGCAGGCGAGCTGCACCAGCACGCGGGCGAAATGAGCGCGCTGCTGCTCGCCGCCCGACAGCGTCGGCAATTGCCGCTCGCGGAAATGCGACAGTCCGACCTCGTCCAGCGCGGCGTCGACGAGCGGGCCGGCCTCGCGCAAGCTGCGCTCGCCCGCGCCCATCAGCACGATCTCCTCGACGGTGAAGGGGAAGGTGACGTTGATGTGCTGGGACAGCATTGCACGGCGCGCGGCGAGCTCGCGCGGCGCGAAGCTGCCGATGTCGCGCTGCTTGAGCCGCACCTCGCCGGCGCTCGGGCGGAGATCGCCGGAGAGCAGCCGCAGCAGCGTCGACTTGCCGGCGCCGTTCGGGCCGATGATGGCGATCATCTCGCCGGCCGCAACCGTTAGGCCGACGCCGTCAAGCAATGTCGCGCGGCCGGCGCGCTTGCCCAAGTGTCGTGCTTCGAGCACTGCGGTCATAGCGCGGCGAGCCCGCGCTGCCGCAGCAGGATGAAGAGAAAGACGGGTGCGCCGACGGCCGCCGTCAGGATGCCGATCGGCATCTCCGCGGGCGCCACGATGGTGCGCGCCAGCGTGTCGGCCCCGACCATCAGGATCGCGCCTGATAGCACCGAGGCCGGCAACAGCAGGCGATGCGCCGGGCCGATCACGAGACGGAGCAGATGCGGCACGACGATGCCGACGAAGCCGATCACGCCGCTGATCGACACCGCGACGCCGGTCATGGCCGAGATCATCACGATCGAGATCCGCTTCAGGCGCTCGACGTCGACGCCGCCGTGAAAGGCGTCGGCCTCGCCCAGCACCAGCAGGTCGAGGCCGCGCGCGATGAAGGCGCAGCCTGCGAGTCCGGCAATGAGCACCGGCGCGAGCACGGCGGCCTTGGTCCAGGTCGCGCCGCTCATCGAGCCCAGCATCCAGAACGTGATGTCGCGCAGCTGACGGTCATCGGCGATGAATACCAGAAGGCCGATGCCCGCATTGGCGATCGCGGTGATGGCGACGCCGGCGAGCAGGAAGATCGCGATCGAGGTGCGTCCCGAGCGGCTGGAGATGCCGTAGAGGATTGTGGTGGTCGCCAGCGAACCCGCGAAGGCCGCGAGGGGCAACAGCTCGGTCTGGAGAAAGCGCAGCGCCTCGCCGAAGCGGGAATCGGTGAAGACGATCGCGCTCGCGGCTGCGAGCGCGCCGCCACTGGAGACGCCGACCAGGGCGGGATCGGCGAGCGGGTTGCGAAACAGCCCCTGCATGATCGCGCCGGCCGCGGCAAGCAGGCCGCCGATCATCACGGCCGCCGCGATCCGGGGAATGCGGATCGACCACAGCACGAGCTGGTCGCGGGCCGTCATGGCCGTGCTTTCGCCGGTTAAGCCCAGCGCGGCTGGCAGCCGGGAGAGCGGGATGCCGGCGGCGCCGACCGTCAGAGCGGCGATCGCGGTGACCAGGAGCACCACGAGCAGGAGGGGAATCGCGAACGATGCTGCCCGCTGTCCCGCGCTGTGTCGCGGGGTCCGTGCTTCGATCCCGGCGGCCACGCTCATTGCCGGCAATTCGCCGTCGACAGCGCCGACGCGAACGCGCCGCCCTCGGCCAAGGCCGGATTGAGCTTGACTGAGAGATCGCGCGCCGCTGCCGCGGTGCGCGGCCCGAAGCCGAGCAGATAAAGCCCATCCATGGTGATGAAGCTCTTGTTGGCCGCGACCGGCGTCAGCGCAAAGCCGGGGTGCGTATAGACTGCATCGGCCTGCAGCGAATCCTTGCCGCGCTCGATCGACAGCACGACATCGGGCTTTGCGGCCACGATCGCCTCGTCGGTGATGACCTTGTAGCCGTCGTAATCCTCGACCGCGTTGGCCGCGCCCGCGAGCTGGATGATCTCATCCGCCGCGGTCTTGTGGCCCGCCACCATCGCCCGCCCGTTCTGGAGCGACATCACGAACATCACCCGCACCGGCTTCGTCACCTTGGCGCGCAGGGCACGGAGCTGTGCAAGATCGGCGCCGACCGCGGCGCTGAGACATTCGGCACGCGCATCGACCCCCATGGCGTGGCCGACCAGCTTAATCTTCTCGATCAGGCCTTCCTCGGAAAAGGTCTCGGGCACCAGCACCAGCGGCACCTTCGCCGTCTCCAGGATGTCCATGGTCTCGCGTGGGCCCGAGCCCTGGATCGCCAGGATCAGCGTCGGGTTGAGACCGAGCACGCCTTCGGCCGAGATCTGGCGCACATAGCCGACATTCGGCTTGTCTTGCAGTGCCGCCGCCGGATAGAGGCTCGTTGTGTCGACGCCGACCAGCCGGCTTTCCAATCCCAGCGCATAGAGGATCTCGGTGATGGCGCCGCCGATCGACACCGTGCGGGCAAAATCGGTAACAGTGACGTCGCGATTGCGCGCGTCATGCACGGTGATGCCCGCGGCGTGCGCAGCAGACGCGAACGCGAGTCCGCCGGAGAGCAGGAGACGGGCGAGGGTGCGGCAACAGGTCATTGCAGTTACTTCGTCAGGATCAGCTTGTTCTGCGAGGTCAGGCGCAGACGATAGCTGTCCTCGCCATGCGCAATGATGATCTCGCGCTCGGCGGCAAACAGCTCGCGGCTGTCGATGCGGCTGCCGCGCATGGTGAGAGTTCGCGTTGCTGCAGAAGGGCTTCGTGCCGGTCCTGCCGCGCTGCCGCTGCTGTCTCCTGATGTGGCTGACATTGTCGGTCTGGTGCGCTTTCGAAAGCTGGAGTACCGCCCGTTTGTACAGGTGGCGCCAAGCGCATTCCAACCATCGCAGTTTACAATCGATATAAACTGTAACCCGATGTCATTGACCGTCAGAGTGTTGCCACGTAACCATTTCTGACGGCGGGGAACTCGCCCGCCTCTTGGGACAATCAGCCAGCCAGTCGCTCGCGTTGCGGGCGCGCGCCAGCCAGACGGCATCAAAAACTAAAGTGAAGTGCAGGCTGGGGCTGATATGGCGGACGGGGCTAGGTATTCGCGCGCCCTGATTTTGGGCGCGTCGGTGGTTTCAATTGCGGCAATGACGGCGGAGGGCAGTCTCGCGCAGACCGCATCGCCACAGAGTGAAAACGCGTCGTCGGATAGGCCGAAGCAGGCCAAGCGCAAGCAGGCGCCGCAGGTTGCGCAGCAGGCCGCGCCGGAGGTGATGAACGCCCGCGCCCAGGCCGGCGGCGCAGCGCCGGTGCAAACGCTCGATGCGATTACGGTCGCGGCAACGAAGACCGAGGAGCGTGCCGTGGATGCGCTGGCACCGGTCAGCGTCGTGACCTCGGCGCAGATCGAGGGACGTCAGGCCAGCACGGTTGGTGACCTCATCTATAATGTGCCGGGCGTATGGGTTCAGAATCGCGGCGACGAGCCGTCGACCTCGATCAACATTCGCGGCCTGCAGGATTTCGGTCGCGTTGCTGTCGTCGTCGATGGCGCGCGGCAGAACTATCAGCGCACAGGCCACTTCGCCAACGGCTCCTTCTTCCTCAATCCGGAGCTGATCAGCGGCATCGACATCGTGCGCGGCCCGACCGCGAACATCTACGGCTCCGGCGCGATCGGCGGCGTGGCCTCGTTCCGCACCAAGGACATCGAGGACGTTGTCCGCGCGGGAGAGCGCTGGGGTGTCGACGTAAAAACCATCCTCGGCAGCAACTACGGACGTGCACTCGGATCCGCGTTTGGCGGTGTTCACGTCAATCCGAATGTCGACGTGTTCGCAGGCGGCACCTATTCGACGCAGGAGAGCTACAAGGACGGCACCGGCTTCGAGGTCGCCAATACCGGCAATCGGCTCAGCAGCGGCATCGCCAAGCTGACGGTGCGGCCGGCGGACGGCCACGAGGTCAAGCTCGGCGCCATCTTTCAGGAAGACATCTACAGCCTGGGCCAGCCGCCGCGACGCGCCGGCGATCCCAATTCGACCAATGCGAACGGCACGAACAATCTGAACGGCACGTCGATCTACGCCTCCAACGTGAAGAATTACACCACGACGCTCGGCTGGAAATATTCGCAGCCGGATGATCAGTGGTTCGACTGGGATGCGAAGATCTACTGGAATCGCACCGAGAACGACCAGACTAAGACCAGGCACACCACCACGACGCCGTCAGTGTATTGCGGTGGCGTGCCGGGCAATGCCGTTTCGGGGTGCATCGGGAGCAACCGCGGATATCTGCTCGATACGATCGGTATCGACGTGCACAACACGACACGCTTCGAAACGGGAAGCTGGCGCCACGCGGTGACTTACGGTCTGGATGCGTTCCAGGACAAAGTATCTACCCAGGATAGGACGGGTACCGGCGAAGTGACTACGCCGGGCGGCCAGCGCACGGTGTCTGGCGGCTTCGTGCAGTGGAGGGCGAACTACACCTCGATGCTCGAGGTGATCGGTGCGCTCCGTTACGACAATTATCAGCTTTCGTCGGCGTCCTCATCGTCGGGCGGCGATCGCCTCTCGCCGAAGATCACCATTGCTCTCGTTCCGACCGCGGTCGTGACCCCCTATGCCAGCTACGCGGAAGGCTATCGGGCGCCCTCGATCACGGAGACGCTGGTGAGCGGGCCACATGCCGGCGCGACGGTCAACGACTCGTTCTTCCGCTGTCCGTCGGGCACGCCGGGACCGGGCGCGGACTCGACCTTCTGCTTCGTGCCCAATCCAAACCTGCGCCCCGAGGTCGGCAAGAACAAGGAGATCGGTTTCAATATCAAGAAGAACGATCTGTTCACGGCGGGCGACACGCTGCGCGGCAAGATCAACGTGTTCCGCAACGACATCAGCGACTTCATCGATCAGGTCGCTTACGGAAACCCGCTCGTGGTCCCGACCGGGCCGCCACCGGCGCCGTCGATCACGGTGCTCCCGTTCCTGCAGTATCAGAACGTGGCGTCCGCGCTTATTCAAGGCGTCGAGGCCGAGGCGATGTATGACGCGAACCTGTGGTTCTTCGGCCTCTCCGGGACCTATCAGAGCGGAAAGAATCTGCAGACCGGCTTCGGCCTCTACAGCATTCCGCCGCAGAAGATCACGACGACGGCCGGCCTGCGTCTGCTCGACCGCACCCTCATCCTTTCGATGATGTGGACGTCGGCAATCGCCAACTACGACATCCCCAGGACCTACACGCCCGCGACGTCGTACGATCTCGTCAATCTTTACGCGCAGTATCACCCGACGCCCGCTCTCACGCTCAACTTCTCCGTCGAGAACCTCTTCAATCGCTACTATCGTCCGTACGCCATTCCGGTCGGTAGCACGGGCGACACGCAAAACGACGTGAAGTGGGCGAGCGCCGGTGCTGGGCTCGTGATCAAGGGTGGTCTCAAATACCACTTTGGCGGCACCTGAGGAAGACACCGCAGGTTATGCCTTGCTGATCTCGAAAGCCACGCTGATGCGTCAGCGTGGCTTTCGACCCGTTCTGAAATATCCGGTCGGCAATTGCCGATCTACAAGTCACAGGAGAAAAGTCGAATGTTCATCGCCATGAATCGCTTCCAGGTGAAGCCCGGCTCGGAAGCCGCGTTCGAAACCGTCTGGCGGACCCGTGAGTCCTATCTCGGCAACATGGCGGGGTTCGTCGAATTCCATCTGCTCAAGGGGCCGGTCGCCGAGGACCACACGCTGTATTCCTCGCATACCGTGTGGGTCGACAAAGCGGCTTTCGAGGCCTGGACGCGCTCGGAGGAATTCCGCCGCGCTCATGCGCGCGCCGACAACAAGACCGGCGAGAGCCTCTATCTCGGTCACCCCAAGTTCGAAGGTTTCGAGGTCATCATGACCGAGCGCAAGGCGAGCGCGGCCGCTTGAGGCGCCGGGGTTGAGGAGCCAGATATGCTGAGCACCGATCTCGCCGACCTCAAGGCGCATATGGCGGACAATCCGGGTGCCGTGATCGAGGACGTCGCGCGCGAGCGCAGCGCCACGCCGCGCGCGGTGATCGAGGCGTTGCCGCCGTCAATGGTGCGCATCGGGAGCGGCGAACATTTTGCCGCCGCCATGCAGGACATCGCGGAATGGGGCGAGGTCACGCTGATCGTCCACACCGATGATGCGATCTTCGAGTTCACCGGGACCATTCCCGCGGGCGAGATCGGCCGCGGCTATTTCAACCTGATGCAGCCAAAGGGCCTGCACGGCCATCTCCGCCACGAGCGCTGCGCGGGAATTGCCTTCGTCGAGCGGCCCTTCATGGGCAAGTCCTCGGCCTTCGTCGCCTTCGTGAACGCCGACGGCGGCATCATGTTCAAGGTCTTCGTCGGCCGCGACGAGACGAGGGCGCTGCGGGCGGATCAGCTGGCGCGGTTCCGGCGGCTCGCGGACCGGATCGCGGCGAAGCTTTCGGCGTAACTTCCATTTGTCGGGAGATCAGGATGCAGAGCAATTCCACGCTAGGGCACGTGATCCTCACAATCGCACTGGCGCTCGTGCCGGCGCCGGCCTTTGCGAGCGACGCGGCGCTGTTGCCGCGCAATCTGTCGCCCTGGGGCATGTTCCTCGGTGCCGACATCGTCGTGAAGGTCGTGATGGTCGGGCTTGCCGTTGCCTCGCTGGCGACATGGACGGTCTGGCTCGCCAAGACCATCGAGCTGCGTCGCAAGGGCTCGCTCGCCTTGCAGCGGACGCGCACCCTCGAAGGCAACATGACGCTGGCCGAGGCATCCGCGCGGACCGGCGACGCCCGCGACGCAGTCGCGCAGCTGATTCAGTCCTGCGCCAGGGAGGCCGAGCTCTCCGGCGGCATTCTCGACGACGGCCTGCAGGAGCGCGTCGCGTTGCGGCTGGAGCGGGTCGAGGCGGCGATGTCCAGGCAGATCGCGCGCGGCACCGGCGTGCTCGCGACCATCGGCGCCATCGCGCCGTTCGTCGGTCTGTTCGGCACCGTCTGGGGCATCATGAATTCCTTCATCGGCATCTCCGAGAGCCACACCACCAGTCTGGCGGTGGTCGCGCCCGGCATTGCCGAAGCGTTGCTCGCGACCGCGCTCGGTCTCGTCGCCGCGATTCCGGCGGTGGTGATCTACAATCATCTCGTCCGCGGCATTGCCAATTACCGCGCTTTGCTCGGCGACGCCTCGGCGCAGCTCATGCTGCTGGTGAGCCGCCAGCGCGACCACGGCCATTTCCGTCTGGCGCGGGCAGCGGAGTAGCCATGGCCGTCAAGCTCGGAACATCGAAGCTCGGCTCGCGCGGCGAGACGAGGGATTTCGACGTCACCCACGAGATCAACGTCACGCCGTTCATCGACGTGATGCTGGTGCTCCTGATCATCTTCATGGTGGCCGCACCGCTCGCCACCGTCGACATCGGCGTCGATCTCCCGGCGACCGCCGCCGAGCCGGCACCGCGGCCCGACAAGCCGGTCTTCGTCACCGTCAAGCCGGATCTTTCGATCGCCGTGGGTGAGGATATCGTCGCTCGCGACGGGCTCAGCACCTCGCTCGATGCGGCCACCAGGGGCCGCAAGGACGAGCGCATCTATCTGCGCGCGGACAAGGCCGTCTCCTATGGCGACCTGATGGAGGTGATGAATACCTTGCGCAATGCCGGCTATCTCAAGGTCGCACTGGTCGGCCTCGACGGACGCAGCTGATGACCGCGAACGCCTTTGCCCTGCACCAGCCGGTCGACGAGCGGGAGGGTGCGCGCTGGGGGGCCTCGGCGGCGATGATCGTGGCGTTGCATCTCGGCGCCGCGTTGCTTGCAACGAGCTGGCTGAAGCAGGTGCCGGACGAGGGCGTCAACATGCCGGCCATCCTGATCGACATGACGCCGGAGACTTCGGCACCGCAGTCGACGCCGCTGGACATCGCGCCGGGACCGATGATGCAGCAGGCGGATGCGTCACCGCCCGAGCCGGTGCAGCAGCAGGCTGTCGAGGAAATGATTCCGCCGACACCGCCGCAGGAGCAGCCGGATGTGGTGGCTCCACCGGAACAGAGCCTCAAGCCGAGCCCGTCGGAGCCCGAGCCTGCGAAAGTTACACCCGTGGAGAAGCCCGCCCCGGCGAAGCCCAAGGCGGTCCGCCTCGACGCCCGGAAGCCGTCGGATGCCCTTCCGGCGCCGCGCACCAGCGCACCGCCGCGCGCGGAGCGGCAGGCTCCGCTGGCCTCCGCGGTGAGTGCAGGCTCGTTGGCATCGACCATGGCGACTTATTATCAGCGCGTCCGCGCGCATCTCATGCGCTTCCACCAGTATCCGACGAGCGCGAATGGCCAGAGGGGCGTGGTCAAGGTGAGCTTCACGCTCGGCCGTAACGGTCAGGTATTGTCCAGCCGCCTCGGCGGCTCCTCGGGCGTCGCAGCGCTCGATGCCCAGGCGATGGCCATGGTGCGCCAGGCCCAACCATTCCCGCCGGTGCCGGCCGAGATCAGTTATGCAACCATACCCATCAACGTCCCGGTGATTTTCGGGAAGTAGCCATGGGCAATGACTCTCCCTCCCGCGGAAAAGCGGGAGGGAGAGTGAGCGAGCCTCGCCTCACTTCGCCTTCAGGAAATCCGCGACCTCGAGCAGCACGAACTCGTTGTCGTCGGCCTTGTTGGGATCGCGACTGGAGGAGAACGGCAGGTTGTTGTCGTTGCCGACGATGATGTGGGTGTCGTCGACGCGATCGACGTTCTCGATGGTGAAGAACGGGAAGGTGTAGACGCCGTCGTTGAGCGGCTTCCGCGCCTTCTTGTCGGGATCCCTGATCTTCATCAGGTCGATATAGCCGATCTTGCGCACGGGCTTGCCGACATTGGCGTCGGTCAGCTCGATCTTGTAGACGCGCTTGAACTTGGCGAGGTCGGGGAAGCAGTTCTCGCCGCGCTGGCCTTGCGGGCAGGCCTTGTCGGCGGTGCCCTCGCCATTGTCGCGCTCGATGACGAGGCCGGAAGCCTGGTCGATCATGTTGAAGTCGCCGATGGCGTTGCCGTTCTGCTCGAACACATAGTGCCAGTACCGGCCGGTGAATTTCTCGGCGGCGACGTCGAATTCGAGGATGCGGGCGGCTTCCTTGCCGTCGACCTTCTCCCACTCCTTCTTCTCCGCGTCCCACAGCGGTCCCTCGAGCAGGCCGTAGAGGAACTTGCCGTCCTTGGACGCGGCGAAGCCCTCATAGCCCTTGGAGCGGCGGAGATTGACATTGGTGTAGGTCGCGCCCGGCGCGGCCGGCGTCCCCACCGCCCAATTGTCGGGCGAGCGCACCGGCTTGCCGTCGGCGACCGTATCGAACACGCCGAGGATTTTGCCTGACTTGTCCGCCTTCAGGACATAGGGGCCGAACTCGTCGCCGATCCAGAAGGTGTCGCCGACGATCTGGAAACCTTCGGTGTCGAAATCGGAGCCGGTGAGATAGCGCTTCTGGGTGTCCTCGTGCACGATGCGGAAGGGGACGCGTCTGTCGGGGTCGTGCAGGAAGATGGTCTCCAGCCGCTCCATCTTGCTGCTGGCCCAGTCCATCTTGTAGCGGTTGAGGTACAGCATCGAATCCGGCGAGTTGGCGCGCGCGCCCATGCCGTTGTCGGTGAGGACCCAGAACGTGCCGTCGGGCAGGGTCTTGATGCCGGAATGGCCCTGCAGCGGCTGGCCCTTGAACGGCAGCGACACGCCGGTCGGACGCTCGAAGGACTTGCCCATCACGGTGCCGAGCGCGTCGACCCGCTTGCCGGTGGTATATTTGCCCGCCGCCTTGAGATCGGCGGGGGCATCAGCCGGCGCCTCGATGAAGGTTTCGGCCGGCATCACCGCGTGGCCGGCGAGCTTGGCGGGGAATTCGCCCTCGCTCTGCGCGAGCGCTGTGCTCGCGGTGAGGATGATCGTGGCGACGGTGCAAAGAAAAGTCGCGCGCATGTGCGTCTCCTGTTGGCGGACGCAACGCTTATGCGGATCGCATGTTGCAGTATTGTGAAGCCGGGCCAAAGGCCGTAGCGCTCTTCGCCTCTCCCCGCCTGCAGACCGTGAGAACGGGGAGAGGGGGACGAGAGAGCGGGGCTACTCCTTCACCGCACCCGTCAGCGAAGAGACGTAGTAATCCACGAACAGCGAGTAGAAGATCGCGACCGGGAGCGAGCCGAGCAGCGATCCCGCCATCAGCGCACCCCATTGATAGACGTCGCCGGTGACGAGCTCGGTCAGGATCGCGACCGGCACCGTCTTGTTGGCGCCGCTCTGGATGAAGGCGAGCGCGTAGATGAACTCGTTCCAGGACAGCGTGAAGGAGAAGATGCCGGCCGAGATCAGCCCGGGCACCGCGAGCGGCAGCGTGATCCGGCGCAGGATCTGCAGCCGCGTGGCGCCATCGACCAGCGCGCATTCCTCGAGCTCGTAAGGAATCGACTTGAAATAGCCGATCAGGAGCCAGGTGCAGAACGGCACCAGGAAGGTCGGATAGACCAGGATCAGGGCCAGCGGCGAGTCGAACAGGCCGAACTGCACGACGACTGTCGCGAGCGGAATGAACAGGATCGACGGCGGCACCAGATAGGCGAGATAGATGCCGAGGCCGACATAGGGGCTGCCGCGGAAGCGCAGGCGCTCGATCGCGTAGGCAGCCAGCGTCGACGCGATCAGCGACAGCGTGGTCGAGCCGATCGCGACCAGCATCGTCGTCTTCAGCCATTGCGGATAGGCGGTGTTGAACAACAGATGCTTGATGTGCGCCAGGGTCGGCGAGGAGATCCAGAACGGGTTGTTGTCCCGGTAGTTCATCAGCTCCGCGTTCGGCTTGAACGAGGTGATCGCCATCCAATAGAACGGAAACAGCAGGATCAGAACGAAGCAGCCGAGCGGCAGGTAGATCATCATCAGCCGCCGCAGCCCGGAATCCCAGGCCATGGTGTCGGGCGGCGCTTTTGCGTCCGCGACGGTCGATTGCGCGACGGTTTCAGTCATTGGCCTCTCCCTGCTGCCATTTGCGGCGTGCTAGGCCGAAATAGGAGAACAGCGTCGCGAACACCAGGAACGGGATCATCGACACCGCGATCGCCGCGCCTTCGCCGAGCTCGCCGCCGGCGATGCCGCGCTGGAACGCCAGCGTCGCCAGCAAATGCGTCGAGTTCACCGGACCGCCGCGGGTAATGGCGTAGACCAGCTGGAAGTCAGTGAAGGTGAAGATGATCGAGAACGTCATGACGATGGCGAGGATCGGCAGCATCATCGGGAAGGTGATGTAGCGGAAGCGCTGCCAGGCGCTGGCGCCGTCCAGCATCGCGGCCTCGTAGAGCGAGGGCGAGATGGTCTGCAAGCCCGCCAGCAGCGAGATCGCGACGAAGGGAATGCCGCGCCAGATGTTGGCGGCGATCAGCGAGAAGCGCGCCGGCCAGGGCGAGCCGAGGAAGTCGATATTGCTGTCGCGCCAATGCAGAACGTCGACCAAGAGGTACGAGATGATCGAGAACTGCGGATCGTAGATCCACCAGAACGCCAGCGCCGACAGCACCGTCGGGACGATCCAGGGCAGCAGCACGATGGCGCGCAGCAGGCTCTTGAACGGGAAATGGTTGTTGAGCAGCAGCGCGAGCCAGAAGCCGAGCGCGAATTTTCCGAAGGTCGCCACGGCCGTGTAGAACACGCTGTAGAACACCGCGTTCCACCACAAGGGGTCCGTGAGCAGGTACTGGAAATTCTCGATCCCGACATAGATGCCGCGACGGCCGATCGTGGTGTCGGTGAAGGCGAGCCAGACGCCGAGGCCGAGCGGGTAGGTCAGGAATACCGTGAGCAGCCCGAGCGCGGGCGCGAGGCACATCACGATCAGGAACGGCTTGTAGTCGAACAGGCGCACGATCCAGTTCGGCTGTCGTTGCGCCAGTGCGTGGGAGGAGAGGGTGGTCACGGACATAGATTGGTTTGTCCCGTCTGAAGTGTCACGACACCGTCATTGCGAGCGAAGCGAAGCAATCCAGTCTGTCTCCGCAGTGATCGTCTGGATTGCTTCATCGCAAGTGCTCCTCGCAATGACGGCGGCTCTGTCGTCGTCGCGCTCTACCGCTGCCGCCGGAAGTAGCGTTTGCAGCGCTGCTCGGCTTCCGCAGCCGCGGCTTCCGGCGTGGCGGCTCCGGTGGCGACGGACGCGCACATCTGAATCAGCACGTAATCGGCGCTGACTGCGCCGGTGGCCGTCGAGATCGGCCCCTTGTAGCCGTCATAGTAAGTGCTGTTCATCGTGTTCTTGAACAGGCTCACCTTCGGATCCTGCGACCACACGGCAGCCTCGGCATAGGCGGCCAGCGGCTGCGACCAGTAGCCCGAATTGGCATTGAGCCACGGCTCGTATTGGTCCTTCTCCAGCATGTACTGCAGGAAGGCCTTGGCGGCATTGGGGTACGGGCTGTGCTTGAACACCATGGCGTTCAATGTCAGGCCCGCCATCGGCGAGACCTTGGCGAGGCCCTTGGGCAGCAGCTGATGCTCGCTGTCCTCGGCGATGGACTTGGTGGCCGGGTCGTTCTTCAGCGAGAAGTACAGTGAGACGCCGTTGGCCGTCAGCGCGATCTCCTGCGAGGAATAGGCGCGGTTGTTGCTGACGTCATTCCAGGACGGCGTGCCGGCGATGAAGGTCGGATACAGCTCCTTGACCCAGTTGAGTGCGGCGATCGTCTCCTTGCTGTTGATGGTGACGTTGCCCTCCTCGTCGAGCAGCGAGGCGTTGTGCGACCACAGCGCCCAGTTGGCGAAGCCGTTGCCGTCGCCCTTGGCGTTGCCGAGTGCGAAGCCGGCCGGCTTGCCGGCCTTTTGCAGCTTGCGGCAGAGGTCGAGCACGCCGGCATGATCTTCCGGAACCTTGTCGAAGCCGACCGATTGCAGGACCGACTTGCGGTAGATCAGGGGACCTGCGGTGGCGCCGAACGGCAGTCCGATCCAGGACTCGCTCTTGTTCTTCTTGCCGTAGCGTTGCGCCAGCGGCAGCCAGCCGCCGTACTTCTTGCCGAGATAGTCGGCGACGTCGGTGAGCTCGATCAGCTTGTCGATGTAGATGTGAGGCGCGTCGGAGAAGCCGATGATGATGTCGGGGCCGGCGCCGGAATTCGAGGTCACCGCGGTCTGCTGGTTGATGTCCTCCCAGCCGACGAAGTCGACCTTGACCTCGACCCCGGTGTCCTTGGTGAACTTTGCCGCATTGGCGCGGAACACGTCCTCGTCCGCCTGGACGAAGCGCACCGGGCGCAGCATGCGCAAGGACGCGCCCTTTTCGATCTCGCGCTTGGGTGCCGGGACGTCGGCAGCCTTGATAGCGGATGTTTGCGCTGCAGCACCGGTGGCCGCGAGCGTTGCAGCGGACAGGCCCAGCGCCAAGGCATCACGACGTGTGATGTCGTTCCTCATCAGTACCTCCCTATGATGTCTCCCTTCCCGGCGTTGATCGCCGGTGAAGGGGCCGTTTGGTCCTTGGCGCCTTCGCGCCGCCCGCCTAGCTGTTCGGCCCGCGGTCCATGCTGACGGGCTGCCAGCGGCGGAGCGCGGTGTTCTGCAGCACCGACGGATTGACGCAGCTTACCGGCCACATGCCCTGGAGCACCAGTGACAATTCGTAGCCCACCCGGCGCTTGCGCGCCTCGTCGAACCGTGCCGAGGCCGAGGCGACATGGGCGGTCAGGGTCACGTTCTCCATGCCGAGCAGGGGATTGTTGTGCGAGGGCGGCTCCTTTTCCAGCACGTCGAGAGCGGCGTGCGCGATCCAGCCCTCCTGCAGCGCCTTGATCAGGCTCTCCTCGTCCACGGTGGCACCGCGGCCGGTGTTGATGAAGATCGAGCCTTTCTTCATCTGTCGGAAGTGCTTCTCGGTCAGCATGTGATGCACCTCGGGCCGCGCCGGGGCATGCATCGAGACGAAGTCGGATTGCGACAGTACCTCGTTCAGCGTCGCCGGGATCACGCCGTGTTCGTACATCAGCGTTTCCTGGATGAAGGGATCGTAGGCCATCATGCGCAGGCCGAAAGGCGCGGCGCGTCTCGCGACCGCACGCGCAACCCGGCCGAACGAGATGAAGCCGAGCGTCTGGCCCATCAGCCTCGGGATTTTCAGCAGGGCCGGCCGGCCCTCGGCCCAGCGGCCGTCGCGCACCATGCGGTCCTGCTCGACCAGGCGGCGGAAGCCGGCGAGCAGCAGCATCATGGCGTGGTCGGCGACCTCCTCGATGAAGGTGTCAGGAATGTTGGTGACCGGAATGCCGCGGGCCGTGGCGGCCTTGACGTCGACACTGTCGACGCCGACCGAGCCGAGCGTGATCACCTTGCAGCTCTCGAGCGCGTCGATGATCGACTTGGTGATCGGGATGCCCTTGGCGTAGATCGCGTCGGCGTTCTTCGCGGCGGCGATGAACCCGGCCTCGTCGGCGGGCGCCTCGACGATCTCGGCATCGATCGGATCGAGCGCCTCGCGCTCATAGGAATAATCGCTGCCGGCGACCGTGAAGCTCGCACCCTTCGGCGTCACCACCCTGTATTTCGGCATTATCTGCTCCCGATTTGGTTTCTTGTCGTGGTCCGCCTCGACGAGCGGGCCTTTGCGTCTTTTACGCGAAATTCGGGCAAGTGCGTACAATTCACGGTTGTTGCGGGCGAGGTATATTTCCGTTTTTCCGTGCAAGCCCCGGGCTTCTACGGAGGTGCGTAAGTAACTTGCTAAGGGCTCCGCCACTAAGACTTGATTCGAATTTGATCGATCTCGTCGTGCGCCTGTACCCCATCATTGCCGGAGCTAACCTGTGAAGTTGAGCAATCTGAAGATCGCCCCGAAGCTTGGCATTCTCGTCGGCGTCACGCTGTTCGGCCTCTGCATCTCCGGAGTTCTCGCCGGCTATCTGATGAAGCGCGAGATGGTAAATGCGCGCATCGACCAGGCCAAGGCGATCGTCGAGCTGGCGCGCAACTATGCCGCCGCGTTGAAGAAGCGCGTCGATGCCGGCGAGATGACGAAGGACGCCGCGATGGCCGAGCTTCGCCGCTACGGCAACGCGATGACCTATGACAAGGGTGCCGGCTACCTGTTCGGCACGTCCTATGACGGTCTCACCCAGCTTGCGCCCGATCCGAAGGTGATCGGCACCAACCGAATGGACGTCGTGACCAACGGCCGCAAGCTGTCGCTGGAATTGATGAACGGCGTCAAGGCCAACGGCGAGATCCTGCTTCACTATGAATATATGAAGCCCGGCCAGGAAACGCCGATCCGCAAGATCGGTTACGCCGTCGCGGTCCCCGGCTTCGATATGTATCTCGGCACCGGCGCCTATCTGGATGACATCGACGCCAAGATGGGTCCGGTCTACTGGCTGCTCGGCCTGGCGGTGCTCGGCATCGTCATCGTTGCCGGCAGCGTCGCCTGGATGATCGGCCGCAGCATCAGTGCTCCGCTCGGGCTGCTCGGCACCCGGATGCGGGAGCTGGCCGACGGCAAGCTCGAAGGCGACATCCCCGGCGTCGGTCGCGGCGACGAGATCGGCGCGATGGCATCGACCGTGCAGATCTTCAAGGACAACGCGATCCGCATCCGCGACCTCGAGAAGACCGACGCGGACGCCAAGGAACGCGCCGCGGCGGATCGCCGCAGCGCCATGGAGGAGATTGCCAACGATTTCGAGCGCAGCGTCAACGGCATCGTCCGCTCGGTCTCCTCGGCCGCAGCCGGCATGCAGACCACGGCGCAATCGATGACCGCGACCGCCAGCGATGCCTCCTCGCGCGCGGCGACCGTCGGGGCCGCCTCGCAGAAGGCGTCCGGCAATGTTGGCACCGTTGCGGCCGCCGCCGAAGAGCTGTCGAGCTCGGTTGCGGAAATCTCCCGCCAGGTGACACGCTCGACTGAAGTTGCGAGCCGTGCCGTCAGCGATGCCGAGCGCACCAACGCCACGGTGCAGGAACTCTCCACCGGTGCCGAGAAGATCGGCGAGGTGGTCAAGCTCATTCACTCGATCGCGGCGCAGACCAACCTGCTCGCGCTCAACGCCACCATCGAGGCGGCGCGTGCCGGCGAGTCCGGCCGCGGCTTCGCCGTCGTCGCCTCCGAGGTCAAGGCGCTCGCCAACCAGACCGCGAAGGCGACCGAGGAGATCTCCGCCCAGGTCGCGGCGATGCAGACCTCGACCAGCGACGCGGTGTCGGCCATCTCCGGCATCACCCAGACGATCGCCGAGATGAGCGAGATCACCGCCGGCATTTCCGCATCGATCGAGCAGCAGGGCGAGGCGACGCGGGAGATCGCCCGCAACATCCAGTCGGTCGCGGCCGGCTCGAGTGAAATCAACGCCCATATCGGCAGCGTCACCTCGGCCGCCGAAGCGACCGGCAGCGCGGCCAGCGATGTGCTCACCAACGCCCGCGAGCTGGACACCCAGTCCGGCGCGCTGCGCGATGCCGTCGATGGCTTCCTCGCCAAGGTCCGCGCGGCGTAAATTCTTACGCTGAATTCGTAGGGTGGGCAAAGACGCGAAGCGTCGTGCCCACCTTTTCTTTTTGAGTACGGTGCGACTCTTCGTGAGCACGCTGCGCTTTGCCCACCCTACGAGACCGTTCTACTGCTTCTCGATCTTCGCGTTGGCGATCAGCTTTTCCCACAGCACCAGCTGCTCGTTCACGAAGGTGCCGAGCTGCTCCGGCGTGCCGGAAAAAGCGTCCATGCCGAGCGTGGCGAGCTTGGCCTTGATCTCCGGGTTCTCGATGATCTTGCGGATCTCGGTGTTGAGCCGGGTCACGATCTCCTTCGGCATGCCGGCCGGGCCGAAATAGCCCTGCCAGGACGTGATGTCGAAGTCCGGCACGCCGGCCTCCTGCATCGAGGGCAGGTGTGGCACCAGCGGCGTGCGGTTCTTGGTGGTGACGGCGAGCGCGCGCAGCGCGTTGCCGTTGACATGGGGCAGGCCGGTCAGGATGTCGACGAACATCATCGACACGCGGCCGCCCATGACGTCGTTGAGCGCCGGCGGCGAACTCTTGTAGGGCACGTGCAGCAGGTCGAGCCCGGCATTGTGCGCGAAGGTCGCGCCCGACACGATCGCCGCCGAGGAGCCCGAGGCGTAGCTCAGCTTGCCCGGATTGGCCTTGCCATAGGCCACCAGCTCTCCGACCGTCTTGGCCGGCACCTCGGGATTGATGACCAGCATGAAGGGCAGATCGCCGGTGCGGGCAATCGGGGTGAAATCCTTGACCGGATCGTAAGTGAGGCTCTTGAGCAGATAGGGATTGGCCGAATGCGTCGTGTTGGTCGTCACCAGCAGCGTGTAGCCGTCGGGAGCAGCCTTCGCGACATAGGTCGCGGCAAGCATACCGTTGGCCCCCGCCTTGTTCTCGATCACGATGGGAGCGCCGAGCGCCTGCGACAGATGCTGCGAAATCAGCCGCGTCGTGGTGTCGGTGCCGCTGCCGGCCGCGAAGGGCAGCACCAGCGTGATGTTGCGGCTGGGATAGGTGTCGGCGTGAGCGGTGGATGCTGCCGTGAGGCATAGCGCGGCCGCGGCGACGGTCCGCAGGTTTCGAATCAGCCCTGAAATCATGTCGGTCGTTCCCTCTTTTTGGTTGGCGGGGAACCTAGCTTGTCCAAAGGGGAATCGGAAGATGGCTATAGGTCGTGACCGCGTCCGTCGCGCGGAATTATGTCATCGCCGAGCCCCGCCGCGATGCAAGCACGACTCCGGCGAGCACCAGCGCGTAGCCGATCAGGTGGAACGGCTGCAGCTTCTCGCCCAGCAGCACTATCGCCAGCGCCGAGCCGAACACCGGCACCAGATGGAAGAACGGCGCCGCCCGGTTCGGCCCGATCAGCGCCACGCCGCGGTTGAAGAAGAGATAGGCGAGTGTGGAGGGGAAGATCAGGATGTAGCCCAGTGTCGCCAGCGTGGTCGCGTCGAATTGCAGCACGCGGCCGCTCGCCGCCTCCCAGATCGCCGTCGGCAGCAGCATCGTCGCGCCGCAGCAGGTGGTGAAGGACAGGAAGGAGAGCTGGTGGATCTTCGGCCGGCGCGGGATGAAGGCCGAGTAGAGCCCGAACGCCACCAGCGAGGAGGCGAACATGATGTCGCCCCTGTTGAAGCTGATGCTTGCCAGCGCCGCGAGGTCGCCGCGCAGGATGATGATCAGCACGCCGAGCAGCGAGATCGCGATGCCGCCGAGTTGCGCGCCGGTCAGCCGCACGCCGAACAGCACCAGCGACCACAGAGCCACGAACAGCGGACCCGCCGACTGGATCAGCAGCGCATTCAGCGCCTCGGTGTATTGCAGCGCCCAGTACGAGATCGCGTTGTTGAAGGCAAAGCCGACCAGCGACAGGAACAGCATCAGGGGCATGCTCTTGCGCAACGCAGGCCAGTCGCGCTTCAGATGCGGCCAGGCGAACGGCAACAGGATCAGGAACACGCCGAACCAGCGGATCGTGGTGATCGTCAGCGGCGGCACATGCGCCCCGACATGGCGCGCGAGCACGATGTTGCCGGCCCAGAACAGCGAGCTCAGGCTGAGCAGCAGATAAGGCTGGTTGTTGAGCCAGCTGGCCGGATTGGCGGCCGGTGGCGCGGGCGAAGCGGTCGTCATGGGCGTTGGATACAACTTGCGCCCGATTGCCGCGATGGCACAAGTCACAGCGCCGCAATGCTACAATGCAGCCGAGCCTTGAGGAGGTGCCATTGGCGGTCAATATGTTGAACATTGAGGGCCTGGAGCGGCTCGATCCGAATGCGCCGGTGGTGATGCTGAACCTGATGCGCTTCCACGCGCGCTCGCTCGATGGCGACGGGTCGGGCTGGGACGCATACTTGCGCTACAGCGCGATCACGGTGCCGATGATCAAGGCGCGCGGCGGCACGCTGCTCTGGACCGGTGAAGCCAAGACAGTCGCACTCGGTCCGCACGCGGGCAACGATTGGGACTTCGTCGCGCTGGTCCATTACCCGTCCGTCTCGGCCTTTCTCGACATGATGACCTCGCAAGCCTACGAGCGCGAAGCCGATCCGCATCGCGTCAACGGCTGCGCCGAGCACGTGATCATTGCGACGAGCGAGGCCTACAGCAAGTTCAAGACGAAGTAGCAGCGCGTGCACTTTTCCCCTCTCCCCTTGTGGGAGAGGGTGGCTCGCCGCGTAGCGGCGAGACGGGTGAGGGGTCTCTCTCCGCGAGTCCACTCCCAATTGAATGCGCGGAGACAACCCCTCATCCGGCGCTTCGCGCCACCTCCTCCCACAAGGGGAGAAGGGAAGTGCAGCGAGCGCTTCGATGAAGCCGCCTAACTTGCCTGCTTTCGCGACGCCGCGAACACGCCCGCCAGCACCAATGCGAAACCGATGAAGTGGAACGCCTGCGGGTGCTCGCCCAGAAACGCCATCGCCATGATCGAGCCGAACACCGGCACGACGTGGAAGAACGGTGCGGCGCGGTTGGCGCCGATCAGGCGCACGCCGCGATTGAAGCAGAGATAGGCGAGCGTCGAAGGGAAGACGGCGACGTAGAACAGGGTCAGGAGATTCGGCCCGTCGAGCTTCATCACCGGGCGAGCGGACAGTTCCCAGATCTCCAGCGGAATGAGACAGGCGGCGCCGCAGCCGAAGGTGAAGGCGAGGAACGAGAGGTCGTGCATCGGCGGCCGCCTCAGTGACAGCACCGAATAGAGCGCGAAGATCAGGAGCGCGAGCAGGAAGATCAGGTCGCCCTTGTTGAAGTCGATGCTCGACAGCGTGGTGAAATCGCCATGCAGCAGGATGGTCAGCACGCCGCACATCGACAGCAGCACGCCGAAGGCCTGCGCGGCGGTGAGACGAATGCCGAGGATGACCAGCGACCACAGCGCCACCAGCAGCGGCGCGGCCGACTGCAGCAGCAGCGTGTTGAGCGCCTGGGTGTGCTCCAGGGCCCAATATTGCAGCGTGTTGAAGGCGCCGATGCCGGTGACCGAGAGCGTGACCATCAGGCCGAGCTTGCCGCGGATCGCCGGCCAGTCCTGCACGAGGTGCTTGAAGGCGAACGGCAGCACCAGCAGGAAGGCGAAGAACCAGCGCAGGAACGACAGCGTCACCGGCGGAATGTGGCCGGCAGCGAGCCTACCGACGATGGCGTTGCCGGCCCAGCACAGCGCGGTGATGCTGAGCAGCAGGTAAGGCTGGTTGGCGATCCAGCTGTGGCCGGATGTTTCCGCGGGCGTGGTCTGGCCGGTGGCGGACATTGTGATGGTTGAGCCCCGCGTCGAGTACGCCGAGCCCTGCGGCCCGGCGAGGTCCGGGCCAGCTGATCACCCGGCAGGTCCAAAGACACGGAAATCGAGGTTGCATCAACGGGGACGGGCGCATCGCGACCATGCTGGCGGCGAAGGCGGCCTCTCCCGCTTTGGTCGAAGCTGTTGCGCCGGCCCGCCAGGGTTCGGGATTTTCCGCGGATATCAAGGGCTTGGACCGGACGTTGGACCCCGAAAAAGCCCCGTTCTTGCTTGCCTAGAAGGGCTGCTTCCTTTATCCGGTTGGCTGCCTTGCGTGCGGGCGGCTCCGGCTGCCGATTGGGCTGGGCGCAGGCGTGATCCCGGAAGAGTGGGCACCGGTTTTCCGCGAGGATCATGCCTTCTAGAGACAGATTGAACAGGATTACCCGCGAATGGCCAATGTTGTCGTCGTCGGCGCCCAGTGGGGCGACGAAGGGAAGGGCAAGATCGTCGACTGGTTGTCGGAGCAGGCGGATATCGTCGTCCGCTTCCAGGGCGGCCACAATGCCGGCCACACGCTGGTGATCAACGGCAAGACCTACAAGCTCGCGCTCCTGCCCTCCGGCGTGCTGCGCGAGGGCAAGCTGTCGGTGATCGGCAACGGCGTGGTGTTCGATCCCGCCGCCTTTCTCGACGAGGTCGCCAGGCTCAGGTCGCAGGGCGTCGATGTCGGCCCCGACAACCTGCGTGTCGCGGAAAACGTCACGTTGATCCTGCCGCTGCACCGCGAGCTCGACGCGCACCGCGAATCCGCCAGCGCCGCCACCGCGATCGGCACCACCCGCCGCGGCATCGGGCCGGCCTATGAAGACAAGGTCGGCCGCCGTGCCATCCGCCTGATGGATCTGGCCGATCATCAGACGCTGCCACACAAGATCGACCGCCTGCTGGCGCACCACAACGCGCTGCGCCGCGGCCTCAACCTGCCGGAATTCGACGGCGCGGTGATCCTGAAGGAGCTGATGGCGATGGCGCCGCAGCTGCTGCCCTATGCCGAGACGGTCTGGCGGCTGCTCGATATCGAGCGGCGCGCCGGCAAGCGCATGTTGTTCGAGGGCGCGCAAGGCGCGCTGCTCGACGTCGACCACGGCACCTATCCCTACGTCACCTCGTCCAACACGGTGGCGGCGCAGGCCGCGACCGGCGCCGGCCTCGGGCCGGGCGCGGTCGGCTACGTGCTCGGCCTGTGCAAGGCCTACACGACCCGCGTCGGCCAGGGCCCGTTCCCGACCGAGCAGGACAACGAGATCGGCCGCAAGATCGGCGAGCGCGGCCGCGAGTTCGGCACCAATACCGGCCGTCCGCGCCGCTGCGGCTGGTTCGACGCCGTGCTGGTCCGCCAGGCGGTCCGGACCTGCGGCATCAACGGCCTGGCGCTGACCAAGCTCGACATCCTCGACGGCTTCGATTCAATCGAGGTCTGCACCGGCTACAAGCTCGACGGCAAGGAGATCGACCATTTCCCGGCCGGCGAGGGCGCGCAAAGCCGGGTCGAGCCGATCTACGAGACCATCGAGGGCTGGAAGGAGCCGACCGCCAATGCGCGGTCCTGGGCCGACCTGCCGGCGCAGGCCATCAAATATGTCCGGCGGATCGAGGAATTGGTGGGATGTCCGGTCGCGCTGCTTTCCACCAGCCCGGAACGCGAAGATACTATCCTGGTGCAAAATCCGTTTGAGGCTTAACGATATCTTACCGGGACGCGCGTATAGTTGAGTAGAAATGGCTGATTACTATCCGCTGATCGCCCGCGCTATTGCCGCCCTGGACCCCAACGCTCCCGGCGAAAGCCGTCGCGCGCTCTATGAACGGGCGCGCACGGCCCTGATCGCGCAGCTGCGCAGCGTGCAGCCGCCGCTCTCCGAATCCGAGATCACCCGGGAACGGCTGTCGCTGGAGGAGGCCGTCCGCAAGGTCGAATCGGAGGCCGCCCAGCGGGCCCGCGAGGCCTCGCGTCCCGGTGGCGCCGCCCGCTCCGGCTCGAGTGGCGATGCCTTCCGCCGCGCCAGCACCCGTGCCACCGAGGCCAACCCTGCAGCAGTGCCGCCGCGCACGCGTCCGGCCCCGACGCCGCCGCGCGCCGACCGCCCGTCCTTCAACGTCGACGACCAGGGCGAGGCCCCGCGGCCGCCGCGCGCGCCCCGTTTCGACGCCCCGCGCCCACCTGGCCCCGCCGCCCCGCCGCCGGAGCCGCCGGCCGGCCGCGATCGCCAGGGTGGGCGGCGTCCGCCCGACGTCGGCCCCCCGCCGCCGCTGCCGTCCTCACCCGGCGTGCGCGGCTTCCGCGACATCACGGCCGACGCCAACGATCTCGGCGGTGCCGCCGCGCAGGCCAGCCGCGCCGCGCGCCGCACCTACGCCAACGTGCCCTCGCCCTCGCCGGAATTCGACCGGCTGGAGCCGAGCCTGGAAAACCGCGCCGGCGAGACCGAAGCGCCCTATTCCTACGACGAGTCGATCGAGGAGGCCGAGCGCTACGCGCCGCAGCCGCCGTCGCCGCGTCCGCGCATCGCCCCCGATCGCGACGTCAAGAAGCGCGCCCGCACCGGCTCCGCCTTTCCGTTCAAGAGCGCGATTGCCGTCGGCATCGTGCTCATCCTGGTCGGCGCCGGCATTCTCTGGGGCAAGCAACTGGTCCAGATCGTCAACGGCTTTCTCAAGCCGTCCGCGACGCAAGTTGCTGACACGCCGACGACGCGGGCGCAGCCGCAGAGCAAGCCCAAGATTCCCGATCGCGTCGGTCAGCCCTCGGCGGACCAGCCGGTCGCGCCGGTGGCGCAGAAGGTCGTGCTCTACGACGAGGATCCGTCCGATCCGAAGGGCAAGCAATATGTCGGCTCGGTGGTGTGGCGGCTCGAGCCGATCAAGGCCTCGGGCAACCAGAAGGCCGACGTCGCCGTGCGCGCCGACATCGAGATTCCCGACCGCAAGTTCAAGATGACGATGTCGTTCCGCCGCAACACCGATTCCTCGTTGCCGGCGAGCCACACGGCGGAGCTGACCTTCATCCTGCCGCAGGATTTCCCCGGCGGCAGCGTCTCCAACGTGCCGGGCATCTTGATGAAGTCGAACGAGCAGGCCCGCGGCACGCCGCTCGCCGGCCTCGCGGTCAAGGTCACCGACGGCTTCTTCCTGGTCGGCCTCTCCAATGTCGACGCCGACCGCGCCCGCAACGTCCAGCTCCTGAAGGAGCGCTCCTGGTTCGACGTGCCGCTGGTCTACGCCAACCAGCGCCGCGCCATCATCGCCATCGAGAAGGGCGCCCCCGGCGAGCGCGCCTTCAACGACGCCTTCGCGCAGTGGGGCGATTGAGGCTCTTCTGTCATTCCGGGGCGCGCGTAGCGCGAACCCGGAATCCATTTCACCGCGTACATGCCGCCCGATGGATTCCGGGCTCGTGCTTCGCACGCCCCGGAATGACGTCCGAGAGGACTACTGCGCCGCGGCTTCCCGCTTGCGCGATGCCGCGGCGGCGGCGTGCTGGCGGTCCATCACGGCGCGGCAGCCGGGGCTGACCTGCGCCTTGTTCCGCACCATGCAGGCGGTGATCCGCGGGATGTCGGGAATCTCGCTGGAGCACAGCCGCATGGCGTCACCCGAGCACATCTGCTGGGCTTCTTGCGTGAAGGCGAAACTGGGTGAGGTCTGGAGAGCGAAGGTGGTGGCGACTGCGAAGAGCGAAGCGATGGTCTGAAGGCGTGTCATGTGGAATGGATCCCCGAGTTCCCTTAAGGCTTGAGCCGCTTGGTTTTGGGGCGCCGCACGCGGCTTGATCTGCCGCATGTCGCAGCCTTCACGTCGGGAGCTTCGATCCCGCGTGTGGTCGCTCGACTTCTTGATGCTCGAATCGAAAGTGCTGCGCCGCCCGAGCGAAGTATGCGCCATTGTCACGCGCCCGCAATGGCCGGCACAAAGGAATTCGCAATTGTTGCACGCCAGTCACGTCGCGCGATCGGATCAGCCGATTGGAGACGCTTGTTCCTCATCGCTCGCGCCGAGAGCGGCGGCGTGCTCCTCGACAGCGGTAACGCCCTTGGGCGTCAGTTCGAACAGATCGCCGTCTTTCATCACGTAGCCGTCGGCGATCAATTGCCCCATCTTGCCCTGCGGGTCGTCGGCAAAGGCAACGGATTGGCTGATGTCCCGCAGGATCGAGAGCTCTTCGTCGTGCAACATGGCGTCACTCTCCGTTCGCGGGTATGGGTACGTCCTCACATGCCGTGGCTCTGAAACACCTTGCTGCAGGACTTCGACAGCTTGGCCCGGTTGGCTTGCAGGCAGCTCTGCACCGCGCCGTCATTGCCGAGGTCCTTGCGGCAGAAGCGCTGCGCATCGCGCGTGCAAGCCTGCCGCTCCTGCGGCGTGCCCATCTGGCCTTGGGCCAGCGCGGGTGCCGTCGGCAGGCTGCTCAGGGCCGCCAGCGCGATCGTCGCCAGGAGAAATTTGCGGGCCATCGGCGGCTCCAGTCTGCCAGGGGTCAATTCAGGTCCAGCATGAACTCATCGCCTTGCCACTTGTTCCCCTTAAGGAGCCCGGCGCCCGCTGTTCAAGGTTCCCGCTGCGCTGCTATAACGCCTGCAGAGTGTGAGGTGCTTGATGAAACGCTATCTGGTATTTGCGCTGGTCGTCCCATTCATCGGCGGGTTCCTGCTGCTGCTGACGACGACCTACCAGTCCGGCTATTGGGCTCAGACCAACCTCGGCGAGGTCGGCAAGCTGTTCGCGGTGTTCTTCAAGACGCTCCAATACAGCTACCTGTTCGGGTTCTTGCCTGCGCTGATGATCGGCGCAGTCGATGACATCCTGATTCACATCCGCCGGATCGGGCCGGTCTTGCGGATGCTCCTGGTCGGCCTGTTCGCCTTCGCTCTGGCCTCGCTCACCCACAGCTCGCGCGGGCCGGATTCGGGCGCGGTGCAGTTCATCCTGTACGGGCTCGTCGGTTTCGTGCCGGCGGTGATTTCATCCTGGCTGGTGCATCGCTACGTCGAGGAGCCGCAAGCCGCGCCGGTGCCGACCTGACGCGCGGCGTTCGGGCGCGGCCGCAACCTCCGCCGCGCTGGCGCGTTCACTGAAGGCCATGGCCATGCAAGACGACGACATCCTCGCTCCGCGCAAATCCCGTTCCGGGAGCGGCTCGCATGCGCGCTTTTCGCGCGACGAGGCGCGCGGCCCGATCATCGACCAGGACGGCCACGAGATCAGGCCGGAAAGCCTGGAGCAGGGATTTCGCGAGTTTCGTTTCGAGTTCGGTCAAGGCAGCCCGTTCGGCAATCTGACGCGCGAGCAGCGGATCGCGCGGCTCGAGGCGATCGCCAAGCTGCTCGACGTCGCCTTCATCCTGCCCGGCACCAACATCCGCTACGGCATCGACGGGCTGATCGGATTGATTCCCGTCGTCGGCGACGTCATCACCACCGCGATCTCGCTGTGGCTGGTGCGCGAAGCCCGCGCGCTGGGCGCGCCCTGGCACATCACGGCGCGCATGCTCGGCAATGTCGCGGTTGACGGCGTGGTCGGCCTCGTCCCGTTCGCGGGCGACGCCTTCGACGTCATGTTCCGCGCCAACACGCGCAACGTCCGCCTGCTCCAGCGCTGGCTGGAAAAGCAGCCGCGGATGTAGCCTGGCTGAGAGCGCTCGCCGCGAGTCCGACTGGTCGACAATGCGCTCCATCTCCCAGAGTCGTCATTGCGAGCGCAGCGAAGCAATCCAGAATCTTTCCGCGGAGGGACGCTGGATTGCTTCGCTGCGCTCGCAATGACGGATGAAAGATAGCGGGTGAGAAAGCCCCCAAACACAAAAGGCGCGACGACCTTTCGGCCATCGCGCCTTCTGCGCACATCGAACTTTGTTGCGAAAGCTTACGCCGCGTCGGCGTCGGTCTCCGCGGCCGGGGCCGGCTTGGGCCGGCGGGGCAGCGGGAAGGCATCGCTCTCGTACAGCGAGCGGATGCCGTTCTGGTCG
Organism: Bradyrhizobium sp. BRP19; assembly: GCF_020194195.1. Classification (NCBI taxonomy): domain Bacteria; kingdom Pseudomonadati; phylum Pseudomonadota; class Alphaproteobacteria; order Hyphomicrobiales; family Nitrobacteraceae; genus Bradyrhizobium; species Bradyrhizobium sp. BRP19. The sequence continues at coordinate 289,915 of NZ_JADYVZ010000003.1, read as the reverse complement.
AAGCGCGCTTCCTCGACCTGGAGATAGGCGCCGTTCAGCGAGTCCGTCGGCAACTGCTCCATCGCGAACTGCACGGCTTCGGCCGCAGTGCCGAACCGCCGATAGGTGAAGCCCGCGCGCTTCTTCTTGCGGATGGCGGCGGGGAAAAGTTCGGCGGAGGTGTTGAAGTTGAACGGACGCAGTGGACGCATGGTCAAAGACCTCGTGATCTTCTCTGGGGCTTTAAGCGCGTGGGGTTGGGGAGGGCAGGGGCCGCAATCGAGCGGGCCCGCCGCATGTCGTTGTCGCCCTCTAATATAGGCCGATTTGACAAAAATGCGACCCCCGCGATGCGAGATGATGAATCAGCGCATGGCAGCCCCGCGGAGACGAAACCTATCAATGTTTCAATGACTTATATGGCTTAAACTTTGCCAAGAAGCAGCAGCACGACCAGGATCACCAGCACGACCCCGCCGATCCCGATGCCGGAATGGCCAAGGCCATAGCCGTAGCCGCCGAACCGGCCGGACAGGCCGCCGACGAGATAGATGATCACCAGGATGATTAGGATGGTCCCAAGCGCCATGGCATCCTCCCTGGCGGCCACCGAAATGCGATGATCGGCCGCACCGCCAGAGCAGAAAAGCACATCGCGCCGCCGGGTTCCACGGGGGAACCCGGCGGCGGGCTTGGGTTATTTGGGCTCGAGCTTCAGGGCCGCGGAATTGATGCAGTAGCGCAGGCCGGTCGGCCCGGGGCCGTCGGGGAAGACGTGGCCGAGATGGCCGCTGCATTTGGAGCAGAGCACCTCGGTGCGGATCATGCCGTGGCTGGTGTCCCGCTCCTCGTCGATGTGGCTCTCGACCGCGGGCTGGGTGAAGCTCGGCCAGCCGCAGCCGGAATCGAACTTGGCATCCGACTCGAACAGCACATTGCCGCAGCCGGCACAGACATAGGTGCCGGCACGGTGGTCGTGCTCATATTCGCCCGAGAAGGGACGCTCGGTCGCCTTCTCGCGCAGCACGGCGTATTGCATCGGCGTCAGCTCGCGCCGCCACTGCTCTTCACTCTTGATGACCTTGTCGTCGGTCGCTTTCGTCTTGGTGTCGGGCATGGGTCTCCCGTTGCTTTGGGGATCTCGCGATCAGTTGGTGGCCTTGCCGGCATTCACCAGCGTCGGCTTCTCGATGTAGTTATCCGCGAACAGCTTTTTCAGGTTCTCGACCTTCGGGATGTCGTTATAGACGATGTAGGGCTGGTTCGGGTGCAGCGTCAGATAATCCTGGTGATAGGCCTCCGCCGGATAGAACGCCTCCAGCGCGCCGATCTTGGTCACGATCGGCTTGTTGAACACCTTGGCGCCGTTGAGCTGGGCGATATAGGCCTCCGCGACCTTCTTCTGCTCGTCCGACGTGGTGAAGATGGCCGAGCGATATTGCGGGCCGACGTCGGGACCCTGGCGGTTGAGCTGGGTCGGGTCGTGCACCACCGAGAAGTAGATCTGGAGGATCTTGCCGTAGGAGATCTTCTTCGGGTCGTACTTGATCTCGACCACCTCGGCATGGCCGGAGCGGCCGCTCGACACGGTCTTGTAGTCGGCGGTCGCCTTGGTGCCGCCGGCATAGCCGGAGACCGCGTTGACGACGCCTGCGGTGTGCTGGAAGACGCCTTGCACGCCCCAGAAGCAGCCGCCGGCGAGCACGGCGGTCTGGACGCCGCTCGCGGGCGCCGCGTCCAATGTAGGGGCTGGGATCACGACCGCCTCCTCCGCGGCCCGCGACGGCATCACGAAAGTCAGCGTCAGGGCGGTGGTTGCGGCGAGCAGGGTGGCGAGGGCGGTTCGGCGCATGGCATCCTCTTTCGGAAGGGCTGACAGTCTAGGGCGGTCGGGACCGGGCGAACAGCCTGCCCGGCCGCGTTTTCGCATCATCCGAGATACGGGCCGTACCGCAGATTGTTACGCCGGGGCGGACACGAGACCGTGAGGACGCGGCTGACGCGGCGACGGGCCGGCTTGGCGGGATGCGGAACTCCGCGCTAGATGAACCGGCGCGATCGATGATCGACCAAATGGTGGCTGGAGCTGGCCTGACAACATGCTGCGCGTCGTACTCCTGATCCTGGCCGTCCTCGCCGCCGGCACTTGCTTTGCCGCGGCCGATCTCCGAGCCGGCGACGATCTCGCTTTGTGCCGCGACCGCCAGGCCGAGCTGCAGGCCCGCGCCGCCGCCTGCGAGAATCTGCTGAGCGCCGATCGCCTCACCGCCAAGGACATGGCGATCGCCCTGTCCGCGCGTGGCAATGTCCTGCTCAACAAGCGCGACCATGTCCACGCGATCGAGACGCTGTCCATGGCCATCGACCTCGATCCCGACAACGTCGTCGCGCTCCACCTGCGCGGCCTCGCCTATGAGCGGAGCGGGCAGGAGGATCTCGCGATGGCCGACTACAATCTCGCGCTCCGGAAACGCCCGGCCTATGGCGTTCCCTACAACAACCGCGGCGTCATCCACGCGCGCCGCGGCGCGCTGCAGAGCGCGATCGACGATTTCAGCCTGTCGATCAAGTACACCCCGAAATTCCTGCTCGCCTGGACCAATCGCGCCCGCGCGCGCACGCTGTTGAAGGATTTCGACGGCGCCATCGCCGATTTCGCCGAGGCCGAGAAGATTGATGCGGCTGCGCCGCAGATCGCCGGCAACCGCTGCGTCACTTACGGCATGATGGGCAAGTTCGACCACGCCCTGGCCGATTGCAATGGCCTGATCGAAAAGCAGCCCAGGAACGCGTTCGCGATCAACAACCGCGCCGACCTCAACATGATGAAGGGCGATCTCGACGCCGCGCTGAAGGATTACAACACGGTCATCCAGATCAACCCGAACAATGTCCGCGCCCATTCCGGCCGCGGCCAGATCTACGAGCGCAGGAAGGATCTCGCGCAGGCCCGCGCCGATTATCGCGCCGCCGCCTATTCGCTGACGAGGTTCGACGAGACCGAGGTTGCGCGCGCCCGCGCCATGGCGCAGGAGCGGCTCGCCGCCCTGACGCCGAAGGAGGCGGCGAGCGCGACGACCGGCCGTCGCGTCGCGCTGGTGGTCGGCAACGGCGCCTACAAGAACGTCCATGCGTTGCCAAATCCGCCGCGCGACTCGAAGCTGATCGCCGGCGTGCTGCGCGACCTCGGCTTCCAGACCGTGATGGACACCAGGGACCTCACCCGCGATGCGCTCTTCCAGACGCTGAAGGCCTTCGCCGAGGAAGCGGAAAAGGCCGATTGGGCCATGGTCTATTATGCCGGCCATGGTTTCGAGATCGGCGGGGTGAACTATCTCGTTCCGGTCGACGCCAAGCTCACCGCCGACAAGGACGCCGAGACCGAGGCCGTCGCGCTCGAGCAGGTGATCGCCGCGGTCGGCGCGGCGCGAAAAGTGCGCCTCGTGGTCCTCGATGCCTGCCGCGACAATCCGTTCGCGCCGGCCATGCAGCGCACGCTGTCGCTGAAGCTGGTCGAGAAGGGCTTTTCCAACATCGAGCCCGGTGCGGGCTTCATGGTCGTCTACGCCGCTAAGCACGGCCAGACCGCGATGGATGGCGATGGTAGCCCCAACAGCCCGTTCGCCACCGCGCTCGCGCGCGAGATCAAGCAGCCGAAGGTCGAGATCCGAAAATTGTTCGACATCGTCCGCGACGACGTCTGGGCCGCGACCAGGCACGAGCAGCAGCCGTTCACCTATGGGTCGCCGCCCGGGCGGGAAGATTTTTACTTCGTCGCGGGGAAATAGCCGCGCTCACGCCAGCGAATTGAACCAGTCGAACGCCGTCGCGTGTCCGTTCAGAACGGCCGCTTCGCCATAGAGGCTCGACAGGAACGTGCCGCGATGGCTTGCGCCATTGACCGCGACGCCCGCGGCGAAATGCCCGCCGGCGGCGATTGCGGGCCGCACCAGCCGGGGATGCAGCGCCTCATCGGCCAGCCCGTAGTAAAATCTGATCGGGGAATCGTACTGCCAGTACGTCGCACCATTGCCACCAAGGCGGCGCCCAATGCGCTGTTGGTCTCGTTGGTGAAGCGATCGAAGAAGCCTTCGACCAGGAAATCGCCGGCGGGCGGAATGCTCTTCGCGATCTCGCCCTCGAGGCTGTAATCGGACCAGTATTTCTCCGCGAAGGCTTGATATTGGGGCTTGACCGCCGTCTTGAACAAGTCGGTCAGCCCGTAGTAGCGGCGATAGCTGCCGAGCAGGACGATCAGGCAGGGTGTGATCCAGGCCGGCGGCATCGGGTAGGAGGTTTCCGAGGCCGGAATATAGGCCGTGGGGTTCGTCCAATAGTGAAAGCTCTCGGCGAGATCATTGAACGGACTCTGTGTGGCGGTCGCCCGCACCTTGATGCCGCGGCGCTGCAGCTCCTGTTTCAGCCACTGCGTGTTCAAGGCGCCTTGCGACCAACCGTTCAGGAACAGGTTTGATTGGCGCAGGCTCAGTGTCCGCAATTCGTGCAACCCTGCCGTCAGGATGTCGAGGCAGCATTGCACCGTCGCGCCCTTCACGGCATAGGCTTCGCTCCGACCGTTGCGATAAGGGCCCTTGCCGACATAATCGGCCGCGACGACCGCATAGCCGTTGCCGGCGAAGCGCTGGATATTGAACAGGGTCTCGATCGAATCGACTTTGTCGCGCAGCTCGTAATTTTCGTCCTTCAGCCGCAGCAGGTTCGACGGGACCTGGTCGAAGGAGAGGATCGTGCCGTGCTGCCATGACAGGAGCGGCAAGGTGCCGCGCGCGCCGACCGGAACCGCAAGCAGGCCGCTGACCTTGACGCGTTCTCCGGTATCCGGGATGCGCGTGAAGGTGACGATGCGCCGCAGCTCCACGTCGTTTCGTGCCGCATATCTTTCGGGAAAGGCAGCTGGCAGGATATTGCCTTCGTTGAAGACGGCGTAGAACTTTGCGGCCAGCGTATTGAGCCGTTCCTTGGAGACGCGCACAGGCTTGCCCGCATCCGTGCGTCGTACCTGCGCCGGCAAGCCAAAAGCGGTTTCCGGAATTGTGGTCGAGAGCGCAAGGCCCGCTGCCGCGCTTCCGGACTTGAGGAAGCTCCGGCGGCTCACTGCAACATCATCGAGCCGGCGATCGAGGTCGTCAGGCTTTGTCGCGCGAGAGGTCATGCGTTCCACTCCGAGGCTGATACAGCACAAAGCCTAGCGGGCGGTGAACGCACCTCGTCGTGGCTGCTCATTGTGCGGGTCCGTGGCCCGGATGAGCGCAGCTACAAGCGGCGGATATCGCTACGCTCATCCGCGCTACGGCAGCTTCATACCACCACGCTCAGCCGTTTCGCGGCACGCGTGATGCCGGTATAGAGCCACCGCGCCCGCGAATCCTGGAACGCAAAGCTCTCGTCGAACAGCACGACGTCGTCCCATTGCGAGCCCTGCGATTTGTGCACGGTCAGGACGTAGCCGTAGTCGAACTCGTCATAGGGCTTGCGCTGCTCCCAAGCGATCTGCTCGACGCCGCCCTCGAAGCAATCGGCGCGCACTGAGACCTTGGTCACCTTGTGACCGAAATCCTCATCCGGCGACAACCGCATTGAGAGGATGCGCGATTTCGATCGCGAGGTGTTGCGCGACTTGACGCGCCACAGGCCGCCATTGAACAGGCCCTTCTTGCGGTTGTTGCGCAGGCACACCAGCTTGTCGCCGGCGACCGGGAACTGGTCCTCGATGTTCTGGCGCTGGCGCACCCGCATGTTGTAGGCGCGGCGCGTGTTGTTGCGGCCGACCAGGATCTGGTCGGCGCCCATGACGCGATCGGGATCGAGCTCCTTGCGCGAGACGACCTCGCTCTCGCCGTAACGGCCAATGTCGAGTTCGCGTCCCTCGCGGACGTCCATCGACATCCGCACGATCGGATCGTCCTGGGCCTGGCGATGCACCTCTGTCAGCATCGCGTCCGGCTCGGAATTGGTGAAGAAGCCGCCGCCCTGGATCGGCGGCAACTGCGCGGGATCGCCCAGCACGAGGAGGGGACAGTCGAACGACATCAGGTCGCGCCCCAGTTCGGCGTCGACCATCGAGCATTCGTCGATCACGATCAGCTTGGCCTTGGAGGCGGGCGCGTCGTCCCACAGCTCGAAGCTCGGCTGCTCCTCGCCGGATTCGCGGGCGCGGTAGATCAACGAATGAATGGTGGAGGCGCCGTCGCAGCCCTTGTTGCGCATGACGAGGGCCGCCTTGCCGGTGAAGGCGGCGAACTTCACCTCGCCGTCGACACCCTCGGCAATGTGCCGCGCCAGCGTGGTCTTGCCGGTGCCGGCAAAGCCGAACAGGCGGAACACCGGCGGCGTGCCGCCCCGTCCCGGCTTGGCCTTGAGCCAGTCGCCGACGGCCTTGAGCGCAGCATCCTGATGCGGGGTGAAAGTGGCCATGTCTGTCTTGAGGGAGCGGCGAATGAGGCGATTCGCCTTCCCCCAAACTAACCATTCGCCCCGCTGGTTCAAGCGCGGGCCCGTCGCATTTGAAGTCCGTTCTCGGCCGCCATCCTTCGAGACGCCCGCCTTTGGCGGGCCCTCAGGATGAGGGCTGAGTGCGCGGCGGCATTTTTGGCGGGCAAGATGCCGTTGAGCCTCATCCTGAGGAGGCTGCGAAGCAGCCGTCTCGAAGGACGAGGCGTTCACTGAGGCGTCGCCAAACCCTACTGCCAGCCGGGAACGCCGCGCATGTCGGGCAGCTGGTGGGCGATGCCCTTGTGGCAGTCGATGCAGGTCTTTTCCTTGGTGAAGAGGAAGCGCTGGTGCGCCACCGAGGCCCGCGGCGATTGCTTGGTGATGTCCATGGAATCAGCGCTGTGGCAGTTGCGGCATTCCAGCGAGTCGTTGGCCTTGAAGCGCGCCCATTCGTGCGCGGCGAGCTCGAGCCGGTGATCCTGGAATTTCTCGCGGGTGTCGATCGTGCCGAAGATCTTGCCCCAGACCTCCTTGGAGGCCTGCATCTTTCGCGCGATCTTGTCGGTCCAGTTGTGCGGCACGTGGCAGTCCGGGCAGGTCGCGCGCACGCCGGAGCGGTTGGTGAAGTGGACGGTCGACTTCAGCTCGGCGTAGACATTGTCCTTCATCTCGTGGCAGCCGGTGCAGAACTTCTCGGTGTTGGTGATTTCCAGCGCGGTGTTGAAGCCGCCCCAGAAGATCACGCCGGCGACGAAACCGGCCAGCACCAGGGTGCCGAGCGCGAACACCGAGCTCGGCCGGGTCAGCACCTGCCACAGCTCGAGCAGGAACGCCCGGCTGCGCGCGATGACGCCGCGCTTGGCATTCAGCTCGGCGTTGGGATCGTCGGCAGTCGTCGTCATCTGCGGCCACCCGGGCTTGCGCGTGACAGCAGCGTGTCGATGTCGGTGAAATCGTTGCTGACCGGAGGATTGGCGGTGTTCTGCGGCACGTGGCATTCGGTGCAGAAGAAGCGGCGCGGCGAGACCGAGGCCAGGAACTGGCCGTCGCGATCCATGAAGTGCGTGATCGACACCATCGGCGCCTGCGACTCCGCCGTGCGCGCCCGTGCATGGCAGGACAGGCATTTGTTGCCGTTGAGGTCGACCTGGTAGCCGTCGATATTGTGCGGGATGACGGGCGGCTGCTCCGGATAGTTGCGCACCTCCTTCTCGGAGGTGTTGCGGTTCGGCAGCATCGGCGGCGCCGGGCCCTCGTCGTTGAGCGGGGTCGGGCCGCGCAGGCCGGAGGTCACCGTCTGCGCCGTCAGCGAGCTCGTGCCCGCTGCGATCGCGAAGGCGAGCAGGATGATTGCGGATCGTTTCATCATGACATGTTCACCCGCTCGATGCGCACGGCGCATTTTTTGAAGTCGGTCTGCAGCGAGATCGGATCGGTGGCGTCGAGCGTCACCTTGTTGATCAGCTTGGATTCGTCGAACCAAGGCACGAAGACGAGGCCGCGCGGCGGCCGGTCGCGGCCGCGCGTCTCGACGCGGGCGCGGATGAAGCCGCGGCGGGAGACCACCTTCACCTCGTCGCCGCGGCGCAGCTTCGCCTCCTGCGCATCGTCCGGATGCATGAAGCAGACCGCTTCTGGAAAAGCCTTGAACAGTTCGGGCACGCGGCGCGTCATGGTGCCGGAATGCCAGTGCTCCAGCACGCGGCCGGTGGAGAGCCAGTAGGGATATTCGTTATCGGGCGATTCCGCCGGCGGCTCGTAGGGCAGCGCGAAGATGCGGGCCTTGCCGTCGGCATGGCCGTAGAACTGCACGTTGGTGCCCTGCTTGACGTAGGGGTCGCTGCCTTCGCGGAAGCGCCACTTGGTCTCCTGGCCGTTGACGACGGGCCAGCGCAGGCCGCGCTCCCGGTGATAGGTGTCGAACGGCGCGAGGTCGTGGCCATGGCCGCGGCCGAACTGGGCATATTCCTCGAACAGGCCCTTGTGGACGTAGAAGCCGAACGCCTTGGTTTCGTCGTTGGCATAGCCCGGCTCGATATCGGTGACCGGGAATTTGTCGACCTGGCCATTCTTGTAGAGCACGTCGAACAGGGTCTTGCCGCGATATTCCGGCTTCTTGGCGATCAGCTCCGCGGGCCAGACCTCCTCGATTCTAAAGCGCTTGGAGAACTCCATGAGTTGCCAGAGATCCGACTTCGAATCGCCCGGCGCGGGGACGAGCTGGTGCCAGAACTGGGTGCGCCGCTCGGCATTGCCGTAGGCGCCTTCCTTCTCCACCCACATCGCGGTGGGCAGGATCAGATCGGCGGCGAGCGCCGTCACGGTTGGATAGGCATCGGAGACCACGATGAAATTGTCGGGGTTGCGGAAGCCTGGATAGATCTCCTCGTTGACGTTGGGACCGGCCTGCAGGTTGTTGTTGACCTGCACCCAATAGGCGTTGATCAGGCCGTCCTTCAGCATCCGGCTTTGCAGCACGGCGTGCGCGCCCGGCTTGTCCGGAATGGTGCCTTCGGGCAGCTGCCAGATCTGCTCCGTGTGGTCGCGATGCTTCTTGTTGGTCACCACCATGTCCGCGGGCAGACGGTGCGAGAAGGTGCCGACCTCGCGCGCGGTGCCGCAGGCCGAGGGCTGGCCGGTCAGCGAGAACGGGCTGTTGCCGGGCGCGGAGATCTTTCCGGTCAAAAGGTGGATGTTGTAGACGAGGTTGTTGCACCAGACGCCGCGGGTGTGCTGGTTGAAGCCCATGGTCCAGAACGAGACCACTTTTGTCTTCGGGTCGGCATACAACTCGGCCAGCGCCTCGAGCCGGTTCAGCGGCACGCCCGACATTTGGGCGGCTTTCTCCAGCGTGTACTCCGACACGAACTTGGCGAATTCGTCATAGCTCATGTCGGTGGCGTCGTTGGGTTTCGCCGCGCCCGTCGCCTTCTTCTGCAGCGGATGCTCGGGCCGCAGGCCGTAGCCGATGTCGGTCTGGCCGCGCTTGAACACGGTATGTGCGGCAACGAAGTCCTTGTTGACGCGACCGGTCTTGATGATGTGGTTGGCGATGGCGTTGAGGATGTACAGGTCGGTGTGCGGCTTGAACACCATGCCGATGTCGGCGAGGTCGAACGAGCGGTGCTCGAAGGTGGAGAGCACGGCGACGCGGACATGCGGTGCGGACAGCCGACGGTCGGCGATGCGCGTCCACAGGATCGGATGCATCTCCGCCATGTTGGAGCCCCACAGCACGAAGGCATCGGTGGCCTCGATGTCGTCGTAGCAGCCGGCCGGCTCGTCGATGCCGAAGGTGCGCATCATGCCGGCGACCGCCGAGGCCATGCAGTGCCGCGCATTGGGATCGATGTTGTTGGTGCGGAAGCCGGCCTTGAACAGCTTGACGGCGGCATAGCCTTCCCAGATCGTCCACTGGCCGGAGCCGAACATGGCGACGCCGTTGGGGCCGCGCTTCTTGATCGCTTCCTTCCACTTCAGCTCCATGATGTCGAAGGCTTCGGTCCAGGTGACGGGCGTGAACTCGCCGTTCTTGTCGTACTTGCCGCCCGTCTTGCGCAGCATCGGCTGCGTCAGCCGGTCATGGCCGTACATGATCTTGGAGAGGAAGTAGCCCTTGACGCAGTTGAGGCCGCGATTGACCTCGGCCTTGATGTCGCCGTGGGTGGCGACGACGCGGTTGTCCTTGGTCGCGACCATCACCGAGCAGCCTGTGCCGCAGAAGCGGCAGGCGGCCTTGTCCCATTTCAATTCGCTCTCCTTCCGCTCGGCGGCGAGGTTGGCGGCGAGCGCCGGTGCCGGCAGGCCGGCGGCGGCCGCGGCGATCGCGGCGGCCTCGAGCTTGAGCATCTGGCGGCGGTCGAGCTTCGGCGATGTCATGATGGCTCTTCCTGACTCAGGCGGTTTCAATGGCGTGGAAGACGAGCGCTGCGGAATAGACGTTCGGCAGCGACTGGATGGTGTTGAGCATGGTGCCAAGGCTGCCGGCATCCGCCGCTTCAGCCACGACGACGAGCTTTCCGCGCGCGTCGCGGGCATGAATCTCGCAGCCGGGAAGCGCTGCGATCTCCGCTTCCAGTTCGGCAAGGCGCTCGGGCCGCGCCTGCACGATGATGCTGGCGATCTCGGCGCCCGGCGGCGCGATGACGCGGTCGGCGCTGAGCATCCGGCCGGTGATCAAGGCGCGGCGGTTGAGTGTGGCGTGAGCCATGATGCCTGTCTTTCGCTGGTTGCCGATCAATGCGGGGAGGGCGGCGGGCCGGGAGGGCCGGCGAACATCTGGTAGATCCAGACGCCAAGGCCGTAACTGCCGACGGTCCCGACCGCGAGCACGGGCATCACGATCGCGGTCAGGAACAGGAAGGCGAAAATCTCCATGCGCTTACGGCGCACGCGCGACGTCGTGTCGTCAGGGGCCGACATATTCGGTCTCTTGAAGCTGTGGGGAATCGTGACGGCATCCGGGCCGTCGCCTTGCTGCACTTTAGATACGTTCCACCCGACAGCGCGTTGATTTGGATCAATGTCGGTTGGCTGCTTCTCGCTGCGCCGGAGGATGGATCGTCTCCCACGCGGCGGAATTGCGCATCCGTAGACAGCGTCGCCTCGCGCATTAAGATGCCGTCAACAACAACAAGCGGGAGAGCGACGCCATGAAGTTCGGCATCTTCTACGAGCTGCAGCTGCCGCGGCCCTGGGCGGCCGGCGATGAGCTCGCCCTCTACCAGAACGCGCTGTCCCAGATGGAGCTCGCCGACAGGCTCGGCTACGACCATGCCTGGGTGGTCGAGCATCACTTCCTCGAAGAATATTCGCACTCGCCCTCGCCGGAATCCTTCCTGGCTGCCGCAAGCCAGCGCACCAAGAACATCCGGCTCGGCCACGGCATCCTCCAGCTCACCACCAATCATCCGGCGCGGGTTGCCGAGCGCGTCGCAGTGCTGGATTTGCTCAGCAACGGCCGCTGCGAGTTCGGCATGGGCGAGAGCGCCTCGATCACCGAGCTCGAGCCGTTCGGCCGCGACATGGAGACCAAGAAGGAGGTGTTCGAGGAGGCGGTCGCGGCCATCTTCCCGATGTTCAAGGACGCAGGCTCAGAGCATCACGGCAAATATTTCGACATCCCCTTGCGCAACGTCGTGCCCAAGCCGGTGCAGAAGCCGCACCCGCCGCTGTGGATGGCCTGCTCGCAGCTGCCGACCATCGAACGTGCCGGCCGCCACGGCTTCGGTGCGCTCGGCTTCCAGTTCGTCAGCGCCGATGCCGCGCATGCCTGGGTGCACGCCTATTACAACGCCATCACCAAGCGGCTGCACAAGCTCGCCGACTACGAGATCAATCCGAACATGGCGCTGGTCTCGTTCTTCATGTGCGCGAAGACGGATGAAGAGGCGCGCGCCCGCGCCGACGGCGCCACCTTCTTCCAGTTTGCGCTGCGCTTCTACGGCGCTTCGCAGAGCCGCCAGCGCCCCGCGCCCTACACCGTCAACATGTGGGACGAGTACAACAAGTGGAAGCGCGACAATCCGCAAGCCCAGGAGGCGGCGCTGCGTGGCGGCCTGATCGGCTCACCCGACACGATCCGCAAGAAGCTGAAGCGCTTCCAGTCCTCGCACATCGATCAGGTCATCCTGCTCAACCAGGCCGGCAAGAACAGCCACGAGCATATCTGCGAGTCGCTGGAGCTGTTCGGCCGCGAGGTGATGCCGGAGTTCCAGAACGATCCGGCGCAGGCGGCCTGGAAGCAGGGCGTGATGAGCGGCGAGATCGAGCTGGAAGAGATCGATACCGAGGCCTTCATCGATCGCTACGGCAAGCTGGCGATCAACGTGGCCCCCGCGAAGGCGGCGGCGGGGTAGCGTGTAAGCAACGACAGGTCCTGCTTCCTGGCGCTGAAGCCGGTGCGGTGAGCCGCGCAGGAGTGCGGCGTTTTGACCCGGAGCAGACCTTTCGAACTCTCTGCATCCAGCAATGGCTGGGCGCTCGACGTCGCTCTCCCTTGCGCTGCTTCACGCATATCGTCGTCCCAGCAAGCGCCCAAGCGGCGCGAGGAACGATTCAACACAGCGTGAGTTCGACCTCAAATCCAAGAAACAAAGCAAGAGGGTAACGCGATGACACGATCCGTGGAGGAGTTGAGACGGGAGTCCGAGCGTAGCCGCGCCGAGCTGGCGGCAACGGTCGGACGGTTGAAGGAGCAGATATCGGACACCGCCGAGGACATTCGCCACAAAGTCTCGCCGCAGCACATCAAATCCGAAGTCACCGAATACGTCAGCCACAAGACCCAGAGCTGGGTCGAAGGGCTCAAGCAACAGATCATGGACAACCCGATGGGCGCAGTGGCCGCGGGCGCCGCAGTGGGCGTTCCGTTGCTTCGGTTGGTGCGAGGTACGCCGTTGCCACTTCTCATGATCGGCGCAGGACTCGCCCTGACCTCGAAGACGGTGCGCGATCGTGCTGCAGACGTCACCGGCCCGGTCTTGGACAAAGCCGGGCACATGCTTGAGGGGGTGGCCGAGGGCGCACGGGCGATGCAGGGTGATGCCAAGGAGACGCTGTCCTCCGCGCAAAGCCGAACCGCTGGCATGGCTGATGACGCGCAGGAGAAGGCCGCCGGCATTGCCTCGGATCTGCGGGAGAGCGCGGTGCGTGCTGCCAGTTTTGCGAGTGAAAAGCTCAAGAGTGGCATGAATGCAACCAGGGATGCCGCCGCGAGCGCGCCTGACCAGGCCCGGCAGGCCATTGGCGACAATGCTGCGCTCATCGGCGGCCTGGGCATCGCGATCGGCGCCATCATTGCGGCTGCTCTTCCCGAGACCAAGGTCGAAGCTAAGGTGATGGGCCGGACGAGCGACGGGGTGAAGCAGGCTGCTGCCGCCGCGGCGCAATCCGGGTTCGAGGCCGCGAAAGACGCCACCACGTCGGCGGCCGATGCTGCGGCGCAAAGGGTCGCCGATGCTGATCTCGGCACCCATGCCAGCCGCATGACGCAGAACATGGCGGACACTCTGAAGGAGGCTGCGGACGACGTGGTCAAAGCTGCCTTTAGCCCCTCTCAAACCAACACCTGAAGGAAACCATCATGAGCGATTTGGACCCGCACAACGTGAAGCAGTTCGCAAAGAACCAGGACAAGGGCACCGCGAAGGACATGAAAGAGCAGATCGGCGATGCCGGAGCGGAGATGAAGCAGCGCGCCGGCGATGCGTTCCGGGCATCGGCCGACGTCGCGCGAGACAAGTTCGGCGAGGCCGCGGATGCAGCAAAGGGCGTCGCGGACGGAACCATGGACCAGATCCAGAGCCAGGCGCGCGAACAGCAGCGATCGGGCGCCGATTTCGTCGAGCGCCTCGCGGACAACATCCGCGAGGCCGGCCGGGCTTTCGAGAGCGACGTACCGTTCGCCGCACGCGGCATCGGTTCGGCGGCGGACTATGTCGAGGATGCCGCTCGGAAGATCCGGGACGGAAGTTTCCGAGATCTTGTCGCAGGCGCGACCGATTTCGCCAAACGTCAGCCGGCCGCCTTTCTTGGCATATCGGTGCTGGCTGGCTTCGCGGCCGTTCGCTTCCTGAAGGCATCGGGCGGACAGTCGTCATCCCAACGGCAGCGCAACACCCCCGGCAGCAGGTCGGGGAGCGGGCAAACGTCGGGTGGGACCCCGTTTTCGGCGGGAGAGCAAAACTGGAATCAGGAGTCCGGGACCCGTAACCCCCATACGCAACAATCCTCATCCTTCCAGGGCAGCACGTTACCATGAGCATCGAGCGCGATATCAAAACCAGCAAAAGCGAGTTCAGGGAAATCTCGACGCTGCTCGGCGATGCCATGTCGCAGTTCGCCAAGCTGTTCCAGAACGAGATCGACCTGGCAAAGGCAGAACTTGGCGAGAAGCTCCAGAAGATCGGCGGCGCCGTCGGCTTGATCGTAGGCGGCGCCGTTCTGGTGATCCCGGCCATCGTCATGGCCTTATTCGCTCTATCCGCCGCATTGATCTCCGCAGGATGGTCGCAGCCGCTGTCATATCTGACATCGGCAGTCATCGCTGCGGCCGTCGCCGCCGCGCTGGTCGCCATGGGCATGAACCGGCTTGATATGCGTCAGCTGGCTCCCCGCGAAACGATCGGCCAGCTGGAAAAAGACAAGGACACCGTGAAGGGAATGGTGCGATGAGCAGCACAAAGACCGGCTTTATCGACAATCTGGTAACCGCCGCCAGGGACAACCCGCTTGCCGCGGCCCTCATCGGAGGCGGCGCACTTTGGCTGTTGGCCGGCGACCAGAGGCTGAAGACTGTGGCGCGTTCCGCTGCCGAGGCCGTCGAACCTGTTGCCGATATCGGGACGAGTGGTTTCAGGTCGGCAGCATCCGCGATCAAGCGGACCGTGGCGCCGCCGACCGCCCCCGAAATGGACAACGACGGCTCGCAAGGGTTCGGGGAGACCCTGCGTGGCGCGACCGCCGCCACTTCCGATACTGTCTCGCAGGCCGCCGAGGGCGTCCGGGATCGTTTCGACGAGGGCGTCGCCTTCGCGCAGGAGCAATTCAGCAAGCTGAGCAATGCGCTTCCGAACAAGGACACCATGACGAGTGCGAAGTCGTCACTGGCAGACATGCTGGAGCGGCAACCGCTCGTGCTGGGGGTCGTGGGCATCGCAATTGGTGCTGCCGTGGCGGGCGCGTTCCGCGCCTCCGAGATCGAGAACCAGTATATCGGAGACGTCAGCGACGACGTGAAGGCTGACCTGAACCGGCGCGCCGGTGCGGTCTCGCAGGCCATGCGCGAAGCCTCGGACACGGTTGTCTCGGAAATCAGCGATACCGGCGCCGAAATTGTGGACCGAGTCAAGCAGGCCGGGATGGACGCCGCGGCAGCTGCCCGTGCCGAGGTGAAGTCTCCGCAATGAGGCGAGGGAGAGCGGGTGCGCTGGCCACGCGCCCCGCTCTGGTTGGGTGATCAGGCAGGTGGGTTGTCCTGAAGGCGAACCTAATCCCAGTATGGAATGGCCGGACGGGCGATCATCAGCCAGAAGATCATCAGCACGGCCGCGAAAGCCGGAAAGCCGAAGGCGAACCACCACCAGAACAGACGGTGATAGCGGGCGGGCAGCTTGCCGTTGCTCGCGACCGCTGCGACGGCGAGATCGCGCATCTGCATCTGCATCCACACCACCGGCAGCCAGAAGGCGCCGATCACGAGATACAGTGCAATCGACGCCGCCACCCAGCCGTCGCCGAGGGAATACCCGCTCGACCAGGCGAGCCATGTCCCGGTGATCGGCTGCAGGATCACGGCACTCGCCGTGAACAGGAAGTCGGCCAGCACCACCGTCCGCGCGACGCCCGCGATCTCGCGCGGGTCGCCGCGCAGATGCGCCACCAGCATGAAGAAGGCGATGCCGGCCCCGGTGCCGAGCAGCACGGCAGCGCCGATGATGTGCGCCATCTTCACGAGGAAGTAGAGCATCAGCGATCCTCGCGGATGGCCATGGCGACCAGGTTGAGCATGATCACCGGCCAGATCTTCAGCATCGGTCCCAGCGGATCGGCCCACAGTCGCGGCACCAGGACGGTGCCGATCACGGCATAGGTGAGCGAGATGATCAGTGCGGCCCAGAGTCCGTAGCGGCTCAGAGGCCGCCAGAGAATGGCGATGCCGATGACGATGTCGGCGAGCGCGCCCGCGGTGACGACGAGCGCCGCGACGTTCCCTTGCAGCCCGCCTTCAAGCAGCAACGACATGCCGATATTCCAGCCCGCGCTCAGCGAGATGATGCCGGTGGCGATCCAGAACGCGCCGAAGACGCCAAAGATCAGCGGCTTGAGCGCATACAGCTGTGCAAACCAGCGTTCCTGCACCGACGCAGGCTCGCGTGCGAGCACGACTTCGAGATCGCGCGGTGGAGTGCCGGTCAATCGACGCCAGGGCTCGGGATCGCCGGTCGCACCGCGGCGCATTTCCGCCTGTGCCGTCGTGTTGATGGGCGTTGGCCATCCCAGCATCTGCGCAACGTCGCCCGCACGATAGGCAATTGAAGCCGCCCAGCGCGGCAGCTGCAGGCGATAGGCCGGGCGCCAGCGCAGCCAGGCGCGAAACAGCGCGACCGCATCGCTGAAGGCGATCCGCCGCGGGCCGGCCAGATCGACCGCGACCCGTGAAGGCGCGCCGGGCTGCAGGAAGAACAGCACGGTCTCAACGACGTCGTCGAGATGCACCGGTTGAATCGCCGCCGTGTCCGGCATGACCGGCAGAACCGGCAGCGCCGCCAGCCCGCGCAGCAGCGCGCTGCCACCATAGGCGGGCCGGCCGACCACGACAGAAGGCCGCAGCACCACCCAATCGAGCTCCCGCGCCATCAAGGCGGCTTCGCCCTCGCGCTTGGTGCGGGAAAAATCGCTGAGCGCATCGACATTGCTGCCGATTGCCGAGAACAGGATGACCCTGCGGACCCCGGCGGTCTCGCAGGCCGCATAGAGTGCCGCGCTGCCGGCGACATGAACGCCTTGCATGTCCTGTCCCTGCAGCGCACCCGCTGCATTGATCACGGCATCGACGCCGGCGAGAAGGCCCTTCCATTTCGACACATCGGTGGTCCGGGCGACGTCGAGCGCGACGTGGCGAGGATCGTGCGCCGCCGCGGGATGACGCGACACCAAGATGCAGTCATGTCCTTCGGCGGACAGCCTGGCGTGGATCGCCGATCCGATAAGTCCTGTAGCCCCGACGAGAAGGATGCGCATCGACTGATCCTTCGATGAGCGGCCTGGGCAACGCCCTGATCAAGCCTTGAAGATACGGACCAATAAAGCGGGGCTGCAATCGTTCCTCGCGGGGGAACTGATGGGTTTGGCTGCAGGCAGAGAACCGGACACCCCGCCCCGCGCAGCTCCCTTGAAGTCAATGG
Source organism: Bradyrhizobium sp. BRP19 (assembly GCF_020194195.1). NCBI lineage: Bacteria > Pseudomonadati > Pseudomonadota > Alphaproteobacteria > Hyphomicrobiales > Nitrobacteraceae > Bradyrhizobium > Bradyrhizobium sp. BRP19. The sequence continues at coordinate 272,576 of NZ_JADYVZ010000003.1, read as the reverse complement.
CGGATGATAGAAAGGGTACGGAGCGACGCAGCGGCGTGATCCGCGAATGCCCTCACAGCCGGTGCGGTGCGCCGGGAACCGGGAATCACGACTTGAACCGGTACGGCCGGCGGCTCATAGGCCGGAAGAAGACGCACGAGCTTGCCTGACGAAATCTCGGCTTCGACCTGATAGGATAACAGTCGAGCGATGCCTTGGCCCGATGTCACGGCGGCAATGACCGTGTCGAGATCTGTCGTCATGAGGCGCGGCATCATGCGAACCGTGTGCAAGCGACCTCGATTCTGAAAACGCAGTTCGGTCGGCCCCGCAAATCCGGAAAAGAACACGACATCGTGCTTCGGTATGTCTCGCGGATGTCGAAGCTCACGTTGCCTGCGCAAGTAGGAAGGGCTGGCCACCAGGACGCGACGGACCGACCCCACTGATCTGACGACGAGGCGCGAGTCGCGCGGCTGACCTATCCTGACCGCAACATCGATGCCTTCACTGATCAGGTCGAGCGATCTTTCACCCATGATGAGCTCGATACGGATCGCCGGATGAGCGTCAAGGAAGCTCGATACGATCGGAGCGACATGACGGCGTCCGAAGATGGTGGGAGCGGCTATTCGCAGGATACCGTGCAGCGGAGCCCCTTCCGTCTCGACAAGCCTGCTCATGACGGTCGAGTAGCCGTTGACCAGCTCGCGGGCGCGCTCAGCAAAGTGGCGTCCGGCATCCGTCGGTGCAAGACGGCGGGTTGTTCGCTCCACCAATCGTCTTCCGACCCTTTCCTCGAGGGCCGCAAGCGCGCGAGTGACCGCGGGAGGCGAACGCTTCAATCGCTTTGCTGCGCCTACCAGACTTCCAACCTCAACTATCGCGACGAATGTCGCAAGTTCATCGAGCCTGTCCATCGGATCATTCCCCGAAATGGAATTGTGACTTTCAGCATTAATTCTAGTGCAATTCAGGAGGTCGTAATAGCCTTCGAATGCGGTCGGCAGCGGAGGCGATCATGATCGCGGCAGCGCGAGAGGCCATAAAGGCTGATAACGCAGACGCAGCGCTCGCGTTTTTCAACGAGCATCAGTGCCCCGCCTTTGTTTCGCAACTCGTTTCGAAAGGTGCCCTCATGCCCGCAGCATTGGAATTTCTGTTGTGGTGTGTCGCGCTCGCAACGTGGCTGATGCTTCTTTGCGCGCTGGTCAGTGAGCGCTTGAAGCGGCTCTCAAAGCTTTTCAGTCATCTGCGCGAGATTGCTTTCAGGCACAGGGTGAAGTGACTCGGTGGGGCCATCGGATCAGCCTCATCTGAGAAAATCGCGACGATGCCGTCTCGAAGGGGGAGGCGCAGCGTGAGACCCGCCAATGGTGTCTGCAACAGCCGAGCGGCCCTGGGCGGCGGTGCTCGTGAGCGCTTCCGGTAAGATTCCGTTGCTGCTATCCTCTCGCAAAAGAGCGTCTTGCGGAGGAATACGGTGCGACCCAACGGGACAACCTTTCATCCGTCGGCCGGCGATGTCACGCCCGCGGTGCTCGCCATCGGCCGCTCCGATTTTCCCGATGTGCTCATCGACACGCTGCGCCGGCAGGCCGATGTCGGCCATTGCATGGTGTTCGCGCTGAGCCGGGCAGGCGCGGCAAGCTGCCTGCTCGATGCCGGCAACATCCCGATCGGTGCCGATCTCGGCGCCGCCTATGCCGGCCAGTTCCACGAAACGGATCCCAACCGCGATGCGCTGTTCGAAGGCGAGGGCGGCGCGCCGATCATGCTGCCTCGCTTCGCGCCGCGCATGTACGGCGCGCGCTACCGCAAGATCTTCTTCCAGGATTCCGGAATCGTCGACAAATGTGCGACCGCGATCTGGACCGGTGACACCTGCTTCTACGTCAACTTCTATCGGATCGCCGCGCAGGGCCGCTTCAGCGCCGCCCAGCGCGAGCGGCTCGGGGCGATCGCACCGGCGATCGCAGCCAGCGTCGCCCGCCATTTCCAGGAGAAGCCGACGGCCGATCTTGCGTCCCTGTTCGCGACGCGCAAGCCGCTCTCCGCGCTCACCCTGCGCGAGCAGGAGGTCTGCCGCCATATCCTCGGAGGCTTCAGCTCGGAGGCGATTTCGCAGGCGCTCGGCATCAGCCTGCATTCGATCCTGACCTACCGCAAGCGCGCCTATGAGCGGCTGGGCATCTCCTCGCAGAGCGAATTGTTTGCGATCGTGCTGCGCCTGCTGACGCGCCAGCTGAACTAAGGCGTCGGCAACCCTGCAGCGCTCGAGGAGCCCCCTTGCTATGCGGAAAGTCGGGAACGATAGGGCGCGGTGAGCAGCAGCATGAACAGCGCTCTCTCGGCCTGGTACTTTGCTGCGGGTCGACTGGCTTCCCGGCCCTGCATCACCACCGCCCCTTGAATGGTGCAGACGCTCCAGCTCCATGTCCTGCGCCTGCGCTGCGCCAGGGTCACTTCGAAGATCGGAAATTCCGGTCCCGCCATTGCCGCCGCTTCTCGCCAGACATCCAATTTGGGCGAAGTTGAACCCGGAGCGCCGGCCTGTGTCTTCACCCATTTGGGTGAAGCGAAGCTTGTCCCTGCCGACGCACGCCATCAAACAAGTCTGGCGTCAATCTCTCAGCGGTAATTTGGGGATCGCGCCGAAGAGGGCAGCTGCGCTCTTCTGGTTGCGCGTTCCCGTCTTGGCGAGGACGGCCTTGACCTGCGTGCGGATGGTTTCGCGGCTGAGCCCGTGATGCGCGGCGATGTCGCCGATCGTCTGTCCTTGCGCGATTCCGCGCGCAACGCGCGCCTCGCTCGGGGTGAGGTCGAACAGGCCGCGAATGAGGGCGAGGCTCGGGGCCTGCGAGGCGGTGACCGGCGTCGCGATGAGGAGGCCAACCGCTCCATCGAAGAGATCGCGGGCCTCGCCCGGCATCGAAACCAGATGAAGCACCACCCGATCGAGATCGCTGGCGCGACGCGCGGCGAAGGAGCACACGGCCTTGTCCGGCGCATCGAGTTGGGCGAGGCCGGCGCGCAGCAGGGTGTCGGCGGCGCGGTCCTTGATCGCGATCCGGTCCTTCGGCAACCATTGCAGAAGGTCGGTCATGGCTTCGATCAAGGCGTTGGCGGTCAGAACCCGCCCGGAGCGCGTGATCGCGAGGGCCGGCAAGCCGACCAGCGACAGCGCCTCGGTTGCCGCCCGCATCCGGGTGAGGCGCCAGCGTGTCGACAGCAAAGCCGCCCGCGCGAGATGGGGGCGAAAGCGGTCGAGAAAATCGAGATCCTGCCGCGAAAAGGCGGGGCGGCCGGCCAGTCTTTCCATGTGGAAGACGATGATCTCACCGGACGGGCTGCGGACCGCCGTCGCGCAGGCGTGTTCGAAGCCCCACTTCTTGTTCCATTCCACCCGATATGGATCGCGCTCCCATTCCTCCGGCGAAAATGCCTCGTGCTCGCCGACGAAGCCGGGGTGATCAAGCGCCAGGAGTCGCGGGGTCGTCTCCGTCCGGCTGGAGAGGTCGCCACGCAGGAACGCCGAGAAAGCCTCGCGGATCGACGGCGACGTCACGACACCATTCCAGACACCGGACCATTGATCGGAGTCCGAGGTGATCATGACCATGCCATGCGCGCCCGCGGCATGAGCGATGTTCTCCAGGACGTCCGGCCAGAGCTCCGGAACGGTCGCTGCCTCGTGGATGCGGTCCACGATCTGCTCGAAATCGATGCCCGTCATTGCTGCGCTGGACCCATCAGATTCGACCGATCTTTCAGACGCGCGGCGTGCATTTCTGCAGCAGCCTTCATGCTTCGCCCGCCCAAGGCTCTTGATACCAATCCGCTTCGGCGGAACCAATTGCTACTATTTCCCAAGCTGGCCCGGATGGACGCCTAGCAGAAATCATGTCCAAATATCAACTATTTGAGAGGTCAGAGGTTATCCCGGCGGCTTTCCAAGGTCGGTCTGATTCCGTAAGCCGGGGGCAGCGCTGATGGACCACTGTTCTCGGCGCATCAACCTATCGGCGTTTGCGGATAGAGGAGGCGAGCATGATCCTCATATGGCTTGGAGTGCTCCTTGTTTTCGGCGGCGTACTCCAAATGGCGTTTCAGCCCATTTGGCGAGGTCGATTCAGTGGTGGGAAGTGGCTTCGCTCCGGACGTGACACGCTGGAGCCTGAAAGGCCCGGTAGCGGCTTCGGCGTCAAATCGAACTGGCCTGGACTTGTGATGGTCGCGCTTGGCGGCGCTTTCTTGCTGGCCGGAGCTGCCATCTGAGTTGAAAGCAGACAAAGGCCTGAGAAGATACAGGATGGCCGAACCCGTCGAGCTGCGCCAGTTCAGAAGGCAGTGCAGGCCCTGGATATCGTGCTGAGCTGGAATTTTCTTCCAGAGGTGAATGATGCGCAACCCCGTCGCACCTTTGCCGAGTTGACGTCACAGCAGTTCGACGCTGGCATGGTTGACGCGAGCGGCAGCTTTTTGGCCCGCCTGTCCCAATCCATGGGGACAGACGGCGGCAACTGAAAGGCGCTAGCCTCGGCATCGAGGAGACGACAAGGGAGCGAAGCTTGAGCACCGCGCCGCGCATCGAGATCGACCCGGCTGCCTTCTGGGCCGACCCCTATCCGATGCTCGCCAGGATGCGGAAAGAGGCGCCGATCGCGTTCGTGCCGCAGCTCGGCTCGACGCTGCTGACGAGCCGCGACGACATCTCGATCTCGGAGAAGCAGATCGACGTGTTCTCCTCGCACCAGCCCGCCGGCCTGATGAACCGGCTGATGGGCCACAACATGATGCGCAAGGATGGCGAGGCGCATCTCGTCGAGCGCCGGGCGATGTTTCCGACGGTCTCACCGAAGACGGTGAAGGGCTACTGGACCGCACAGTTCCAGTCCCATGCGGATCGCATCATCGCTTCGCTTGAACCGGGCCGGATCGATCTGATGCACGACTTCGCGCTGCCGTTCTCCGGCGAATGCCTGAAGTCGATCACCGGCCTCACCAATATCGGCTTTCAGGACATGGACGCGTGGTCGCAAGGCATGATCGAAGGCATCGCCAATTATGCAGGCGACCCTGAGGTCGAGGCGCGCTGTCATGCGGCGACCGCGGGCATCGACGCCGCGATCGACGACATCCTGCCGGTGATGCGCAAGCATCCCGACCAGAGCATTTTGGGCGTGCTGCTCGCCTCGGACATGCCGATGGAGAGCGTACGCGCCAACGTCAAGCTTGCCATCTCCGGCGGCCAGAACGAGCCGCGCAAGGCGATCGCCGGCACGGTCTGGGCGCTGCTGACCCATCCCGACCAGCTCGATCTGTTCCTGCGCGGCGAGGTGTCGTGGCTGCAAGCCTTCGAGGAATATGCCCGCTGGATCTCGCCGATCGGCATGTCGCCGCGCCGCATCGCAAAACCCTGGACCATTCGCGATGTGGCGTTCGAGCTCGACGAACGCGTATTCCTGATGTTCGGCTCCGCCAACCGCGACGAGAAGCATTTCGAGCGCGCGGACCAGTTCGACGTGCGGCGCGACACCTCCAAGAGCGTCGCCTTCGGCGCCGGCCCGCATTTCTGCGCCGGCGCCTTCGCCTCGCGCGCCATGATCGCCGACGTCGCGCTGCCGACATTGTTCGCGCGGGCCTCGCGCATCGAGCTCGCCGAGGACGAAGAGGTGCGGATCGGCGGCTGGGCCTTCCGCGGGCTGCAGAATCTGCCGGTGAGGTGGGAGCAATAGGCCGGTGGTGCTCGTGGCACGCCGCCCGTCACACGTTCGGTGTCATCGCCCGGCTTGACCGGGCGATCCAGTACTCCGAGACAGTTGTGGTTGAATCGCCGGGCCGCGGCGTACTGGATTCCCCGCCTTCGCGGGAAATGACGGCGAGCGGGTGGAGGGAGCTCCGCGCCTCGGCACCCACTACGAAATCATGCCATTCTGTCGCTGTTTTGCCCGACGAGTCAAACGCACTTCGGATAATACGTAAGTCGTTGTTTTCGCACGCCCGGCTACTGTGCATGGGGTTGTTTTGCGACTTTTATGTTCCGCCGGTCCGGGCCCGACCAAATCCGTGGAGCCCTCACATTCGCGTGCAGAAAAATTCCATCCTCATTCGCTTCGCCGCTTGAAAGATTAGTCACGCGCGCGGCATGCAGCGCAGTGCTCGCATCGCTATTTTCGCGGACGTCTCGACACTTCCGATGACGCGCACCATCATTCGGCAAACGTGAATGATGACGGCCGCACGCGGCCGGGAGTGTGGAATGCAGCGTCGAGACTTTCTGAAACTTTCGGTTGGAACTGCGGCCGCCGCCGCGTTCGCATCGCCTGCGATTGCGCAAGGGGCGGTGAAGGAAATTCGTATCGGCTACCAGAAGACCGGCGTGCTGGTCATCACGCGCCAGCAGGCTGCCCTGGAAAGACATTTCGCAGCCTCAGGCATCGAGGTGAAGTGGATCGAGTTCTCCTCGGGCCCGCCGATGATGGAGGCGATGAACGTCGGCAGCGTCGATTTCGGCGCGGTCGGAGATTCCCCGCCTGTGTTCGCCCAGGCCGCGGGCGCGGCGATCGTCTACGCCGCCGGTCAGCCCATCACCAACGGCCAGGGCATCCTGGTGCCCAAGGATTCGCCGATCCGCGACATCACCCATCTCAAGGGCAAGCGCATCGGCTTCACCAAGGGCTCCAGCGCCCACAACGTCGTGGTGCAGACGCTGGAGAAGGCCGGCCTCACCTATGCCGACATCACACCGGTCTACCTGACGCCGCCGGATGCCGGCCCCGCCTTCGCCAATGGCAGCATCGAGGCCTGGGCGATCTGGGATCCGTATTTCGCGATCGGCGAGACCAAGCAGAACGGCCGCATCCTGATCAATGCGCGCGAGGTCACCAAGACCAATTCCTTCTACATCGCCAACCGGGAGTTCGCGAAGAACCATGGGGCGATCCTGCAGCAGATCGTTGACGTGACGACCGCGGCAGGCCAATGGGCCGAGCAGCACCGCGAGGAGGTCGCAAGATCGCTCGCTGCGATCACCGGCGTCCCCTTGGATATCCAGACCGTCGCCGCCAATCGCGCGAACTTCGTGGTCGGCCCCGTCACCGACGAGATCATCGCGACGCAGCAGGGCGTCGCCGACCGCTTCTACAAGCTCGGCCTGATCCCGAAGCCGATTCATATTCGCGACATCGTCTGGCGCAACCCGGCAGCCTGACCGTGCCGACAACTCTTCCCGTTCAAAAAGGTCTGAACATGAAGCGCATCGTTCGACGCGTGATCGCAGCCATCGTGCTGTCGATCGGCATCGTCGCGGCCGCCGTCGGCACCTCCTACGGTCAGGATAAGGTGGTCCGCATCGGCTACCAGAAGTACGGCAAGCTGGTGCTGCTCAAGAGCAAGGGCACGCTGGAGCCGAAGCTCGCCGCTGACGGCTACAAGGTGGTGTGGACCGAATTTCCGTCCGGTCCGCCGCTGCTCGAAGCGCTTAACGTCGGCGCGATCGATTTCGGCAACACCGGCGAAGCTCCGCCGATCTTCGCGCAGGCCGCCGGCGCGCCGATCCAGTATGTGGCCTACGAGCCGCCGGCGCCGAAGGGCGAGGCGATCCTGGTCCCGAAGGAAAGTCCGCTGAAATCCGTTGCCGACCTCAAGGGCAAGAAGGTCGCGCTCAACAAGGGCTCCAACGTCCACTATCTCCTCGTCAAGGCGCTTGAGAAAGCCGGCGTCAAATACTCGGAGATCGAGACCGTGTTCCTGGCACCAGCCGACGCGCGGGCCGCCTTCGAACGCGGCGCAGTCGATGCCTGGGTGATCTGGGATCCGTTCCAGGCCGCGGCGGAAGCGGCCACCGGCGCACGCACGCTGGCCGATGGCAGCGGCATCGTGGCCAACTACCAGTTCTACTTCGCCTCCAAGAAATTCCTCGAAGCCAACCCGAAGATCGTCGATGCCGTGCTCGCCGAACTCAGCGCGGTCGATGATTGGGCCAAGGGCGACATCCGCGCCGTAGCCGAGCAGCTGGCTCCCTCGATCGGTCTCCCGGTCCCCGTGGTCGAGGTGGCCCTGAAGCGCCAGTCCTACGGCATCAAGCCGATCACCGATGCCGTCATCGCCGACCAGCAGCAGGTGGCCGACGCGTTCTTCGCGCTCGGCCTGATCCCCAAATCCATCAAGATTTCCGACGTGGCGCGGAAGCCGGGAACGTGAGCACACTCATGAGCAAGCAATCAAACGCCAACATCCTCTGGTTCCTGCCGACGCATGGCGACGGCCGCTATCTCGGCACCGGCATCGGCGGCCGCGAGGTCAATTTCAACTATCTGCGCCAGGTCGCGCAGGCCGCCGATCAGCTCGGCTATTTCGGCGTGCTGTTGCCGACCGGCCGGTCCTGCGAGGATTCCTGGATCGTCGCGTCTTCGGTTGCGCCGTTCACGGAGCGGCTGCGCTATCTCGTCGCCGTTCGTCCCGGCCTGCAATCGCCGAGCGTGGCCGCGCGCATGACCGCGACGCTCGATCGCGTCTCGAACGGCCGGCTTCTCGTCAACGTCGTCACCGGCGGCGATCCCGTCGAGAACAAGGGCGACGGCATCTTCCTCGGCCACGACGAGCGCTACGAGGTCACCCGCGAGTTCCTCAACGTCTACAGCGACCTGCTCGCCGGCAAGACGGTGAACGCCGAGGGCAAGCACATCCGCATCGAGGGCGGCAAGCTGCTGTTTCCCCCCGTGCAGTCGCCGCGGCCCCCGCTCTATTTCGGCGGCTCCTCCGATGCCGGCATCGACGTCGCGGCGGACACCGTCGACAAATATCTCACCTGGGGCGAGCCGCCGGCGCTGGTCGCCGAGAAGATCGCGAAGGTGAGGGAGGTTGCCGCAGCTCGTGGCCGCAAACTCTCCTTCGGCATCCGTCTACACGTCATTGTCCGCGAGACCAACGAAGAAGCCTGGCACGCCGCAAACGAGCTGATCAGGCACGTCAGCGACGACACCATCGCGCTGGCCCAGAAGAACTTTGCCCGTATGGACTCGGTCGGTCAGCAGCGCATGGCGCAGCTCCACGGCGGCAAGCGCGACAAGCTCGAGATCGCGCCGAACCTGTGGGCCGGCGTCGGCCTCGTCCGCGGCGGCGCCGGCACGGCTCTGGTCGGCGACGCCCAGACGGTTGCGGCCCGCATCAAGGAGTATCAGGATCTCGGCATCGATACCTTCATCATGTCGGGCTATCCGCATCTGGAGGAAGCCTATCGCTTCGCCGAGCTGGTGTTCCCGCTGCTCGCGCTGGAGCAGCCGAGCAACGTGACGAAGCTGCATTTCAACGGCGGTCCGTTCGGCGAGACCGTCGGCAGCGATTTCCGTCCGCAGCACCGGGTGTCGCAGTCATGAGCCTGATCGACAGCATTTCGCTTCCGCGCAGCATCCGCCTGCCGCGGGCCGACGGCCTGATCCAGTGGATCGTGCCGCTCGCCATCGTCGCGGTCTGGCAGGTCGCGAGCGTCACCGGCTTCGTGCCGACGCGGGTACTGCCGGCCCCGAGCGACGTCGTGCTCGCGGGCTGGAAGCTGCTGGTCTCCGGTGAGCTCGTCCGCAACATCTGGGTGTCGTTCTGGCGCGCCTCGATCGGCTTTTTGATCGGCGGCAGCATCGGCTTCGCCTTCGGCCTCGCCAACGGCCTGTCGCAGCTTTCGGCCAGGCTCACCGATACCACCCTGCAGATGGTGCGCAACGTGCCGCATCTGGCGCTGATCCCGCTGGTCATCCTCTGGTTCGGCATCGACGAAAGCGCAAAGCTCTTCCTGGTGGCGCTCGGGGTGTTCTTCCCGATCTATCTCAACACGCTGCACGGCATCCGCACCGTCGATCCGCAGCTGATCGAGATGGGCCGCATCTACGGCATGACGGACGGTGAGTTGTTCCGCCGCGTCATCTTCCCGGGCGCGCTGCCCTCGATCTTCGTCGGCATCCGCTTTGCGCTCGGCATCATGTGGCTGACGCTAATCGTCGCCGAGACCATCGCGGCCTCTTCCGGCCTCGGCTACATGGCGATGCAAGCGCGCGAGTTCATGCTGATCGACGTCGTCGTGCTCTCGATCCTGATCTACGCCCTGCTCGGCAAGCTCGCCGACAGCGCCTCCCGCGTGCTGGAGCGTCTGACGCTCTCCTGGCACCCCGCCTTCCAGAAACGTTGAACGAAAATACTGGGAATCACATGCAGACAGCGCTTCGTACCTCTCTTCCCGAGACCGAGCTCGCCGGCCGCGCCACTTTCGCCCCTCACGCCCGCGTGGTGCGCGAGGAGCGGCAAGAAGAACACCGAGTTCAGGCCAGCGGCCTGCCGCTCAGCATCCGCGGCTTGCGCAAATCCTTCGGTGACAACGAGGTGCTGCGCGGCATCGACCTGCACATTCCCGCCGGCCAGTTCGTCGCGATCGTCGGCAAGAGCGGCTGCGGCAAGAGCACCCTGCTGCGCCTGATCGCCGGCCTCGACAAGATCGATGCGGGCAGCATCAGCTTCGGTCAGGAGATCCAGCCCGAGGACATCCGCGTGATGTTCCAGGAGCCGCGGCTGCTGCCCTGGGCCCGCGTGCTCGCCAATGTCGAGGTCGGCCTCGGCCGCGATCGTGCCTCGAGCGATGCGCATGCCCGCGCCGAGAAGGCACTGATCGAGGTCGGCCTCGCTGACAAGCGCGACCAATGGCCTTCGGTGCTCTCGGGCGGCCAGAAGCAGCGCGTCGCGCTCGGCCGCGCGCTGGTCTCGCGCCCGCGCGTGCTCGCCTTCGACGAGCCGCTCGGCGCGCTGGACGCGTTGACCCGCATCTCGATGCAGCGGCTCCTCGAGCGGGTCTGGCGCGATCAGGGCTTTACCGCGATCCTGGTGACCCACGATGTCTCGGAAGCCGTGGCGCTGGCCGACCGCGTGCTCGTCATCGAGGAGGGCCGCATCGCCCATGACGTCACGGTTAACGCCGCCCGGCCGCGCCAGCGCGGCTCGGCCGAGCTTGCCGGGCTCGAAGGCTCGATCCTGAGCCACCTGTTGTCGGCGGACGATCGTACCTAAATAGAGGGAACCCCGCTTGCGGGGAGTAGCGCCATGAATGTAGTGCCCCGCGAGCTCATGACCGAAATTCCCGTCTCGTCCGCCGATTTCCGCGGCGCCATGCGCCACCTCACCGGCGGCGTCAGCGTCATCACGGCCGGGCGGGGCAAGGACATCTCCGGCATGACGGTGACCTCGGTCACCTCGCTGTCGGTCGAGCCGCCGACGCTGCTGGTCAGCATCAACCGCGACGCCTCGTCTTTTCCGCTGATCCGCCGCCACGGCGCCTTCGGCGTGAATATCCTCAATGCTGACCAACTCGACATTGCCGAACGCTTTGCCGGCAAGGGCGGGCTGAAGGGTGCGGATCGCTTTGCAGGCAGCCAGTGGGTGACGGCAGTCTCTGGTGTCCCGCTGCTGGTCGGCGCGCTCTCGGCCTTCGATTGCGAAGTCGAGGAGATCGTCGAGCGCCACTCGCACGGCATCGTCATCGGCCGTGTCCGGGACATCAGGAGCTCGACCCGCACCGCCGCGCTGGCCTATTGGCATGGCCAGTACGTGGCGGTCGACCAGGACGAAGACGCGGCCCGGCTCGCCGATGTCAGCCTTCCCGCGCGCGGCCGGCGCGGCATTTGATCGCCGTCGGCGAGCCTCGCGCAAGGCTGGCCTTTTCCGCCTCATCGCTCTAGAAGCGCCCTGAGCTGTCCCGCCGGACGCATGGAGCGGAACGATGAAGCGCGTGGCAACCTTGATCTTCTACACCGTCGGTGCGCTCGCGATCGCCTATCTCGCGCTCTACGCCTACGCGATGTTCTCTGGCTCTCCGATCGTGCCGGGCGATCCCATCCACATCTTCCGCAAGCCGGATGCGCCGAGCTATTCGTAGAACTTGGTCGGTCTCGTAGGGTGGGCAAAAGGCGCCCTTGCGCCGTGCCCACCATCTCTCCAAGGCAGCAACGGAACGGTGGGCACGCTTCGCTTTGCCCACCCTACGGCACCTGTGTTCACCCCCGCAGAATCGCCAGCGCCAGCGCCTGCGCGCGCGGCACGATGCTGTCGATCTCCAAATATTCCTCCGGCGTGTGCGCGAGCCCGCCGACCGGACCGAGACCGCAAATGGTCGGCGTGCCGACCGCGGCGGTGAAGCCGGAATCGGCGCAGCCGCCGGAGAACTCGCCCTGCAGCGTGGTGAGGCCCACCTGCCTTGCGGCCGCCTGATAGTTTTCGAACAGCGCCTTCGAGCCCGCGCTCTGCACCACCGGCACGAACTCGCCCTTGATCGACAGCGTCGCGCTGGTGCCCGGCACGTAGGAGGTCGCGACGATCTTTTCGATCGCACCCATGATCCGCGCGCGATCGGCCGGATCGACATAGCGCAGGTCGATCTGCCCTTCCGCGTAAGGCGCGGTCGTGTTGACGGACTGCCCGCCCGACACGAGGCCGACATTGAGCGTGATGCCCTTGTCGAGATCAGTGAGCGCGTGGATTTGGACGATCTTGTGCGCGAGCTCGCCAATGGCGCTGACGCCGGCGGCGAAGTTGGCGCCGGAATGCGCGGCCTTGCCGGTGATGGCCATGTGCATGAAGATGCCGCCCTTGCGCCCGGTGACGACGTTGCCCGTGGGCCGGCCCGGCTCGGAATTGAACACCGCGCGGGCCGCGCGTCCCTCGCGCTCGATCACCGGGCGCGAGGAGGGCGAGCCGATCTCCTCGTCGGAGGTGATGAGCACCTTAATCGGGTGCGGTGCGCCGCCGAACTTGTGGAAGGCGGCGGCCACGAACACGTTCATGACGAGGCCGGACTTCATGTCGGCGACACCGGGTCCATAGGCGCGGCCATCCCGGATCGTGAACGGCCGCCGCGCAGCCTCGCCCTTGCCGAACACCGTGTCGCGGTGTCCCATCAACAGCACCGGCTTCTCGTTGCTGCCGGGCTTTGCCACCTCGGCATGGATCGCGTCGCCGAACGTGCCGTGGCTTTCGCGCCGGAACGGAATGCCATGCTCGGCAAAGTACCGCTCGAACCGCGCACCGACCGCATCGACGCCTTCCTTGTCGTAGGAGCCGGAATCGATGTTCACGACGTCGCGGAGCAGGTCGATCATCGCCTGCTTCTGCGACGCCAGCCAATCCGTGATTTGAGCTTCAGACATGTGGTCCCTCGCGTGGTTTTCGGGCGGGGTTATAGGGCGTGCCGCGCGGATGGCATAGTCACGTGGCGCGGTTCGGTCATGCGAAGGATGCTCTTGAGGTTCGTCATTGCGAGCGCAGCGAAGCAATCCGGTCTGTCGCCGCCGAGGGATTCTGGATTGCTTCGCTGCGCTCGCAATGACGGGGTGGCGGCCTGCGCCAAACGAAAAATGCCCCGACTTGGCCCGGGCATTCGCGTCCGCTCGATGGTCGCGGGCGTCTACGCCCCCATCATCGGCATCCGCGGATATTCCCCGGGCGTGCCTGCGGGCGGGATCGGGATGCCGCCGTCGGCATATTCGTTGAGCTTGTTGCGCAGCGTGCGGATCGAGATGCCGAGGATGTTGGCGGCATGGGTGCGGTTGCCGAGGCAGTGCTTCAGCGTCTCCAGGATCAGGTCGCGTTCGACGTCGGCCACGGTGCGCCCCACCAGCGCGCGCGTCACCTGCTCGGCGGCCATAGTGGCATGCGCCACGGCCGGGGCGGTCTTGGCGAGGTCGAGGCGGTCGCCGTCCGGGGTGATGATGGCGTCGGGCCCGATCTCGTCGCCCTGGGCCATCAGCACCGCGCGGTGCATGGTGTTTTCGAGCTCGCGGACGTTGCCCTGCCAGCGGTTGGCGGAGAGCACGCGCCGCGCCTCGGCCGAGAGCGGACGCAGCGGCACGCCGTTGGCGTCGGCATATTTCTTCACGAAGTGCTGGGCGAGCTCGAGGATGTCGGCGGGACGCTCGCGCAGCGGCGGGATCTTCAAATTCACGACGTTGAGGCGGAACAGCAAGTCCTCGCGGAACGTGCCCTCTCGCACGGCCTCGGCGAGATTGCGGTTCGAGGTCGCGATGATGCGGATGTCGACCGGAACCGGCTTGGTGCCGCCGACGCGGTCGATCACACGCTCCTGGATGGCGCGCAGCAGTTTCGATTGCAGGCGAACGTCCATCTCCGAGATTTCGTCGAGCAGCAGCGTGCCGCCGGTCGCCTCCTCGAACTTGCCGATGCGGCGGGCGACCGCGCCGGTGAAGGCGCCCTTCTCGTGGCCGAACAGCTCGGATTCCAGCAGGTGCTCCGGGATGGCGGCGCAGTTGATCGAGATGAACGGACGCTTGGCCCGGGCCGAACGGGAGTGAACGTAGCGGGCCAGCACTTCCTTGCCCGTGCCGGATTCGCCGGTGATCATCACCGAGGCGTCCGAGCCGGCGATCTGCTGGGCGAGCTTGATCACCTTTGCCATCGCATCGTCACGGTAGACCAGCTCGCGGGAATCGTTGGCGACGGCAGCCAGCACCGCGGCGATCAGCTCCGGATCTGGCGGCAGCGGGATGTATTCCTTGGCCCCGGCATGGATCGCAGCGACCGCGGCGCGGGCGTCGTTGGTGATGCCGCAGGCGACGATCGGGGCGTGGATGTGCTCGGCTTCCAGCCGCAGCACGAGGTCGCGGATGTCGAGCGCGACGTCGACCAGCAGGAGGTCGGCGCCCTTGCCCCCGCGCAGCACGCGCATCGCCTGCTCGTGATCCTCGGCATGGGTCACGGTGGCGCCGTTCTCCATCGCGATCTTGGTGGCGGTGGTGAGCTGGCCCTTCAATGTGCCAACGATGAGAAGCCGCATGTCAGTCTCCTGTCCGTCTGCTCGCGCCGTCGCGCGTCATGTCCTTGCGTGTCAGCCGCGTTCGGCCTTGATGATTTCCGTCATCGTCACGCCGAGCTTGTCCTCGACCAGGACGACCTCGCCGCGGGCGACCAGCTTGTTGTTGACGTAGATGTCGATGGCCTCGCCGACGCGCCGGTCGAGCTCGAGCACGGTGCCCGGTCCGAGCTTCAGGAGCTCGCCGACGTCCATCTTGGAGCGGCCCAGCACGGCCGAGACCTGCACCGGCACGTCGAACACCGCCTCGAGGTCGGCGGCGGCACGCGCCGCATATTCGTCCTCGTTGTAGCCGACGTCGGTGCCGGCAGGCGGCATCGGGCCGTTGAGATCGGGCAGCGGGACCTGTCCGTCGGTGTCGCTCATGGTTTAGCTCCCCCTGCGGGACGCGATATAGCGTCCGACCATTTCGTCGATCTTGGCCGCGATGGCGCCGCGCTCCAGCACGACGCCGCCATCGGCCCATTCGATCCGGCAGTCGCCGGTAGCAATTTCCGGCTCGGCCAGGATCACCAGCCGGCCCTCGAAGCCGCTCTGCTTGGCGAGCCGCTCGATCTTCTCGCGCGCGCTGTCGTAGAGCGAATCGTTGATGCGGACGACGAGATGCGGCGTCGCGACCAGATGCGAGAAGCAGTCCTTGACCAGCGCGATGACCTCGCCGAGCGGCTCGGCGGCGACGAGGTCGGCACACAACTTGCGAGCCACCGCGATTGCGACCTCGACCGCCTCGGTCTCCATCCTGGTCTCGATGTTGCCGATGCCGGCGGCGACGCCGCGGATGGCGATGTTGATCTCCTCCATCGCGAGCGCGACGCGGCGGTCGCTCTCGGCCTTGGCCTCGCGTTGGCCGGCGGCAAAGCCGTCCTGATAGGCGCGCGCCTCGGCTTCCGCGACCTTCTGCGCGATCTCTGCCGCGGTCGCGGCCTTCTCGCGCGTCGCGCGCTCGGGCGCCGCGAAGTCGGTATCGAACAGGAATTTTGCCGGAGCGGCCATCAGTACACCAGCTCGTCGTCGGCGCGGTTCTTGGTCAGCATGATCTCACCCTTGGCGGCGAGGTCCTTGGCGAGATTGACCAGCAGCGCCTGGGCTTCGTCGACGTCGCGCAGGCGCACGGGGCCCATCGCCGCCATGTCGTCCTGGAGCATCTTGGCCGCGCGCGAGGACATGTTGCCGAAGAAGAAGTTGCGGACGTCCTCGTTGGCGCTCTTGAGCGCGACGCCGAGCTTGTCCTTGTCGACGTTGCGCATCAAGGTCTGGGCGGAGCCGGAATCGAGCTTCACCAGGTCGTCGAAGGTGAACATCAGCGCCTTGATGCGCTCGGCGGATTCGCGGTTGTCCTCTTCCAGAGAGGTGATGAAGCGGGTTTCGGTCTGGCGGTCGAAATTGTTGAAGATTTCCGCCATGACCTCGTGGGCGTCGCGGCGGCGGGTCTGCGACAGGTTGGACATGAATTCGGTGCGCAGCGTCTTCTCGACACTCTCGATCACCTCCTTCTGCACCGCCTCCATCTTCAGCATGCGGTTGACGACGTCGAGCGCGAGCTCCTCGGGCAGGATGCCGAGCACGCGCGCGGCGTGCTCCGGCTTCAGCTTCGACAGCACCACGGCGATGGTCTGCGGGTATTCGTTCTTGAGGTAGTTGGCGAGCACCTCTTCCTGCACGTTGGAGAGCTTCTCCCACATGTTGCGCCCGGCGGGACCGCGGATCTCGTCCATGATGCCGTTGACGCGTTCCGGCGGCAGGTATTGCTGGAGCAGCCGCTCGGTGGCGTCGAAATTGCCCATCAGCGCGCCCGAGGCCGACATGCGCGAGACGAATTCGAGCAGCATGTCCTCGACGGTGTCGACTTCGACGGTGCCGAGCGTCGACATCTCCAGCGAGAGCTGGCGCACCTCGTCGTCGTCGAGCAGGCCCCAGATCTTGCCGCCATATTGCTCGCCGAGCGCCAGCATCAGGATCGCGGCACGCTTCGGCCCGGGCAGCTGCTCGAGGCCCTTGCCGTCGGCGGCGCGATTGCCGGCGCGCTGACCCAGCGTGGAGATCACGCTGGTGATGTCGTTCGAGTTGGCGTTTTGCAAGGTGGCGGCCATGTCAGATCACTTCTTGATGCACTTGGCTTCGGTTATTTCGTCGGCTCAGTCAGCCACTGGCGGATGATTGCGACGGTTTCGTTGGGATTGCGTTCGGCGAGCTCGCCGACGCGGTGAACGGACTGGGCGTGGACCTGGCCCTGAATGGTGGCGACGTCGATGGCGCTGGTGCCGCCGCTCGGCAGCAGCGGCTGGCCGGCCGGCGCGGCCTCTTCCGAGGCGGCTGGGCCCGTCAGCACGCCGGAGATGGCGGCGGCGACCTCGTCGGAGGCGAGAATGCGCTTGACCAGCGGGCGGATCACCAGGAACAGCACGACGAGGCCGAGCAGCATCATCACGCCGAGCTCGACGAAGTACATGACGTCGTCCTTGGTGAACTGCAGCATGCCGAGGAAGCCGCTGGGCTCGCCGATCGGGGCCGAGGAGGGGGCGTCGGCGAAGCGCAGATTGACGACCTCGACCTGGTCGCCGCGCTTCTGGTCGAAGCCGATTGCCGAGCGCACCAGCGTGGCGATGCGGTCGAGCTGCTCCTTGGTGCGGTCCTGGTAGGCCAGCTCGCCCTTGTCGTTCTTGCTGTAGATGCCGTCGACCAGCACCGCGACCGAGATGCGGTTGACCCGGCCGGCCTCGGTCACCTCGGTCTTGGTGGTGCGGGAGATCTCGTAATTGTTGGTCTCCTCGGTCTTCTTGCTCTGGTCCTTGGGCGCGACGCCGTTGTTCTGCTGGTTGCCGGGCAGCTCGTTGTTGACGGTGACCTGGCCGTTGTTGTCGGCGGTCATGCTCTGCTCTTCGCGGGTCTGGCTGGAGCGCAGCACGCGGCCCTCGGGATCGAACTTGTCCGAGGTCTGGGTGACCTTGTTGAAGTCGAAATCGGCGGAGAGCTGCACGCGGGCGCGGCCCGAGCCGACCACGGAGGAGACGATGTCCTCGACCTGCTTGCGCATCCGCTTCTCGAAGGCGATGCGGCGCTCCTCGCCGACCGCCTGTTCCGGATCGGTCTGAGCTCCGTCGGCGAGCAGCTGACCGGCCTCGTCGACGATCGAGACCCGCTGCGGCTTCAGGCCGTTGACGGCGGAGGCGACGAGGTGGCGGATGGCGCGGATCTGCTGGGCTTCCAGCGCGCCGCGGACGCGCACCACGATCGAGGCCGACGGCTCCGGCGCCTCGCGGGCGAACAGCGGCCGCTCGGGCAGCACCAGATGGACGCGGGCGGCCTGGATGCGGTCGATGGCCCGGATGGTGCGGGCGAGCTCGCCCTCGAGCGCGCGCAGATGATTGATGTTCTGGACGAAGGAGGTGGTGCCGAGCGCGTCCGACTTGTCGAACACCTCGTAGCCGACGCCGCCGCCCTTGGGCAGGCCGCCCTCGGCGAGCTTCATCCGCAGCCGGGTGACCTTGTCCTTGGGCACCATGATGATGGAGCCCTCATTGCGGATCTCGAACTGGATGCCCTGGCGTTCCAGGTCCTTGATGATGCTGGAGGAGTCTTCGACTGACAGGTCCGTGAACAGCGTCGTCATCTGCGGCGTGGTGACACGCATGATGACGAAGGCAAAGAAGCCGATGAGCGCGGCGGTGACCGCGATCATCGCCCCGAACCGGGCGGCACCGATACTTTTTAAGAAGTCCGCAAGACCTTGCAAGCAACCGCCCCGACCAATCCGACCCGCAACCGAGCGGTCGACTGGGCAATTATTGCCTAGGTGATGGTTTCGATATGGTTAACGAAGGTTAAGAGGTCGGACAAAAGTGCATCATGAAAAAAATCGGCCTCGCGAAGCGAGGCCGATTTTCGTCAAAGACCGCAGAATTCCGGATCGCCTACTGGCGATATTGCTGGATGCGGGTGGTGCGAAGACCCGCCAGACCGTGCTGGTCGATGGAAAACTGCCAGGAGAGGAATTCGTCGACCGTCAGGGTATAACGGCTGCAGGCCTCCTCGAGGGAGAGAAGTCCGCCACGGACAGCGGCGACGACTTCGGCCTTGCGGCGGATGACCCAGCGTTTGGTGCCGGGTGCAGGCAGATCCGCGATCGTCAACGGACTGCCGTCCGGCCCGATGACGTATTTTACCCTCGGGCGATGGGGTTCTGTCATGGCGTACTCACAAACTCTCAACCACTGAACTCACGCCGTAACCGTAACCCCCGCGGCTTAAAAATCCGCTAAGCCTAAGGGTTCAATACAATTCTCGTTGAATCTTGCGGGAACGCGGCCGACTCGGCGGGCGGGAGATGCAATCTCGGCCGGCTGAGCGGGGCAGAAGGTAAATACTTTACTAACAAAGAGGGTCTGCCGAGGTGCCGCGGAGGCCCTCTCTTGTCATCCCGGGGCGCGCGTAGCGCGAGCCCGGGACCCATAACCCCAGGGAGCAGTTTGACGACGACTCGGGGTTACGACCTAATGCGAAAACGACTTCCTGGGGTTATGGATCCCCGCCTTCGCGGGGATGACATCTCGTATGTGGTTCGCTTGCCCGCCCTCAATTGCTCGTCGCAATGATGCTCTTGACCTGGCTCAGCGTGTAGCTGGCGCCGTCGATGGTGAGCAGCGGCGGCGACTGGGTCAGATCGACCGACGACACCAGGCCCTGCACCTGCGCGGCGATGCCGACATTGTTGTTCGCGACGTCCTTGCCCGTGGCCGAGATCGTGTACTTGCCGTCGGGCCATTGCGTGCCGTCATTGCCCATCCCGTTCCAGGTGAAGGGAATGTCGTTGCCGGCGGCCGCGGTATATTTACCGTTGAACACGGTCTGGCCGCTCGAATTGGCGATGGAGATCTCGACGGTGGAGTCGGTCGGCACGTTGAGATGCCAGACAGCCGTCGAGTTGGTCATCGTCGCGGTCGAGCCGTCGACCAGCGCGGTCTTGCCGACGAAGCCCAGCGCTTGGGTCGCCTGCGTGGTCTGCTGCAGGGTGACGAGCTGAGCCAGCGATTCGTTGGTCTTGAGCTGCTGCTCGACGCCGGCGAACTGCACCAGTTGCTGGGTGAACTGGTTGGTGTCGAGAGGATCGAGCGGGTTCTGGTTCTGCAGCTGCGTCGTCAGCAGGGTCAGGAAGGTCTGGAAATTGCCGGCGAGCGTCGACCCCGTGGTCGAGCTCATCGACGAATTCGACGAGGATTTCGGCAGATCGGTCGTCCCGGAGACGACCGGGGGCGAAGTGGCGGCATTCGTGGTGGTCATTGCCAGATACTCCTCACACTCTGATGTCGACGCCGCTGCTCGATCCGAGCATGCGGCCATAGCCGCGCCCGATGGGCGCCGTGGAAACGCTGTCGTCCTCGCTGATGATCAGGCGGCGGGCATTGCCGCCATTGTCGTTGTTCTGGCCTGAGTGCTGGCCCGATGAATTCTGGTCGCGCAGGCTGAAGGACAGGCCGTTGCTGCCGGTCTTGAAGCCGGCATCGTCGAGCGCGCGCTGCAATTGCGGCGCGTCCTGACGCAGCATCTGCAGCGTCTCCGGCTTCTCCACGGTGAGATGCGAGGTGACGTTGCCGGCGCGGTCGATATTGATGCGGACGTCGATCTTGCCGAGCTCGGCCGGATCGAGGCTGATGTCGAACCGCGACTTGCCGGTGCGAATGGCGGCTGCGATCTCGATCGGGATGCCGCTGATCGGCACC
Source organism: Bradyrhizobium sp. BRP19 (assembly GCF_020194195.1). NCBI lineage: Bacteria > Pseudomonadati > Pseudomonadota > Alphaproteobacteria > Hyphomicrobiales > Nitrobacteraceae > Bradyrhizobium > Bradyrhizobium sp. BRP19. The sequence goes on along the minus strand of NZ_JADYVZ010000003.1, from coordinate 252,017 downwards.
GCCGTAGTGTGGGTCGCCGCGGTCGCGGTGAGCGTCGCGGTTGATGCTGTTGCGGCCGAGGTCGTATTGGTCAGCGGCGCCTGCACGGTAGAAGCGGCCTGCGCGCTGGTATCCGTCGGAGCGATCGTGGCTTGCGGGCCGGCATGCGCCGGCGCGGCCGACGTGCCCTGGGCCTGATCGGCGGCGCGGTCGGCGGGACCCGCCTTGGCGTCGGTCGCGACGTGATCGGCCTGCGGCTTCAAGCCTTGCGCATGGGCGGCGTTGGCGGCCGGTGCCTGCGCAGCGACGTTCGCCTTGCCGGTGTCCTGGCCGATATTGGAGATGTCGGTCTGGGCTTGCGCCGTGGCGGCCTCTTTGAACGCGGTCTTGGGCGTGCCCTGGCTGACCGCGGCGATCAGCCCGCCACCAGCTTTTGCATCGGTCGAGGCGGTCTCGGTCGTGCCGGCGGCGGCCTCGCCGAGCGTCGTCGTGGTCTCGGCATCGACCTCGGCGCCTGCGGCCTTGGCGCTCGCCGTGGCGGTATCGGTCTTGGCGCCGGCGATCTGGGCCGCGATGGAGGCGCTGGCGGCAAGACCTGCCGCGGCGATCGCGAGCGGCGCGGCGGCGGCATCGCCAGCCTGGTTCGCAGTTGCATTCGGGTCGACCGGGACGACCGGCGCGGCAACGATGATTCCAAGATCGGGCAGGGCGGTCTGCGTCGTCGCGGACGGCGCGGCGGCAGCCGCCTCGACGGCGGCGGTGAGGACCTCGGTGCCATCAGTCGCGTCGCTCTCGGGCTCGTCGGATTTGTCCGCCGATTTGGCCTCCGCCGTCTCGGACTTGTCCTTGACCTTGCCGGCGTCCTTGGCCGGATCGCTGGGCGCCTCGCTGTCATTCTCCGCCGGCGCAGACGGGGCGGTGTCGTCGCTCGCCTTGCTCTGCGAAGCCTGGTCCGTGGACGAGGTGTCGCGCGACGGCCGCTCGGCCGCCGGGGAGGACGAGGTCTGCTCGTTCCGGCGCGGTGCGGTGTCCTGCGCCGGCGCGTTGTTGCCGATCGCCTGCGTGTTGCTGTCGACCAGCGAGCCGAAAGCCTCGCTCGCGGGCGTGTCCTTCGGAGCTTGCGACCGGGCAGGCTTCTGCTGCGCGCTCTGGATTTGCACGCTTGCCACGACATCTGACATCCGACCGACCACAGGCAACCCCTTGCAAGCAACTTCGCATCAAGACGGGAGCAAGGAGCGGGCCAGCCACCTAAGGCGTCGATTTCATCAATATAATCAAAGCCTTGATGATGTGGGTCCATCGCCGGCCAGCCGGCTGCGACCCCGTCATTTCTGCCGCCCCGGCAAGAATTGCCCTAAGCGGGGGCTCGCGTGATTGCTTCACCGGAATGCCCCCTATATTAAAGAGGTTACTCTCAGCCGCTTTCGACTTGGGCAGTCGTGCTCTTCGGGAACAAAGGTTCCGGGGGATCGCCGCCGTCCCCCCGAGAAAGCAAATCGCGGATCGCGCGTCGCCGCCGTCACAACGCTCCAGGGCCCATGCTCAACAGTCTGGATCTCGAAGGCCGTCCCGAGGACACCAGGGTCGTCGTTGCCATGTCGGGCGGCGTCGATTCCTCGACGACGGCTGCGCTCTTGAAGGCTGAGGGCTACGACGTCGTCGGCATCACGCTGCAGCTCTACGACCATGGCGCGGCCACCCACCGCAAGGGCGCCTGCTGCGCCGGCCAGGACATCCACGACGCCCGCGACGTCGCGGCCAAGCTCGGCATTCCCCATTACGTGCTCGACTACGAGGACCGCTTTCGCGAGTCCGTCATCGACAACTTTGCCGACTCTTACGCGCTCGGCGAGACGCCGGTGCCCTGCATCGAGTGCAACCGCAGCGTCAAATTCCGCGACCTCTTGAAGACCGCCCGCGAGCTCGGCGCCCAGGCGCTCGCCACCGGCCACTACGTCGCCTCGCGCCGCCGGAGCGACGGCTCGCGCGCGCTGGTCTGCGCCGCCGACGCCGATCGCGACCAGAGCTATTTCCTGTTCGCGACCACGCAGGAACAGCTCGACTTCCTGCGCTTTCCGCTCGGCGACATGACCAAGCCCGAGACGCGCGAGCTCGCGCGTCGCTTTGGGCTTGCGGTCGCCGACAAGCACGACAGCCAGGACATCTGCTTCGTGCCGACCGGCCGCTACACCGACATCATCACGCGCCTGCGCCCCAATGCGATGGACCCCGGCGACATCGTCGATCTCGAGGGCCGCGTGCTCGGCCGGCACAACGGCATCGCCAACTTCACCGTCGGCCAGCGCCGCGGCCTCGGCATCGCAGCCCATGCGCCGCTGTTCGTGGTGCGGCTGGACGCGGCGACCCGCCGCGTCGTTGTCGGCCCGCGCGATGCGCTGAAGATGCACCGCATCGCACTTCGCGACGTCAACTGGATCGGCGACGGCAACATCGACCGCGCCATCGGAAGCGGCCTTGAGATGTTCGTGCGCGTGCGCTCCACCCGCAGCCCGCAGCCGGCCTGGCTGCGCGGCAGCAATGGCCGTTACGAGGTCGAGCTCGTCGCCGGCGAGGAGGGCGTCTCGCCGGGACAAGCCTGCGTGTTCTACGACGCAGCCGGCGGCCAGGCCCGCGTGCTCGGCGGCGGCTTCATCCAGAGCGCCGCGGCCAAGGCCAGCACGGGCACATCGCGCCCGCTCGCGGAAGCCGTGCGCGGCTGAGGGAATGACGACATCAAGCACAACTCATTGGGCTGGGTTCACCTCTCCTGTTGGGGAGAGGTGAAGTAAGGGCAGGGGGCATGGCAGCAGACATCTCGCGGGCCGGGGTCGAGAAGGCCTATGGCCGCTGGGCGCCGGTCTATGATCTCGTATTCGGCAAGGTGTTCGACGCCGGCCGGCAGTCGACCATCGCCGAGGCCGACCGCATCGGCGGCCGCGTCCTCGACGTCGGCGTCGGCACCGGTCTTTCGCTCTCCGAATACGCGCGCACCACCAAGGTCTGCGGCGTCGACATCTCCGAGCCGATGCTGCGCAAGGCGCAGGCGCGCGTGCGCGCGCTCCGCCTCTCCAACGTCGAAGTGCTCTCGGTGATGGATGCGAAGAACCTCGCCTTCCCCGATGATTTCTTCGACGCGGTGGTGGCGCAATATGTCATCACCGCCGTGCCCGATCCCGAAGGCACGCTCGACGAGTTCATGCGCGTGCTCAAGTCAGGCGGCGAGCTGATCCTCGTCAACCACATCGGTGCGGAGAGCGGCCCTCGCAAGCTGTTCGAGCTCGCTTTCGCGCCCATCGCCCGCCGTCTCGGCTGGCGCCCGGAATTCCCGTGGGCCCGCCTCGAGGGCTGGGCCGCACGGCACGGCGGCGTCGCGCTCACCGAGCGCCGTCCCATGCCGCCGATGGGCCATTTCTCGCTGATCCGCTACCGCAAATCGTGATTGCCACCTGCGGGAACAGGGGGCCTCGCGCGCGCGTTTCCTTCCAATGCGCACGACAAACCTCATTCTTGCGGGCCTCCTGATCGCCGCCTCTGCACCAGCGATCGCGCAGGCCCCACCCGCCCCGGCGACGCCGCCGCAAGCGACCGCGCCGCCATCCCCGCAACGCGCAGCCGGCTGTGCCCCATCCGATCGGCTGGCGACCACCCCGGAAGGCACCACCACCGGCCAGTCCCGGGAACCGCTCGGCGACAAGCTGGCCAAGACGGACGGCGTGCTCTGCCCGCCCGCGGGCGTCGATCCCGACATGCACGCCCCCGCGCCCAGCACCGACAGCAACACCCCGGTGATCCCGCCCCCCGGCAGCCCCGGCGGCGACCCCAATGTGAGGCCGAAATAAGGGCGCTTCCCTTCGCCTCTCCCCGCCGGGGAGAGGCCGGAATCCGCGCAACGCGCGGATTCCGGGTGAGGGGGACCATCCGCGAGTTCGGCGCCGTAAAAAATCGCAAATTCTGGTGAGAAATCGGGCCGAAGCGGACTTGTCGCGCCGAAGCTTTAGCGAAGGCGGATTGACTTACCCCCGCCCCCTTCCTTATATGCCGCGCGTTCGCGAGATCGGCCTCAAATCGCCGCCGCGATCCCTGTGGCGGGGTAGCTCAGCTGGTTAGAGCACGGGAATCATAATCCTGGGGTCGGGGGTTCGAGTCCCTCCCCCGCTACCAACAAACTCCCCCCTAGAACGGCACGAGCACGCCCTCGGTACGCCGATCAATTTCTCAAGGCAGCCTTTGTATCTCGCTATAAGCGCTTCGATGTTCGTCGGCGCGCGCGATTACCGCCGCCGCTTTCCTCGGCCCGATAAACCGAGTACCGAAATGAAAATGCCCCCGTGGTTTAGTCGAGCAAACGTAGAGGCAACCATAGATCTGTGGCATCGCTTCAAAGGCCGCGCGATGGCCCGGAATGCTGCTTACCTGATCCTTGCAGCGGTGGCGCTAGAAGCGAGCATGCCCCAGATGCTGATCCAGGGCGCATTCAAACTTGCAGGCATTGACTTGCCAGTGCCGGATACTCCGCATTGGGTAAGCGTTAGCTTTGTTGCCCTCGCAGTTGTGCTACTAATCACCGATCGTTGGTTGCCCGACATTCGTTCGACCGCAGCGCCAAATCCTCATGATGTCGAACTCTACGCAAAGTTCAAAGACCTCTTCGACGATGACGTGTTGTATTTCCTGCGGACGCACGACTTCGGGGGCGGATTTCCGGTCAGATACTTCACAGTACTCAATGACATCAGCGCTGTTTGGGTTGGATCACGGTATGGCTTCGATGATCCGGATTTGGCGGCAATCTGGAACGCGCTCTTTCCGAAGAACCGCGAGCTATTGAAACTGATGGCGAAATATACGACGCGCACAGGCTCCGACTGGTGTCAGCCGTATTGGCACGACGAAGATTGGCACTCGGACAAAACAATGCAACGAGTCAAGCTAATGAACGACACGGGAAGCGAGTTGGTCGATCTTATCGACAAGCTCGAAGCAGAAGCTCGCAAGAAGCGGTTATCTGTCCAACCCAAGTCATCGCTCAAAATTGAATCTGGACATTCTTAGGGGAAGACAGAATCCATGTCCGGTTGATGCGCTCAAGCATGCCAGTGACAGAAATCATATGGCCGGTCCTGTGTGCCTCCAGCGCTGCTATGTAATCGGTCGGTGACAAATTGACCCTCACGTTCAACGGTCCAAACTCGTCGCTCATCCATTGAATGACTATCTCGCGTGGACTCGTTAAGTCGAGCAAGTCTGCGGGGTTGTGTTCTGATTTTAGGCGGATGACCTTCCCCAGAATCTCGCGTTCTTGAGCTGTTTCCGCGCGCCTTAGCGAACTCGCAGCGTCTCTAACAATCTCGACTGTAACCGGCTTGATATGAAAGACCGGTGCTGACGAGACATCAGGCGAAGGACGCCACTCTGGTGACCATGCCACTTGGATGGCCAAGCGGTCGCTCGTGCCACTTATTAGATCCACCAATGCTTCACACATGTTCGCGTTGAAGCCTCTCTCATAATTCTCCGCAATGATTCCAGGATTCTCGGACGCTTCGGCCTTTTGCACGTCGTGAAGACCGCGAACTAATCGCTGTATCACGCGCCTTTCGAAGGGCGGCGTCTGTGCCATCCCGGGCAACGGCGGCTCATCATTCTGAATGACAGGCGATTCAATCGTAAAGCCGAAGCTGCCCCGGAATGTGTGGCCAAACCTGCATCTATCCGTGTAAGCGACGGCATCTTTAGTGATGCGGCCATAGAATGTGGATGGTTCGAGTTCATTTGTCGCGGTAGCCGTGACTAGCCGCCTAGCGTTGAGAATGAAATTGGTCGCGACGTTCAAATCTATCGAATCCGCCCGTACTTGCTCGTCGGGGATTATTGAACGAATTCGATCAAAGCCGAGAGCGTTGATGTCATCCGCCAATTCGGCTGCGTCTCGGTCAGCCAGTTGGCTCAAGGTGCGCAGAGCATCTGAAATTAGACGTTCCGCTCCTTCGAAATCCCGATGAGTGGGTAATGGTATCTCCAATTGCTCTCCCTCGATCGTCGAGTAGAAAAGGGTGATCGCATCGTTCTTGGTGGCGGTCTCTTTCCAGTCCCGCAATTGTAGATATCTTCGTATCGCGGCAATCGAAGCGGATCTAGGATTGGTGCGTGCATCCGCCATATCAGATACCCACCCGTCGCTTCTGCTCGTTAGCCATGATAGAAGCGATTGCCTGCGGAGTAAGAGCATTCTTTCGCGGAATGAATATCCGCTGCGTGTACGAATTTGATGAAGGATCGCCCTCTAACTGCATCCAGTAACAACAGCGCTGAAGAACGAGTCGATTTTCATCGGCTTCAATCCACTCGTGATGATCGCTGGGGAGGCAAAGCAAAATCAATATGCACGGAGTCGCTTCGCCGTCGCGTTGAACCATATCGTTGTAGTTTTTCACCTCCAGATCGTACACCACGTCAGAACCCTTATGCTCCCAAGTCGTGGTGGCTTTCATCTGGAAATCTACAGCGTATCCGGTTTCGACTCGCCGCTTGCCAATGATCTTCACTGAACGGAAAGTACCATCAATTCCGTAGTCGTGGACTCGTTGCGCCGCCAAGCTCACGCCCGCCCTACCGGCTAAGGCATATACGAACGCAAGGCTCAGGCATTCTTCGGTATGCTGCAAAGTGATCAAGGCAACCGTGTCCGAGTTGTTGTGCGGTGATCGGAAACACTTTTGATTGCAAATCTGGATTAGAGTTGTCAATAAGTCGTTGGTTTGTTGGAGCGCGGCGCCGCGGACTTGGAGTGTTTCGCACCCCGTCAACCCCTCCCCACAAAAATATTCCTATTTACCGAAATTCGGAATTATCGTATCTGTCGCCCATCCCGGCTCATCTTGAGGGGCGATCGCGTCGTCGTCTTGATCGCGAGCCGGGCTTGCGGTGGACGCGGCAGCGTTGGGCGCGAGATGGTGCGGGCAGGGAGGGTAGTCCCCGGTGAGCTCGCGGCCGCGCGCGGACGAACGGCGCTGCTAGGTTTCGTCTCGTCTGTAAGTTTCCGGCGCTGTCGACGGTGTCAGGGAAAACTGCGGCGAAATGGCGGGCCGTGCGTACGGCAAAACCGTGTGGTCCTGGCCGTCGTTGCTACGGTCAAGCTCTTGCGGAGGCGGCATCTCGCGTCAACCGGCGCGGAGGCCGGTGAATTCCGTGAGGGCGAGGGAGGCCAGAAGGAACTCGGCTCCCGGGAGAGCGCGGCATAAGCCGTCCGACCATCGCGCAGGGAAGGCCGAGTGATCGGCACCACCTGTATGCTGCTGTGCGGTTTTCTGCGTGTGCATTTTGCGCAGCGGACCGCGGGTGCGTTGTCAGCACCCGGCCTTCCCTGTGCCCTCTTGGCTCAAGAGGGTGGAGTGACCAGGCAAAGCTCGGGAGACATGCGCCGCGAGAATGCGGAGCTGCGTCCGGCATTTGGAATCGAGGCTGAGTGGCGAATGGCACGTGTGGCTGGGGTGACCGCGGCGCGGCGCCGCAGCTGCGTGATGTTGATGCCCCGCTCCGAGCTTTGGCAACCGACGGTTCTGTGATCACCATCACAGGCACGGCCGCCTTTCCTGTCTATACTGCGGCTCGGAGGCAGGGTGGCGACCATGCGGAATCGGATTGCACTGGTTTTCAGTTTCGTTTTTTTCGCTTCTCTGGCAGCTGCTGATCTTGCGGCCGCAGACGACCGGACAATCTGCGTGCAGCGCGGCCATGAAGACCGCATCGCCGCGTGCTCGCGGCTGATCGCAAAGAGCGGCGGGCGCGACGCCGTGGCGTACGACAATCGCGGTGCCGAATATGGCGACAAGGGCGACTACGATCGCGCCATCTCCGATTTCAGCGAGGCCATCCGCATCGATCCGAAATACGCGCTTGCCTGGCAGCATCGCGGCGCCGCCCTGCTTCGCCGGAACGAGGTGGATCGGGCCATCGCCGACCTGACCGTGTCGATCCGGCTCGATGCAAACAATCTGAACGCCTTGAACGACCGCGGCATGGCCTATGCCGCTGCAGGTGATTCCGAGCGCGCGCTTTCGGATTACAACGCAGCGATCCGCATCAATCCGAGGTTCAAGTTCGCCTACTTCAATCGAGGGCGGCTCTATGCCGGCAAGGGCGACCACACCCGGGCGATCGCCGAATACTCCGAGGTCATTCGCATTGACCCGACCTACGGTTATGCGTTCAACAATCGCGGACTGTCCTATCGGGACACCGGCCAGTCCGAGCGTGCCGTGGCCGATTTCAGCGAGGCGATCCGGCTTTTGCCGAGGACGACGCTGGCCTACAACAACCGCGGCGACATCTATCTCCTTCAGGGCAGGTACGATCAAGCCCTCGCCGATTTCAATGAGTCGCTGCGCAATGATCCGCAACATCAGAGCGCGCTGGTAAACCGCGGAATGGTGTTCGAGAAGCTGGGCGAGGTCGCAAAGGCCCGCGCCGACTTCAACGCAGCTCTGGCTGCGCCGCAGAAGTACGACAGCGCGAAATGGGCGATGGACAAGGCGCGCGAACGCCTCGCCGCGCTGGACGATACGTCCATCAAGACCGTTCCCGCCACCACCACGTCGGTCATCGCGTTGCCGGGACCGTCAAGCAGAAATGACAGGCGCATCGCGCTCGTGGTCGGAAACTCCGCTTATGAGAATGTCGCAGCGCTCGCCAATCCGGCGCGTGATGCGGCGCTCGTCGCCGAAACGCTCAGGCTCACCGGATTCGAATCCGTCACGCTGCTGACCGATCTGCGCAAGGATGCGTTGACCGCGGCGCTGCGCGACTTTGCAAGGCAGGCGGAAATCGCCGACTGGGCGATGGTGTATTACGCCGGTCACGGCATGGAGGTCGGCGGCGTCAACTACCTGATCCCGATCGACGCGAAGATCGCCTCCGACCGCGACGTCAGCTTCGAAGCCGTGGCGCTGGACCAGGTGTTGAACGCGGCGGAACGCGCCAAGCGGCTGCGCCTCATCGTCCTCGATGCCTGCCGCGACAATCCCTTCGCCAACCAGATGAAGCGCACCATGACGCTGGCGTCGCGTTCGGTGTCGCGCGGCCTTGCGGCGATCGAGCCCGAGGCGGGCACGCTGGTGGTGTATGCCGCAAAGGACGGAGAGATGGCGCTCGACGGAGAGGGCAGGAACAGCCCGTTCGCCACGGCGTTCGTCAATAATATGCGCAAGCCCGGTCTCGAGGTGCGCCGGCTGTTCGACGTCGTGCGTGACGACGTCATGGAGGCGACCAATCGTGCACAAAAGCCGTTCAGCTACGGATCGGTCTCGGGCCGGCAGGATTTTTACTTCGTTGCCGGGAAATGAGACGCAAGGCTTTGGCTGTCGCGCCGGCCAAAATTCACGGTATTGAGCCGAATTTCGGAATATCGTACACCCCGCCCATCCCGGCTCATCCTTGCGCGGACGAACGGCGCTGCTAGGTCGCCTGCAATGAGTGGCGCCTGTCGGAGGCATGTTGCCCCCTGGTCCATCGGCGCAAGGGCCCTGTCCGCGGGTCACGCATCGTGCCCGACAATCGGACTTGCGACATGGTGACATTTTCGGCCGCTCACGCCGGCCACGCCTGTCCACCGCCGTCGATCCGCAACACCTGGCCCGAGACGAAGGCACCCATGGGTCCTGCAAAAAACTCGACCACGCGCGCGACCTCGTCGACGGTGGCGATGCGGTCGAGCGTCCCGGTCTCGACCATCCGGTTGGGGTCGACCGCTCGGGTGCCAAGAAATCGGCCGGTGCGGGTGTCACCGGGCGCGATGCAGTTGACGGCGATGTCGTAGGCACGGAGCTGGTCGGCAAGACAACGCGTGTAATGCGTCACGCCGGCCTTCGCCACCGCATAGATCGAGCCGTTGGTGCGGCCCTTGAAGGCGGCGACCGAGCCGAGCGTGACGATGCGGCCGCGCCGCCGCTCCATCATGCCCTTCGCGACCGCCTGGCAGGTCAGGATGGTCGAGAGCAGGTTCCGCTCCAGCACGGCCCGTATGTCGGCTTCCTTGATGTTCACGGCATCGTTCGGATCGGGCTTGCCACCCGCAGCCGCGATATCGCCGCCCGCATTGTGCACGAGGATGTCGATCGGACCCAGAGCGGCCTCGGTTTCGGCAATCACCCGCGAAATTACGTCGCTGCCGGTGAGATCACCCAGCACGCGCAGGGTGCGCACGCCGAATTCTCGGCTGATCTCCGCGGCAACGGCAGTGAGCGTGGTGCCCTCGCCATATTCGGCCGGTCCGTTCTCGCGCATGCCGTGTATCGCGACGCTGGCACCGAGCGCGGCGAGCTTTTCCGCAAAGGCGCGGCCGAGCCCTCGCCCTGCGCCGGTCACCAGGGCCACCTGCCCAGCCAAAATCCTCGTCCCGTCAGGCGATGCCATGATCCTCTTCCTGCTATGAAATGTCACTCCGCTGCGACATTGAAGCCGATCGCCAGCGCTTGCACCAGGCACACTGCCGGACGGCGAATTTCATCCGGTTTGGGCATTTAGCTTACCTCTATTTGGCCGCTCCTCGAGTTGGGCGCCGGACGGGCTGGAACTCGTGGGCGTGATGGTCGTTTGCTTGGCCGGGGCAGCAGTAACGATCGGGGAGAGCACGTGAACCGACGCCAGCTTGTTCAAGGGTCGGCAGTGCTGCCGGCCTTGCTGCTTGCTTCCCGATGCAGTCTGGCCGCCCCTTCGGATGACATGTTCGGGCCGTCCACCGTGAGGGACCTGGCGCGGAGGCTGGCGGGCAAGCCCTACGAGGCGCCCGACGAGAAGCTCCCGGGCGGATTGAAGGACCTGGACTACGATCAGTATCGTTCGATCCGCTTTTTGCCCGAGCGGGCGCTCTGGCGCGGCAAGAATCTTCCGTTCGAAGCGCAGTTTTTCCACCGCGGCTTCTTCTACAAGAACAGAGTGAACATCTTCGAGGTCGCGGACGGAAAGGCATCCGAGCTCAAGTACCGCAAGGCGGACTTCTCCTTCGGCGAGAAGGTCCCGCCGTTCGAGGACAGCGATCTCGGGTTCGCGGGCTTCCGCATCCATGCGCCGATGAACCGTCCCGACTATTACGACGAGGTCTGCGTCTTCCTAGGTGCGAGCTATTTCCGCGCCGTGGCCAAGGGGCAGACCTACGGGCTTTCCGCGAGGGGGCTGTCGATCGATACGGGCGAAGCCAAGGGCGAGGAATTTCCGCTGTTCAAGGCCTTCTGGCTCGAACGGCCGGCGCCGGGTGCGACCTCGTTGGTGATTCATGCTCTGCTCGACAGCAGGAGCTGCTCCGCGAGCTACCGATTCACCGTGCGCCCCGGGGAGACGACGGTCTTCGACGTCGAGATGTCGGTCTACCCGCGCGTCGAGATGCCGCGCGCCGGTCTCGCGCCCATGACCAGCATGTTCTTTTATGGTCCGAACGACCGCAACGACATCGACGATTTCCGCCCCTCCGTCCACGATTCCGATGGCCTTGCGATCTTCAACGGGAAGGGCGAAAGCCTCTGGCGGCCGCTCAGCAATCCTCGCGATCTCCAGATCAGCACCTTCCAGGATCTCAATCCGCGTGGCTTCGGGCTGATGCAGCGGGAAAAAAACTTCTTCGCCTACCAGGACATCGAATCCAGCTTCGAAAAACGTCCAAGTCTCTGGATGGAGCCGATCGGGGATTGGGGCGAGGGCGGCGTCGTGTTGTTCGAGATCCCGACCAAGGAGGAGATCCACGACAACATTGCCGCATTCTGGCGCCCGAAAAGCCCGCTCCAGGCCAAGGGCGAACACAACTACACCTATCGGCTGCATTGGGGGCCAGATAGCCCGAAGCCGCATTCGCTGGCCAGATTTACGCGAAGCGGGATAGGGGCGAGGGGCGGAGATGCGCGCCTGTTCGTGCTCGATCTGCATGGCGACAACCTCAAGGGCGTCGATCCTGCCGCTGTCAAAGGCGTGGTGTCGGCGGGGAAGTCTGAGGTGAAGAACATCGTCACGCAGCCTAATCCCTACACCGGTGGGTGGCGGCTCAGCTTCCAGTGCCAGGTGAAAAGCGAGCCGATCGAGCTGCGGGCATTTCTGGCAGAAGGCGACAAGCCCTTGTCGGAAGTCTGGGTCTACCGATGGGCACCCTGAGCACGGCACCGCGGCCGATTGCCGGCGATATCGCGACCCAGCGCCTGCTGCCGACGGAGGCCCCCCTTCCGATGGCTCCTGGCGACCTCGGAAAAAGCCTGGTACCCGACCGTATTCCTGCGCCGGTTGCCCCCGCAATGGCCTGGCGGCGCGGCCTCATCCTGCTCTCGACGGCGGCGCTCACGGGGGCCGGCGGATATGAGATGTATCGCGTGCTGCAGGTCGGCGGCGTCACCGTCCTTGAAGCCATGGTGCTGGCGCTCTTCCTGGTCTTGCTCGCCTGGGTCGCCTTCTCGTTCGCCTCCGCGCTGGCCGGCTTCTTCGTGCTGCTGGCCCATCGTCCAGGCGCCCTCGCGCCAGAGGCGGAGTTGCCTGCGATCGCAAGCCGCACCGCCATGCTGCTTCCCACCTACAATGAAGATCCGCACCGATTGACGGCGCGGCTTCGCGCGATCATCGAATCCTTGGAGACGACCTCCCAAGGAAGGCTGTTCGACTGGTACGTTCTGAGCGACAGCACCGATCCCGACATCTGGGTCGCCGAGGAAAAAGCGCTCCTCGTGCTGCGACAAGCCGTCGGAACGCCAAGGCTGTACTATCGCCATCGAGCCGACAACACGGCTCGGAAAGCCGGCAACATCTCCGAGTGGATCACGCGGTTCGGCGGCGCCTACGACTTCATGATCGTGCTCGACGCCGACAGTCTCATGAGCGGGCAGACCATCCTCCGACTGGTCCATGCCATGGAGAGCAATCCGAGCGCCGGCCTCGTCCAGACGCTCCCCATGGTCGTCAACGCGCGAAGCCTGTTCAGCCGAGTCCAGCAATTCGCGGGCCGCCTGTACGGACCGATGATCGCCGCCGGCGTCGCCTGGTGGCACGGCTCGGAAGGCAATTACTGGGGCCACAACGCGATCATCCGGGTGAAGGCGTTCGCGGAATCGGCCGCGCTGCCGCAGTTGCGCGGACGCAAGCCATTCGGCGGGCACATCCTGAGCCACGATTTCGTCGAGGCTGCCTTGATGCGGCGGGCCGGGTGGGGCATTTACATGCTGCCGACGCTCGGCGGGAGCTACGAAGAGGTGCCGCCTTCGCTGCTCGATTTTGCGGCGCGCGACCGACGCTGGTGTCAGGGCAATCTTCAGCATCTGGCTGTCGTGCCAGCGCGGGGTCTCCACTGGGTATCGCGCGTGCATTTCATGGTGGGCATAGGAGCGTATCTGACGGCGCCGCTGTGGCTGCTGTTCCTGCTGCTGGGAATGCTGATCTCGCTGCAGGCCCGCTTCGTGCGGCCAGAGTATTTTCCGAAGGGGTTCTCGTTGTTTCCGACCTGGCCGGCCCAGGATCCCGTGCTCGCCATCTGGGTGTTCGTCGCCACCATGGGTCTGCTGCTGTTGCCGAAGCTGCTCAGCCTGGTCCTCGTTTGGATACGGGGCTCGGTGAGACGCCAGTTCGGCGGCGCGTTGCGTGCTTCGGCCGGAGTTCTCGCAGAGATCATCGTGTCCGCGCTGATGGCGCCGGTGATGATGATCTTTCAGTCGATCGCCGTCGTCGAGATTCTGGCCGGCCGCGATGCCGGCTGGCAGACGCAGAGGCGCGACGACGGCACAGTGGAGCGCCGCGAACTCTATCGGAAGTACGGCATTCCAACCCTGTGCGGCGTTGCGATGGCCGCAAGCGCGTACGCGGTTTCGGTGCCCCTTCTGCTTTGGATGTCGCCGGTCATCGTTGGGCTGCTGTTCGCCGTTCCTATAGGCGCGCTGACCGCCATGCCCGCCTCCGGAAGATTGTTTGTTACTCCCGAAGAACGAGAGCCGCCTTCCGTGCTGCGGCGAGCGAACGAACTCAGCGCGTCGGCAGACGTAGGGGGCAGCCCCGCCTTGGTGGAGCTGCGCCAAGACCCCGCGCTCCTGGCCTTCCACCTCGCGCAGTTGCTGCCTCCTCGCGCCACCAGGCCCGACACGGTCGACGCCAACCTGGCGGTCGGCCGTGCCAAGGTCGATGCAAGCGAAACTTTCGAGGAGGCCGCAGAGCATCTATCCTCGCGGGAAATCTTCTCGATCTTGAATGATGGTTCGGCGCTTTCCAGCGTGTTGCAGAAGCGATGAAGCTGCGGCCTGGATCTGTCCTGCGGCCGTTTGAAGCTTTTCTCGTTGCATAGTCCGGTATTGCTCTCTCCCTTGATGGCCGGCATCCTCGAACCAAGTGCGCGGAAAAGCGCCCAAAAACGTCCAAGGAAGGAAGCACGCGATGAAGATGATCAAAGGGCCTGCGATATTCCTCGCTCAGTTCGCTGGCGATGCGGCGCCGTTCAATTCGCTCGATGCCATATGCGGATGGGCCGCCTCGCTTGGCTACAAGGGAATTCAGATTCCGAGTTGGGATGGGCGGCTCTTCGACCTGAACAAAGCCTCGGAGTCTCAGACCTATGCCGACGAGGTGAAGGGTGTTGCGGCTCGGCACGGGCTTTCCATCACCGAGCTTTCGACCCATCTGCAAGGCCAGCTCGTCGCCGTTCACCCGGCCTATGATGCGGCGTTCGACGGCTTCGCCGCGCCGGACGTGCGTGGCAATTCCAAGGCCCGCACGGAATGGGCCGTCGATCAGGTCAAGCGCGCCATCCTGGCGTCCCGGCGGCTCGGGCTGACGGCCCAGGCAACGTTTTCCGGCGCGCTTGCCTGGCCCTATGTCTATCCCTGGCCGCAGCGCCCCGCCGGCCTGATCGAGACCGCCTTCGACGAACTCGCCAGGCGCTGGCGGCCGATCCTCGACTATGCCGACGAGCACGGTGTCGATCTCGCCTATGAGATCCACCCTGGCGAGGACCTCCACGACGGTGTCTCCTACGAAATGTTTCTCGAGCGGGTGAACAATCATCCGCGCGCGAACCTGCTCTACGATCCCTCGCACTTCGTGCTGCAACAGCTCGACTATCTCGACTACATCGACATCTACCACCAGCGCATTAAGGCGTTTCACGTCAAGGACGCCGAATTCAATCCGACCGGTCGCCAGGGCGTCTATGGCGGTTTCCAGAGCTGGGTCGACCGTGCCGGCCGCTTCCGCTCACTCGGCGACGGTCAGGTCGATTTCGGCGCCATTTTTTCCAAGCTCACGCAATACGATTACGACAGCTGGGCGGTGCTCGAGTGGGAGTGTGCCCTGAAACATCCCGAGCAAGGCGCGGCCGAAGGCGCCGAGTTCATCCGAAACCATATCATCCGGGTGACGGAGAAAGCCTTCGACGATTTCGCAGGCGGCGGCGCTGACGCGGCTGCCAACCGCAAGATGCTCGGCATCTCGTAAAAGAGAGGGTGCAACATGGCGATCGAAGCAAGCAATGAAACCGGCGGCCATCGCCGTATCCGCCTCGGCATGGTCGGCGGGGGCCAGGGCGCCTTCATCGGTGCCGTCCACCGCATTGCCGCGCGCATCGACGACCAGTTCGAGCTGGTCGCCGGCGCGCTCGCGTCGGATCCGGTTCGCGCCAAGACGACCGCAAAGGAGCTCGGTATCGCTGACGGCCGGGCCTATGGCTCGTTCGAGGAGATGGCGCGGGCTGAAGCGGCGAGGGCGGATGGCATCGAGGCGGTCTCGATCGTGACACCCAATCACCTGCACAGCCCGGTCGCGAAAGCTTTCCTTGAAGCCGGCATCCACGTCATCTGCGACAAGCCGCTGACGACGACCGTGGCCGAGGCCGAGGAACTGGTGGCGCTGGTCAGGAAGACCGGCAGGATCTTCGTCGTCACGCACAATTACACCGGCTATCCCATGATCCGGCAAGCGCGCGCCATGGTCGCGAATGGCGATCTCGGCGAGATCCGTCTCGTCAAGGCCGAGTATCTGCAGGATTGGCTGACTGAGCCATTGGAAACCACCGGCCAGAAGCAGGCGGCGTGGCGCACCGACCCGTCCCGGTCCGGCGCCGGCGGGTGCATCGGCGACATCGGCACCCATGCTTACAATCTTGCCTGCTTCGTCAGCGGGCTCGAGCTCGACGAATTGCTCGCCCAATTGTCGACCTTCGTCGAGGGGCGGCGGCTCGACGATGATGTCCAGATCCTCCTGAAGTGGAAGGGCGGCGCCAAGGGCATGCTGTGGGCGAGTCAGGTTGCCGTCGGCAACGAGAACGGGCTCACGCTGCGCGTCTACGGCAGCAAAGGCGGCCTCGAATGGGCGCAGGAGAATCCGAACCATCTCTGGTTCACACCCTACGGCAAGCCCAGGCAGCTCCTGACCCGCGGCGGAGCCGGCGCAATGGGCGAGGCCGCCCGCGTTAGCCGCATCCCATCAGGCCACCCTGAGGGCTACCTTGAAGGCTTCGCAACGATCTATGCCGAGGCGGCGCGCGCCATCCGCGCGGCAGCGGCCGGTGAAAAGCCGCATCCCGATGTCGTCTTCCCGACGGTCGAGGATGGCCTCGCCGGCGTGAAGTTGATCGATGCTGCGGTGAAGTCGTCCGCGGGTAATGGCGTCTGGGTTCGGATGACGTAAGGCGGTCGCGAAGCCGCGGAACCCGTTGTCGACGGATCTGCTCTATATGGATGCAATCATGACCGATGACTTCGCTTTGTCGAGTACCGCCGAGTGAGACAACTTGCACGGCCTTCGGTGCGTCACGTCATGCGACAGCTTGCGGCGTCCGACGTCCGCACGAAAGATGCATCAAATGCGAGCAATTGTGGCGCCTGCAATTTGCATGCTGACTATGGGCTACCTCACACATCTGAAATTTCCGCTCTCACAAATTGCTGACGCGGAGCCAAGGCGAGTTCCATTGCTTTGTCTAACCTAGATTGTATGGTGCCCGTAAGAGCATCCGGTCTGATCGACGATGTGCGGCCAATCGGCGCTGTCCGTGTCCTAGTGATCATGATCATAAGAAGAATGTTCGCCCCCGGATAGAATGAGGGACAGAAGACAATGACCGAAGGAAAAGGACAATGTCGCTGCTCCAGATCAATCTCTTCGGCGGTGTCGAGGTCGTGTGTGCGACCGGCGAGTCGGTGTTGATCCCCAGTCGCAAGGCTGCAACTCTCCTGGGCTACGTGGCGCTCAGTTCTCCTCGCGCCATTTCGCGCGGCAAGCTCGCGACGCTGTTGTGGGACGGTCATTTCGGCGATCGCGCGCGCGCCAGTCTTCGACAAGCCCTGCTCACGTTGCGGCGTGAGCTGCCGCGATATTCGGATGTGATCCTGGCCGATCGCGATGATATACGCATCTGTCCGAACAGCATCAACACCGATGTCGGGGAATTCGAGCGGCTTTTGACGGGAGGGGATCCCGAACGTCTGGCCCGCGCGGCGGTGCTTTATCGCGGCGACCTTCTCGAGGGCATCGGCTCGACTTCATGCCAATTCGAGGCCTGGCTGTCTGCCGAGCGCCAGCGACTGCGGACCCAGGCGATGCGGGCGCTTGCGGGCCTGCTCGACTCCGGCGGGCGCGAACACATGGATATCGCGATCGCACTCGCGCTACGGATCCTCGCAATCGACCCGTTGCAGGAAGAGATTCATCGCATCTTGATGCGCTGTTACGCGCAGCAAGGCCGCCGGACCGATGCGCTCCGTCAGTACGATCTCTGCCGCTCCGTACTGTGGCGCGAGGTTCGCGCAGCGCCGGAGCGAGAGACGGAACGGCTGCAGCTCGAAATCCGGCACACGTTCCGAGCCGCTGTGAGATCTACTTCACTCAAATTGCCTCGTGATAAGAATTCTGACGCAACTTTCACGCTCGACGTGACGCCTGCATCACGATCCCTGTCGTAGCCTTCAGCCGCTCGCACAATCGTGCGCAGTGATCCCGCCTCCCTGTGGGGAGCGCGTGTCGCTCACGGCTCAAGCACTTCATCAGGAGATTTTGAACATGACTGGATTTCAGCAACAGACTGAGGACTACGGCCAATTGGACCCGCAGGGGATCTTCGGCTCGATCCTCGGCGGCGCGGCCGGACGCGTTATCGGCAACCTGCTCGGCGGCAAGAAGGGGAAGCAGATCGGCGGCGCGATCGGCAACATCGGTGGTGGCTTCCTGCCGTTCTCGGCCGGTCCGGACATGCAAGATACCGTGCAGGTCTCCGACATGGAGTTGCAGGGCTTCTGGAGCGTGCTGAAGAAGATCGGCCAGGGCGTGCAGACCGGCGTGAATGTCGGCAAGCAGCTCGGCGTGTTCAGCGCCCAGCCTGGCCTGGAGCCCGCGGCGGCGCAGGTTTCCGACATGGAGCTGCAGAGCTTCTGGAGCGTGCTGAAGAAGATCGGTCAGGGCGTGCAGACCGGCGTGAATGTCGGCAAGCAGCTTGGCGTGTTCAGCGCCCAGCCCGGCTTGGAGCCCGCCGCGGCGCAGGTTTCCGACGTCGAGCTGCAGAGCTTCTGGAGCGTGCTGAAGAAGATCGGCCAGGGTGCCCAGACCGGCCTCGATATCGGTCGCCAGCTCGGCGTGTTCAGTGCCGGCCCCGGCGGTCAGCCTGCCGCGGCGCAAGTCTCCGACATGGAGCTGCAGAGCTTCTGGAGCGTGCTGAAGAAGATCGGCCAGGGCGTGCAGACCGGCTTGGACGTCGGCAAGCAGCTCGGCGTGTTCAGCGCCCAGCCCGGCCTGCAGCCCGCGGCGGCGGAGGTCTCCGACATGGAGCTGCAGGGCTTCTGGAGCGTGCTGAAGAAGATCGGGCAGGGCGTGCAGACCGGCTTGGACGTCGGCAAGCAGCTCGGCGTGTTCAGCGCCCAGCCCGGCCTGCAACCCGCGGCGGCGCAAGTCTCCGACATGGAGCTGCAGAGCTTCTGGAGCGTGCTGAAGAAGATCGGCCAGGGCGTGCAGACCGGCTTGGATGTCGGCAAGCAGCTCGGCGTGTTCAGCGCCCAGCCCGGCCTGCAGCCCGCGGCGGCGCAGGTCTCCGACATCGAGCTGCAGGGCTTCTGGAGCGTGCTGAAGAAGATCGGCCAAGGCGCCCAGACCGGCGTCGATATCGGCCGTCAGCTCGGAGTCTTCAACGCCGGCCAGCCCGCTGGCACGATGCACTAGACCCAACGCGTGGGGGCGGGCGCAAGCCCGCCCTCTGCGCTTAGACGTGAATGGAAACCAGATGGCCGATTCAACCGCGTCGCAGCAATTCATCGTGCAGGGAGGCCCGGTCCAATCCGGTGAGCTCAACGAACACTTGCAGCGTGAACCCGGCGTGAAGCGAGTCGCGCAAGTCGCACCCGATGTCGTCATCTTGTCGATGACGACGACACAGGCCGATCGCCTGAAATCGACGTTTGCCACGCTGGTGGTCGAACCGGATTCAGCGCTGAAGCCATTCGATGCCGACTGACGTCGGTGGGCAAACATTGGACACGCAAAACATCAAGGAGGCCGCAGATGGCCACGAAAGGCAAATCAGGAACTTCCACGCAGGGCGAGCACGACGCGACCGAAGCCGCGATGAACGGCAACGGGTCCGTTCCGGACCAGGGCACCGCTCCATCATCGTCACGGGGGCAGGAGCCCGCAACGATCGCAGCGCGCCCGGCGCAATTCATGATCGCGCCGCAGCAGCAGCCCGGGCTTGCGACCTTCAGCGTCGATTTCCTGACTCAGCAGCTCAGCAACAGTCCCGACATCGAAGTGGTGAAAACGGTCTCTCCGCCGCGCCTGTTCGGATTTCAGAGCGCAGAGCTCGGACAAGTGCCGCTCAGCCCGCTGGTCCTCGCCAAGATGACTCCTGACAAGGCCAAGTTGCTGCAGACCCAGGCGGGACAGCGTTGCGCGGTGGAGCGCGACGAGCGGCTGAGCTACATGCTCGATCCGACCACGCCGCAGCTGCCCAATCCGGGGGTGCTGACACCGCTGGCCGACGGCTTCACGACCACGATCGAAGTGCTGGGCCAGGATGGTCCGCTGCCTGAAGCCGAGGTTTATGTGTTCGGCAGCATGTGGCCGGCCCAAGGCATCACCGACGCCACCGGCCGCGCCACAGTGACCCTGCAAGGCGAAAGACCCGAGACCATCCGCTCGATCCTGGTCAAACCGAAGATCGACTACTGGACCTTCTGGCTCGATCGTCCGCAGCTCGTTCCTAACAGCGTCAACCGGATCGTTGCCAGGGCGCTCGGCGCGGTGTTGCGGAATTTCCCCGGCCAGCAATTGATGGGATGGGGTGAGCGCGCGATGGGCCTTGATCGTCTGCCTCCGTCCTTCGATGGCGCCGGCATGAAGATCGCAGTCATCGATTCCGGCCTGGCGCCGACCCATCGCAATCTGCACGGCATCACGGCAGGCACCAGTATCGTCGGGACCGACAAGGCGGCCTGGACCGTCGATACGATCGGCCACGGATCGCATTGCGCTGGAATCATCGCTGGCGGACCCGTCGGCGCCGGTGGCGGCATCCGCGGCTTCGCTCCCGCGGCGGAAATCCACGTCTGCCGCATCTTCCCCGGCGGCCGGTTCAGCGATCTCGTCTCCGCGCTCGATTACTGCATGGAGCATGGCATCGATGTTGCCAATATGAGCCTGGGCGGCGGCGAGCCTTCGCGCATTATCGAGGAACGCATCATCCGGGCCAAGCAAATGGGTATGGCCTGCATCATCGCCGCGGGCAATTCCTCGGGGCCGGTGCAGTTTCCTGCGTCGACGCCGCATTGCCTGGCGGTTGCCGCGATCGGCAAGTGGGGCGAATTCCCCAACGACAGCTATCATTCGCAGCAGGCCCTCGACGGCTTCCAGAGCCGCGACGGATATTTTCCGGCAAAGTTCTCCTGCTTCGGTCCGGAGGTCGACGTCTGCGCGCCTGGTGTGGCGATCGTCTCGTCGCTTCCCGCCGATGGCTTCGGAGCATGGGACGGCACCTCGATGGCGACTCCCCATGTCACGGGCCTGGCCGCGCTGGTGCTGGCGCATCATCCGGACTTCACCAAAGGCAACTTTCAGAATCGCGACGCACGCCGTGTCGAGCGGCTGTTCCAAATTCTGAAGGAAACCGCGACGCCGCTGCAGTTTGGCGACCCAAATCGGACCGGCGCGGGATTGCCGAACGTGATGCGGGCACTCGGCCTGGAAACCGGCGTCGCCCCGGTGATCGCCGCCGCTACCGCAACCGACCCTGCGCTGGCAACGTTGCGGCGTCTGCTTGGATTGCAGTCGGTCGAAGCGCCGAGCATGGTTCCCGTGGGGTCGCCGCCGTCCGCCGATCCCGTGCACGGCAGTGCGATCCACGTGGCGCGCGGTCCGGCACAAACGGCGGCCGCAATGAATCTGCAGTCCGTCGATCCGATCAAGAACGGATCGAGCTCCGTCGCTCACGGTCCCGCACAGACCGCAGGCGCGGCAGTCGCGCCCATGATGGTGGATCCGAATCCGGCGCAGATCCGGGAAATCATGCACAGGGTGGGATTGCTCTAACGCGCGTCCTTGGCATCTCAGAAAGGGGCACAGCAGCAGCTGTGCCCCGAGTGCCGACTGCCTTGAGGCAATTGCTGCGGCCGCTCGCCTTGGGAACATGGTGGATTGTTTGCCGCGTCCTGGATTTTCCTTCGCGGCGTCGTGCCGCACAGGCGCAGCTTGGAACTCTCGCGCCCGATCGAAACTTGACTCCGCGGGTCAGCATCGCCGCCGATCGCTGGCCTGCACGGCCCCGCCTCCAAGCCCCCCATACCCCCCTGGGTGGGGCCGTGCTTCCAAGCAGGAGGTGCAATTGTCCGAGCCGACCGAGCAAGAGATCAGAGAACGCGCGCACCAATTGTGGGAGCAGGCGGGCAAGCCCGAAGGGCGCGAGGAGGAATTTTGGCACGCGGCGGAGCAGGAGCTGCGCAACGAGGACAGGTCGAGCACGCTGCGGACGCCGGATACGCTGTGACCGACAAGACCTGCCCATTCTGCCAGGGTCTTGGATGGGTCTGCGAAAACCATCCGCTCCGGGTCTGGAGCGAGAAGCTCGGCGGCTGCCGCTGTGGCGAGGGCATGCCCTGCTCCTGCAACACGACTGAGGACCCTGAAATCAGGGTGGTGATCGTCGAAGCCGACACGACGTGGCACTAGCGGCGCCCAACCGATGCCTGCTCGGCTGGTCACTTCCGAAACGCTGCACCTCAGGGAACGGACCATCCCGGAAAGGAATTTAGTGTCCGCACGGCTCCGACAACAATTCTTTCCGCGGCAGTTTCGGTGGTGGACGAGCAGAAGAAGCTAGAGCACCAGATCGAACTCGCAACGCGAGCGGCCTCGCTCGTCAGGGATGAAACCACCGGACAACGCTTCAGGAGCTTCGCGGAGGAACTGAAACGAAAGCTGCTTCGCATAATGCGCCGTGGCAAGGTGCGCACACGCGCCTATGAGCTCTGGGAGCAGGCGGGACGGCCGAGCAATCGCGAGCTGGAGTTCTGGCTGGAAGCCGAACGTCAGATCGAAGATGAACGCGAGGAGCGAAAGAGCTCGGGCGCTTCATAGCGCCGGGCGGTATCTCCGTCCTCTGCGCGCGGACCGCAGGTCGCGCGAGCAAGGAAAAAGCCGCCGGGTTGTTCACCCTGGCGGCGTCACAAAGTCCGTAGCTGTTGATCGTCTTCCCAGCCTCGTGCGTACCGCCGTTACCTTGTTTGCGGCCATGCCCGATCCTTGTAGGCGATGGTGCGCGATTCCGCTGTGATCTGGAGCACACAGTGGAGAGGATTCGCTGTCACGTTCTGACGGCCGCGCTGCGCTGCAACCATCAGCGCGCTCACGAGCCCCTCAGGTCCGGTACCACGCCGCCAGGTTCCACGTGATGGTGTCCCAGCCGGAGATGTCGATCATCAAATTGTTGGCGCCGGCGTTGACGACGTGGCGCGAGAGCAGGGGCAGGAACACGTTTGCCTCGCAGAAGATCTCGTCGACCTTCATCAGCAGCGCGGCGCGCTTGACCGGATCGAGCTCGTTCTGCGCGGCCTTGTAGGCTTTGTCGGCTTCGGGGTCGGAATAGCGCGAATTGTTGCGGCCGAGCCATTTGTTGTCTTTGGTGGCGATCTCCCAGGACACGCACTGGTTCAAGAGGCGCTCCGGATCGGGCTGCGGCTGCGTGGTGTTGTACATCTCCATGTCGGCATAGAATTTCGAGTAGGTGTCGGGATTGCCGACGTCGGATGAGAAGAACACGGAGGCGGTGACCGCCTTGATCTCGATGTCGATGCCGGCCTTCTGGCACGCCTGCTTGATGATGGCCTGCGTCTTCTGCCGCGGCGCGTTGGTCGAGGTCTGGAATACGTATTTGAGCTTCTTGCCGTCCTTCTCCCGGATGCCGTCCGCGCCCTTGGTCCAGCCGGCCTCGTCGAGGATCTTGTTGGCCTTGTCGATGTCGAACTCGTATTTCAGCTTGGGCGACTTGAACTGCTTGGGCGCGTTGACGAAGCTCGCGGTGGCGATGGCGCCGCGTCCGTAGATGAACTTCTGGATCGAATCGCGGTCGATCAGGAAGTTGATCGCGCGGCGAACGGCGGGATCGGACAGCGTCGGATGCTTGGTCTTGACGCTCGAGCGCTCGCCGTCGACCTCGGTCCAGGGATCCGTCGTGTTGAGGATGATGAACTCGACATTGCCTGAAGGCGTGATCTCGAGCTTGCCCTTGCCGCCGGCCTCCATGCGCTTGAGGACCTCCTCCTCCACCTGCATGTTCCAGGCGAAGTCGTACTCGCCGGTCTGCAGCACGGCGCGCGCCGCGGACACCGCGTCGCCGCCACCCTTGATTTCGACCATGTCGAAATGCGGCTGGTTCTTGATGTGATAGTCGGGATTGCGCTCGGCGCGGATCATATCGCCGGGCTTGAACTCGACGAATTTGTACGGGCCGGTGCCGACCGGCTTCAGATTGCCCGGCGCTTCGCGCGACTTGGCCCCGACATACTCGCCGAAATGATGCTTCGGCAGGATCATCCCGACCGAGCCGACGAACGGATCCGCCCAGAACGGCGTCGGCGCCCGGAAGATCACCTTGACAGCGTGGTCGTCGATCTTCTCGACCTTGATGTCCTTGTAGGAGCCCGTGGTGTAGGCCGCGGTGGCGAGATCCGCGGCGTATTGCCAGGTGAAGACGACGTCGTCGGCGGTGAAGGGCTTGCCGTCATGCCAGGTCACGCCCCGCTTCAGCTTCCAGATCACGCTCATGCCGTCGGCCGCAAGGCCGCCGTTCGCCTTGGTCGGCGCCTCGGCGGCGAGGCAGGGAATGAGGTTGCCCTCCTTGTCCCAGCCGGCGAGCGGCTCGAAGAAGATGCGCGAGGCGATCTGGTCCTTGGTGCCGAGCGCGAAATGCGGATTGAGCAGGGTGGGCGCCTGCCAGAGCAGCATCTTGAGCGTGCCGCCGCCGCCGGCCTTGGCCGGCTTGTACGGCAGCGTGGCGTCAGCCATCGCGACGTCGTGCCAGACCAGGATCTGGCTCGCGATCGGCGCCGCGATTCCGACCGCGGCCATTGTCCTGATGAATGAGCGCCGCGACAGCGTGCCTTGCTTCACCTCTGCGACCAGATTGCGGATTTCGTTCTCGTTCATTGGATGATCCCCACTTCGTCGCCACCGGCTCAGTGCGCGCTAACTCAGCACGTCGGGCGTGGTGGAGTCAAAGAGAAGGACGCCGGCCCGGCTGCGGATGGAACGAAAGTGTAATCCGGGATTCTTGCCACGAGCGGCAGCAGCCCTGCTTGCGCGGCGCTTCATCCGGGTTACGCGCGCGCACTTTGTCGCACTCTGCATTCGTTTTCCGTTTGCGGCCGAATGGAGAAAGGCTGGCCCCGAGCCGCGGACAATATGGATTTCCATTTCATTGATTTCGCACCGCAGAAAAGGGAATACGGGTCCGTTGCCGCAAGACCCAAGGAGACCAAGATGCCGTTTCGCCTTCCCCTGATTCTCTCTGCCGTGCTGGCCGCATGGTCCGCCGCAGCCGCGGCCGAGACCATCAAGATCGGCGTGACGCCGGGGCCGCATGCGCAGATCCTCGAAGCGGTGAAGCCGATCGCCGCCAAGCAGGGCCTCGACATCCAGCTCCTGGAGTTCTCCGATTACGTGGTGCCGAACGCCGCGCTCGATGCCGGCGAGATCCAGGCCAATTCGTTTCAGAACCAGCCTTACCTGGACAACCAGAAGGCCGACCGCGGCTACAAGATCGAATCCGTCGGCCTGACCGTGAACTTCCCGATCGGCGTCTATTCGAAGAAGCACAAGGCCTTCGGCGATATCCCCGCGGGCGGCAAGGTCTCGATCCCGAACGATCCGACCAATGGCGGCCGCGTGCTGCTGCTGCTGCGCGACAAGGGCGTGATCAAGCTGAAGGACGGCACCGGCTTCAAGCCGACCGTGCTCGACATCACCGACAATCCCAAGAAGCTGAAGTTCATCGAGGTCGACGCGGCGCAGGCCCCGCGCGCGCTCGACGACGTCGATGCCGCCGCGATCAACACCAACTATGCAACCCAGGCGGGCCTCGATCCGGTCAAGGATCCGATCCTGCGCGAGGACCCGAAGGGGCCCTATGTCAACCTGATCGCGGTGCGCAGCGCCGACAAGGACAAGCCTTGGGTCAAGATCCTCGTGGACAGCTACCACACGCCTGAGGTCAAGGAGTTCGTCCTGACCAAGTTCAAGGGCGCGGTGCTGCCGAGCTGGTAGGCAATCTGCCCGCCCAGAGTCCACATGAAGGCGATCCGGCGGGCAGCCTTGCGATCAGCCTTGCGCAGGAATCTTGCGTATGTGCCCTGCGTAATGCCCGCTTGTCGGGAACTGCGGCAACCGACATCATCGGGGCCCATCCTCGCCCGACAGGGATTGTATGAAACGCTTTGCCAACCTGAAACGTCTGGGCTTCTTCACGCGGCTGCTCGACGAGGCGCCGGCGGCGGACCGCTATCGCTTCGCCGCCGAGCAGATCGTGCGCGCCGAGAAGGCCGGGCTCGATTCCGCGTGGATCGCTCAGCATCATTTCCATGAGCGCGAGGGCGGCCTGCCGTCGCCCTTCACGTTCCTGGGTTATGCGGCCGCGCAGACCTCGCGCATCCGCCTCGGCACCGGCATCGTCACGCTGCCGCTGGAGAACGCAGTGCGGGTGGCGGAGGACGCCGCGGTGCTCGATCTCCTTTGCAACGGCCGCTTCGAGCTCGGCGTCGGCACCGGCGGCAATCCGTCGGCCTTCGCCGCTTTCGGCCTCGACAGCGCCCAGCGCAACGAGATCTTTGCCCGCAATTTGAACATCGTCCGCAAGGCCCTGACCGGCGAGCCGCTCAATGGCGGCGACACGCTCTATCCGCAGCGGCCGCAACTGGATAAGCGCATCTGGCAGGCGACGTTCTCCGTTGCCGGCGGCGCCCGCGCCGGCAAGGCCGGCGACGGCCTCCTGCTCTCGCGCACGCAGCCACGGGCCAAGGACGCGCCGAACGCGACGCTCGCCGAGATCCAGAACCCGATCATCGATGCCTATCTCGCCGCGCTGCCGCCGGGCTGCGAGCCGCGCATCATGGCCTCGCGCAGCATCTTCGTTGCCGACGACCATCGCGAGGCGCTGCGCCTCGCCGATATCGGACTGCGCCGCGCGTTGCCGCAATTCATGAAGGGCGGACATCCCCCTCCGGGCGAGACGCTGGAGGAGATGATCACTGCGTTCGACACCCATGTCGGCGATGCCGACCACGTCATTGCCTCGCTCCGCGCCGACGCCACGCTGGAACGGGTGACCGATCTCGTCTTCCAGGTGCATTCGGTCGATGCGCCGCATGCTGACGTCCTGCGCTCCATCGAGCTCGTCGCCGACAAGGTCGCCCCAGTGCTGGGCTGGACCCGGACGGCCGCCAAAGACATTGCCCTCGCAGGTTAGCCGGAATGAACGAAAAACGCGTTGCACGAGGCTGAATGATGGGAACGCAAGACATCATCGACACGCTCGCCGGCATCGAGCCCGGCTCCACACTCGACGCCATCCGCGCGCGCCGCCTGCAGGCGCGCGAGAATGCGCAGAAGAGCTATCTCGCTTTGTTCGAGCCGATCGAGGCCGGCGATTTTTCGCTTGCCGAGCGCGCGGTGGTCGCGGCCTTCGCGACCGGGCTCCATGGCGAGTCCCCCGTCGCCGCCTTCTATCGCGACAAGCTTGCCGCGACTGCGGATGGCGCGCCTCTGCTCGATGCGATCAACGCCGAGATCGAGCGCGGCAAGACCTCCGGCCCATACGGCGCCTATCCGGCCGGTCCGTTGTCGATCGAGAACAAGGCCGGCTTGATCTATCGCGTCAGTGCGGAGCGCAAGCCTGTCCTCGGCGCCAGGCTGGTCGCAGCATTGGAGCACGCGCATCTGCTTCTCTTCCACCCGCGCGATGCCGCGTCCGCCGACATGAAGGCGCTGCTGGCTGCCGGCTGGTCATCCACCGGCATCGTCACGTTGTCCCAGCTCGTTGCATTCCTGTCGTTCCAGGTGCGCGTCGTCAGCGGCTTGCGCACGCTCGCCGCGGCAAGCGCGTAGGAGGCCCAATCATGAGCACCGTCAATCCGCCCGTCGTCTTCACCCAGGACGAGCTCGGCTGGGTCTCGTGGATCGACCCGCTGCCCGAGGCCGAGCTGACCGAGCGGCACTACGCCGGCCTCGTCGACCGCGCCCGCGCCAAGTCGGAATATTTTCGTCTCTTGGTGCGCGATCCCGAAGTTCTGGAGGCCCGCACCAAGACCGACAAGGACATCTTCTACAACGTCGCCGACGGCCTGCCGCGCGCCGAGCGCGAGCTCGCAGCTGCGGCGACCTCGCGCTACAACGGCTGCATCTATTGCGCCTCCGTGCATGCGCGCTTCGCCAGCACCTATTCCAAGCGCCGCGACGACGTGCAGCGTCTGCTTGACGAGGGCGTTGGGGCCGATCTCGGTGAGCGCTGGAATGCGGTGGTCAAGGCCTCGGTGGCGTTGGCCGCAACGCCGATCGCATTCGGGCCTGACAATATCGCCGAGCTGCGCCGCGCCGGTCTCGACGACGCCGAGATCGTCGACGTCATCAACGGCGCCTCGTTCTTCAACTGGGCGAACCGGCTGATGCTGTCGCTCGGCGAGCCCTCGAAATAGGCAATCTTACCGGCACGAGAATTGCTGCTGTATCAACATTGAATGGATGGAGCCGTGAATGAGCAACATCGATCGCCGTACCCTGGTCAAAGGTTCGCTCGCCGCCATGATGGCGGGCACGGCCTTCTCGCGCGCCGCACTGGCGCAATCCGCCGAGCCGATCCTGCTCGGGGTCAGCGGCCCCCTCACGGGACCGAACGCGCAATATGGCGCGCAATGGAAGCAGGGCTTTGATCTCGCGCTCGACGAGATTCACGCCGCCGGCGGCATAAACGGCCGCAAGCTCGCCTACCAGTTCGAGGACAGCCAGAGCGATCCGCGCCAGTCGGTCGCGATCGCCCAGAAATTCGTCTCCGATCCCCGCATCGTCATGGAGCTCGGCGATTTCTCCAGTCCCGCCTCGATGGCGGCCTCCCCGATCTATCAGCGCGGCGGCCTGGTGCAGTTCGGCTTCACCAATTCGCACCCCGACTTCACCAAGGGCGGTGACTTCATGTGGAGCACGTCCGTGAGCCAGGCCGACGAGCAGCCGCTGCTGGCGTCCTACGCCGTCAGGCGGCTCGGCCTGAAGAAGCTTGCGGTGCTGCACCTCAACACCGATTGGGGCCGCACCAGCCGCGACCATTTCGTCAAGGCGGCCAAGGAATACGGCGCCGAGGTCGCGATCACCGAGGGCTACATCGCCGAGGAACGCGACTTCCGCTCCACTCTGGTGCGCGTGCGCGACGCCAGCCCGGACGGCCTGATCCTGATCTCCTATTATTCCGACGGCGCGCTGATCGCGCGCCAGGCCCGCCAGGTCGGCCTGAAGCAGACGATCTGCGCGGCCAGCTCGGTGTATTCGCCGAAATTCATCGAGCTCGGGGGCGAGGCGGTCGAGGACGTCCATCTCGGCACGCGCTATTTCCCGCAAGATCCGCGGCCCGAGGTGAGGAAGTTCATCGACGGCTTCAAGGCCAAGTACAACGGGCAGGAGCCCGACGCCTTCAATGCCTATTCCTATGACGCGATGAACATGGCCGCTGCCGTGGTGAAGATCGGCGGCACCGACCGCCGCGCCATCCGCGATGCCTTCGCCAAGGTGAAGGACGTCTCCAGCGTCATCTTCGGTCAGGCGACGTTCGACGTCGAGAGCCGCCGCGTCAAGGGCGCCATGAACGCCGAGCTCGTCGTGCGCAAGGGTCAGTTCGCGCTGTGGGACGGCAAGCCGACCTGATGTGATGGCCGAAGCGATCGCTCCGGCCGCTTTCTCCCTGATTAGGAATACTGCGTGTCCTCCTGGCTCGACCACACCATCAACGGGCTGATCGTCGGCAATGTCTACGCGCTCGTTGCAGTCGGGCTCGCGCTGATCTTCGGCGTCAGCCGGCTGATCAACTTCGCGCAAGGCTCGATCTATCTGGTCGGCGCCTATATCGGCTGGATCGCGGTGGTGCAACTGCACACGCCGCTGCCTCTCACCATCATCGTGGTCGCCGTGGCCGCGGCGATCGTCGGTCTGATCATCGAGCGGTTCGGTCTACGGCCGCTGCAAAACTCGGTGCGCATCGCGCCGCTGCTCGCGACCATCGGCATCAGCTTCGTGCTCGACCAACTGGTGATGCTGATCTTCTCGCCCAATCCGCGCGCGCTGCCGAGCCAGTTGCCCGATGTCCGCTTCCAGGTCGGTGGCGGGACGATCGGGCCGCTTGATCTGCTCATTGCCGGCGTCGGCCTCACCAGTGCGCTGCTGCTGTTCGTGTTCCTGCGTTACACCAAGCTCGGCTGGGCCGTGCGTGCCACCGCGCAGGACCGCGACGCCGCCATGCAGATGGGCGTCGACGTCAACCGGGTCAATCAGGCCGTGTTCGGTATCGCGGCGGCGCTCGGCGGCGTCTCCGGCATGCTGGTCGGCATGTACTACAACCAGATCGACACGGCGATGAGCCTTCAGGCGACGCTCAAGGGCGTTGTCGCGGAAGTCGTCGGCGGCGCCGGCAACGTGCCGGGCGCGGTGATCGGCAGCCTGCTGCTGGGCCTCGTCGAGAGCTACGGCGTCGCTGTGCTCGGCACCAGCTACCGCAACTTGTTCGCGTTCCTGCTGCTCGTCGTCGTGCTCGTGCTGCGGCCGAACGGCCTGTTCGTCAGCGCACGGCAGGCGCCGCCCGAGCCGCTCACCGGCACGTTCATCGCGCCGAGCCGCCCGGTGAATATTCCCCGCTGGGCGCTGTTGGTCGCGGTTGCCGGCTTTGCGATCCTGCCGCTGTTTCCGGTGTCCTTCTACGTGCTCCAGACCCTGATCAACGCCTGGCTGCTCGGTATGCTCGCGCTCAGCCTGACGCTGGTTGCGGGCACGATGGGGCAGGTCTCTCTCGGGCATGCTGCGCTGCTTGCGATCGGCGCCTACACCTCCGCATTGCTGTCGCTGACGCTGGCCGTTCCGGCCGGACTTGCCGTCATCGGCGGTGGCCTGATGAGCGCCGCGCTCGGCACGCTCCTGATCTCGCCGTCCTTCCGCCTGCGCGGGCATTACGTGTCGATCGCGACGCTCGCGATCGGCGAGATCGTGGCGCTGGTGATCCTGAACTGGGAGAGCGTGACGCGCGGCCCGATCGGCATCTCCGGCATTCCGCCGCTGTCGCTGTTCGGCTATGACCTGATCAGCCCGACCTCGGTCTATTGGTTCAGCCTTGCGATGATGGTCGTGCTGGCGCTGCTGCAGGGACGGCTGCTTACCTCGCATCTCGGCCGCAGCTTTCGCGCCATCCGCGACGACGACATCGCCGCGCGCGCCTATGGCCTCAGCCTAAACCGCTACAAGTCGATCGCCTTCATCTTCGGCGGCTTCGCCGCCGGCGTCAGCGGCGGCATCGCCGCACATCTCTATTCCTACATCAACCACGAGACCTTCAACACGCAGCAATCCATCCTGGCGCTGACCGTCGTGATCCTCGGCGGCCTCGGCAACGTCGTCGGCGCGATCGTCGGGTCGGTGGCGCTGGTCGGCCTGCCCGAGGTGTTCCGGATCGCGGCCGAGTACCGCATCCTGATCTACGGCATCGTTCTCTTGCTGCTGGTGCGGTTCAGGCCGCAGGGCCTGTTGGGGACGGTCTGATGGAGAAGCAGCTTCACGCCATGCTGTCCCTGCGCGGCCTGACGCGCCGTTTCGGCGGCCTCACCGCGGTCGACGCCATCGACCTCGACCTTGGCAGGGGCGAGCTGATCAGCATCATCGGCCCGAACGGCGCCGGCAAGACGACGCTGTTCAATCTCGTCACCGGGCTGGACCGGCCCGATGCCGGCGCAGTCAGCTTCGAAGGGCAGGACGTCACCGGCCTGTCGCCGGAGCGGCTCGCGGCCGAAGGCATCGCGCGCACCTTCCAGCTCGGCCGCGTGTTCGGCAATCTCAGCGTCATGGACAATGTCCTGATCGGCGCGCACACGCGGCTGCGCGCCGTGAAGCCGGCCGTGCCGGTGATCGGCCCGCTGCTGGAATTGGGTCTGGCCCTGCTGCGTCCCTCGCGCGTCAGGGCCGAGGAGGAGCGGCTGCGCGAGGAGGTGAAGGCCATCCTCGCGCGTTTCGGCGAACGGCTGCTGCCGCGCATCGACCAGCCCGCCTATAGTCTGTCTTACGCCAACCGCCGCCGCGTCGAGATCGCGCGTGCGCTCGCGCTGAAGCCGCGGCTGCTGCTGCTCGACGAGCCCACCGCCGGCATGAACCCGACCGAGACCGCGGAGATGCAGGGGCTCGTCGCCGAATTGAAAGCCGAAGGGCTGACCATCCTGCTGATCGAGCACAAGCTGGAGATGGTGATGCGCCTGTCCGATCGCGTCATCGTCATGGACGAGGGCAAGAAGATCGCGGAAGGGCCGGGCGAGCAGGTGCGAACCGATCCCAAGGTGATCGAGGCCTATCTCGGCCACGGACTGTCAGGGACGACGGAGCAGGAGAGCGCGGCATGACGAGCGCACCCGAAGCACTGCTGGCTTTGTCTGATGTCAACACCTTCTACGGTCAGGCCCAGGTGCATTTCGACCTGTCGATCACGGTCGCGCGCGGCCACATCGTCTGCCTGCTCGGCGGCAACGCGAGCGGCAAGTCGACCACGATGAAGATCATCTTAGGGCTGGTGAAGCCGCGCTCGGGCGAGGTGACGTTCGACGGCGCTTCGCTGATCGGGCTCACCACGCCGCAGATCGTCCGCCGCGGTATCGCCTCGGTGCCGGAGGCGCGGCGGCTGTTCGCCGACATGAGCGTGCGCGAGAACATCCTGATGGGCGCCTTCGTGCGCAACGACCGCGACGCCATCGCGCAGGATCTCGACAGGATGCTGACGCTGTTCCCGAAGCTCGGCCAACGGCTGTCGCAGCGCGCCGGCTCGCTGTCCGGCGGCGAGCAGCAGATGGTGGCGATGGCGCGCGCGCTGATGAGCCGCCCGCGCATGATCGTGATGGACGAGCCGACCATGGGCCTGTCGCCGCTTTATGTCGATCGCGTGCTGGAGCTGATCCGCAGCATCAACCAGGCGGGCGTCTCGGTTTTCATGGTCGAGCAGAACGCCAGCCTCGCGCTCGAGATCGCGCACGAGGCCTATGTGCTGCAGACCGGCAAGATCGTGCTGTCTGGCCCCGCGCGCGCACTGAAGGACGACCCCCGCATCCGCGACGCCTATCTCGGCGGCTCCGAGGCGGCCTGACGCTCAAGCCGACGCCGCGCTCGCGACCTGCTCCGCCGGCTGATGATCGCCGTTGGGATCGCCCGGCGCGGTCGCCCAGGCGAGCTCAACCAGCGTCACGATCCGGCGGCCGCCGCCGTCGAGCTGGACGACGATCAGGCCCTGTTCCTCCATGTAGCCGAGCAGGCGCTGCGCGCGGCGCAGCGAGTGCGAGCCGTAGGCACGGGCGATCGCGGCATCGCCGGGGCAGGGCCAGCCTTCCTTCGCCGCGCGCGCGATCATCATGAACACGCCCTGCATGTCGTCGGGCAGGATCGAGGCGCGCAGCGCCACGTCCTGCCAGGCGTCGTCTTCGGTGAGATCCGTCCCGAGCCCGGCGCGCGCATGCGTCAGCATGCGACGGAATTCGTTGAGATCGGGCACCGCCGCCCCTAACCCCTCGATGCGGCAGCGAACCACGAACTCCTGATAGAGCACGCCGATGGCGCGGAAGCCGGCATCGGGCTCGGCCATCACGGCACGCAGCGTGCGATCCACGCGCTCGCGCCGCTCGGCGAGCTCTTCGGCACTGACGGGAGCCTCGACCACTTCGACCCGAATCTCCGGCACCGCGGCGGCCTTCGCCGCGCGAAGCTGCTCGAGCAGATCCGGAGCCGGCCGTCGCTGCGGCCGGCTGGCATCGGGCGGCGGTGCGGCGAGGATGACCGCGCGGGCATCTTCAAGCGTGGCTTCCGGCAGCGGCATCAGCCGCGGTGTCGAATTGCGCGGGCTGGTCTCGGTCGGGCCGATGTTGAGGCGCAGCGGCCGGCGCGACAACGCAGGTCCCAGCGCCATGAACTGACCGCGCTCGAGATCGCGGAAGGCCTCCGCCTGCCGCCGCTCCATGCCGAGCAGGTCGGCGGCGCGGGCCATGTCGATGTCGAGGAAGGTCCGCCCCATCAGGAAGTTCGAGGCTTCGGCCGCGACGTTCTTGGCGAGCTTGGCCAGGCGCTGGGTTGCGATGATGCCGGCAAGCCCGCGCTTGCGGCCGCGGCACATCAGATTGGTCATGGCGCCGAGCGAGAGCTTGCGTGCTTCGTCCGAGACTTCGCCCGCCACCGCCGGCGCAAACAGCTGCGCCTCGTCCACGACCACCAGCATCGGGTACCAATGATCGCGGTCGACGTCGAACATCCCGCCGAGGAAGGCAGCCGCGCGCCGCATCTGGTTCTCGGCATCCAGCCCTTCGAGATTGAGCACGGTGGAGACGCGATGCAGCCGCGCGCGCTCGCCCGCGACCTGGAGGCCGCGCTCGGTGTGATCCTCGGCCTCGATCACCAGATGGCCGAAGCGCTCGGCCAGCGTGACGAAGTCGCCCTCGGGATCGATGATGGCCTGCTGCACCCAGGGTGCGCTCTGTTCCAGCAGCCGCCGCAGCAGATGCGACTTGCCGGAGCCCGAATTGCCCTGCACCAGGAGACGGGTCGCCAGCAGTTCCTCGAGGTCCATGGCGGCCGCGGCGCCTGCCGTGGTCTGCCCCATCTCGATCGCAACCGTCATGTCCCCGACTCAAAGTCCCGTCATTCGCGGACAGCGGCTTATCAATCCAGCCGCGGCGCGTCGAGCGCTCCAGCGCGAATCAGGTGGTGTTGCCCACGCCAAAACCGGAAAGCATCCGCCGCGAGCGGCAGGAACCCGGTGCCGAAAGGCCTCGGCTCGGGGAAGATGGTGCAGATCGCCATCGCTCGGCCAAATGACGCAGATCAAGATCGACGGGTTCGAGAGCTGCTATCTGGCCGTATGACCTTTCTGACCTTCTTCACGGCGACCTATTTCCTGCTGGCGGTGCCGGGGCCGACCAACACCCTGCTGGCGACATCGGGGGCCGGAGCGGGCATCTCGCGCTCCCTTCATCTGCTTGCGGCGGAACTGTGCGGCTATCTGCTGGCGATCGCGGTGCTGCGGCTGGCGCTCGGTCCGGTCATCAGCGACATCCCGATTGCGGCGCTGCTGCTCCGCGTCGCCGTGACCATCTACATCCTGTGCCTCGCGGTCATGCTCTGGCGCGTCAATACGCGCGAGCTGCGCGACGGCGCTGCGGTGACGTTCGGCCAGGTGCTGCTGACGACGCTGCTCAACCCGAAAGCACTGGTCTTCGCGTTCCTGCTGCTGCCGCTTGGGGCCGGGCCGCTCGAACTGCTGCCGTGGCTCGGCGCGATCGCGCTCCAGATTCTCACCGCCGGCGCCGCGTGGATCATTCTCGGCGCAACGCTCGGACGCGGCGCCCGTCGCCTCGGGCGCCCTGACCTCGTCACACGCACCGGCGCAGTCACGCTGGTCGCGGTGACCGGGCTGATCTGGCTGCAATCCTTCCTGGTTGCCTGAGCGCCGGCGTTGCCGGGGCGCGCCGCACTACTGCGCGCCGGAGCCGCCCTGCACGATCTTCTCGTTCAGCTTCTGGTCCACCGTGTCGACGGTGCGGTCGATCTCGGCGTTGGGCACGCCGAGCTGATGCGAGATCAGCTTCACCAGCAGGTCGACGCGTTCGATGAAGGGCGCACCGCTCGCGACCGCGCGCGCCGCCGATGACGGCTTGAGCAGGCTCTCCGCGGCCTTGGCGTACTTCGCGAACGGCACCTGGTCCTGCGGATCGGCGCCGAGGCGGCGGGCGATCGCATCGACATGGTCGTAGATCGTCTGCGAACGATTGAGATCGCCGTGCACGGCGTCGCGGATCGACTGCGGCTCGTTCGGCGTGATGCAGCGGTAATTGCCGGTCAGCAGCATCGACCATTTCGCCAGCGGCACGAACAGGGAATCGAACACTTTCAGCTTCACCGGCACGTCGTGGCCGTCGAGCGTCACCGCGTCGATGTCGGCCTCCAGCTCGCGCAGCAGCTTGTTGTGCTTCTCGTCGGCGAAGACCGACGCCTTGAAGTTGGTGGGCAGGCCGACATGCAGCACGTTGGCGGCCTCTTCCGGCGGCCGGAAGGCCTGCGGGTCGGGCGAGCACAGCGTCACCAGCCCGGGCTCAAACCGCTCCCACACCTGCGCATTGGTGTAGGCCTCCTCGAGATCCATGTCGGCGAGTGCCGGAATCCGCTTCAGGTAGGGCAGGGGCGGCATGTTCATGATCGACAGGCACGGCAGCTTCGCCGCGGCAATCTTGACCATGAGGACGCGCACCGTGTGGTTGGTGTATTGCGGCTCCTGCATCGCGAGGCCGACCAGATCGTAGCGGGAGAGGTCGACATTGGCCGGCGTCACCGCGTCGAGCTTGCCAGGGAGGTTGCGGGAGAAGATCGCCCGGTGCACCGCCTCGTCGCGTAGCTTGATGCGAACCTCGGTACCGTCGCGGTTGATCAGCTCCGCAGTCTTTGCGCGGCAGACCAGGGTCACGTTGTGCCCGGCCATCAGCAGCTTCGTGCCCAGCAGGGAGCCGTAAGAAGCCCCAAGAATCAATATGTTGCGCGCCATGCTCCGTCCCCTGGAAATCTGTGTGATTTTTCCGGCCCCGGCCGTTCCGCGGGGCAGTTGAGGGCATGTAAAGCGAAGCGCAGGGGAATGGCAACTGGGATAATGCATACAAGGGTGCGTCTGGTCCCCGCGGGTTCGAGGGCCAGCCTGGCGGCCTGTTTCGGTCTCGTGTCAACCCAGTGAAGCAAAGATATTCTTCTTTACCGAAATTCGGATTTGTCGTATGTGTCGGTCATCCCGGCTCAATCTCGAGGGGCGATCATGAGGTCGTCATTGTCGCGAGCCGGGCTTGCGGTGGACGCGGCAGCGTCGGGCGCGAAAGGTGCGGGCAGGGAGGGTAGTCCCCGGTGAGCTCGCGGCCGCGCGCGGACGAGCGGCGCTGCTAGGTTTCGTCTCGTCTGTAAGTTTCCGGCGCTGTCGACGGTGTCAGGGAATACTGCGGGCGAAATGGCGGGCCGTGCGTACGGCAAAACCGTGTGGTCCTGGCCGTCGTTGCTACGGTCAAGCTCTCGCGAATGCGGCATTGGCGTCAACCGGCGCGGTGCCGGTGACTTTTGCGAGGGTGAGGGAGGCCAGAAGGAACTCGGCTCCCGGGAGAGCACGGCATAAGCCGTCCGACCATCGCGCAGGGAAGGCCGAGTGATTGGCACCACCTGTATGCTGCTGTGCGGTTTTCTGCGTGTGCGTTTTGCGCAGCGGACCGCGGGTGCGATGTCAGCACGCGGTCTTCCCTGCGCCCTCTTGCCGATGAGGGCGGCGAGACGAAGCAAAGCTCGGGCGAAATCAGTCGCGAGAATGAATATGCACGTCTGCGACCACACACTCGCTGTCATCGCCCGGCTTGACCGGGCGATCCAGTACTCCGAGACGACAGTTGTTCAATGCAGAGGCCGCGGCGTACTGGATTCCCCGCCTTCGCGGGGAATGACAGCCGTCACTCGGAGAGCGAGCTATCGCCTCATACTCCGTCATTGCTTCGCTTCGCTCGCAATGACGTTGATGGAGCGCCGCTTCTTGGCGGCCTCAGCCCTGGCTCGCCATGCGCTCGCGGTCGAGATGCTGCTCGATCTTGGGGCGGTCACGCGTGCGCTCGAAGCTGGTGCAGAGCAGCTCGGTCTCCTCGAGCGAGATCGGAGCACGATAGAGCCGGCACATGAATTCGGCGTTTCCACGCCCCTTGCCGGTGCCCGGCCCGCGCTCTGCGAGAAACATGCAGTCCCGGCAGATGCTCGCTTCGAGCCGCTGATGGGCAGCATCGAGGTGATTGAGGATCTCGCGGAGAGAGTCGCGCAGCCTGATGCACTCCTCGGTCCCGAGCGACGTCACCGCGTTGACCACGTGATTGATCGGGTCGTGCTGGCTCAGGCACTTCTCACCTTGGGACGTGACGTGCAGGACGACGGAACGCTTGTCCTCATGCGACGGCTTTCGCACCAGGAACGACTTGCTCTCCAGAGTCTTCACGATCTGCGACGCCGTCGCGCGTGTGGCGCCGATGAAGCCGGCCAGTGCGGACGGCGTGCGCGAAAACCTGTTGGCGCGCCCGAGAAAGCGCAGCGCCATCCATTCCCGATCGCGCAATCCATGCTGATTGCCTTCGAAATACCAAGCCCGCGCCGCCTGAACCAGCAGCTCGACGGCTTCCCGCGCCAATGGCATGAATCTACCTCGTCCCCGGAACTTCGTCTGCGGCGTCCCGAAGCCGCTTTGCGCCCTGAGTGTCAGACGAGCATGCCCTGTCGAACTCTCGCACAATGGCGCGGATCGCACCGCGCCCGACCTCGGCCGATGAGCGTCGCATCGTCCGCAGCGAGAAGCCGTATCGCTGATGGCATGCCAACGGCGTGGTCGTCGCGCGGGAGCTCGGGTTGCCGTCGCCGGCAAACGGTGGATCGGAGTAGCTCAACCGGAGCCCCCAAAGTTCAAGTCACAAGCAGACGTTTCTTATACTCAACCAAAACGATGGATGAGCTTCTCAACAAAATCAAGTAGAGACCCTCTCACAGGCTGGATGTCGTCGCAGGCGAATGTAACGTTCAAAGGCAATCTCGTTGTTCGGAACACATGATGGTGAACGCAATACATGGCGCGGCGAGTAATATGCACTCGATAATGTGAGAGTTTGATTGCACGCGCGTTGTTGTCTTGCGTTGATGCAAACTGATCGAAGCTTGTGCATCACGATGACGTTTGGCGGCACGTCATCCACAACTTGTGCGGTCTGCCGCGGAATCGTCGAGGGAACTCATTGGAATTGCACGCGGCGGTTGTTCCCGTCCTGCTTGCAGAATAGACTCTTCGATCGCTTGCACAGCGCTTGCCAGCTCGTGCACACCCGAGCAGCGAATTCGCTCACGACGAAAATCGGTGAGCCGGTGTGCACGTGCATGCGCTGGAAGCGTAGCGACATGCGCAATCTCTTGTCGAAAACCACGGGCCGGGCGGACGGCAGGCGCCTCACCCTCTCCACCCGTCAGTCGCCCTTGAGCATGTCCCGAAGCTCGCGGAACGGATCGGCGCTCGGCGGGGCCGATGCGCCCTGTCGCATCGCGTTGTAGATTCGCGGAACCATCTCGACCGCCTGGTCGAGGCCCGAATCACGTCCCGGCTGATAGCCGCCCATCAGGCGAAGGTCGCGCGTGTCCTCGTATTTCGCGATCATGGCGCGCAGCTTGCTCACCAATTCGCGCTCCTCGGGGTCCCAGACGTTGTGGGCGAGGCGGGAGACCGAGGCCAGAACATCGACGGCCGGATAGCGCGCCTGGTCGGCGATGTGCCTTGAGAGCACGATGTGCCCATCGAGCGTGCCGCGGATGGTGTCGGCGATCGGCTCGTTGTGATCGTCGCCGTCGACCAGCACGGAGAAGATCCCGGTGATGGTGCCGGATCCCTCCTCGCCCGGACCGGCGCGCTCGAGCAGGCGCGGCAGATCGGTGAAGACCGTCGGCGCGTAGCCGCGCGCCACCGCGGGCTCGCCGGCGGCGAGCGCGACCTCGCGGGCGGCGTGGGCAAAACGGGTGATCGAATCCACCATCAGCAGGACCGATTCGCCGCGGTCGCGGAAATATTCGGCGACCGCCATCGCCGTCTTCGGCGCCAGTCGCCGCATCATCGGGCTTTCGTCGCCCGTCGACACGATTGTGACAGCGCGATGACGGTCGTTGCCCAGCACGTCCTCGATGAACTCGCGCACCTCGCGGCCGCGCTCGCCGACCAGGGCCAGCACGACGGTGTCGAAGCCCTGGCTGCGGGCGAGCATCGCGAGCAGCGTCGATTTGCCGACGCCCGATCCGGCAAAGATGCCGACGCGCTGGCCGGCGCAGACCGGCGCGAACAGGTCGATGACGCGTACGCCGGTGCGCAGCGGCTTGTGCACGCGCGCACGCTTCATGGCCGACGGCGCCTCCGCCTCCGTCGAGACCGCCTGCGACCCTTGCGTGAGCGGCCCCTGTCCGTCCAGCGGCGCGCCGAGGGCGTTGATGACGCGGCCCTTCCAGCTCGGATCGGGCGCGAAGGACAGCGGCGGCATCCGGTAGGCCGCCGAGCCGAGCCCGCCGCCAAATTGCCGGTCGAACGGCTTGGCGATGATGCCCTCGCTGTCGATCCGCACCACCTCGCCGATCTGGCGCTTACCGCCGCAATCGACGCCGATGAGCTCGCCGAGCCTGACGAAGCGCGACAGGCCGGAGACGCGGAAATGCGTCGGCGCGATCTCGGAGATCGCGCCACTGACGCTTGCCAGGGGAGTGCTCTGCTGAAGCTCCAGCAGCGCCCACTCGAGTTGCCGAAGAGCGTTCAAGGAAACCGTCCAACCTCATCCTGCGCGCTTGGCGCGCAATCTACTTGCCGGGTTCGCCGAGGGTCCGGATCGCGTTCTGCAGCGAGCTCTCGGTGCCCTCGATCATCGAGTTGGTGCCATCGAAAGCGCGCGAGGCCGAGATCAGCCGCGTCAGTTCGAGCATCGGATTGGCGCCGGAGCCTTCGACATAGCCCTGCTTGAAGCCGTCCCGGGAGAAGTCCGCGATGGCGGTCGCAGGCCGGTCGGGCGTCACGCCTGAATTGCCGTAGCGTTCGAGATTGGCGTCGGCCGGAATGCTGAACAGGCCGATGGTGCCGATCTCGTTGTTGTCCTGGATGATCGCGCCGCTGCGCGCGATCGAGATCGGTCCGCCGTTCGGGTCGAGCGTGATCTGCGCGCCCCCGGAATCGACGATCGGAAAGCCGCTCACGGTCTGAAGATCGCCGTTGGGGGCGATCTGGAGCCGGCCGTCGCGCGTGTAGACCGTGCCGTTCGGACCGGCGAAGGCGATCCAGCCCTGGCCGACCACGGCGACGTCCAGCGGGTTGCCGCTCTCGGTAATGTTGCCCATCTCGCGCGAGATGATGTTGTCGCCGGGCGAGGAGAACGCCACCGGCGTCGGACCGGCCTTGGACAGCACGGTCTCGAACTTCACCACGTCGGTGCGGAACGCGGCCGTGTTGACGTTGGCGACGTTGTTGGCGATCGTCTGGAGGCGCTTTTCGAGGGCGACCTGCGCCGACAATCCCACATAGAGAGCCGATTGCATGACTTACCTGTTGAACTTGATGTTCTGAAGCGTCGTGAGCACGTTGGTATCCATGCTGACCGACGTCGCGGCGCCGGCGATCAGGACCAGCGCGGGATTGGTCGAGCTGTCGTTCCGGGCCTGGGTCGCATCCCACATCGCCGCAAAGCGCTGCACGAACTTGGTCACCTTGGCCGGATCCTGGAAGTCGGTGAGCTTGATCTTGTCCGCGATCATCTTGGCCTGGGCGTCGATGTTCGCCGCGCTGATCGTCGACGGCAGGCCGAGCGCGGTCTGCACCACCTGCGTCAGCGCCTTGTCGGCCAGGATCTGGTAGGCGGTCGTGATCGTGGAAGCCTTGCGGGTGAAATACAGCGCCAAACGCAGGCCTTCGTTCTGATCGCCGGCCTTCTCCTCCATCGTCTGCGTGACGTACTGGGTCGCGGTGCCGGTCGTGGCCGCGGCGGTCTGGGTCGCCTTGTCGCCGAGTGCGGCGAAATTGAAGGCGGTCGCGAATTGCCGGTAGCGGGTGTCGGTCAGCTTGTTGGCGAAGGCGTCCTTGCTCGTGACCCCCTCGGTCAGCACCTTGCGCATGAACGCCTTGGCGTAGGTCATGTCGCTGAGGCCATAGGCCTTCATCGCATAGGAATAGAGACGATAGTCCTTCAGGAAATCGTCGATGGTCTTCACTTTGCCGATATGGCCGAGGAAATAGTCGGTGTCGCGGCTGACGTCCGGCTGCTTCGCGACCTGCGTCAGCGACTTGCCCATGTCCTTGGTCAGCCTGGTGTAGTCCGCGATGGTGGATAGCATGACACGCGCCCCTCTGGCCGCAGGTCGCGACCCCGCTTCAAGCTGCCGCCAATTGCTTGCGCGGGGCTGGCGACCTCGAAGCCAGCTTCGCGCAAGCGTCGCCGACTAGGTATTCCAGGTGGGATCGGCGATGGAGCGGCGCGTTGGGCAGTTTCGTGGGGATTTTCATCACGGTAGCGGCGCTGCTCGGCGGCTTTGCCGCCATGGGCGGGCACCTGGCCGTGCTCATGCAGCCGTGGGAGTTCGTGATCATCATCGGAACCGCGGTCGGCACCTTCATCGTGGCCAATCCATGGAAGACGGTGGTGGACACGGGCGTCGCCTGCATGCAGGCCATCACCGGCGCGGTGCCCGGCCAGCGCTACTACCTTGACTTGCTCGGCGCGCTCCACGCTCTGATGCGCGAGCTGCGGGGCAAGGGGCGCAACGAAGTCGAGGCGCATATCGACGATCCCGCCTCCTCCGAAATCTTCAAGGCGTTCCCCAGCGTGCTCGGAGATCCCTCGCTGCTCCAGTTCATCTGCGACTATGTCCGCCTGATCATCATGGGCAATGCGCGCACGCACGAGATCGAGGCGCTGATGGACGAGGAGATCCATACCATCGTGAAAGGCAAGCTGGCGCCCTATCATGCGCTGGTGACGGTGTCCGAGGCGCTGCCGGCGCTCGGCATCGTCGCCGCCGTGCTTGGCGTCATCAAGGCGATGGGCGCGCTCGACCAGTCGCCGAAGCTATTGGGCGGCTTTATCGGTGCAGCCCTGGTAGGCACCTTCGCAGGCATCTTCCTGTCCTATGGCGTGCTTTCGCCCTTCGCGATCAAGATCAAGATGACGCGCGAGAAGAAGTGTCGGCCCTACATCATCGTCAAGCAGACGCTGCTGGCATTCATGAACGGTGCCATGCCGCAGATCGCCGTCGAGCACGGCCGCAAGATGATCTCCAGCAGCGAGCGTCCCTCGATCGACGTCGTCGAAAACGAGACGATCGCAGGTCCCAAGCCCGTCGCTGCCGACGCTGAACCCAAGGCGGCGCGCGCATGATGATGGAAGACGCAGAAGTCGACCAGCGCAAGCAGCTGCCGAACTACCTGCTGGACGCTGCCGGCATATCGATCGAGCGTATGCCGATGCTCAATGTGATCTTCGATCGCATGGCGGCATCGTGCACCGACAGCCTGCAGCCGATGGCCGGAACGCCCTGCTATTTCTCGGTCAACGGCATCACCAACGATCCGCTCGGCGACATCATCAAGGACTACGAGGGCAACGCGGTCGCGGCCGTGCTCTATGCTGAGCAGTGGGATTCGCGCGTCATTATCATGCTCGACCGCGACTTCGTATTCACGATGGTCGAGGCGATGTTCGGCTCTGACGGAGCGGAACCGCCGCTTGACGTCGAACGGACGTTCTCGAACATTGAGATACGGCTGGTCCAGGCGCTGTTCGAGCGGTTCGCCAAGGCGCTGCAAGGCGCCTTCGCCGGAACGTCCAACGTCACCTTCCGCGTCGAGCGTGTCGAGACCGCGATGGCGTCGCTGGCGATCGGACGCGCCAGCAACATGTCGATCTGCGCGAACATGATGGTGCAGGCACTCTACCGCGGCGGTCAGATGTTCCTGATCATTCCGCACTCCGCGCTCAACCCGCTGCGTCAGAAGCTCGCTCACGTGGTCGTCAGCGACGGTCGCGCCGCCGACCCACGCTGGCGCGAACAGATGGAAAGCGAGGTGCAGCGGACCGAGGTGACCCTCAGCGCCGTCCTCGACGAGAAGATGGTGACGCTCGGCGACGTCGTGAAGTTCGAGGTCGGGCAGGTGCTCGAGCTCGAGGCCACGCCGCGCACGCTGGCCCGTCTCGAAAGCAACAATCAGGTGTTGTTCTGGTGTCAGATCGGCCAGCTCGACGGCTATTACGCCATGCAGGTGGCAGATCCCGTCGATCAGAAGCGGGAGTTCGTCGATGATATCCTATCTCGTTGATATCGTGCTGCTGGTTGCGCTCGCCTTCACCAGCCTGCGGGTGACCAGGATGCATCGCGAGCTGGCGCGGCTGCGCAGCTATCAGGGCGAATTCTCAACCATCATGCACGAGACCGCGGGTGCCTTCGACACGGTCATCACCGCGGCGCACGATTCCACGGCGAATCTCGGACGCCTCGCCAACGTGCTGAGCACGAAGATCGATCAGGCTCACGAGGCGATCGCAGCGCTCGATGCGCGCAGCGGGCTCGCACCCGCGGCGACGGCCGCGACCGCCGAGCTGAACAAGCACTGAATGCCGGCACCGGCAGAGCAATACGGCCGGAACGCCACGGCGCTCCGGCAGCGGAAGTACCAAGAGGCGATACCATATGGCGCAATCATTCGACTACGAGTCTGCACCTGCATCGGCTGAGACCGAGACGTCACCGCTGGAACGCCTGGCCGAGATCGCCCAGCGCACGGCCGAGGAGACCGGCAAGTTCGCCAATGTCGACGCCATCTTGCGCATTCCCGTCACCATGCAGGTGGTGCTGGGATCGGCGACCATTCCGGTGGCGAACCTGATGAAGCTCGGACGCGGCGCGGTGGTTCCGCTCGATCACCGGGTCGGGGAGCCCGTCGACGTCGTCGTCAACGGCCGCATCGTCGCCCGCGGCGAGGTGGTCGTCGTCGAAGAGGACAATTCCCGCTTCGGCGTCTCACTCACGGAGATCGTCGGACCGCTGGGGCAGGGTGATACCTGACCATGGCGGCACCGGTCGGCATCGCTCCCGTCAAGCAGCGAGGCGTTACCACGCTGGGCGGCACG
The DNA here is from genome assembly GCF_020194195.1 of Bradyrhizobium sp. BRP19. Lineage (NCBI taxonomy): Bacteria > Pseudomonadati > Pseudomonadota > Alphaproteobacteria > Hyphomicrobiales > Nitrobacteraceae > Bradyrhizobium > Bradyrhizobium sp. BRP19. The sequence continues at coordinate 207,612 of NZ_JADYVZ010000003.1, read as the reverse complement.
GAAAAGGTCGCCGCGCTCCTGCTGGCCATGGGCCGGCAGGCGGCGGCGAGCGTGCTTCAGCAGTTCGAGCCGCAGGAGATCCGCATCGTCACCAAGGCGGCGGCGGAGCTGCGGCCGATCACCGCGCAGGAGCTCGAGGGGATCGTCGAGGAGTTCGCCCAGCAGTTCTCGATGGGCGCGAACATTCTCGGCACCCTCGGTGGCCTGGAAGCGGTGCTCGGCGACGTGCTTCCGGCCGATCAGGTTTCGGCGATCATGACGGACCTACTCGGCAATTCGAGCCGCTCTGTGTGGGACCGCGTCTCGTCGGTGTCGGAAAATTCGCTGGCCACCTACCTGTCCAAGGAGCATCCGCAGACCGCGGCGCTCATCCTGTCCAAAGTCAAGCCGTCCTGCGCCGCCAAGGTCATGAGCCAGCTGCCGTCGAGTCTGCGCAACGAGTTGATGCGGCGCGTGCTCAGCCTCAAGCCGATCGTTGATGACGCGATGAAGGTCCTCGAAAAGACGCTGCACGAAGATCTGACGCTGAATTTCGCCCGCAACCTCGGCGCCGACACCTACGCCCGCGTCGCCGACATCATCAACAAGATGGAGCGCGGCCACATCGAGGACATCCTGAAGAGCCTGTCGGAGAAGCGTCCGAAGTCGGCCGAGGTGCTAAAGGAGCTGTTGTTCACCTTCGACGACGTCATCAACCTGGCGCCGAAGGCGCGCACCATGATCTTCGACCAGGTTCCGACCGACCGCATCGTGGTCGCACTGAAGGGCACCGACAAGCATTTCCGCGAGGTGATCCTGTCCGCGGTCGCCTCGCGCGTCCGCCGCGTCGTCGAGGCCGAGCTCGCGATCGGCGAGCCGTCGAACCAGCGCGACGTGCTCGAGGCGCGCCGTGTGATCACCGACCTTGCACTCGACCTCGCGGAGAAGGGCGAAATCGAGCTCAACCCCGAGCAGGAGGATGGGCTGGTCTTCCGCTGACCGCTGAACGGGCATGGCAGAAACATCCGATCAGGAGAGCAAGACAGAAGAGCCGACCGAGAAGAAAGTCCGCGATGCGCTCGAACAGGGCAAGATTCCGGTCTCTCGGGAGGCCTCCATTTTCGCCTCGATGGCCGCGCTGATGGTGATCCAGGCATTCCTGATCGGCCAGGGCGTGCAGCAATTGACGCCGACGCTGAAGAGCCTGCTCGACGATCCCGAGGGCTTCCCGCTCTCGACCGGTGCGGACGCGCAGAACCTGCTCACCGTGGTCGGCCTGCAGGCGCTGCGGTTCCTGGTGCCCTTGGTGGTCATCCTGGTGGTGTTCGGGCTCGCGGCCTCGCTGCTGCAAAACGCGCCGCGCCTGGTGCTCGAGCGGATCAAGCCTGACTTGTCGCGAATCTCTCCCGTCAGCGGCTGGAAGCGGTTGTTCGGGACGCAGGGCCTGATCGAGTTCGCCAAGTCGTTGTTCAAGCTCGCCGCGGTGACCGCCGTGGTCGCCTTCGTGCTGCGCGCGTCCGAAGCGAGGGCGTTCGAGGCCATGTACACCGACCCGGTCGCGCTGCCGGAGATGATCCTCAACATCGCGATGCGCATCGTCTCGGCGATCTGCATCGCCACCATCGTGCTGGTGGCGATCGATCTCGCCTGGGCGCGCTTCCACTGGCGGCGCGAGCTGCGCATGACCAAGCAGGAGATCAAGGACGAGCACAAGCAGGCGGAAGGCGATCCCCTGATCAAGGCGCGCCTGCGCTCGCTGGCGCGCGACCGTTCGCGCCAGCGCATGATCGCCTCGGCCTCGCGCGCGACGCTGGTGATTGCCAATCCGACGCACTTCGCGATCGCGCTGCGCTACAAGCGCGAGGAAAACGCCGCGCCGCTGGTCGTGGCCAAGGGCATGGACGTGATCGCGCTGAAGATCCGCGAGATTGCCGAGCAGAACCGAATCCCCGTCATCGAAAATAAGGCGCTGGCGCGCGCGCTCTACGAGGCAGTCCAGGTCGATCAGGTGATTCCGGCGGAATTCTTCCGGCCCGTTGCCGAGATCATCTACTTCCTCCAATCCAAGCAGGCGGCGCGGCCCGAGAACGTTCGATAGATTTCCGAGGATGGTGCTTCGCGCAACAGCTTGACGAAAGCTTAACGCCCTAGGCTCGTCCCGAATGGATCAGAATGGGGCCGTCGTGGGACCGCTTTTTCTCTTCGAACTCGCATCGTCGCAGGCGCGCTATCTCGAGCTGCGTCAGTCGACCATCGCCACCAACGTCGCCAACGCCAACACGCCGGGCTTTCGGGCGCGCGACGTCGAGCCGTTCAACAAGGTGCTCGATGGCATGCCGGTGAGGCTTGCGACGACGTCGCCTTCGCACATGCAATTGGCCGCAGCCGAGACCGACACGCGGGCGACCGCGAAGAAGGACAGCTGGGAAGTGGTTCACTCCGGCAACTCCGTCAGCCTCGAGCAGGAAATGATCAAGGGCAGCGACGTCAATCGCGACTATTCGATGAACGCGGCGATCGTCCGGTCGTTTCACCGCATGGTGCTGTCGAGTGCAAAGGCCTGAGGTGAATTGACATGCTGGACTCATTGAGCGCCTCGCTGACGGTCGCAAGCTCCGGGCTCGAAGCGCAGTCGACGCGCATGCGCATCGTCTCGGAGAATCTCGCGAACGCCACCTCGACGGGGCGCGCCGCCGGCGCCGATCCGTATCAGCGCAAGACCATCACCTTCGATGCGGCGATGGATCGCGCCTCGGGCGCGCAGCTCGCGAAGGTCAAGGAGATCGGGGTCGACACCACGCCTTACCGGGTGGAATACGATCCGGGGCATCCCGCCGCCGACAAGGCGGGCTACGTCAAGCTGCCGAACGTGAACATGATGATCGAGATGGCCGACATGCGGGAGGTCAACCGCTCCTATGAGGCCAATCTCCAGGTCGTGAAGCAGGTGAGGTCCATGCTCGGCATGACCATCGATCTCTTGAGGAGCTGACCATGCTTGAGGCGATTTCATCCACCGCGATTTCCGCAGGGCAAGCCGCGAGCCGTGCGACCGAGACGCAGGCCGTCTCGCCGGCGGCGACCACCGCGATCCAGACCAGTGACGACGTTGGCTTCGAATCGGTGATGAAGCAGGTGACGTCGGATGCGATCGGGACGCTGAAGGCGGGCGAGGCGGCATCGATCTCGGCAATGCAGGGCAAGGAATCGACGCGCCGCGTCGTGGAGGCGCTGATGTCGGCCGAGCAGGCCCTGCAGACGGCGGTCGCGGTTCGCGACAAGGTCGTCCAGGCCTACCAGGAAGTCGTTCGGATGTCGATTTGATCTGAAGGAGTGGGACCAGTGAAATCGCTCGCCATTGCGGCCACGGGCATGAACGCCCAGCAGACCAACATCGAAGTCATCGCGAACAACATCGCCAACATCAACTCGACCTCCTACAAGCGGGCGCGCGCGGAGTTCACCGATCTGTTCTACCAGATGGACCGCATGCAGGGGGTCGCGAACACCAACGGCTCGTCGCCGATTCCGGAAGGTGCCAATCTCGGCCTCGGCGTCAAGTCCGCGGCGATCCGCAAGCTGCACATCCAGGGCGCGCTGACGCAGACGGGCAATCCCTATGATCTCGCGATCAACGGACGTGGCTGGTTTCAGGTGCTCGGCCCCAACAATGAGGTGCAATACACCCGTGCGGGCTCGTTCAACGTCAACGCCAACGCTCAGCTGGTCACGATCGACGGTTACCTGCTGGATCCCGCGATCACCATCCCGCAGGGGACGGTCGAGGTCACGGTCAACCAGACCGGCCAGGTGTTTGCCAAGCTCGACACGGAAGTGAATCCGCGGCAGATCGGCCAGCTCAACCTCGCCAACTTCGCCAATGAAGCGGGTCTCGAGCCGCTGGGCAGCAATCTCTACAAGGAGACCACGGCGTCCGGCACGCCGGTCGTCGGTCTGCCGGGCGATGCCGGCTATGGCAAGATCAACCAGAAATGGCTCGAGGCCTCGAACGTCGACCCGGTCAAGGAAATCACCGAGTTGATCTCGGCACAGCGTGCCTACGAAATGAATGCCAAGGTCATCCAGGCCTCGGATGAAATGGCCCAGACGGTCTCGAAGGGCATGCGCTAGTTCCGGTGTCTCGATGTTGAACAGGGTGGGCCTGATCGTGCGCGGGTTGGCCGCCGTGCTGCTGGTTCTCGCCGCGGCGCGGGCCGCCGCGGCCGAGGAGAAGCGGCTTCCCGTACCGGCCGTCTCGATCCGCGCCGGCGAGATGATCCGCGAGGAGATGATCACCGAGCGCGCCTTCGCGCCGAGCCTGCTCGGCGTCGCAATGTTCATCGAGGGACGCCAGATCCTGGTCGGTCGCATGGCGCGGCGCGCGCTGTTGCCGGGCCAGCCCATTCCAACCAATGCGGTGGAGGACCCCTGGACCGTCGCGCGCGGCGCCATGGTCAAGGTCGTGGTCGAGGACAGCGGCCTGTCCATCGTCACTTACGGCTCGGCCATGCAGTCGGGTGCGGCCGGCGCGCTGATCCCCGTGCGCAACACGGACACCGGCGTGATCATCAGGGGCGTCGTCCAGCCGGACGGCAGCGTCAAGGTCATGGACGGGTCATGACCAGGCTCCTGCTTGCGCTCATGCTGCTGGTGTCGGCCGCCGGCGCCCAGGCCGCCGTCCGCATCAAGGACATCGCGGACATCAAGGGTTTGCGCGAGAACCAGATCGTCGGCTACGGCCTCGTCATCGGCCTCAACGGTACCGGCGACACGCTGCGCAACGCTCCGTTCACCGAACAGTCCCTGCAGTCGATGCTCGAGAACATGGGCATCAACGTCAGGAACGAGACCACGAGCACCAACAATCCCCCGCGTCCGACCACGCTGCGCACGCGCAACGTCGCAGCGGTGATGGTGACGGCGGACCTGCCGCCTTCGATCGGGCCCGGCGAGCGCATGGACGTCACCGTGTCCTCGCTCGGCGATGCGACGTCGCTGCTCGGCGGCACATTGGTGATGACGTCGCTGCGTGCGGCGGACGGCGCCGTCTATGCGGTGGCACAGGGCGCGATCACGGTTGCCGGCTACAGCGTCGGAGGCCAGGCGCAGAACGTCAGCCAGGGCACGCCGACGGCCGGGCGCATCCCGAACGGTGCGCTGGTCGAACGCGAGGTGCAGGGAAGTCTCCACGAGATGGAGTTCCTGGTGCTACAGCTGAAGAACCCGGACTTCGTCACCGCAACGCGCATCCTCGACGCTGTCAACCGCTACGCCGGCGGTCGCTACCGCGCGCAGATCGCCTTCGAGCGCGACTACCGCACCATCGTGCTGTCGAAGCCGCGTCATGTCGGCCCTGTCCGCTTCCTCGCCGAGATCGGCGAATTGGTGGTCGAGCCGGATACGCCGGCGCGGGTCGTGATCAACGAGCGCACCGGCACGGTCGTGATCGGGCGCGACGTGCGGATATCCACCGTTGCCGTGACCCACGGCAATCTGACGGTTCGCGTCACGGAGATGCCGGTTGTGTCGCAGCCGGCGCCGTTCTCGCGGGGACAGACGGTGGTCGTCCCGCAGACCGTGGTCGAAGCCAACGAGGCCGGATCGCAGGTGGCGATCCTGAGCGGGGTCGATCTCCAGCGCTTGGTGCGCGGGCTGAACCAGATTGGCCTGAAGCCATCGGGGATCATCGCGATCCTGCAGGCGATCAAGACGGCAGGCGCGCTCCAGGCCGACGTCATCGTGCAATGATGCGCAAGCGTCGTGCAAGCTTGGTCGCTCAATGCTCAGGTCTGAAGCGAGAATCGCACGCGGCCCGATGCTGAAGCTGGATCACAAAGGCAAACTCCTCCTGCTGGCCGCGGCAGCAATGCTCGCGAGCGCCTCGCCCGCGCTCGCCTTGGACGAGGCCAAGCCGTCGAAACCGCTCAACCTGCTCTCCTTCGCCCGCGCCCGCGCGGGCGGACCGCAGAAGCCGCAGCCGTCGGCCACCGCGACACCTGTCGACAACTCTTCGGTCCGGGCCACGGCATGGGCGGCCGAAGATTCGGGCCCCGCGGTCACCGGTGCGGTGCCGGAGACACCGGCGCCTGCCCGTCCGGCCAAGCCTGGCAGCGTCACGGCGCCGCCGAAGCCTGCACCGCCGCAGGCTGCGCCGCCCCCGGACAACGAAATCGCGCTGTTCTGCAGCAACGTCGCCGATCCCGCCGTCGATGCCAGGCTGGCCTGGCAGCTCAAGGAGCTCGAGAAGGCCGAGAGCCTGCTGCGCGAGCGCATCGCCGAGGTCGAGGCCAAGCGCGCCGAATACGAGAAGTGGATGGCGCTGCGCGACGACTTCCTGAAGAAGGCCGAAGCGAGCGTCGTCGAGATCTATTCGCGCATGAAGCCCGAAGCTGCGGCGACGCAGATCGCCGGCATGGCCGACGAGACCGCTGCCGCCGTGCTCGCCAAGCTCAGCCCGCGCAGCTCGAGCGCGATCTTCAACGAGATGGACACGGCACGCGCGGCGCACCTCGCAGACCTGCTCGGCGGCATGCGTCGCGTGGACGACGGAAAGAGCAAATAGATGACCAAGCCGATCCTCATCCTCTCGCTGCTCGCGGCCTCCGTGCTCGTGGCCGGGTGCTACCATGATCCGGCCGAAGTCCTGACCGGTCCACAGATGTCGCCTGTCGGCAGCGGCCTGCGGATGCAGGCCGATCCGATCCCGGTGACGCCGCGCATGCGCACGCCCGTCAGCTATCGCTCGACCTGGGACGACGGCACCGATCTCTACCGCGATCCGCGCGCCCGCCGCACCGGCGACGTCGTGACGGTGATCATCTCGATGCAGGACAAGGCCAAGCTCGACAACAAGACCGGCCGCTCGCGCGATTCGCAGGTCAAGTTCGGGCTCGACTGGCTGATGGACATCGCTGGATGGAACGACACGGGTTCGGCCAACGCCAATCTCAGCACCAATACCCAGATCAAGGGCAACGGCCAGATCGACCGCACCGAGGACATCAGGCTCTCGATCGCGGCCGTCGTCACCGACGTGCTGCCCAACGGCAACATGATGATCAGCGGCTCGCAGGAATTTCGCGTCAACACGGAGATGCGCGTGCTCAAGGTCGGCGGCATCGTGCGTCCGCGCGACATCTCGCGGGCCAACACCATCTCCTACGACAAGATCGCCGAGGCGCGCGTGTCCTATGGCGGGCGCGGAAATCTGTCGGACGTGCAGCAGCCTGGATGGGGACACCGGATCTATGACGCCGTGGCACCGTTCTGAGACCGGCGCCGGCCGGGGCGCGTTGCGATGCCAGGGGACGCCATGCGCCTGATCGCCGCCATCGTCGTGCTGACCCTGATCGCGATCGGCGCGGGCGCGATTGCCGGTCTGCATCTGATCGCGACCGCCGAGCGGGTTGCCGACGCGAAGAAGAACGCCACGTCCCCGCCGATCGCGTCGAGCTACACCGGCAGTGCGCGGCTCCGGAAATTGTCCCCGATCGTGACCAATCTCGCCGCGCCGGCCAACAATTGGGCGCGCATCGAAGCCTCTATGGTGACCGACAGCATGAGCGACGAGGATGCCGGCATTCTGGCCGCCCACATCAGCGAGGACATCGTGACCTATCTGCGGTCGGCGACGGTCGCGCAGTTCGAAGGATCGCGCGGGCTCCAGCATCTGCGCGACGACCTGACCGAGCGCGCCAATATCCGCTCGTCAGGCAAGGTCCGCGAATTGATCATCGAGACGCTGGTGATCCAGTGAGGGTGAAAGTCCTGCTGCTCGCGCTGGTTCTGGTCGTGCTGCCCGAAGCGGCGCTGGCCCAGATTCCGGACCTGAATTCCCTGCTGCCGCCCGGAAACGGCTCGACCAGCGGCCGGATCATCCAACTGATGGCGCTGATCACGGTGCTGTCGGTGGCGCCGGGGCTGCTGATCATGGTGACGAGCTTCACGCGATTTGCGGTGGCGTTGTCGTTCCTGCGCGCAGGTCTCGGCCTCCAGACCACGCCTGCCAACCTGGTGCTGATCAGTCTCGCGCTGTTCATGACCTTCTATGTCATGGCGCCGACCTTCGACCGGGCCTGGGAAACCGGCGTCCAGCCGCTGATGAAGAACGAGATCTCGGAAGAGGAAGCATATCTGAAGATCACCGATCCGTTCCGCGAGTTCATGCTGGCCCATGTCCGCGACAAGGATCTCCAGACTTTCGAAGCGCTCGCCGCCGAAAGCTTCCGCAGGAAGTTCGACGACAAGCGGGTCGATCTGCGCGTCATCATTCCGGCCTTCATGATCTCCGAGCTCCGGCGCTCGTTCGAGATCGGATTCCTCATCATCCTGCCGTTCCTGGTGATCGACATGATCGTGGCGACGCTGACCATGTCGATGGGCATGATGATGATGCCGCCGACGATCCTCGCGCTGCCGTTCAAGATGCTGTTCTTCGTGCTGATCGACGGCTGGAATCTGCTGGCCTCCGGGCTGGTCCGCTCGTTCTCGTGAGCGCCGCGAGCGCCCGCCGGCCGATTATGGTTAAACGAAACGCGCTGGATATGGTTAGCGGCGCGTAATTTTAACCATATGATTTTGCTGCGGAATTCAAGCTCGTCTTAATCCGGAAGCAAGATTCGGCGTGCTAGCAATGCGGCACGGCGGGTTGGACCCACACAGATCGGTCCAAAGGCATGATGCCGCCCTTCCGTACCGGTGAAAGCCCGGTATGTCCCCTCGTGAAAATGTAAACGCGTACATAAAGGGACATTCGCAATGTCAAGCCTGCTTACGAACTCGACTGCCATGACCGCACTCCAGACCCTGCGGTCTGTGGGTTCGCAACTCTCCACCACGCAGAACCGGATCTCGACCGGCCAGCGCGTCGCCACCGCGTCGGACAACGCCGCCTATTGGTCGATCGCAACGTCGATGCGCTCCGACAACGCCGCGCTCTCGGCGGTGTCCGACTCGCTCGGCCTGTCTGCCGCGACCGTCGACACCGAATACACCGCTCTGACCTCGGTGATCGGCGACAAGGACTCGGGTCTGACCAAGCTCCAGGCGCTGCTGGTCCAGTCCAAGACTGCAGGTATCGACCGCACCAAGATCCAGGCGGACATCACCCAGATCCAGCAGGACATGAAGCTGAAGGCCAACTCGGCGACCTTCAACGGCATCAACTGGCTGAGCACCACGACGGGTACCACCCCGACGAGCTTCAGCCTCGTGTCATCCTACTCGCGCGTCGGCGGCACGCCCACCATCGGCTCGATCACGGTGACGACGGCCAACTACACGCTCTACTCGACCACGCAGACCGGCATTCTGGATACTGTGGCTGGCAGTGCGTCGGTCGACACGATCAACATCGCCGCGCTGACCGACTCGGCGGCCGACCAGACCACGCTCGATGGCTACATCGCGCAGGTCACGACTGCGATCAACTCGGTGGCCTCGGCCGCCGCCAATCTCGGTGCCGTCAAGAACCGTATCTCGACCAACACGAACTTCGTGAAGTCGCTGATGGACTCGGTTGACCGCGGTGTCGGTCAGCTCGTCGACGCCGACATGAACGCGGAATCCACCCGCCTGGCCGCCCTTCAGGTCCAGCAGCAGCTCGGCGTGCAGGCGCTCTCGATCGCCAACAACAGCAGCCAGAGCATCCTGTCGCTGTTCCGCTAAGACGGAAGTCATCGGGGGAGGGCCGCGCTTCTCGCGAAGCGCGGCCCTTTCGCTTAGGCAGCCACGCGCGCCCAAGTCCGGCCGCCTGTTGCGGCCGGAACACAGGGCCACAAGCCCCGCACAAGCTTCGCTCGCTAACCTCGCCGCTACGACAGATTGGGCCTTGAACCCGCGTTTGCGGCACGCCCAAAGGCATGACGCCGCCCTGTCGTACCGGTGCAAGCCCGGTATGTCCCCAACTCAAGTCAATCTTCAAAGGGACATCAAAATGGGTTCTAGTCTTCTCACCAACTCCTCCGCCATGACCGCGCTGCAGACCCTGCGGTCTGTCAGCACGCAACTCGCCACCACGCAGAACCGGATTTCCACCGGTCAGCGCGTGTCCACCGCCTCGGACAACGCTGCCTATTGGTCGATTGCGACCTCGATGCGCTCCGACAACGCCGCGCTGTCCGCGGTCTCCGACTCGCTCGGCCTGTCGGCTGCGACCGTCGACACCGAATACACCGCTCTGACCTCGGTGATCGGCGACAAGGACTCGGGTCTGACCAAGCTCCAGGCGCTGCTGGTCGAAGCCAAGACCGCCGGTATCGACCGCACCAAGATCCAGGCCGACATCACCCAGATCCAGCAGGACATGAAGCTGAAGGCCAATTCGGCCACCTTCAACGGCATCAACTGGCTGAGCACCACGACGGGCACCACCCCGACGAGCTTCAACCTCGTCTCGTCCTACTCGCGTGTCGGCGGCACGCCCACCATCGGCTCGATCACGGTGACGACCGCCAATTACACGCTCTACTCGACCACGCAGACCGGCATTCTGGACACCGTGGCCGGCAGCGCCTCGGTCGACACGATCAACATCGCCGCGCTGACCGACTCGGCGGCCGATCAGACCACGCTCGATGGCTACATCGCGCAGGTCACGGCGGCGATCAACTCGGTGGCCTCGGCCGCTGCCGATCTCGGCGCGGTCAAGAACCGCATCTCGACCAACACGGAATTCGTCAAGACCCTGATGGACTCCGTGGATCGCGGCGTCGGCCAGCTCGTCGACGCCGACATGAATGCGGAATCGACCCGCCTGCAGGCTCTGCAGACCCAACAGCAGCTCGGCGTTCAGGCGCTCTCGATCGCCAACCAGAACAGCCAGAGCATCCTGTCGCTGTTCCGCGGCTAAGCGGCGCTTTCGAAAACGACCGTGCTCCCTCAGGGAGCACGGTCCCCGCCGTGATGGTGGGCGCCGACACGCGATATGCCGGCAATCGAACCTTCGTCATACGTCTTGCGACATGCCGCGGCCGGTCGGGCTGCCGTGCGCCCGAGCGCTCGCTCGCGCCTGCCAAACCGATTGCGTCGCCTCGTCTTGCATAATTGCAACGCCTTGCCAGCGAACCCACACATTCGCGCCTCGCGCAACCTTCAGACAAGGTTGGCAGCTGAGTGTCGTCACCATTCGCATTGGTACGAGGTCATATGCTCAGTCGTGCGCAGGTACAGCAACTGCTCAACAATCTGCTGGAGCTTGGGCCGCGACGCCTGATGGCCTTGGGACTGATCGGTTTTGCGGTTCTCGTCACCGTCGTCGGCGGCGCCTATTATCTCAGCCGCCCCGAGTTCGAAACGCTCTACACCGGCCTCACCCGCGAAGATGTGACGCGCATCGGCGCGGCACTGCGCGAGCAGAACATCACCTTCGACGTCAATTCCGCCGGCGATGCGGTCTCGGTGCGTCCGAGCCAGACCATGCAGGCGCGGATGCTGCTTGCCGAGAAGGGGCTGCCGACCAGCGCCAATTCCGGTTACGAGCTGTTCGACAAGATCGGCTCGCTCGGGCTGACCTCGTTCATGCAGGAGGTCACCAAGCTGCGCGCGCTCGAAGGCGAGATCGCCCGCACCGTCCAGCTGATGAAGGGCGTGAAGGCGGCGCGCGTGCATATCGTGCTGCCGGTGCGCGGCTCGTTCCGCGCCACGCAGCAGCCGCCTTCGGCATCGGTCGTGCTGCGCACCGACGGCGCGATCGAGGCGCGCACGGCGCAGTCGATCCGGCATCTCGTCGCCGCCGCCATTCCCGGCATGAGCCGCGACAAGGTGACGGTGCTCGACGCCGACGGCTCGATGCTGCTCGCCGAAGAGGACGAAGCCAGCGCCGCGCCGACCAAGATGGCGAGCCTGCAGAAGACGGTCAGCGGCATGGTGCAGGAGAGCATCCGCAAGGCGCTGACGCCGTATCTGGGCCTCGACAACTTCGAGGTGAGCGTCGCTCCGCAGCTGTCCACCGACAAGCGGCAGATCAACGAGACGGTCTACGATCCCGAGAACCGCGCCGAGCGCTCGGTGCGGGCCGTACGCGAGAAGGAATCCTCGCAGAACGCCGACCGCTCGTCGCCGACTACGGTGCAGCAGAATCTCCCCGACCAGCAGGTGAATGCGGGCGGCGGCAAGAACTCCAGCGAGGACAAGACCCGCCGCGAGGACGTCACCAATTTCGAGGTCTCCTCCAAGACCACAACGACGGTCAGCGACGGCTATTCGGTCAAGAAGCTGTTCATCGCCGTCCTGGTGAATCGAGCTCGGCTGGTTGCCGATCTCGGCGACAAGAGCAACCAGGCCATCATCGACAGCAAGCTCGCCGAGATCAGCCAGCTCGCGGCGACCGCGGGCGGATTGGACAAGGCGCGCGGCGACCAGATCCAGGTGACGGCCGTCGATTTCATCGAGGGCTCGCGTGAGCTGGCGCCGGTGCCGCCGATCAGCTTCGTCGAGATGATCAACAAGCAGCTCGGCAGCGTCATCAACGCGATCACGATCCTGGCCGTGGCTTCGATGCTCGTCTGGTTCGGGCTGCGGCCGGCGGTCAACGGCATCCTGACCCATCGCGCGGAGCAGGAGCAGGCCGAGGCGGCCGAGGCCGCCCAGCTCGAGGCCTCGGCGGCCCTTGCGCTGCCCGACGGCGAGGAGGCCGAGCTCAACCTCGTCGAAGACCTCGAAGGCAAGATGCAGCGAACGCCGCAGAAGCGGCTCGAGCAGATCGTCCGGCTCGACCAGATGCAGGCGGCGGCGATCCTTAAAGACTGGATGCGACGCGAGGAGGCGGCATGAACGCGGCAATCGGAAAACTCCTGACGCAGTTCGATGCGAATGGCCGGGTCAAGTCGTCGCCGCCGCCCCCGCCTCCAAAAATCCAGGACGTGCTGACCAGGCCGAAGGAGGCGAGGCGCGATCCGCAGCCTCAATCCCAGCCGCAGGCCCACACGCAGCTTCAGGCTCAGTCCCCGGCGCCCGCGACGGAAGCGCCGCCGGTCAATCTCCTGGACGATGCCTATCGGCGCGGCCATGCCGCGGGCGTCGCGGAAGGCGACGCCAAATTGGCCGAGGAGCGCGTCCGCAGCGCGATCCGGCTCGGCGAAGAGCGGGCCAAATGGTCCGACCAGCAGGCAGTCGCGATCGTCAGCGGCTTCGAGGCGGCCTGCCGCGAGATCGAGACCAACATCGCAAGCTCCGTGGCGCGGATCCTGCTGCCGTTCCTCGCCGATGCGGTGCGCGACAAGGCGATCGGATCGCTGGTCGAGCAGATCGCGGCGCTGACCGGCAGCTCGTCGGCGCCCGCCTTCAAGGTCACCGGCCCGAGCGAGCTGCTGGACCTCGTGAAGACGCAGCTCGAGGCGTCCAGGCGAACGGGCATTGCATACGTGGCCGCCGAGACGCTCGAGGTGCGCGTCGTGGCCGACCAGACCGTGATCGAGACGCAGATCTCCGCCTGGAGTGAACGCCTCAAGGAGGCGCGCCGGTAGTCCGCCATGGAGGAGGTCAAGCATGAGATCGTGATCGTCCGCCGCCGCAGCGCCTTCGCCGAGGAGGCGCATCACGGCGGCGTCTGGAAGATCGCCTATGCGGACTTCATGACCGCGATGATGGCGTTCTTCCTGGTCATGTGGCTGCTCAACGCGCTCAACCAGGACCAGAAGCAGGTCGTCGCGAGCTATTTCAATCCGATCAAGCTCGCTGAGAACTCACCTGCCCCAAAGGGCCTCAAGGATCTCTCCAACAAGGAGCCGTCGTCGTTCGAAGGCCAGGACGGCAAGCGTCAGCCGGCCGGTACGAACGAGGAAAGGCGCGGCGATTCTCCGACGGCTGAGAAGCCGGCCTCTTTCGAGGAGAAGGTCCTGTTCCGTGACCCCTATGCGACGCTCGCCGAGATCGCCAACAGCGCGAACCAGTCGACGGGCCAGCGGCGCGCCGGCGCTCTGACTTCCGCTGAAGAGGACGGCCTCAAGGGAGGCGATGCCTATCGCGATCCATTCGATCCGGGCTATTGGAAGCTGGCGCCACAGGCGTCCAAGGACGCCGATCGCTTCATCGAGAGCGAGCCGAAGCCGAATGCCTCCGCGCGAGACGGCGCAGCCGGAGCAAATCCGGGCGAGGTGCAGGCGCGCCGGAGCAGGACGGATGATGCCGGCGGCAACGTGGCTCCGGGCCCGGAGAGCTCGTCCGCAAGCCTGTCGCCGCTGATGCCGCCGGGCGCCGCACCGACGCAGTCGCCGCGCGAGGGCAGCGCCCAAGCTGGCGTCCAGGTGAGCACCGCCCTGCAGGCTCGTCCCAACGATGCGGCGAAGGAGCCGGAGGCGCGCGACGCGGCGCAAACACAGCAGCCCACCCTCAAGCAGCTTCAGTCCGCGGTCGCGGAGGCGCTGTCGGACATCAAAGCAGGGGCGGGGCCGGCGGCCGAGGTGCGTCAGGTCGAGGAAGGGCTCCTGGTCAGCCTCACCGACGATGCGAGCTTCGGCATGTTCGCGGTCGGCTCGGCGGAGCCGCGGCCCGAGCTGATCCGCGTGATCGACAAGATCGGGCCGCTGCTGATGAAGCGCCAGGGCATGATCATCGTCCGCGGGCATACCGACAATCGGCCGTATCGATCGGAAACCTACGACAATTGGAGGCTGTCGACCGCGCGTGCGCAGATGGCCTATTACATGTTGGTCCGTTCCGGCGTCGATGCGCGGCGGATCGAGCATATCGAAGGTTACGCCGATCGGCGGCCGAAGCTCCCGAACGATCCGGCGGCCGCCCAGAACCGCCGGATCGAAATCCTGATCCGGGAGAAGCGACCTTGATCAGGCTGCTGCGCCGCGCCGTCTTGCTGCTGCCGTTCATCGCGGCAAATGCGCTTGCCCAGCCTGCACCCCAGGGCAGCGAACCCTATGAGCTCGTCCGCGCGCTGCAAGCGGTGCAGGACGGCATCGCCAATGGCGACACCGCCGCACATGGCAGTCATATCGCGCTGATCCGGCAAATCGGCGAGAAGTTTCTCGCGGCCGATCCCGCGGTGTGGAGCAATCCGCGGAACGGCCAGGCGGTCGTTATCTACCTGCTCAGCGGCGGTGCGCCGCAAATCGTCCGCAAACTGCCGCGCGACAAGTTGAACGTCGACGAGCGGCTGTTCAACGGTGCGCTCGCCTATGTCGAGGGTCGCCAAGAGGAAGCACGGGAGCTGCTCAAGGAGATCAAGCCGCGGACGATTCCTTCGGGACTGGGCGGACAGGTCGCGCTGGTTCAGGGCGCGCTGTTCGCGCGCGCCGAGGCCTCGCTCGCGATCGAGCGCCTGGACGATGCGCGCCTGCTGTTGCCCGGCACGCTGGTCGAGGAGGCGGCCCTGCGGCGCGAGATCCTGCTGGTGGGGCAGGCGGAGGATTTCGAGAAGTTCGAGTTCCTGACGCTGGCCTATATCCGCCATTACCGCAACTCGATCTATGCGGGCGATTTCTGGCAGCGCTTCTCCGCGGGGCTGACGCAATCGAGCCTGGCACTCGACGAGCGCCGCTTTGCGCGGATCTCAGCCTTGCTCGAGCAGATCGATCGCGCCAGCCGCCTCAAGCTCTATCTCATGATGGCGCGCGCCGCGATGGTGCGCGGACGGCTGACCGTGACCCGGCTGGCCGGCGAGCGGGCATTGACCCTCAGCGCGGATACATCGGCGGAACGCGAGCGCGCCCATTTCCTCCGCGGCGCCTCGCGCGTGCTCACCGACGAATATGACGGCGGTCTCGCCGAACTGAAGGCGCTCGACCGGTCGAAGCTGCCCGAACGCGACGTCCCCCTTCTCAATGCCACGGTGCAGCTCGCGCTCGACGTCCGCAAGCCGTTCGCGGGCGGATCCGCCGCGGCGGCGGATAAGCCCCCGGCAACGCCGGCGCGACTCGATCTGGCGTCATCGACCGCGACGCTCGCACGCGCGCAGAAGCAGCTCGGGGAGCTCGAACTCCTGACCAAGGATCGCCGGCCATGACCAAGCTCAGCGGAACCTCCGGACAGCTCTTCAACGGTCTCGCCGAGAGTCTCAACATGCGCGGGTCGCGCGCGGCAAAGGGTGCCGCGACCAAACCACAGGCGAACTCGTCCTTCAACGATCTGCTCCACACCGTCTCGAATCTCGCCAAGCAGGCGCTGAGCGAAGACGGCAGCGAGGCGGCCGCGAAGACCGGAACGCTGCGCACGCGTTCGATCCATCCGGCCGAGCAGGAGCAGCCGAAGGAGGCGGCGCTGCGCGAACGCGTCGCGACCATTGCTGATCCAAAGTCCATGGACGAGACCTCCGACACCAAGTCCGACAAGCTGGCGGAGCAACCACGTCCGGTCGATCATCTCACCGGGACAGATCGCCAGGATCAATCCGGCATCGCTGTGATGGTCGGGCAGGAGATCGCTGCTGTGTCTGCCGTGAAGCCGCAGATGCAAGTGCCCTCCGCAGACAAGGACGCGCCCGCGCGCGATGAGCGGTCACCCTCGGCGAAGCACGAGGCACCGGGCGCGGTGAAGGCGGCGACCGGCGATGCCGGTCCATCCAGTCCTGCCGCGGCCGGCGCGCGCTCGCAGGCGGCGGCTTCGCAAGCGATGGCGGCGTCGCAATCTGCGCTGACGCAAGGTGCGGAAGCCTCGAGCGCAAGGCCGGCATCACCCGGCTTCGAGGCGGTCACGGCCGATGTCGAGCGCGCTGCCAAGGCTTCGGCGCGCGCCGCGCTACCCGAGACGACCAAGGTCACCGTGGTCCAGCAGGAAACCCATCTGCCACCGGCGCAGTTCAACGCCCCGCAGCAGGTTGCCAATGCCGTCGTCGCCGAACTGAAGGAGTCCTCGGCACCGGCTGCGTCGGCGGCACCCGATCTCGCCGCATCCCAGACCAACGCACCGGATCAGCCGCTCAGAATCCTGACGGTCAATCTCGAACCGCCCGCGCTCGGCAACGTCACGGTGCGCCTGCGTCTCGTCGGCACCGAAGTGTCCGTCCAGCTCGCGGCCGAGCGCAAGGACACGAGCCAGATGCTCGACCAGCAGCGCGACCAGATCCGCGAGCTCATGCAGTCGGCCGGCTACGTCGCCGACGTCGCGCCGGTCCAGCACGGCTCGCTGGACGGATTCCAGAGCGGCTCCGGCCAGTCCCAGCCCCAGCTCTCGGGCCAGCAACAATCCTCGCCGCAGTCGCAAGGCGCGTTCGGCGGTGCCGGCACGTCGTCGGGGCAATCCGACGGCGGCGCGAAACAGGCTCGCCAGGAGCGCCAGTTCAACCAGGAGACGCGTCATGAGCAGGACGTGGCGCCGCATCACCGTCGCGGCCCTGTTTATCTGTAACGCGAGCGCTTCGGAAGCCGCCGCCGAGACTGCGCGCCCCTGCGAGCGCGAGATGACGCGCGCGGCCCGGCAGCATGGGATTCCGCTCGGCATTCTCTATGCGGTGGGCCTCACCGAGACCGGCCGGCGCGGCGCGCTCCATCCTTACGCGCTCGGGGCCGACGGCCAGACCGTGTTCGCCAAGGACATCAACGATGCAATCGCGAATTTCGAGGCGATGCGCAGCAAAGGCATCAAGCTGATCGATCTCGGCTGCATGCAGATCAACCATTATTATCACGGCGACAAGTTCGCTTCGGTCCGGGCGATGTTCGATCCCGCGGGGAACGTCGAATACGCCGCGCGGTTCCTGAAGGAGTTGAAGCAGCGCGAGGGCAGCTGGACCATGGCTGTCGCGCGCTACAACGCGGGTCCCAACAATCAGCCGGCGCAGAAGCGCTATGTCTGTCACATCGTTGCGCATCTCGTCTCGAGCGGTTTCGGCGCGTGGACGGACAAGGCGCGCTCGTTCTGCCAGCCGAAGACGAGCTGAAGCAGAGCTGACCGGACCACGACAAGTTGTGCATCGCGCCCAATCATCAGCCCCGCGCAAGCAAGAACCCCCATTGTAGCTGCAACCTACCAAAGGAGCCCAATTCATGAGCCTGTATGGTGTTATGCGCACCGGCGTTTCCGGGATGAACGCGCAGTCCAACAAGCTGTCGACCGTCTCGGACAACATCGCCAACGTCAACACGACGGGCTACAAGCGGGCTTCGACGGAGTTCTCCTCGCTGATCCTGAAGAGTGGCTCCGGCAATTACGATTCCGGCGCTGTCGAAACCAAGGTCCGCTATGCCATCAGCGACGGGGGCAATACGCAGTATACCACGTCGACCACGGACCTCCGCGTCCAGGGCAATGGCTTCTTCGTGGTGTCGAACGCCAACAACACGCAGCAATATCTGACGCGGGCCGGCTCGTTCGTGCCCGACAGCCAGGGCAATCTGGTCAACGGGGCCGGCTTTTATCTTCTCGGCCAGCCCGGGAACGTGAGCAATTTCTCGCAGAACAGCCTGTCCGGCATGCAGATCGTCAACATCGCCCAGGTCTCGCAGGTGCCGGTGCCGTCAACGGCGGGAACGCTCACGACCGGCAATTTGGATCCGAAAGCGGCTGTCATTGCTGGTCCGCCCGGCCCGGCGTCATATTCATCGAAGAGCTCGATCGTGGCCTACAACAATATCGGCCAGGCCGTTACGCTCGACGTCTATATGTCCCACACGGCGACGGCTGCCGGCTCGGATACCTGGCAGATCGGGGTCTACGACTCCGCGACGGGCACCTCGCTCGGCGGCGCCACCACTTTCACCTTCGACACCACGGCGGCCGGCAGGGGCGCGCTCGCCGCGGCGAGCCCGACCGGTCTCGCCTTCACCGTTCCCGGAGGTGCGGCGATGACCTTTGACCTGTCGAACTTGACCCAGGTCGGCACCGACTTCAGCTTCAAGGCCACTGTCAATGGCAGCGTTCCCTCGGCGATCGACAAGGTCGATATCGACGATGCCGGCCATGTGACGGCGATCCTCAAGAACGGGCAGCAGCTGACGCTCTACACCATCATGCTCGCCGACGTCGCGAGCCCCGACAATCTGACGCCCGAGCCCGGCAACGTCTATTCGACCAACATGAATTCCGGCAACGCGCAGGTCGGAAATGCCGGCACGGGTGGGCTCGGCACGATCCAGTCCAGTGCCCTGGAGGACTCCAACGTCGACCTTGCGGACGAACTCACCGGCATGATCGAGGCCCAGCGCGGCTTCACGGCGAACTCGAAATCGTTCCAGACCGGCTCGGATCTGCTGGATGTCGTCGTCAACTTGAAGCGCTGAATTCCTCGGCGCTCGTTTCGGGCAAGAGCACGCCATGTCGCTTACCGCCGCTCTCAACTCGGCTCGCTCCTCGCTCATGGCGTCGAGCGTTCAGTCGTCGGTCATCTCGCGCAACATCGCCGGTGCCAGCGCCGCCGGCTATTCGCGCAAGCTCACCGTGCTGGACAATCTGCCCGGCGCCGGCGTCTATGTCGCGGCGATCCAGCGCGCCGCCAGCTCGGGCCTCTACAACAACGTCCTGATCGCGACCTCGTCGTCCGCCAAGCAGACCGCGATCTATGACGGCCTGCAGAAGATCGCCACCGCGACGGTGGACGATCCGGAGCTCGACCAGTCGCCGACGGCGCAGCTCAACGCGCTGAAGCAGGCGTTGCAGAAATATGCCAACGCCCCTGACAACGCCACCCTGGCGCAGGCGGCCGTCGCGTCCGCCAAGGACATGGCGACCGCGCTCAACCAGGCGACCCGGACCGTGCAGTCGGTCCGCGAAAGCGCCGATGCCGACATGAAGACGTCGGTTCAGAATATCAACCAGTTGCTCTCCCGGTTCGAGACCGTGAACACCGCGATCGTGAAAGGCACGATCTCCGGCGACGACATCACCGACTATCTCGATCAGCGCGACAGCATCGTCTCGCAACTGTCGCAGGAGGTCGGCGTCAACATGTCGATCCGCCCCAACGGCGACGCGGCGCTCTACGCTGACAGCGGCGTGGTGCTGTTCGACAAGACGGCGCGGACGGTGAGCTTTGCGCCGACGAATGCCTACACCGCCGGCACCACGGGCAACGCCGTCTACATCGACGGGGTCCCGGTGACCGGCGCCAATTCGGTGATGCCGCTGAAGTCGGGCAAGCTCGCAGGCCTCGCCCAGCTGCGCGACCAGGACACCGTCACCTATCAGGGCCAGCTCGACGAAATCGCGCGCGGCCTGATCAATACGTTCAGGGAAAGCGATCAGACCGCCGCGGCGCTGCCCGACGTTCCCGGTCTCTTCACCTATCCGGGCGCGCCGGCGATGCCGGCGAGCGCGACCGTCTCGGTGGGCCTCGCCGGCACGATCTCGGTCGCGGCCTCGGTCGATCCGAGCCTGGGCGGCAACCCGAATTTGCTACGCGACGGCGCGATCAGCGGCAACCCCGCCTACCAATACAACACCGCCGGCAACGGCGGCTATTCGGCCCGACTGCAGCAGCTCATCGGCGGCATGGATGCCGCGCAGCCGTTCGATGCAACGACGCAAGGCAAGCCGAGCGGCAGCCTGATCGACTTCGCATCATCATCGGCGAGCTGGATCGAAAACCAGCGCAAGACCGCCGACGCCAACTCCGAGTACCAGAGCACATTGCTCAACCGCAGCATCACGGCGTTGTCAAACGTCAACGGCGTCAACATGGACGACGAAATGGCCTTGATGCTCCAGGTCGAGCGAACCTATTCGGCCTCGTCGAAGATCATCTCGACCGTCGATGAAATGCTGCAGAGCCTGCTGGCCGCCGTGGGGAACTGAGCCATGATGAGCGCGAATTACGTTTCCACCCTGATGCTGTCCTCGTCGTTGAGGTATTCGATCACGAACAACCAGGCGGCGCTGAGCAAGGCCTCGACCGAAGCGACCACCGGCCGCTTCTACGACGTTGGTCTGGAACTCGGTGCGACGACGGGAAGCGACCTCACGCTGCGGGCGGACTGGAGCTTTGCCGACCAGCTCGTCGACACCAACGGTCTCGTCTCGGGACGCCTGGACGTGACGCAGAACAGGATCACCCAGCTCAACAAGACCGCGACCGACTTCCTCAAGGATCTGATCGCGGCCCGCAGCACCGACGGCGGCGGGCGCGTCATCCTGCCGCCTGCATCCTCCAATCTCCAGGACCTGATCGGCGCGTTGAATGTCTCCTATAACGGCTCGTCGCTGTTCTCGGGCATCAACACGCAGAACGCGCCCATCACGCCGTACGCCGCGGGCTCGGCCAGCAAGAACCAGGTCGATGCCGATTTTCTCGCGGCCTTCGGCTTCCCGCAATCCTCGCCCGCCGTGGCCACCATTACGCCGGCCCAGATGCAGACCTTCCTGGACACCACCTTCGATGCCGGGTTCGCGAGCCCGGCCTGGAACACCAACTGGTCCTCGGCGACGGACCAGACCATGCAAAGCCGAATCTCCACCACCGAGATCGCGGACACGTCAGTGAGCGCCAACGAGATCGGCTTCCGCAGGCTCGCCGAGGCCTACACCATGATGGCCGATCTCGGGAACGTGAAGCTGAGCCAGGAGACGTTCCAGGTCGTCGTGGACAAGGCCATCGGGCTGGTCGGCAACGCCATCAACGATCTCGCTGCGCTCGGCGGCAGCGTCGGCACGGTTCAGCAACGGGTCACCACCGCAACCGCCAAGCTCAAGACGCAGCAGGACATTCTGAACAATCAGATCGTCGGAATGGAAGCGGTCGACCCGACCGAAGCCTCGGTCCGCGTCAATACGCTGCAGACACAGATCCAGACCGCGCTGGCGCTCACCTCGCAGCTCCAGAAGATCAGCCTCATCAATTATCTCTGAGCCAAGGCTGCGCTGTCAGGCTCGTAACCTTTGTCCAGTTGTTCGGTTTTCTGCGAAGAGTGGTCCTGATGACGTTTGAAGCCTATGAAGCGGTCGTTGACGATAGTGGCTATGAGGCGCGCAGCCGTGAGCGGCAGGCACTCAGCCTTGGCATCGACCGGCTCGAGCGGATCCAGAAGGGACGTTTCAGCCCCGAGGATCAGGTCGAGAGCCTGCTCTATGTGCGGCGGCTGTGGACGATCTTCATCGAGGATCTCGCGCACCCGGACAACGGCCTGCCGGACAAGCTGCGTGCCGACATCATCTCGATCGGCCTGTGGGTGGTCAAGGAAGCCGATCGTCTCCGCGAGCAGCGGTCCAGCGACGTGGTGCAGCTCATCGAAATCAACCGCCTGATCCGAGACGCGCTTTAATGAAGATTTCCTTGCGCGCGGGCGAACGGGTCTACATCAACGGCGCGGTGCTCCGCGTCGACCGCAAGGTCTCCGTCGAGCTCGTCAACGACGTGATGTTCCTGCTCGAAGGGCAGGTCATGCAGGCGTCCGACGCCACCACGGCCCTGCGGCAGCTCTATTTCATCGTCCAGCTCATGCTGATGAACCCGACGGACGTTCGCGACGCTGCGGCGCTCTACGCCCAGCATCACGCGGCCCTGTGTGCCGTTTGCGAGAACCGCGAGATGCTCGGTGGGCTCGGCGCGATCCACGAACTGGTTGGGGCGACCCGCTATTTCGAGGCGCTCAAGCGGATTCGCGCGTTGTTTCCGGTGGAGCAGGCCATCCTGGCCGGCGCCGCCGCCGTTTCCCCAGTCGAAGCTGCCTGACAGCGGAGAGACAAGATGAACGTCACCAGCGCGACCGACAGCACCAGCAGATCCAGTTCGACCGACACCAACTCGACGACGTCGAGCAACAGCGTGGACTACAACACGTTTCTCCAGCTCCTCATCGCCCAGATGAAGAACCAGGATCCGACCAATCCCATGGACACCGCGCAGTATATGAGCCAGTTCGCCCAGCTCTCGACGGTCGAGCAGGCGATGCAGACGAATGCGAAGCTGGACGCGCTGCTGTCCTCGCAGTCCTTGTCGCAGGCCAACGGGCTGATCGGGAAGACGGTCAGCTTCACCGACTCGACCGGCGCGACCTTCAGCGGCAAGGTCGTCTCGGTCTCCATCAACAGCGACGGCTCCATCGCGACGCTTCAGGACGGCACCAAGGTCGCGGTCGGACCGGGCCTCACGATCAGCCAGTCATGAACGAGCGGGACGCCCTCGATATCGTCCAGGCGGCGATCTGGACCATCATCGTCGCCTCCGGGCCTGCGGTCGGCGCAGCCATGCTGGTCGGCACCGTCATCGCGCTGATCCAGGCGCTGACCCAGATCCAGGAGGTGACGCTGACCTTTGTTCCGAAGATCATCGTCATTCTCCTGGTCGTTGCCGTCTCCGGCTCCTTCATCGGCGCGCATCTGTCGACCTTCACTGAGATGGTCTATTCCAGGATCGAGCGCGGCTTCTGATCCGGACGGCCCGGCACCATCCCCGCGTAAGCTTTGCGCGGCAGATTGCGGGCGGACCCCTCTGCCGGTGACCCAATGGCCGATACGTTAGCTGCTAGCCCGCCCAATCAGCGCCGCCTCGGAACGGATGCCTTTTTCGCCGCCGGCATCGTGACCATGCTCACGATCCTGTTCCTGCCGATTCCTCCGATCCTGATCGACCTCGGCCTCGCGTTCTCGATCGCGCTTTCGGCCCTGATCCTGATGGTGGCGCTGTGGATTCAGCGCCCGCTCGACTTCTCTGCTTTCCCGACCGTTCTGCTGATCGCGACGATCCTGCGCCTGGCGCTGAACATCGCGACGACGCGCCTGATCCTGTCACGGGGCGGGGAGGGTGAACATGCGGCGGGCCATGTCGTTGCAGGCTTCTCGAAGTTCGTCATGGGCGGCGACTTCGTGATCGGTCTCATCATCTTCGCGATCCTGGTGACGGTGAATTTCGTCGTGATCACCAAGGGCGCGACGCGTATCGCCGAAGTCGGCGCCCGTTTCACCCTGGACGCCATCCCGGGCAAGCAGATGGCGATCGATGCGGACCTGTCCGCCGGCTTGATCGACGACAAGGAAGCGCAGCGACGGCGCCGCGAGCTCGAAGAGGAGAGCGCGTTCTTCGGCGCCATGGACGGCGCCTCGAAATTCGTCCGTGGCGACGCCATTGCCGGTCTCATCATCACCGCGATCAACATCTTCGGCGGCATCGTCATCGGCGTCACCCATCACGGATTGACTCTGTCCCGCGCGGCCGACGTCTACACCAAGCTCTCCGTCGGCGATGGTCTGGTGTCGCAGATGCCGGCGCTGATCGTGTCGCTGTCGGCGGGCCTCCTGGTCTCCAAGGGCGGCACCACGGGCTCGGCGGAGCAGGCGGTGCTGCGGCAGCTCGGCGGCTATCCGCGCGCGGTGTCGGCCGCCGCGCTGATGATGTTCGTGCTCGCTTTGATGCCGGGACTGCCGATGGCGCCGTTTGTGCTGCTTGGGGGTGTCATGGCCTTCGTCGGCTATTCGTTGCCGAAGCGGCAGGCTGCGCTGAAGCAGAAGGAGGAGGCCCGCAAGGCCGACGAGCGCGCGCAGGCTGAGGCCAAGGAGTCCGTCAAGGAGCAGCTCAAGACCGCCGAGATCGAGCTGGCGCTCGGCGGCCACCTTTCAATCCATCTGTTGGGCTCGCGCACCGAGCTTGCCCACCGCGTGGCCAAGATCCGCAAGAAATTCGCCAAGCAGTACGGCTTCGTCATTCCCGAGATCAAGCTCACGGACAATCTGTCGATCGATCCTAAGAGCTACCAGATAAGGATTCACGACACGCGCGTTGCCCATGGCGAGCTCAGGCTCGGCGAGGTGCTGGTGCTGGTCGATAAGGACGGCAAGCCCGACGTGCCGGGCGACGAGGTGATCGAGCCTGCGTTCGGCATGAAGGCGCTGTGGGTGACGGAAGCCTTCACCGACGAAGTCAAGCGGCAGGGCTGCAAGCCGGTCGACAATCTGTCCGTGCTGCTCACGCATTTGAGCGAAGTGATCAGGGCGAACCTTGCCCAGCTGCTGTCCTACAAGGACATGCGTGCCCTGCTCGACCGGCTCGATCCCGAATACAAGCGCCTGGTCGAGGATCTCTGCCCGTCGCAGATCTCCTATTCGGGCCTGCTGGCGATCCTGAAGATCCTGCTTGCCGAGCGAGTCTCCATTCGCAATCTTCACCTGATCCTCGAGGCGATCGCCGAGATCGCGCCCCATGTGCGGCGCTCCGAGCAGGTGGCGGAGCACGTTCGGACCCGGCTCGCCCAGCAGATCTGCGGCGATCTCTCCGACAATGGCGTGCTCAACGTGGTTCGTCTCGGTAACCGCTGGGACCTCGCTTTCCACCAGAGCCTGAAGCGCGATGCCAAGGGGGACGTCGTCGAGTTCGACGCAGACCCGCGCCTGATCGAGCAGTTCGCGACCGAAGCCAGCGCCGCGATCCGGAAATTCACCGAGAGCGGCACCAGCGTGGTGCTGGCAGTGACGCCGGAAGCGCGCCCCTATGTCCGGATGATCCTGGAGCGGGTGTTCCCGACTTTGCCGATCCTGTCGCATGTCGAAGTCGCGCGCAGCGCCGAGATCAGGGCGCTCGGAGCCATATCGTGATCTCAGGGCTCGCCGACAGCGTGCTGGTGACGTTCATCGTGTTTTGCCGCATCGGCGCCTGCCTGATGCTGGTGCCCGGCTATTCCAGCGTCAACGTTCCGCCCCAGGTGCGCCTGTTCGTCGCACTGGTCACGACGTTTGCACTGACGCCGATCCTGATTGCCGTCCTGAAGCCGCTCACGGACAACGCGGCTCCCCTGACGCTCGCGCTCCTGATCTGCTCCGAGCTCGTGGTCGGCAGCGTCATCGGGCTCGGCGGGCGCGTGTTCTTCCTCGCCCTCCAGACCATGGCGACCATGATGGCGAGCGCGATCGGGCTGAGCAACATCCCGGGCACACCGATCGCCGACACCGATCCGGCGCCGGCCCTGGTGCCGCTGATCATGGCGGCCGTCACCACGCTGTTCTTCATGACCGACCAGCACTGGCAGGTGCTGCGCGGGCTGATGAACTCCTACGACGTCTGGAAGCCCGGCAGCAGGCTGGGCGGCAGCGTCGCGCTCGAGCTGCTCGTCGGCCGCCTTTCGGAAGCGTTCGTGCTGACGCTGCGGATCTCGAGCCCTTTCATCGTCTATTCGGTCATCGTCAACCTGGCGGTCGGCCTGATCAACAAGCTGACGCCGGCCATTCCGGTCTATTTCATCTCGGTGCCCTTCGTGCTGTTCGGCGGCTTCCTGCTGCTCTACCTCACCAGCGACGAGCTGCTGACGCAGTTCATGCTGGGCGTGTCGTCGTGGCTGGCGGAGTGACCGGGTCATGACATCGCGCGCGGACAAGCTCGGCCGGATGGTCTCGCTGGTGAAGCTGCAGCTCCGGCTCTCCGAATGGCAGCTCGCGCAATTGCGGCAGCAGGAGCGCAGCCTGCAGGACGAGCAGGAATGGCTGGTCGGAGCCTTGAACGATGGAAAGCCGCCGGCGGGATCGTCGAACGAATCGATCGCGCGGCGTCTCAACAGGGCGAGCGTCGGCGCCCGTGCGGTGCAGGCGCAGGCCGCGCAGCAGCTCGACCAGGTTCGCCGGGAGACCCGCCGCGTGAAACAGCTGGAGGAGGTCGCCAAGGCCGCACTCGCAGACAAGCTCCGCGATGCCGAGAAGCGCTCGCTCGAGGACATGACGGGAACGAGCCTTACCGTGCACGCCTGGACGCCACAGCCAGCCAACCGGAACAAGACATGATCGTGACAGCGACGCCCGACCTCGTCCTCGACGTCCTCGAAGCCGCGGACCCCGCGACGCAGCGCGCCGCGACCGCGAAGCTCGACGCGCTGAAATCGTCGGACGCCGATTTCGCCGCCACGATGGAGGCGGAAGTCGGCAAGGCCAAAGCGGCGACCGCCGATCAAGCCGCGGCGAAAGACGCGGAAGCGCAGTCGGGTGCCGTGAATGGCGCGCCGGTGCAGGTGATCAAGGCGCCGGCATCCGGCGAGATTTACCGGAAGTTCGAGGCCTTCATCCTCCAGACCTTCGTCGAGACGATGTTGCCGAAGGAGTCGGAGGAGGTCTTTGGCAAGGGCACGGCTGGCGGCGTCTGGAAGTCGATGCTTGCAGAGCAGCTCGGCAGTCAGCTGGCAAAGGGCAACGGTGTCGGCATCGCCCGGCAGCTCGCCGCCGCGCATCCGGCTGGACCGGACGCAGCGAAGGCCAAATCATGATCCGCGAACGGGTGACAGAAGTTGAGAGGTGAATTTCCAATGCAGGCACAAGAAGGCGCGGTGGCCGTGGCGATGGACCAGGCGGTCGCGGACACCGAGATGGTGACGACGGAAGCCGCAGCGAGCGATGCGCTGCTGCCCGTGCTGCTGCCGATCGGGGGTGACGAGGCAAGGGTCGACGCCGCGGACAGGGTGAGATCGGACGAGATGCGTGGCCTGCTGGCCGCAATCCGCCGGCTCGCAGGTATCGTCGAGGAGGAGACGACAGCGCTCGCGACCGGCCAAAAGATCGATTTCGACGATTTCAGCGCGCGGAAGAGCCGGAGCATGCTCGAGTTCGTCCGCCTGATGCGGGCGCGGATGCACCTCGGCGGCGAGGTCGAGATCACCGAGGAGATTCAGCGGCTGCGCGAGAAGCTCGAGCGGAATCGGTCCATTCTGGAGATGCACTACGACGCGGTCCGCGAAGTCGCGAGCATCATCGTCAAGGCGGTCAAGGACGCCGAGTCCGACGGCACCTATACCGGTCGCACGGCGCAGGACGGAAAATGATCAGGCTGGTGCTGGCCGGGCTCTGGGTATGCATCCTCACGGCGGGCACGAGCTATGCCGTCGCCTATTGGAAGGAGAAGGGCAGCCTGCTGCCGGCGAAGGACGAATATCTCGAAGGGTTGCAATATCACAAGACGCGGGCGCTGAGCGTGCCGATGGTCGAGAACGGCAATGTCCAGGGCTACATCGTCGCGCGCTTCGTCTACACCATGGAGGCGCGGACCATGCACCAGCTGAACGTCCCGCCGGAGCCGTTCGTCGTCGACGAGGCCTTCCGCAGGATCTATGCCGACGATCGTCTCGACTTCAGGAAGCTCGCCCGTTACGACCTCGCCATCCTGACGACGGCCATCAAGCAGCGCGTCAACGAACGGATGCAGGGTGACATTGTCCAGGACGTCCTGGTCGAGGACTTCAACTACGTCTCCAAGGAAGAATTCCAGCAGAAGCCGTAGCTCTTTTCTGCGGCCATCCTTCGAGAGGCCGCTACGCGGCTCCTCAGGATGAGGACGGAATGCGCGGCGCCAGTCTCAGCGCGCACCGCGGCCGATTAGCCTCATCCTGAGGAGGCGCGTCAGCGCCGTCTCGAAGGACGAGGCGTGCGCTCAGCTCGCCGCCAAAAGTGTAACGGCCTCCGCGAAGCTGCTTCGCAGAGGCCGTTGCCGGTTCGTGGCGCTGTCCTGCCGTGTCAGTTGCCGGCCGGGTATGCCGCGGGGGCGGCCTGCGTCCTGTTCAGTAGGATGCCGACGTCCTCGAGCTCCTGCACCGGCTCGTCGAGAGTTTCGCGCGCCGGGATGTTGAGGCGGTAGCCGACGTAACGCCTTGCCACGATCGCGTCGAAGCCGAGGCGGTCGCGGAGCTTCTTGCGCAGCTTGCTGACGTGGCTCTCGATCACGCTCTCGTCGAAGGTGGACTCGAAGATGCCGTAGACCGCATTGAAGATCTGCGTCTTGGTGATCCACTTGCCGTGGTTGGCCACCATATATTCGAGAATGCGCAGTTCGCGGCGGGGCAGGGTGAGGGCGTGGCCCGCGATTTCGGGATCACGGCCGTTGAAGAAGACCTGGATCCTGCTCTCGCAGGGCCTCGGCAGCTCGCCCACCCGGCGGCGCGCGATCGCGGCCGTTCGTGCCAGGATCTCGCGCAGGTGGATCGGCACGTGCACGACGTCGTCCACGCCCGATTCGAACAGCTCCAGCGTGTTCTTGAGCATCTTCTGGCCGCTCATGGCAATGATGGGAGCCGAGGAGCGCTTGCGCATCGCCCGCGGCAGGCTTCCGCGGGCATCGCAATCGCCGAGGAGAAAAGCGTCCACCGCCGCCAGATCGGACTCGCTCGCAGATTGCAGCCAGTCCCAGAATTCTCCGGAGGAGAAGCCGATCGACGATACGCCTTCGCGAACGAGCCCTCCGACATAGCTGTTCGCGACGCTCTCACGATCATCAACGATAATATACATCAGTCTTTCGCCCCTGTTTCGCACTTGTTGCGGCCGGTTGGTTGTTGTGATGCGCCGGCTCGGCAACGATGCTGTTTGACGACATTCCATCCCGCGAACCGTTGTTGTGGTTTCGATATTCGCGGGCAGCCCTACGCGTTCAGTGCCTGCGTCTCGCAGGCCTGTTACTTCAACTCGATACTGAAACGCTTACTGCGTGAGGCTCGGCGGGTGTCTTACTGATCACCTCGCGGAGCAGATTGAGAAACGACCTAGAACAGTTGCGCCAAGTTGCTCATCGCGTCCGAACACTGCTGAACCATGTCGATCTCCTCGCCAACTGGCGAGAATCACTTGAGTAGAACCGTAGCGATTGCCGATTCCCGATCAAGCGTGCGAAAGAAAGCGATTGCTACACGCACTTGATGCTGTTGATTTGTTTCTGGTTGTTTCTTGATGCATCGAAACGTATCAGTTGATTTTGATACTGAACTAGTTTTGCATTGTGATGGTTGTATAGTTCCGCATCCCCGTACAATTACAGCTATTTCGGGTGGTGCTCCGAGGCACGCACATTGATGGGTTTTCAACCCCGGATTGACTCTGGAACTCGCTTTTCCGCATGCGGAAGTTCGACTCACGTCTGCGCCGCGCCTCCAGCTTGATGAAATCTTGGCGAGTGTGTGTCTTTCGAGTCGCACTATCGCCACGTGTATGGCGCAATCGACTCATGCGACGTCGCATCACGCGCGATGAACGGCTTTCGACCCGCACGTTTCAGGCAAGCTTCGACAGATAACGTCGTCGCTCGACAGACCGAACCGAACGGAGCATATGTTGTCCGATGGACAAGCTCGTCCCAACGCGACCGCGGACGCTTCCGCGGCGGCGAAGCCAGCGCCGGAGGCGAGCGATTCAATGGACAACGCGGCGCGGACGACCAAGCCTGCCGCGAGTGCAAAGCGCGTATCGGCGACGGCGAGCGACGAGGCTCTCGCAAAGGAGGCACTCGACGGCTTGAAGCGGATTCGTGCCAAGGCCCGCCTCGACAAGATGGCGATCCCGAAGCCGGCGCCGGTCGTGATCAAGCCGGCCGTGATCGTGGCGAAGCCGCCGCCACCCCGTCCGACCTGGGTCGCGCCGCTCGCAACTCTGGCGGTCGCTGCCATGCTGGTGGTCTGCGCCTGCACCGGCGTGATCGCCTATCTCACCACCCAGCCCGCGCCAAACAACGTTGCGGCCAATGCGGAGATCAGGATTCTGCGCGAGACCGTCGCGCAACTGCGCAAGCAAGTGTCGGGCGTGTCTGAAAACCTCGATGGCTTGCGGACCGCGGTCGATCAATCCAGCAAGGTCACGAACGATCGCTTCGGCCGGTTTGCCGAGAATCTCGACCGGATCGAGCGGGTGAGCTCGTCCTCTACGGTGAAGCTCGACAAGCTCGCTCAGGTGCAAGCCCAAGCCCAAGCTCCCGCGCCGGCGACGGTGCAGACGCAGCCGGTGTCAGCGCAAGGGCCGATGATGGCCGCGGTCGCCGCGCCCGAATTCACGGGATCGGTGCCTGCACCCGAGCGTGCATTGGCGCCGCGCAAGGCGATCAAGGGCTGGTCGGTCCGTCAGGCCTATGAGGGAATTGCGATCCTGCAGGGCCCGAACGGTGTCATCGAAGCCGTGCTGGGACAACAGGTGCCCGGTCTTGGCCGCATCGAAGAGATCAGGAACGAGAACGGGCGCCTGGTGGTGGAATCAAGCGGCGGCGTCATCTATTCGTCGCGCAAGGCAACGCCCTGAACGAGCCGCCTTTTATTGGCGGTGATGCTCGAAGCTGGTGCACAGCAGATCGACCTCCGCTTCGGCGATCGGTGCGCGAAACAGGCGGCAGCTGAACTCGGCCGTCGTCTTGCTGTCGGTATTGGCGCGATCCTCCCGCAGGAAGATGCACCGCTTGCAGACGTCGGTGTGGTGCCGCTGCTCGGCGGCATCGGAGTGGTCCAGCACGTGCCGGAACGTGTCGCGGAAGCGGATCTTGACCTCGTCGTCCAGAACGCCAATCGCTTCGATGAGGACGTTGACGGGATCGCGCACCAGGAACTTCTTGCCCTGCTGGGTCACGCTCAACGTCACCGAACGCTTGTCCGTGGCCGAGCGCTTCCGCTCGAGATAACCGAGCCGCTCGAGCTCGCCGATGATGAACGAGGCGGTGCCGCGCGTGGTGCCGACGTAGCTCGCCAGCGCCGAGGGGGTTCGGGAAAATCGGTTGGCGCGGGAGAGGAAGCGCAGCGCCATCCATTCGCGGTCGCGCAAACCGTGCTTGGTGCCTTCGAACCACAGGATGCGTGCGGCCTGCTCCAACAGTTCAATCGATTCACGAGCCAAATTCATTTCAGTTCCAGGTCGCATAAACGTTTATTCAATTGGGCCTCGGGTAGCGCAATCGGGGCGGACGAGAATGAGACCCGCTCGCGCTCCGCCGTCCGTTGCGGGCGAGCATCGCGCGTCGCGGGAAGAAGCCTCTACGTTTCCGAAGATGGAACTTCCGGCCGTGGAACTAGGGTGTCACAAAGAAAGACCGGGTAAATCGCGCGGCCAAGATCCTCCGAAAATTTCAATCAAATGACGGCGGTTCGCACGTGATTTGGTGATGATGAGCGATGCGTAAGCAACATGATGTGTCACCATCGTCGCTGCGATTGCTATTTGTTGCGGCAGAGCCCGTCGGGTCTGCGCTCAGGCGCATTCTGCGCAGCGCCAAGCGGCCTGGCCGGCAGGCAAAGAACCATTCCTTTCGGTTAATGGATGTTGCGGTGCAGTGCAGCCAGGCGGTTAAGTCCGGTACACGGCCCACGCTCCGGCGGGCAGCGGACACCGGCGCTCGCTAACGAAGGGATGAAGTGGTGAGCCGCGTGCTCGCAGGCTGGTGACTTGCGTTTATCCGGCAATTACTGGCGAATGCGGCGCCCGAGGGGCATCAGCATGGGAATCAGGAATGGGAAGATCGATGAGCTTTGAAACCACCATGACATCCGACGTCGTTGGACTGACGAAAGTTGCCCCGCTCTCGCGCCGCGGATTCATGAGCGCCACCGCTGCCGTCGCCGCTGGCTACACGCTCGCGGCCGGTCCGGTCCGGGCCGACATCATCACGACGGATACCAGCGGCCTCCAGGCCGGCGATGCCAAGATCAAGGTCGGCTCTGAGGAAATGCCCGCCTATTTCGCCCGCCCGGCCGGCAACGCCAAGGCGCCGGTGGTCATCGTGGCGATGGAAATCTTTGGGCTGCACGAATACATCCGGGACGTGACGCGCCGCCTTGCCAAGCTCGGCGCGTTCGCAGTGGCGCCCGACTATTATTTCCGCAAGGGCATCGACCTGACCAAGGTCACGGATATCAAGGAGCTGCTGCCGGTGGTGAATGCGAAGCCGGACGCAGAGCTGTTGTCGGATCTGGACGCGACGGTCGCCTGGGCAGGATCGAAAGGCGGCGACACGACGAAGCTCGGCATCATCGGCTTCTGCCGGGGTGGCCGCACGGTCTGGGAGTATGCCGCCCACAGCGGTGCGCTCAAGGCGGGCGTTGCCTTCTACGGGACCTTGGTCGATCCAGCCAACCCGTTATGGCCGAAGAGCCCGCTGCAGCTCGCGCCCGAGATGAAGGCGCCGGTGCTCGGCCTCTATGGTGGCGCCGATACCGGCATTCCCGCCGCGCAGGTCGAGCAGATGAAGGCCGCGCTCGAGCAGAGCAAGAAGACGGCCGACTTCAAGATCTACCCCGAAGCGCCGCACGGCTTCCATGCCGACTATCGCGGCAGCTACCGCAAGGACGCCGCGGAAGATGCCTGGAAGCAGGCAGAGGCCTGGTTCAGGAAATACGGCGTGTTGAGCTGACGGTCAATCAAGAGGGCGGCCCAAGTGGCCGCCCTTTCTCTTTCATGTGACGGTCTCACTTCGTCATCGCGCCGTAGACGATGTCCTGGACCTGCTCGCGATAATACTTCCTGAGCTCACCCGGTGCCGCCGTTCCCACCACGACGACGAGACGGTCCTTGGGATCGCAGAAGAACTGCGTCCCGTAGGCTCCGTTCCAGGTGAACTCGCCCGGATTGCCGGGGACCGACGACAATCCTTCGCTGGTCCGGACCGCCACCGAAAGGCCGAAGCCGAAGCCGCCGCGATGCGGCTCGACATTGGCGACGTTGTTCTTGATCTCGGGGCCGAGATGGTTCGCCGTCATGTGACGGACGGTCTTCGGACCGAGAATGCGCTGCCCGTCGAGCTCGCCGCCGTTGAGCAACATCTGTCCGAAGCGGATGTAGTCGCCGACCGTCGCGAACGAGCAGGCGCCGCCGCAATCGAACTTGGTTGTGGTGTCCAGGAGCTTGATGGCCTGCGGCTTGCCCGTCAGCGGATCGTTCGGGAAGGGGCGGGCGAGGCGCGGGCGCTGCGCCTCGGTCGGATGAAAGGTCGCATCCTTCATGCCGAGCGGATGCCAGACATTGGCAGCGAGATAGTCGCCAAGCTTCTGCTCGCTCACCTTCTCGACGACAGCGCCGAGCACGTCGATCGAAAAGCCGTATTCGAACGCGGTCGAGGGCTGCTGCGCCAGCGGCAGCTTGGTGATGCGATCGATAAAAGCCTGGGTGTCGCCGTCGATCGCCGGCGCAATGCCATCAGGATATTGCCGCGCCACGGGGCTCGATGAGTCCGGGCGGCCGCCATACATCAACCCCACGTATGCCGGTAGAGATCGTGGATGAAGATCGGCGAGGCCTGCGGTTCGAGCTTGAGTGATCCGTCCGCCTGAGGCACGCCGACCTTCATGTCGGCGAAGCCCGGATAGTATTCGGACAGCTTGGCCTGGAGCGGCAGCCGACCCTGTTCCATCAGCGTCAGGCCGGCGACCGCGGCCATCGGCTTGGTCATCGAGGCCAGCGCGAAGATCGCATCGAGCGGCATCGGCGTGCCCTTGGCCGGATCGAGCAGGCCATAGGCCTTGTAGTGGACGAGCTTGCCGTCGCGCGCGATGGCGACCACTGCGCCGGGAACG
Organism: Bradyrhizobium sp. BRP19; assembly: GCF_020194195.1. Lineage (NCBI taxonomy): Bacteria > Pseudomonadati > Pseudomonadota > Alphaproteobacteria > Hyphomicrobiales > Nitrobacteraceae > Bradyrhizobium > Bradyrhizobium sp. BRP19. The sequence goes on along the minus strand of NZ_JADYVZ010000003.1, from coordinate 173,542 downwards.
CGCTTGGCCGCGATCTCGCGCGCGAAGAAATTATCGAGGCGTGCAAGGCCTTGCTTCGAAAATCCGACATCGTCGGGATTGGCTTCGGGCAGCGGCGCAGCGCGCGCGGCGCCGAGCGTGACGACAGCAATCGTTGCCGCGATCATGGCGATCGTCTTGTTCATTGCATTCTCCCAAGAGGCGAGCTCGTTGTGCGGTGGCTCGCTCGAAGGTTAGATCACGACCGCGCCGGCAGGAAGTCAAGCGCGGGCGCGGCATGTCTGGGACGCATCGAAGCGCAGGAACCCTAACGTCCTTCGCCTGCGCGCCAGAGAGCGTCGAGGCCGTGCCGATAGGTGGGGCAGGCCAGCGTGACGCCGAGCTCGCGCTTCAGTTTCTCGTTGGAGACGCGGGCGCTGCTGGCATAGAAGCTGCGCGCCATCGCCGACATTTCGGCGGTGGCGAACGCTTCTTCCGGCGGCGGCGCCACGCCCATCAGCTGCGCGGCATAGCCGATCACGTCCTGCGGCGGCGCCGGCTCGTCGTCGCAGACGTTCCAAACGCCGCCGCCCTGGTGATGAATAGCGGCGATGATCGCGCTCGCGATGTCATCGACGTGGATGCGGTTGAACACCTGTCCCGGCTTGATGATGCGCCTCGCCGTTCCCGCGCGCAGTGTCGCCAGCGCGTTGCGGCCGGGACCGTAGATGCCCGCAAGCCGCAGGATCGCGGCATCGCCGCCCGCCGCATCCGTCCAGGCTTGCTCCGCCGCGATCCGCATCCGCGTGCGGTCGAGGATGGCCTGCGGCGGCGTGCTCTCGTCGACCCACGCTCCGCCGTGATCACCGTACACCCCGATGGTGGAGAGATAGACGACCTTGCGGCGGCTTCCCTGCAGCACGCCGCCAAACGCCGCGATCGCGGGATCGCCGGTGCTGCCGGGCGGGATCGACACCAGGAGGACGTCGGCGTCGCGAACCCGTTCAACCGTCTCGGGCGACGGAAGGCTGCCGGAAAACGGATGCACCTCGATCCCGGCGAGGTCATTCCGCTGCGCGGGATCGCGCACGGTGCCGGCGACATGCGAGAAGCTGCCGCCGTGCTTGCGAACGAAATGCCGCGCGCTGTAGCCGAGGCCGAGGATGAAGAGCCGCATGCGTCTCCTGTGCAGATCGAAAGTTCCCGTTCGCGCCGTCGCGCACCGTTCGCTCATAAGAGATTTTTGGGTCCGGCAAAAGATATTGCGATTTGTCTCGCCCTCCGGCTCGGCCGATGATCGCTTTACGCAGCGCCGGAAGGGAGGCATCGATCATGCAGGCCGAAGCGTTGGTTCAGTCGCCAGCGGACGCCGCCGATCTGATCCGGCGCGCGGCCGCGCTGATCTTCGACGTCGACGGCACCCTGGCCGAAACCGAGGAGCTGCATCGGCAGGCCTTCAATCTCGCCTTCGCCCGCCTCGGTCTCGACTGGCAGTGGGACCGCGCCGTCTACAAGGACCTGTTGCGGGTGACGGGCGGCAAGGAGCGCATGCGCGCCTACCACGAGAGGCTAGTGACCGCTCCGCCCTTGTCGGACGGGGACATCGCAGAACTTCACCGCATCAAGACCGCGCATTATGCCGAATTTGTCGAGGCCGGCCGCTGTCCCTTGCGGCCAGGCGTGACGGATTTGCTCAGGGCCGCGAAGGAGCGCGGCCAGCGGCTTGCGATTGCGACCACCACATCGCACGGCAATATCGATGCGCTGCTGTCGCAGGCGCTGGGCAAACGCTGGGCCGCGGATTTCGATGCGATCGTCGCCGGCGACGACGTCAGGCACAAGAAGCCGGCGCCCGACGTCTATCTCGAGATTCTGGCGCGGCTGAAGCTCGAGGCATCCGATTGCGTTGCGATTGAGGATTCCGCCAACGGTCTGATCGCGGCCTCGCGCGCCGGCGTCCCGGTTCTGATCACCCGCAGCACGTTCTTCGGGGACGACGACTTCACCGGCGCGCATGTCGTGCTCGACGATCTGTCGGAACTTTCGGCCCGCCAAACAAAAGCTGAAAAACAACCCCATGCACAGTAGATCACGGCGCCGTGATCGCCGTGCTCAGTGGACGCGGTGACTTGCTCTATCGTCCTCGGCCTGCTCGACAATCTGTGCGATCGGACTGGACTGATGGTGCACCAGGCGCCAGTCGTCGCCGACGCGGCGAAAATGGTTCGCCGCAGCCAGCGCGGTGCCGTCGACGATCTCGATGCAGAGCACGCGGGCGCTGTCGCCGTCGACGATGGCCTGCGGCTCGGCGCAGACGATCTGCGGCCGCTGCGGGTTTTGCAGGATGTCGCGCCAGCTTCCGATCACGGTGGCGCGGCCGATGATGGCCGGCCAGCCGGGATGGATGCAGGAGATGCCGTCGTCATCCGCCCACATCCGTTCCATGCCGGCGAAGTCGCCGGTCGAGAATGCCGCGTAAAAGGCCGCGTTGGCGGCGATGACCTTGGTGTCGTTTCCCATCGCTCTCGGGTGGGGCAAGGACAGGCAAAAATCAAGCGCGACTTTCCGTCGACTTTGGCCGCAGTGCAGCATTCAGGATGCTGCCCGCGTCGTGGTCACGCTGAAACGTGCGTTGCCACGGCCCGCCGCGCGCCGTCGGCATAGAGGCGGCCGAGCGCCGCGGTGACAGCCTCGCGCAGGCGCGGCTCGGCGCCGAGCGGCCCGAACACCTTCGCCACCCCGAGCAGTGCCGGCGCGAGGCGCTCGGCAACGGGTCCTGCCTCGCGCGCCAGCGCGGCGAACTCGGCGGCGAATGGATCGCGCACGTCGATCGGCCGTCCCTGCTCGTCGACGCCGCTGACGTAGCGGATCCAGCCGGCCACCGCCAGCGCATGCGTTGCGATGGGCAGGCCTCTGGCAAGGCGATCCTGCATCGCGCCGAGCAGCCGCTGCGGCAGCTTTTGCGAGCCGTCCATGGCAATCTGCCAAGTGCGATGGTGCAGCGCCGGATTGGCGAAGCGCTTGAGCAGCGAGGCGCGATAGGCGGCGAGATCCGTGCCTGATGGCATGGTCAGCGTCACCGCGGCCTCTTCCATCACCTGCGCGGCGAGGCGCGCAAAATGCGGATCCTGCATCGTGTCGGCGATGGTCTCGTAGCCGGAGAGATAGCCGAGATAGGCCAGCGCGGAATGGCTGGCGTTGAGCAGCCGCAGCTTCATCAGCTCGAACGGCTTGACGTCGCCGACGAGCTCGATACCCGCTGCGGCAAGGTCCGGCCGGCCCGCGGTGAAGCGGTCCTCGACCACCCATTGCGTGAACGGCTCGGTCATGACAGGCCAAGCGTCGCGCATGCCCAGCGCGGATGCGACCGCATCGCGGTCGGCATCCGTCGTCTCCGGCACGATGCGGTCGACCATAGTCGAGGGGAACGCAACCGTGTCGGCGATCCACTTGCCAAGTTCCCTGGACCGCAGCGCGGCGAACTGCGTGACGATCCGCTGCACGGTGTGGCCGTTGGCGGCGAGGTTGTCGCAGCACAGCACGGTGAAGGGCGAAAGACCCTGCGCCCGCCGGCGTGCCAGCGCGGCGACGATGAAGCCCGGCGCCGAGCGCGGCGCGTCGAAATTGTTGAGGTCGTGCACGACATCAGGATGCCGCTCGTCGAGATCGCCGGTCTGCGGCGTGTGGCAATAGCCCTTCTCGGTCACCGTGAGCGAGACGATGCGGATGGCGGGATCGGCCATCCGCTCGACCAGGGCTGCCGGCTTCTCGCGCGCCACGACGCTGTCGAGCAGGGCGCCGATCACGCGGTGCTCGGTACCTTCGGCGGCGCGCACAGCGACGGTGTAGAGATGGTCCTGCGGGGCGAGGGCGTCGCGCGTCTCCGGGCTGCGCAGGCTCGCGCCGATGATGCCCCAGGACATGCTGCCCCTAGCAAGGCAATCGTCGATGACGACGGCCTGATGGGCACGATGAAACGCCCCGAGCCCGAGATGCACGATGCCGGGCGTGACGCGCGATCGGTCATAGGCCGGACGGCGGATGGCAGGTGCCAGGCGGTCGAGATTGGCGCGACCAAGGCGCATCGAGCTCTGGCGCATGGACGTCTCCCCTTGCTTTGCCGCTGCTTGACATGGCGTCCGTATCAGGTCAATGCTCCGGTCAATTGGTAAGACCAATTCTCCAAAATTGGCGGGTCGCGGGCGCCGGAGGCGCCGCGCGAGACCTTTTCGGGAGGACCAGCGTGCCGCTGGAAGCTGTGGAGGCGAGACGGCTCTATCGCCAGGTCGCCGATCAATTGCGAAGCCTGATCGACAGCGGCGAGTACGCGGTCGGCAGCCGCTTGCCGACCGAGCGCGACCTCGCGGAACAGCTCAAGGTGTCGAGGCCCACGGTGCGCGAAGCCTTGATTGCGCTCGAGGTCGAAGGGCGCCTGCGCATCCGCGTCGGATCCGGCATCTATGTGATCGAGCCCGCCGCCGTGGCCGCGCCGACAGCTACTGCCGTCATCGAAGGCCCGTTCGAACTCTTGCGCGCCCGCGAATTCCTGGAGAGCGCCATCGCCGAACAGGCCGCGCGCGTGGCGACCAAAGATGACATCGACCGCATCGACGCCGCGCTCGTCGCGATGGAGAATGTCGACCATCCTGGCGAAGCCTCGATGGTTCATGACCGCGCCTTCCATATCGCCGTGGCAGGATGTCTCGGCAATGCCGTGCTGGTGCGGGTTGTCGGCGAGTTGTTCGACCAGCGCCTCAATCCCTATTTCGCGCAGCTAGCGCATTATTTCGAGAATCCCACCACGTGGCGAACCGCGCTCGATGAGCACCGGGCCGTGCGCGACGCCATCGCTGCGCGCCGGCCGCTGACGGCCCATGACGCCATGCGCGATCACCTCGCGCATTCGCAGGAGCGCTTTGCACAGAATTTTGGTGCCGAGACATCAGCAGGGGCGCCGGCTGCACGGAGGCGGGCGGCGCCGTCCGGGGTTCAGCCGGCGAAATCAAAACGACCATCGAAGAAACAGGCCAAGAGCGGCAGCTCGCGGCGGCGATGAGATTGGGCGGCCCGCATCCATGCCGGGGCGGGCGAACAAGAAGCAGACTTGAACGATGGAGGAAAAGTCGATGTTAAAGAAGATGACGATTGCAGCAGTGATTTCCGCCGCCACGCTGTTGGCAGCGACCAGCGCCAGCATGGCGCAGACCAAGCTCAAATGGGCCCATGTCTACGAGCCCTCGGAGCCGTTCCACACAGCCTCGGTCTGGGCCGCGCAGGAGATCAATAAGCGCACCAACGGGCGCTACCAGATCGAGGTCTATCCGGCCTCGCAGCTCGGCAAGGAGACCGACATCAACCAGGGCCTCTCGCTCGGTTCGGTCGACATCATCATCTCCGGATCGAGCTTCGCGGCCAAGAGCTTCGCGCCGATCGGCGTAACCTATTATCCCTACACCTTCCGCGATGCCGATCATCTGCTCGCCTACACCAAGAGCGACATCTTCAAGGAGCTCGCCAAGGGCTATGAGGACAAGAGCGGCCACCACATCGTCGCGGTGACCTATTACGGCGTGCGCCAGACCTCGTCCAACAAGCCGATCAAGACCTGCGCGGACATGAAGGGCCTGAAGATCCGCGTGCCCGACGTTCCGGCCTATCTGGCGATGCCGCGGGCCTGCGGCGCCAACACCGCGCCGATCGCGTTCGCCGAGGTCTATCTCGCGCTCCAGAACGGCACCGTCGAGGCGCAGGAAAATCCGCTGACGACGATCGAGGCCAAGAAGTTCTACGAGGTGCAGAAGCACATCGTGCTGACCGGCCACATCGTCGATCACCTCAACACCGTGATCGCCGGCGCGCTGTGGAAGAAGCTGTCCGACGAGGACAAGAAGATCTTCACCGACGTGGCGCAGGAGGCCGCTGCCAAGGCAACGGGCGAGATCAAGCAGAACGAGGCCAAGCTGGTCGCCTTCTTCAAGGACAAGGGGCTGACCGTGACCGAGGTCGACAAGAACGAGTTCCGCGACACCGTGCTGAAGAACGTCGCGTTCGAGACCTTCGGCTACCGCAAGGCGGATTGGGAGAAGATCCAGGCGGTGAAGTGACCGCCGCTTGCCCCGCCATAAGACCCTCATGGTGAGGAGCGCGAAGCGCATCTCGAACCATGAGGGCCCCGGTGTGCCCCGGGGGCATCCTTCGAGACGCTTGCTTCGCAAGCTCCTCAGGATGAGGAGCGGAGCAAGCGTGAGACAGTAGAACAAAGACGTCATTCCGGGTTCTCGCTTCGCGAGCTCCGGAACGACGATTTGGAGAGAGGTAACATGTCCACCGCCGAAATCCACCGGCAGATCACCGCCGACGAGATCGCGCACACCTTCGAGGAGGAGGCGACGCCGAAGGTCGATCTCGGCGTCTACGCCTTCGAGGACTGGGTGGCGCTAGCGATTTTCTGGGTAATGGCGCTCGCCGTCTTCCTGCAGTTCTTCACCCGTTACGTGCTCAACGACAGCTACGCCTGGACCGAGGAGATCGCGACCTATTGCCTGATCGGCGTGGTCTTCATCGGCTCGTCGATGTGCGTACGGCTGTCGCGGCATATCCAGGTCGACCTCGTCTATCGCTACCTGCCGCATGCCGTAGGGCGCGTGCTGTCGACCGCGATCGACCTGATCCGGATCGCCTTCTTCGGCTACGCCATCAAGCTGGTCTGGGTCTACATCAGGATCATCGGCGACGAGCAGATGACCACCATCAATCTTCCCAAGGACTATGTCTATTACGCCGTGCTGCTCGGGTTCGTGCTGATGTTCGCACGCTCCGTGCAGGTGGCGATCCAGAACTGGCGGCAGGGTTACTCGGTCCTCGAACGTCCCGGTGCCTACGACGGATCGGAAGGATAAAACCATGCTGCTGTTGCTCGGAGGCTTTCTCGTTCTCATGCTGCTCGGCGTTCCCGTGGCGATCGCCATGGCCGTGTCGTCGCTGCTCTATATCCTGGTCAGCGGCGTGACGCCCGACGTCACGCTGGCGCAGCGCATGATCGCCGGCGTCGAGAGCTTCCCGCTGCTCGCCGTGCCGTTCTTCATCCTGGCCGGCAATCTCATGAACATCGCCGGCGTCACCGGGCGCATCTACAAATTCGCGGTTGCGCTGGTGGGGTGGATGCGCGGCGGCCTCGGCCACGTCAACATCATCGGCTCGGTGATCTTCTCCGGCATGTCCGGCACCGCGATTGCGGATGCCGCCGGCCTCGGCACCATCGAGATCAAGGCGATGAAGGACCACGGTTACTCCACCGAGTTCTCGGTCGGCGTCACCGCGGCCTCGGCAACGCTCGGACCGATCATTCCGCCGTCGCTGCCGTTCGTGATCTACGGCATGATGGCGAACGTCTCGATCGGCGCGCTGTTCCTGGGCGGCGTCATTCCCGGCGTCGTGCTGACGCTGTTCATGATGGTGACCGTCACCTATTTCGCGCACAAGAACAAATGGGGCAGCGACACGCCGTTCTCTTGGCCGCAGCTCGGCTCGGCCGGGCTCGAGATATTGATCGTGCTGTCGTTCCCGATGGCGATCTGGCTGATGGTGCTGGCCGGCCTTTCGGTCAACACGGCCGTCGTCATCGGCCTCGGCACGCTGCTCCTGATCGACTGGTATTTCGACTTCTCGGCGGTGATGGCGCTGATGGCGCCGGTGATCCTGATCGGCGGCATGACGCTCGGCTGGTTCACGCCGACGGAAGCCGCCGTCGCCGCGGTGATCTGGTCGCTGTTCCTCGGCCTCGTCCGCTACCGCACCATGACGTTCCAGACCGTCGCCAAGGCGACCTTCGACACCATCGAGACCACGGCCTCGGTGCTGTTCATCGTCACCGCGGCCTCGATCTTCGCCTGGCTGCTGACGGTGTCACAGGCGGCGCAGATGCTCTCGGACTGGATGCTCAGCATCACCCAGAACAAATGGGTGTTCCTGGCGCTCGCCAACGTGCTGATCCTGTTCGTGGGATGCTTCATCGACACCACGGCGGCGATCACCATCCTGGTGCCGATCCTGCTCCCGATCGTGCTCAAGCTCGGCATCGACCCCATTCATTTCGGCCTGATCATGACGCTGAACCTGATGATCGGCCTGTTGCATCCGCCGCTTGGCATGGTGCTGTTCGTGCTCGCCCGCGTCGCCAAGCTCTCGGTCGAGCGCACGACGGTGGCGATCCTGCCCTGGCTAGTGCCGCTGATGCTGGCGCTGATCGCGATCACCTTCATTCCCGACCTGACCCTCTGGCTGCCAAAATACATGGGACTCTCCAAATGACCTCGACTGCTCTCGCCGCGACCCTGTTTGGCCCCGAAGACCTGCGCATGATCGAGCATCCGCTCGACAGGCTCGCTGACGGCATGGTGCGCATCCGCTTCGGCGCCGGCGGCATCTGCGGCTCGGACATGCACTATTTTCGTCATGCCCGCACCGGAGACTTCGTGGTGAAGTCGCCGCTGGTGCTGGGACACGAGATCTCGGGCGAGGTCGTGGAGATCTCCGGTGCCGCTGCGAACCTGAAGGTCGGCGACCGCGTCGCCGTCAACCCGTCGCGCTGGTGCGGCCATTGCGTCGCCTGCCGCGAGGGCCGGCCGAACCTGTGCGAGAACATCTATTTCATGGGCTCGGCTTCGAAGACGCCGCACATGCAGGGCGGCTTCGCCAACTACTTCGATGCGATCCCTGCGCAGTGCGTGAAGATTCCCGATCACGTGTCCTACCAGGCGGCCGCGCTGGCCGAACCGCTCGCGGTGTGCCTGCACGCGGTGGCGCGCGCCGGCAAGATCGAGGGCAAGCGCGGCATCATCTTCGGTGCCGGCCCGATCGGGCTTCTGACCATGCTCGCGGCGCACCGCGCCGGCATGGCTGACATCACCGTCGCCGACATCGCGCCGGCGCCGCTGGCCTTTGCGACCAAGCTCGGCGCCTCCCACGTCGAGAACGTCTCTGCCGGCGAGGAAGGGTTGAAGGCGCAGGCTGCGTCGCGCCCCTATGACGTCGCGTTCGAGGTCTCGGGCACGGCCGCGGGCCTTGCCAGCGCGATCGGCATCGTCAGGCGCGGCGGCGTCGTGGTGCAGATCGGCAACCTGCCGGGCGGCCAGATCCCGACGCCGTCGAATGCGGTGATGGCCAAGGAGATCGACCTGCGCGGCTCGTTCCGCTTCGGCTTCGAGTTCATGAATGCGGTGGAACTGATCGGCAACGGCAGCGTCGATGTGCTGTCGCTGGTCACCGCCGAGCGGCCGCTCTCGACCGCGCCCGACGCGCTGCGGCTGGCGCTCGACCGTTCGCAGAGCGTCAAGGTCGTGCTGACCGCGAACTGACTTTTGTTTTGACGCGTTTTCTTCACGCGAACCGGTACCCACTTCGCTCGAAAACGCTTTGGGAGGCAGCACATGATGCTGGAGGGATGGCGCTGGTACGGACCGGATGATCCGGTCTCGCTCGATGATGTCAGGCAGGCCGGGGCGAGCCAGATCGTCTCGGCGCTGCATCAGGTGCCGATCGGAGAGGCCTGGACGCGCAAGGCGGTCGAGGAGCGCAAGAACTTCATCGAGAACGGCCAGCCCAGCCGCTCGCAGCTGACCTGGTCGGTGGTGGAATCGATTCCGATCCCTGACGACGTCAAGCGCCTCGGCGGAAAAGCGACCAAGTCGATCGAGGCGTGGATCGCGAGCCTGGAGGCGGTCGCCGCGTCCGGCATCAAGATCATCTGCTATAACTTCATGCCCGTGGTGGACTGGTGCCGCACCGATCTGGAATGGGAGCTGCCGAACGGCGCCCGTGCCATGCGCTTCGACCAGGACCGCTTTGCGGCATTCGAGCTGCACATCCTGAAGCGCCCGGCGGCTGCTCAAGAGTATACCCCCGAGCAGCAGGCGCGCGCTAAAAAGCTGTTCGAGCAGATGAGCCAGGCGGATATCGACTATCTCGTCATGGTCATTGCCAGCGCGCTGCCGGGCTCGACCACCGAGCCGATGACGATCCCGCAATTCCGCGATCGGCTGGACACCTATCGCGACATCACGCCAAAGATATTGCGGCAGCATCTCGCGGAATTCCTCGCGCGCGTGACGCCGGTGGCCGAGCAGCTCGATGTCTCCTTGACGCTGCATCCGGACGATCCGCCGCGGCCGCTGTTCGGCCTGCCGCGCATTGCTTCCAGCGCCGACGATTATCAGGCGCTGTTCGATGCCGTGCCGTCCAAGGCCAACGGCATCTGCTTCTGCACCGGCTCGCTCGGCGTGCGCGCGGAGAACAATCTCCCTGATATGGCCGAGCGCTTCGGCCCGCGCATCGCGTTCGCCCATCTGCGCGCGACCAAGCGCGAGGCGGACGGGTTGTCGTTCTACGAGTCCGACCATCTCGACGGCGACGTCGACATGATCGCGGTGCTCAAGACGCTGCTAAAGGAGAACGCGCGGCGCGCACCGGACAAGAGAATCGTGTTCCGTCCCGATCACGGCCACCGCATGCTCGACGATCTCGCCGCCACCAAGCGCACCAATCCCGGCTACACCGCGATCGGCCGCCTGCGCGGCCTCGCAGAGTTGCGCGGTGCGATCAGGGCGATCGAGCATCGGTAGCGGGCAAACCTCTCTCCACACTGTCATTGCGAGGAGCTCTTGCGACGAAGCAATCCAGAATCCCTCCGCGGAAAGACTCTGGATTGCTTCGCTGCGCTCGCAATGACGTGGAGGGAGGGGGGCGACGCCTCCACAGCGTCATGGCCGGGCTTGTCCCGGCCATCCACGCCTTACCACGTGGCACGGCGAACGTGGATGCCCGGGACAAGCCCGGGCATGACGGCTTCTTGTGAAGCTCGCTCCAGGCTCAATAGCACGCCGCCATGGCGCCGAGCTTCGGATAGAGCCGGTCGATCGCGGCGATCTCGCTTTTCATCTGCGCGATGATCCAGTCGCGGATCTCGGCGGCGATCGGGCGCATCGGGCGGTTGCGCGGCGGCAGGAATTCGCAGATGCGGCGCGTGGTGGTGAGCCGGTCGGAGGCCGGCACCAGCGCGCCGGTGAGCAGCCAGTGCGAGGCGACCGTCAGCCAGCCGAGCGCGATGCCCTGGCCGAGCAGCGCGGCCTGCACCACCACGGCATAATCCGTGAAGCTCAGCGCCTTGGCCGCGCCGCGGCGGCCGGTGAGGAGCGAAGTGTAATCCGCAGCCCAGTCGCCCGGTGTCTCGGCGAGGCGAATGATGGTGTTGCCCTCGGCGGGATCGGTCTCGCCGAGATAGGTAGGGCTGCACATCGGCAGCATCACTTCCTTCATCACCAGCGTGCCGCCGGAGGGCGGCTCGTCGCGATCGCGGAAGCGCATGCCGAGATCGACATTCTCCACCGGCCCGCGCAGCGCGCCGGAAATCAACTGGAAGCGCAGATCGACTTGCGGAAACTGCTTCTGCAGCTTGTCGATGCGCGGCATTAGCCAGTGCGTGGTGAAGGCGGAGGAGACCGACAGCGTCACCGTCTCGGTGCCCTTGCGACGCCGCTCGATCTCGACGAGCCCGCTCTCGATGCTGCGAAAGCCTTCGAGCACGCGGCGATAGAGCAGCTCGCCTTCTTCGGTGAGCACCGCGCGGCCCGCCTTGCGATCGAACAGGCGAACGCCGAGATGCTCCTCGAACTGGCCGAGCATGCGGCTCACCGCCGGCTGCGTGACGTTCAGCTCGGCGGCCGCAGCCGTGAAGCTGCCATTGCGCGCCGCCGCGTCGAAGACGAACAGGGCGTTGCTGGACGGCAGCATGCGACGGAGCTCTGGCATAACGTCATGTTATGGGCGCGGTGAGAATTTGGCAATTGCCGGATTTTGCCAAGTCTGGTGTCATCAGCATGACAGCTTAAAGACAGGCCCTTCGAGAGAGGATTTGGTGCAGCGCACGCTTTGCCGTGAGTGCTCCAAATCCCTGTCTATAAAGCAGGCTTATGGCGCGCAGTGAGGCACGCCGGCTGAGGGACATCGCGAGGTCGATCGTTGGACAAGCGCGCGGAGAGCGTCGAGATCAGGTCCGCCAGCAAGGCCTATGGCGCCGTTCGCGCCCTCGACGACGTTTCGCTCAATGTCAGCGCCGGTGAATTCGTCTCACTGCTTGGCCCGTCCGGCTCCGGCAAGACCACGCTGCTCGGCATTTTGGGCGGCTTCATCCTGCCGACCTCAGGCACGATTCTATTCGGAGGCCGTGACGTCACCTACATGCCGCCGCACAAGCGCGACATCGGCGTGGTGTTCCAGAATTACGCGCTGTTTCCGCACATGAGCGTCGGCGAGAACGTCGCTTTTCCCTTGCGCGCGCGACGCCTGCCGAAATCCATCTGGCCGGACAAGGTGCGCGCAGCGCTCAGCATGGTCGGGCTTGCCGGCTATGAAGAGCGCGGCATCGCGCAGCTCTCCGGCGGTCAGCGCCAGCGCGTGGCGTTGGCGCGCGCCATGATCTTCGAGCCGCGCCTGATCCTGATGGACGAGCCGCTTTCCGCGCTCGACAAGCAGCTGCGCGAATCCATGCAGATCGAGCTGCGCGCGTTGCACAAGCGGATCGGCGCGACCATCATCTACGTCACCCATGACCAGCGCGAGGCGCTGACCATGAGCGACCGCGTCGCCGTCATGAAGGACGGCCGGCTGGTTCAGATCGACGAGCCGGCGCGGCTGCATGACCATCCCGTCGATTCCTTCGTCGCCAGCTTCATCGGCGAAGCCACGATGCTGCCGGTCCGCCGCGTCGATGCCGCCAGCGTCGCGCTCGGCAACGTCTTGCTGCGCAGCGCGCGCGCCATTCCCGATGGCGATGCCCTGATGCTGGCCGTGCACAGCGAGAAGCTGCTGATCGATGATGGCGCGCAGGATGCCGCTTGCAACCGGCTGACCGGGACCGTCACCGACATCGTCTATCAGGGCGAGAGCCTGCGCATTTTCCTCGCGCTCGCCGATGGCATCGCGCTCAGCCTGCGCCAACCGAGCTATCACCAGGCCTATCACCGCATCCCGCCGCTCGGCGGCAGCCTCACCGTTACGCTCCACCCCGAGGACACCATTGTCGTACCCAGGGTGGACTGAATCCAGCCTTGTTCAACCGAGAGAAGAAGCGATATGTCGACCCAAGCCGCGTTCAGCAATTTCAAGGTCCTCACCTTCGACGTCGTCGGCACCCTGATCGATTTCGAGACCGGCGTACTTGAAGCGGTGCGCAAGATCGGAGGCAAGAAGGCGGCCGAGCTCAGCGACGAGCAGATCTTCGAATCCTACAAGCGAGGCCGCGACAAGCATTATGAGCGCTCCAGCGAGGTGATGTTCTACGTCTACCGCTATCTCGCCAAGGAGCTCGGGCTGCCGGCGGACGATGCCTCCTGTGACGTCTTCCAGCTTGCCGTGCTGCGCTGGGGGCCGTTCTCGGACTCGGTCGAGGCGCTGAAGCGCTTGCGCACAAAATTCCGCCTGGTCGCGATGACCAATGCCGACCGCGTGGCGCTGTCTTGCTACGCGCATGCGCTCGGCAATCCCTTCGATGACACCGTCTGCGCCGACGACACCGGCGTTGCAAAACCGAACCCGGAATTCTTCGCCTACAACAAGGGCCGCCAGTCGGCCTTCGGCTACAAGCAGTCCGACATCCTGCACGTCGCGCAGAGCCAATATCACGACATCGGGATCGCGCGGAAGCTCGGCTACAAGGTGTGCTGGATCGAGCGCCGCCAGGGCATCGCCGGCTTCGGCGGCACGCCCGCGGTGGAGACGCTGACCAAGCCGGACTTCCATTATCCGACGTTGAAGGCGCTTGCCGACGCCGCGATCGGACCGGCGGAGTAACGGAGAGCTGTGGCATGACACGGGACTGGCGCGCGCTGCCTTCCGTCAATTCGCTGTGGGAAGCCACGGCGGAGCCGGCGCGCGCGTTTCCCGTGCTGTCGGGCGAGCAACAGGCGGATGTGGTGATCATCGGCGCCGGCTACACTGGCCTCTCCGCCGCGCACCACATTGCCAGGAGCGGGCTCAGCCCCGTCGTGCTCGAGGCCAACCGTCCCGGCTGGGGCGCGAGCGGGCGCAATGGCGGGGTGATCACGGCAAAATTCCGTCTGTCGTTCCGCGAGATCGATGCCGCACACGGCCGCGCCATGGCGCGGCGCATGTACGAGATCGCGCATGAATCGACCGACATGGTCGAGGAGCTCGTCTCCGAATTCGGCATCACCAGCGCGAACCTTGTGCGCACCGGCCAGGTCAAGGCCGCGCACAATGAGACGACGCTCAAGGCCGCGATCGACGAGGCCAACTGGATGACGCGCGAAATGGGCTCCGCCGCCGTTCGCATCCTCGACAAGGGACAGGTGCGTGAGGAGACCGGCTCCGACATCTTTGTCGGCGGTGTGCTCAATCCCGGTTCGGGCGGCATCCATCCGCTGAACTATCTGCGCGGCCTCGCAAATGGCGTTGCAAGCCGCGGCGTTCCGATTTTCCAGGAGTCGCCGGTCGTCAAGCTCCGGCGCGAGAAGGACGGCATCGTTGCCGAGACACCGCAAGGCGCGGTGCGCGCCAGGCAGGCGATCATTGCCACCAACAGCTATTCGGATCTGACCGGTGCCACCGCGCATCTGCAGCGCACGCTGATCCCGTTCCGCAGCGCCATGGTCGCAACCGAGCGGCTTCCCGGCAATCTCGCGGGAAAACTGATGCCGACGGGGCGCACTTACACCGAGACCAAGCGCATGATGCGCTGGTTCCGCATGGTCGACAACCGCGTCATCTTTGGCGGCCGCGGCGCCTTCGGCAAGCAGGATTCGCAAGCCGCATTCGACGCCTTGCGCAAGGCGATGGTCGGCATCTTCCCCGATCTCGCCGATGTCCCGCTCGCATACAAATGGTCGGGCCTGGTCGCGATGACGCTGGACTCGGTGCCACATATCGGCCGGCTCGATGACCGCACGCTCTTCTCGGTCGGCTACAACGGCGCAGGCGTTGCGATGTCGAGCCTGATGGGCAGCTATCTCGCCGCCTTCGTGCGCGGCGAGGCGCCCGACGTCGGCCTGCTCGACGCCCGGCGCATGAAGGCGATTCCGTTCTATCCGCTGCGGGAGCCCGCCGTGCGCGTGGTCGCCGGCTGGTACCAGTTTCTCGATGCGATCGGTCAGTGAGATCTATTTGGAGGAGGTGAGGATGACGATGAAGCAGAAATTTGGATTGGGCTGCGCGCTGCTGGGCGCAATCGGACTGACCAGCGCGGCTGATGCCGCCGAGCAGATCACCTTCGTCTCGCAGGGCGGCGCCTATCAGCAGGCGCAGACGGTGGCGATCCTCGATCCCTCCGCCAAGAAGCTCGGCATCACCATCAACCAGGACTCCATTCCCGACGCCTGGCCCGCGATCAAGACGCAGGTCGGCAGCGGCAAGCCGATCTGGGACGTCGTCGACACCCCGACCGGTAACTGCCTGCGCGGCGGCGAACAGGGGCTGATGGAGAAGCTCGACTTCTCGAAGATTCCAAACGGCGCGGCGATGCCGGAGGCCTATCGCAGCCCCTATTCAGTGTCCTACGAGTTCTATTCGAGCGTACTTGCCTACAGCCAGAAGAAATTCCCGAAGGACGCGCCGAACAGCTGGGCCGATTTCTGGGACGTGAAGAAATTCCCCGGCCGCCGCGCGCTGCGCAACCATCCGTTTGCAACGTTAGAGGCGGCGCTGATGGCCGACGGCGTCGCACCGGACAAGCTTTATCCGCTCGACGTCGACCGCGCCTTCAAGAAGCTGGAGGAGATCAAGCCGCACATCACGGTGTGGTGGACCTCGGGCGCACAGTCGGCGCAGTTGCTCAATGACGGCGAGGTCGACATGGAGATGGCCTGGAATGGCCGCGTCAGTGCCGTCGCCAAGGAAGGCGCGAAGGTCGCCTTTACCTACAACCAGGGCATCCTGCAGAGTACCTCGCTCTGCATCCTCAAGGGCGCGCCGAATCTCGCCACCGCGATAAAATTCCTCAACGAGGCCGTCGATCCCGTGCACCAGGCCAATCTGCCATTGCACATCGACTATGGTCCGGGCAACCCGAAGGCGTTCGAGACCAGCGTGATCAAGCCCGAGCGCGCCGCGCAATTGCCGAGCGAGCCGGCCAATGCGGCGAAGCAGGCGCTGATGTCCTATGCCTGGTGGTCCTCGCCGGCGGGCGAAGCCGCCGAGAAGCGCTGGGCGTCCTTCATGCAGAAGTGAGCGAGGCAACGTTGACGACTTCAGTGCCAGATCCCTCCCAAAAACATCAGCGCCGTGAGCACGGCCTGATGCTGGCATTGGTGTCGCCGGCGCTGCTGGTGATCCTGGCTCTGATCGTGCTGCCGGTGGGCTGGCTGGCCTGGCAGTCGATCTACCATGACGGCTTCACGCTGGAGAACTATCGCCGCGTCTTCACCGAAGACGTCTACTGGCGCAGCTTTGCGCTGACCTTCGAGATCAGCCTCGCGGTCACGGCCATCGCGCTGCTGCTTGGCTATCCCGTGGCCTACCTTGCCAATTCGGTGCCGAAAGGGTGGAGCATCGTCATCCTCTCGCTGGTCGTGCTGCCGTTCTGGACCAGCGTGCTGGTCCGCGCCTATGCCTGGCTGGCGCTGCTGCAGCGCACTGGCGTGATCAACCAGTTCATGCGCTATCTCGATGTCATCTCCGAGCCGCTCGCGCTGGTCCACAACACCTTTGGCACGGTGGTTGCGACCGTGCACATCCTGCTGCCCTTCATGGTGTTGCCGCTCTACGCCACCATGCAGAAGATTCCCAACGATCTCATGCAGGCCGGCGCCAGCCTGGGCGCGAGCCCGTCGCTCACCTTCATGCGCGTGTTCCTGCCGCTGTCGCTGCCGGGCGTGCTCGCCGGCTGCACCATGGTGTTCGTGCTCTGCCTCGGCTTCTACATCACGCCGGAGCTACTCGGCGGCGGCCGCACCGTGATGGTGTCGATGCTGGTGAGCCGCAATGTCGAGCTCTACAACCAGTTCGGGGCGGCGAGCGCGGTCGCGGTGGTGCTGCTCATCAGTGTGCTCGTGATCTTCTTCGTCGTCAGCCGCTTCATCTCGCTCGACCGCGTGTTGGGGCAGAAATGATGCGCGCCTCGCCCGCACGGATCGCCCTCTACGTGGTCAGCGCGCTGGTGCTGGTCTATCTGATCCTCCCCGTTCTGATTATCGCGCCGATCTCGTTCTCCAGCGCGCGCTTTCTCACCTTTCCGCCACCGTCCTTTTCGCTGCGCTGGTACCAGCAGTATTTCTCAAATCCCGCCTGGATGCAGGCGACGCGGGTGACGCTGACGGTCGCCCTCCTCACCGTCGTGATCGCGACCCCGTTCGGGGTGGCCGCCGCCTATGCCATCAGCCAGTCGAAGCTACGCATCATGAGGCTGATCCACTTGGCGCTTCTGTTGCCGCTGGTGGTGCCGATCATCATCACCGCCGTCGGCATCTTCTTCGTCTATGCCAAAGTCGGTCTGGTCGCGACCATGCCCGGCCTCGTGCTGGCGAACGTGATGCTGGGCCTGCCCTATGTCGTCATCTCGGTGCTCGCGGGCCTGCAGAGTTTCGATCCGGCGCAGGAGATGGTGGCGCGCAGCCTCGGCATGAACCGCCTGCGCAGCTTCTTCGCGGTGACGCTGCCGCAGATCAAGTCCAGCGTGGTTGCGGGCGGAATCTTCGCCTTCATCTCGGCGATGGACGAGACCATCGTCGCGCTGTTCATTTCCGGCGGCCAGTATCAGCCGTTGACCAAGCGCATGTTCACCGCGCTGCGCGACGAGATCGATCCGACCATCGCCGCGATCTCGACCTTGATGACGGCGGCCTCATTCATGCTGGTGCTGCTGGCGAGCGCGCGACAGAAGCGGAGCGGGTGAGGATAGCGGGGCTGAAATTGACGAGATCAATTCACCCGATCGCGAAATCGGCGGCCGTCTCTGCGTGAATGGCGGTGGTGTCGAATGTCTCGACCGACGTGTCATCAGGGCCGACCAGCATGGTGATCTCGGTGCAGCCGAGAATGATGCACTCGGCGCCGCCGGCGACGAGCGCCGCCATCACCTCCTGGTAGCGGCGGCGCGAGGGCGCGGCGACGTTGCCGAGGCACAGCTCGTCGTAGATGATGCGGTTCACCTCGGCGCGCTCGTCCGCGGGAGGGACCATGACGTCGAGACCGTGCGCGCGCAATCGGTCGATGTAGAAGTCTTCCTCCATCGTGAACTTGGTGCCGAGCAAGCCGACCCGCCGATATCCTTTGGCGCGAATCCGCTCGGCCGTCGCATCGCCGATGTGGATGAACGGAACGTTGACGCTGGAGATGATCTCCGGCGCCAATTTATGCATCGTGTTGGTGCACAGCACGATCGCCCGCGCGCCGGCACTTTCGAGCAGCCGCGCGGCCTCCGCCAGGCTCGCCGCCGCCTCCTGCCAGCGGCCGGCATATTGCATCTGCTTGATCTCCTCGAAATCATAGGAATACATCAGAAGCGGGGCCGAATGCAGCTTGCCAATGCGGTCGCGGACCCGCTCGTTGATGAGCTTGTAGTAAAGCGCGGTGCTCTCCCAGCTCATGCCGCCGATCAGGCCAATGGTTTGCATTCCGGTGCTCCCGAACAGTGATTCAGAGGGATCGTAGACGAAGATGCCGAAGCTCGCCATCATGGCCGCGGCAGGGCCTGTAGTGCAAACGGCAGGGACGGGCATGACGCCTGCGCAGGCTGCGAGAAGCCTTTCGACCTTGCGCACGCTCTCGGCCTGTCTTAGGCCAGTTCCCGAACAATTGCGTATCGCCGAAGTCTTGAGGGAGCCGACATGACCATTCGCAACACCCGCACCGGGGGCCAGATCCTGATCGATCAGCTCGTCGCCCAGGGCGTCGAGCGCGTCACCTGCGTGCCGGGCGAGAGCTATCTGGCGGCGCTCGATGCGCTGCATGACAGCCCGATCGACGTCGTGATCTGCCGCGCCGAAGGCGGCGCGGCGATGATGGCGGAAGCCTATGGCAAGCTCACGGGGCGGCCGGGCGTCTGCTTCGTCACCCGCGGCCCCGGTGCCACCAACGCCAGCCACGGCGTCCACATCGCGATGCAGGATTCGACCCCGATGATCCTGTTCGTCGGCCAGGTCGACACCGGCATGCGCGAGCGCGAGGCGTTCCAGGAGCTCGACTACAAGGCGGTGTTCGGCTCGATGGCGAAATGGGCGGTCGAGATCGACCGTCCCGACCGCATTCCGGAGCTGGTCGCGCGCGCCTTCCGCGTCGCCATGCAGGGCCGCCCTGGTCCCGTGGTGATCGCGCTGCCGGAGAACATGCTGACCGAGACCGCGGCCGTTGCCGATGCCATGCGCATCGAGCCCGCCGTGAGCTGGCCGGCGCCTGCCGATATCGAAAAGCTCGGCGCCATGCTGGCCGGCGCAAGGGCGCCGCTCGTCATTCTCGGCGGCTCGCGCTGGACCGACGAGGCGGCCAAGAGCATCGCGCGGTTCGCCGAGCGGTTCGACCTGCCGGTCGCGACCTCGTTCCGCCGGGCCGCGCTGATCGACGCCGACCATTCGCATTATGCCGGCGACCTCGGCATCGGGCCGAGCCCCGGCCTGAAGGCGCGCATCGACAATGCCGACGTCGTCCTGCTGATCGGCGGCCGCATGTCGGAGATGCCATCGTCGTCCTATACGCTGCTCGACATTCCCAATCCGAAGCAGAAGCTGATCCATGTGCATCCGGGCTCCGAAGAGCTCGGCCGCATCTATCAGCCTGAACTGGCGATCCAGGCGACGCCGGCCGCCTTCGCCGCCGCCGTCGAGACGTTGAAGCCGTCAGGTGCGGTGGCATGGAAGGGCGAGGCCGCGAAGGCGCATGCCGATTATCTGGCCTGGACCGAGAAGGCGCGCGAGCTGCCGGGCAGGTTCCAGTACGGCGAGGTGATGACCTGGCTGCGCGACCGCCTGCCGAACGACGCGATCGTCTGCAACGGCGCCGGCAATTACGCCGGCTGGATCCATCGCCATCACCGCTTCCACAGCTTCGCCGCCCAGCTCGCGCCGACCTCGGGCTCGATGGGCTATGGCGTGCCGGCGGGCGTGCTGGCCAAGCGGCAATATCCGGATCGCGTCGTCGTCGCGTTTGCGGGCGACGGCTGCTTCCTGATGAACGGCCAGGAATTCGCCACCGCCGTGCAGTACGACGCGCCGCTCGTCGTCATTATCATCGACAATTCGCAATACGGCACCATCCGCATGCACCAGGAGCGCGACTATCCCGGCCGCGTCGTCGGGACGCAGCTGAAGAACCCGGACTTTGCGATGTATGCGAAGGCGTTCGGCGGGCATGGCGAGCGCGTCGAGCGCACCGAAGAGTTCGCACCGGCGTTCGAGCGCGCGCTCGCCTCGGGCAAGCCGTCGATCCTCCATTGCATCATCGATCCCAGGGCGATCTCGGTCGGCAAGGATTTCACGCCGGCGGTGAAAGCCTAGAGCGATGCCTGACGGCCGCCACGTCGCCATCATCGGAGCCGGCGCGATCGGCGTGATCAGCGCTATCGAGGCGCTGCGCGAGGGACATCGCGTGACGCTGATCGATCCGGGCGAGCCCGGCGGCGAGCAGGCGGCGAGCTACGGCAATGCCGGCTGGCTGTCGTCGCATTCGGTGATCCCGCCGGCCGAGCCCGGCGTCTGGAAGAAGGTGCCGGGCTATCTCCTGGACCCGCTCGGCCCGCTCGCGATCCGCTGGTCTTACTTGCCGAAGGCGCTGCCCTGGCTGATCAAGTATCTGCTCTCGGGCTGGACCGCGGCGCGGGTCGAGACCACGGCGTTCGCGCTGCGCGATCTCCTGAAGGACGCGCCGCTGCTGCACAGGAAGCTCGCGGAAGAAGCCGGCGTCCCCGAGCTGATCGAGCGCAACGGCGTGATGCACGTGTTCACATCGCGCGGCAATTTCGACAATGATCTCGGCTGGCGCCTGCGCAGGAAGGTTGGCGTCGAATGGCTGGAGCTCAATGCCGACGAAATGCGCCAGCGTGAGCCGGATCTGCATCCGCGCTACACCTTTGGCGTCGTGGTGGAGGAAGCCGGGCGCTGCCGCGATCCCGGCGCTTATGTTGCAGCCCTTGCCAATCATGCGATTGCCAGCGGCGCGAAGCACGTACGCGCCAAGGCGACCGGGCTGAAGCTCAAGGGCGGCAAGCTCGTCGCTGTGGTCACCGAGACCGGCGAGATCGCCTGTGACGCCGCGGTGGTCGCGGCCGGTGCCCGCTCGAAGCAGCTCACCGCGTCGGTCGGCGATCCCCTCCCGCTCGAGACCGAGCGCGGCTATCATGTCGTGATCGAGAATCCGGAAGTCGGCCCGCGCAGCTCGATCATGGCCTCCGACGCCAAGCTGGTGGTGAACTGGACCAACAAGGGCCTGCGCGCCGCCGGCACGGTCGAGATCGCCGGCCTCGAGGCCGCGCCGAACTGGAAGCGCGCCGAGATTCTGCGCAACCACCTCGTCAGCATGTTCCCGAAACTGCCGAAGGACATTCCGGTCTCGCGCGTCAAGACCTGGTTCGGCCATCGGCCGAGCATGCCGGACGGACGTCCCTGCATCGGCTATGCGCGCGCCTCGCGCGACATCGTCTATGCTTTCGGCCACGGCCATGTCGGCCTGGTCGGCTCGGCCCGCACCGGCCGTCTGGTCGCCCAGCTCGTGAGCGGCAAGGCGCCGGAGATTCCGCTCGCGCCGTTTGCGCCCGATCGTTTCCTCTGAGAGCGCACTATGACCAACTCAGTCAGCTCGCCCTCCCGCATCGCCCGTGGCGGCAAGGCCATCTACGGCGCGCCGCTCGGCATCCTGATGCTGGAGGCGCGCTTTCCCCGCATTCCCGGCGACATGGGCAACGGCATGACCTGGCCATTCCCGGTGCTCTATCGCGTGGTGAGCGGCGCCTCGCCCGAAAAGGTCGTGCTGAAGGGCGCGGCCGGCCTCTTGCCCGACTTCATCGATGCGGCCAAGGATCTGGTGCGGCTGGGAGCGGAGGCCATCACCACCAATTGCGGCTTCCTCTCGCTGTTCCAGAAGGAGATCGCGGCGGCCGTCGGCGTTCCCGTCGCGACTTCCTCGCTGATGCAGGTGCCGTGGGTGCAGGCGACCCTGCCGCCCGGCAAGCGCGTCGGCCTCGTCACGGTGTCGGGCTCGACCTTGACACCGGCCCATCTCGAAGGCGCCGGCGTGCCGCTCGACACGCCGCTGGTCGGCACCGAGAGCGGCAAGGAGTTCTTCCGTGTCCTGATCAAGGCCGAGAAGGACGACATGGACATCGCGCAAGCCGAGCGCGACGTGGTCGAGGCCGGCAAGGAGCTCGTCGCAAAGCATCCCGATGTCGGCGCCATCGTGCTCGAATGCACCAACATGCCGCCTTATGCCGCCGCGCTTCAGGCCGAAGTCGGATTGCCCGTCTATGACATCTATTCCATGATCACCTGGTTTCATGCCGGGCTGCGCCCGCGCGTCTTTGCGTGAATGCGTCCGTGAGATCGTCACACATCCAGGAGTGAACCCATGAAACTATCCGGCAAGGTCGCCGCCATCACCGGCGCGGCGCGCGGCATCGGCAAGGCCTGCGCGAAGAGATTTTTGGACGACGGCGTCAAGGTCGTGATCTCCGACGTCGATGCCGAGGGCTTGGCGGCCACGGCCGCCGAGCTTGGGCGGCCGGATTCCCTGCGCGCCATCGTCGGCAACGTCGCCAAGCGTGCTGATGTCGATCAGCTGGTCGCGACCGCGGTGAAGGAGTTCGGCCGGCTCGACATCATGGTCAACAATGCCGGCGTCGCCCGCAACCGCGACATCCTCGACATCACCGAAGAGGAATTTGACGAGATCATCGGCATCAATCTGAAAGGCGCGTTCTTCGGCGTGCAGGCGGCGGCGAGGCAGATGATCGCGCAAGGCGGCGGCGGGGTCATCGTCAACATGTCCTCGGTAAATGCGCTGCTGGCGATCCCGTCGCTTGCGACCTACGCGATGTCGAAGGGCGGCATGAAGCAGCTCACCTCGGTCGCCGCGGTCGCACTGGCCCCGCACAACATCCGCGTCGTCGCGGTCGGACCGGGCACGATCCTGACCGACATGGTGGCCTCAGCGATCTACACGTCCGAGGACGCGCGCAAGACCGTGCTGTCGCGCACGCCCGCTGGCCGTGGCGGCGAGCCGAGCGAGGTGGCCTCCGTCGTAGCCTTCCTTGCCAGCGACGATGCGTCCTATATCACGGGGCAGACAATCTATCCCGACGGCGGCCGGCTGGTCCTGAACTACACGGTGCCGGTGAAGGAGAAGTAGGGCCGTTGTCGCCCCCACACTCGGTGTCGTCGCCCGGCTTGACCGGGCGATCCAGTACTCCGAGGCAGCAGTGATTGAATCGATGGGCCGCGGCGTACTGGATTCCCCGCTTTCGCGGGGAATGACAGTCGTCGTGAGGCAGGCAGTCTGCCTCTTACTCCGCCGCGACCGTCAACCCGTAACCCAGCCGCTTCGAGATGCCCCCGGCGCAGTCGCGCAGCGCATGCGCGATCGGGCTGTCCCAGCGGGCGTCAAAAGTGCCTTCCGGGCCCATCGCGGTGATGACCAGCGCGACGTGGCCGGAATGATCGAACACCGGCGCGGAGAACGCGTTGACGCCAGGCAGGGGATCGCCGAGCGCACGGGCGAGGCCGTGCTTGCGCACCTCGGTCAGCATCTCGGCGACCTTCGCCCCCTTCACGGCGCGCTTCGGGTTGTAGCCGACGCCATAACGGTCGAGGCCGCTGTCGAGCGCGGCGCTGATCGTCTTCTCCGGCAGGAACGCCGCAAACGCGCGGCCCGTGGCGGTCTCCAGCAGCGCCATCACCGAGCCGACGCGCATCACGATGTGCACCGGCTGGGCCGGCTCTTCGAGCTGCACCACGGTCGGGCCGTGCGTGCCCCAGACCGCGAGCGAGACGGTGTGGCCGATCTGGCTCGCAAGGCCCGCGATCTTGGGACGCGCGATGCGCACGCCCGAGAGGCGGCGCAGGCTGATCAGGCCGAGCTCCAGCGCCAGCGCGCCGATCTCGTAGCGGCCGGTGGTCTCGTCCTGCTCGATCAGGCCGATGCGGGAGAAGCTGGCGAGATAAGGATGCGCCTTGGCCGGCGTCATGCCGGCCTCGCGGGCGAGATCGCGCAGCATCATCGGCTCGCCGCTGCGGGCGAGCGCGCGGAGCAATTCGCCGCCGACCTCGATCGACTGGATGCCGCGGCTCTCTCTCTTCATGCGCCTCCGATGGGCCTCAGTCACTGTTTGAGCATGATCTCTTCGGAAAACCGCTGCACACTTTTCCGGATCATGCTCTACGCCGCGTCGCGCTTGGCGGCGCTGTCGGCAAGATGTCTGCCGGCAATGTAGCCGAAGGTCAGCGCCGGCCCAAGCGTGATGCCGGCGCCCGGATAATTGCCGCCCATGATGCTCGCCATGTCGTTGCCGGCGGCATAGAGACCGGGAATCACCCGTCCTTCGGCATCGAGCGCCCGTGCGTTCGCGTCGGTGACGATGCCGGCATAGGTGCCGAGATCGCCGATCACCATCTTGATGGCGTAGAACGGTCCGTTCTCGATCGGTGCGACGCAGGGGTTGGGGCCGTGCAGCGCATCGCCCTGGTAGCGGTTATAGGCCTTCGAGCCCTTGCCGAAGGCGGCGTCCTGTCCCAGCGGCGCCGTCACATTGAACTGCCTGACCGTTTCGGCGAACGCCTTGGCGTCGATCCCGGCTTTCGCCGCCAGCGCTTCCAGCGTATCGCCGCGCATGAGATAGCCGGTCTTCAAATGATGACCCAGCGGCATCGGGAACGGCGGCACGCAGCCGAGGCCGTATTTGCGCAGCGTATTGTGATCGCAGACGAGAAATGCGGCGATCTCCTCGCCGGGCTTGGCGGCCTTGATCATGGCCTGGACGAAGTCGTGATAGGAATTGCCCTCATTGGCGAAACGCCTGCCGTCGCGCATCACCGCGATCACGCCGGGCTTGGCGCGATCGATGAAGTGCGGCATCACTCCCTTGGAGCCGTCCTTGCGCGTGGTCAGCGATACCGGCACCCAGGCCGCTGCGTTCGGCAGGCGGTCCTCGATGCGGCCGCCGGCGCCTTCTGCGAGGCGCAAGCCGTCGCCGGTATTGCCCGTAGGCCCGGGCGAATAATGCTCAACGCCGGTCGGCGCATGCGGGAACATCTTCCTGCGCCGCCCGACGTCATGCGGAAAGCCGCCGCAGGCGAGCACAACGCCCTGTCGTGCACGAACGCGCACCTCGCGTCCCTCGCGCGATACGATGGCGCCGGTCACGGCGCCGTTCTCGACCGTCAGCTCGCGCACCGGCGAGGACAGCCACATCGGAATCTTCAGGTCGAGCGCTGACTTTGCGAGGCGGCCTGCGAGCGCATTGCCGTTGGTGAGCGTCATGCCGCGGCCATAGCGCAGCACGTCCATGAAATGCCGCGTCAGGCGCTTCGCGACATAGACCGCCGAGGTCAGCGACTTCGTCACCCGCATGAAGTGGATGATCTCCTTGCCGCTTCCGAGCATCATGCCGAACACGGTGAGCTCGGGCAGCGGCATGCCGAGCGATTTGATGAGATTGCCGAGCTCGCGGCCGTCGAACGGGCGCGTCACCATGGAGCGGCCGCCCTGGGCGCCGCCGGGCGCTTCGGCATGGTAGTCGGGAAACACCAGCGGCATGTCGAAGCGCAGCGCCGTCTTGGTGGTGAAGAAATCGACAGCTTCAGGACCGGCGCTCAGAAAGGCATCGACGCGTGCTGCGTCGTAATTGTTGCCCGCCTCATGCCGCAAATACGTGCGGGCCTGCTCCGGCGTTTCCTCGATGCCATATGCCTTTGCCAGCGAGGTGCCGGGAATCCAGAGCCAACCGCCGGAGCGGGCCGTGGTGCCGCCGAAGCGCGGCTCCTTCTCGACGATCAGCACGTCGAGCCCGCGATGACGCGCGGTGATCGCGGCCGACATGCCGGAGCAACCCGATCCGGCGACGAGCACGTCGCACTCGTACGTCTCCATGGTGCCATGCTCGTTGCCAGCCATATCGGGCCTCACTTCTTCAGGAGCGGACACTTGGATTCGGAGACCGGGCGGAAGGCGTCATCGCCCTTCACGGTCTTGACGATGTCCAGATAATCCCACGGCTCCTTGGACTGCGCGGGGGTCTTCACCTTGGCGAGATACATGTCGCGGATGACACGGCCGTCCTCGCGCAACTTGCCGCCATGGACGAAGATATCCTCGATCGGCAGCTCGCGCATCTTCGCCATCACCCTGGCGGAATCGTCGGTGCCGGCCGCCTTGATCGCCTTGAGATAGTGCAGCACCGCGCCGTAGACGCCGGTCTGAATCATGGTCGGCATCACCTTGGTGCGCTCGTAGAACTTTTTCGACCAGGCGCGGGTGGCCTCGTCCATGGCCCAGTAGGACGCCGTGGTCATATAGGTGCCCTGCGCGGCCTTCAGGCCGATGGCGTGCACGTCGGTGTCGAACATCAAGAGGCCGACCAGCTTCTGACCGCCCTGGACCAGGCCGAACTCGCCGGACTGCTTGATGGCGTTATCGGTGTCCTGGCCGGCATTGGCGAAGGCGACCACATCGGATTTCGAGCTCTGCGCCTGCAGCGCGAAGGAGGAGAAGTCGGCGGTGTTGGTCGGATGCTTGACGCCGCCGAGCACCTTGCCGCCCATCTCGTTGATGAAGCGCGTGGCGTCCTTCTCGAGTTGATGGCCGAAGGCATAATCCGCGGTGATGAAGTACCAGGATTTGCCGCCTTCCCGGATCACGGCGGAGGCCGTCACCTTCGAGAGCGCATAGGTGTCGTAGGTGAAGTGCACGGTGTTCGGGCTGCACAGCTCGTCGGTCAGCGAGCTCGCGCCGGGGCCGGAGAGCAGGGCGACCTTGCCGCGCTCGCGCACCATGTTGTGCACGGCGATGGCGATGCCGGAATTGGGGATGTCGACGACGGCGTCGACCTTGCCGTTGTCGAACCAGCCGCGGACGATCTGAACGCCGACATCGGTCTTCATCTGGTGGTCGGCGCTGATGATCTCGATCGGCTTGCCGAGCACGGTCGGCCCGAATTCCTCCACGGCCATCTTGGCAGCCTCGACCGAGCCCGGCCCAGAGTTGTCGCGGCCCCAGCTCGACAAATCCGTCAGCACGCCGATCCGCACCGCGTCGTCGGACACTTGCGCGCTGGCACCTGTGGTCATGGCAGCCGAAGTCATGGCCGCGAGCACGGCGCAGGCCAGAAGCCCTCTCATTATCGTTTCCTCTCTTTTTGGCCGCTTGGTGCGGCAGGGTCGTTGTAAGGGAAATTAGATAATGGCGAATTAGTTTGTCAATGGCGAATAACGGCTGTCGGGCCGGTTCCACGATGGCCGGGTGATGCCCCTTAAGGAGCGCTCCTGCCTCAACACCCGTCATTGCGAGCGAAGCGAAGCAATCCAGAGTCTTCCCGCGGAGGCGGTCTGGATTGCTTCGTCGCAAGGGCTCCTCGCAATGACGGGTGTTGCGCCACCTGCGCACAAAATCCCGCGCCGCAAATCCAGTGAGGAGGCAACACCTCCACAGATTGCAACCGTCACAACGTTTGGCCATGATGCCCACTGGAATCCTTTGGGGCAGGGCATGACGACAGCAACGGGGGTCTCCGCTTCCGCGGAGCGATCGACGACGGCGCATGTGGTGTGGGCGAGCGCGCTCGGTACCGCGATCGAGTGGTACGATTTCCTGATCTACGGCACGGCGGCGGCGCTCGTCTTCAACAAACTGTTCTTCCCGAGCTTCGATCCCTTCGTCGGCACGCTCGCGGCATTCTCGACCTATGCGGTCGGCTTCGTTGCGCGGCCGATCGGCGGCGCCATCATTGGGCATTACGGCGACCGGCTCGGCCGCAAGACCATGCTGGTTGCGACCATGATCGCGATGGGGCTCGGCACCTTTCTGATCGGGTGCCTGCCGACCTACGATCAGATCGGCGTCTGGGCGCCGATACTCCTCGTGATCCTCCGTTTCGTTCAGGGCATCGGGCTCGGGGGCGAGTGGAGCGGCGCGGTCGTGATGGTGATCGAGCACGCCGGCAATCGCCGCGGCTTCTACGGCAGCCTGGTGCAGGTCGGCTTTCCCGTCGGCGTCGCCGCCTCCACCGGCATCTTCGCCCTGATGACGAAGCTGCCCGAGGCGGACTTCCTCAGCTGGGGCTGGCGCGTGCCGTTCCTGATCAGCATTCTGCTGGTCGGCGTCGGCTTCATCGTGCGGCTCAAGCTCGCCGAGACGCCTCACTTCAAGGAGATCGTCGAGCGCAAGGAGGTGCTGGCGCAGCCGGCCCTCGAAGTGCTGCGCCGCGACTGGCGCAGCTTTCTGCTCGCGATCGGCATCACGGTATCGGAGGTCGGGCTCGCTTATCTCCTCACCGTGTTCACGGTGGTTTACGCGACGACCAGGCTCGGCCTGCCCCGGCAGGTGATCCTGGATGCGGTGGTCTATGCCGCGATCGTCGAGTTCGCGACGCTGCCGCTGGCCGGCTGGCTGTCCGACATCTTCGGACGCAAGGCGCTGTATCTGGCCGGCGGCGTCTTCTCGGTGGCCCTGGCGTTCCCGCTGTTCTGGTTCCTCGACACCAGGGAGCCGGCGCTGATCACGCTTGCGCTCGTCGTCACGATGACGCTCACCCATGCGCTGCTGTTCGGGCCGAAGGCCGCGTTCATGCCGGAGCTGTTTCGCACCCAGGTGCGCTACAGCGGCGCTTCGCTCGGCGCCAACGTCGCGGCGGCCTTGAGCGGCGGCTTCTCGCCGCTGATCGCGGCTGCGCTGCTGGCCTGGGCCGGATCGTACTGGGCGGTGTCGGTCTACATCGTCGCGCTGTCGGTCATCACGATCGTCGCGACGCTGCTGGCGCCGGAGACGGCGCGGGACTCGCTAAGATCCTGAGCGTCGGGACAAGCAAGCCGGATTTGCAGCGTTCGGAAACACCAGGAAGGTGATGGTCGTCGGCGCAAGCCTGACTGCTCCCGGCGGTGCTGCGCGTGCCTCGAGCCGGGGCAGCTGGCCCTCAGGGGTCAGCGTGAGCCTCTTGCCGTTCAACTGCACAATCGTACCCTGCAACTGCGCTGCGTGCAGCGTGTACCGCTCGGCGGAATCCGGCAGCGATAGCGTGCGCGATGTGCCGCGCGACGTGTTGATTGCGAGCAGCGACACCGCACCTGTCGTGGCTGGGTGGCAATGCGCGTAAAGATGGAGATCGCGCGCAGCAGGTTTGCCTGCGTCGAGCACGATCGTTCCCATCAGCCGGCGCCAGAGCAGCGCGGCCCAATAGCTCGGCCGCGACCGGAACGTTGTTTCGTCGAGCAGGCCGTAATCGCTGGCAGCCAGCGTGTTGTGCATCACCACTTGGACGCCGGCCCTCGCCAGGCGTCCGAGCTGGTCGAGGTAGCGGAACGTGTCCAGAAAAGTCCGGTCCCATAAGCCGCCGCCGCAGGCGGCATCAGCCGTCTCGGTCAGCCAGATCGGCTTGCCCGGCTCGAATGCGTTGCGCAGCGCCTGGTAGGTCCGGAGTGTCGTATCCGTGCGCGCCAGCCATTGCTCCGAGAGGGCCTGCGCCGGATCGTCGTGCCCGCCGCATCGCGGTGAGATCGTGTTGTAATGGTGATAAGAGAACCGATCGACGCCGGGACCGGATGCGGCAAGCAGGTCCCGCGTGGTGAGCCCCGCTCCAGACGGCGATGGTGCATCGCCGACCGAGCCGGGACCGAGGATCAGCGTCTCCGGTGCGGCGCGCCGCATCCACTCGCGAAAGACCTTGAAGTCGCGGCCATACGCGGCCGCGTCATAGCCCGCCGGTGCACCGCCCGTCGCTGCGAGCGTCGGCTCGTTCATGAATTCGGCGGCGGCGATGCGCCCACCCAGAGCGCGCGTGGTGTCGACCAGCTGCTGCGCCTGATCCGGCTTCCATATGCCGTAGTCATCGCGGCTGCCGGGACTGATCGCAAAGGAGGTGACGATCTCCGCATCGACGGCATCCGCGAACTCCACGACGCCGCGCCACTGCGCTCGGCTGAGCACCGTGTTGAATCCCGGCGGTGGGGCTCCCGGCGCCTCGGCAAAGAACGTCGCATTGGCCCAGGTGCCGCTCACGCGCAGATAGGCCGGCGACAACGCCGCGGCGAGCAGGCGCAGTCGCGCATTGGCAAGATCGATCGGCGGCCGCGCGCTGTAACGATCCCGTTCGTCGAAGGCACGTGCGGTTCGCGGATAAGGCTTCCAGAACCGTCCGCCGGTCACCTCCACCATCTCGATGTTGTAGGATTGAAAGCGCGCATCGATCGTTCCGAGCGTCTTTAGCCCGGCAGGCGAGATGGCAATGTCATCGGCCTGTGCCGCAAAGGCGGTTGCGACGGCCAGCAGGGCAATCGCGCCGGCCGTGCGACCGGCCGGACGCGGTCGGGTCCCTGGTCTGCGGTGTGCTGCCGCCTGGTTCGTCATGCGCGTTGCCCGGGGCCAGATGCGCGGAGGCAACCTGGCCTTACCCTCGACCCGCCCATTTTACCCCTATTTTACCTTGCCGATGCCGCCGAGAGCGTCCGGGCTCGGCGGACCATCAATGGGGTCGAAAAAAAATCCGTTGGCCCCTCTTGAAACCGGTTTCCGGTTTTCTAAGTCGTTTTTCGCCGCGAGAGCGGTGTGCCGGATGCCAACCGGGTCCGGCACGGGCGCCGGGCAGGTCGTTTCAGACCCGTCTGAATTCCCGCCTTGCGCTCCTTCGTATCCATCTTGCTCTCAGGAGGACTTGGTTATGAGGACCAGCTTTGACTTCGCGCCGCTGTGGCGCTCCACCATCGGCTTCGACCACCTGGCCGACCTCGTCGACAGCACGCTGCGCCAGGCGACCGAGGATAATTATCCCCCCTATAACATCGAGCGTTCCGGCGAAGACCACTACCGGATCAGCCTTGCGGTGGCGGGCTTCGGCGCGAGCGACATCACCGTGACGGCCGAACAGAACGCGCTCACCATCGAGGGCAGAAAGCCCGAGACCGCCGCGCGCGAATATCTGTACCAAGGCATCGCCGCGCGTCCGTTCCGGCGCGTGTTCAACCTCGCCGATTACGTCCAGGTGAAGCAGGCCTCGTTCCAGGACGGGCTCCTGATCATCGACCTCGTCCGCGAGGTTCCGGAAGCCATGAAGCCGCGCCGCATTCCGATCGCGGGCGGCGCTCCTGCGGCAACGCAGATCGAGCAGAAGAAAGCAGCCTGAGCGCTCGATCGAACAGGTAGCGGAACGCGGCGCGCGCGTGCGCGGGCCGCGCTTTCCGATGCATGAAGGAGGGTACCATGGCTTTTCGTGATCTCATTCCCTGGTCGAAAAACCAGGAGCTTGCGCCGGCGCGCGACAATTTCGATCCGTTCCTGACGCTTCACCGCGAGATGAACCGTCTGTTCGACGATGTCTTCCGCGGCTTCGGGGCGACCAGCCTGTCGCCGCTGATGGAGGGCCGGTTCGGCTGGCCGAAGGTCGAGCTCAGCGAGACCGACAAGACGCTGACCGTCTCGGCGGAGCTTCCCGGCCTGACGGAGAAGGACGTTCAGGTCGAGATCGCCAATGGCGTGCTGACCGTCCGCGGCGAGAAGAAGGCGGAGCGCAACGGCGAAGGCAGGTTCTTCACCGAGTGCTATTACGGCGCCTTCGAACGGCAGATTCCGCTGGAGGGTGTCGAGGAGGACAAGGCAGAGGCGTCGTTTAGGAATGGCGTCCTGACCGTGTCGCTGCCGAAATCGGAGAAGGCACGCGAAGGCGTCAAGCGCATCGCGATCAATACGCACTAACGTCAGGTGAGACGGCGGCGATGTGGCGCCGCCGTCTCATCGTCAACAAGCCGTCCCCCTGGAAAGGAGCATGTGGGAGACCCATCGATGACCAACGTGAATACCAGTTCCGGCACTCTCAATCCGCTGTTTCATCCCGCCGCCCACTACGACTCGCCTGCCGACGTCCTGAATGCCGAGGATCTCTCGTCGCCCGAGAAGCGCGTCATCCTGTCGTCCTGGGCATCGGACATGTATGCGGTCGAATCCTGTCCCGCCTTGCGCGAGATTCCCGGCATGAGCCACATGGTCCGGCTCGTCGACATTCTAGCCGCCTTGCGCAAGCTCGACGGCGACAACGACAATGACGACCCGCCGCGCGGCGGCGGCGTGCCGATGCGGCTGCGGCGGCCATGGGCCGCCGCCGAAGGGCAGGCGGCATGATAGTCACGCCCACCGTCCTCGCTCTCGTGCTGCTCGGTCAGGCCGCGGCAGCCTGGACTGTCCCGCTTCTGGCCCTGCAAGGCTGGATCGTCGCGTCAGGCGACGAAGGCTGAAGCCACGAAGGTTTCGAAACTCCCCACAACACAAGCGGCAGGGTGACGATGATGAATGCTGTGCGTCTGCTGTTCCTGGCCTTGCTGATGCTGACGCTCACGGCGTCGCAGCCTGCCGCCGGCCAGATCCCGGATGTGAAGACCGGCGGCCTGGTGCCGACCCTGGCGCCGCTGGTGCGCCAGGTGACGCCCGCGGTGGTCAACATCTCCGTGCATGGCCGCGTGCGCGAGGACAACCCGCTCTATCGCGATCCGCTGTTTCGCGAGTTCTTCGACGTTCCCCGGCAGATCGAGAAGGAGGTCAATGCGACCGGCTCCGGGGTGATCGTCGACGCCCAGCGCGGCTATGTGCTGACCAACAATCACGTGGTCGAGGGCACATCCGCCGTTCAGATCACGACCAAGGACGGCCGGCAGTTCTCCGCCAAGGTGATCGGCCGTGATCCGCCCACGGATGTCGCGGTGCTCCAGGTTCAGAACCCGGTCGGGCTCAAGGCGCTTGCCTTCGGCGACAGCGACGGGCTCGATGTCGGCGATTTCGTCCTCGCGATCGGCAATCCCTTCGGCCTCGGCCAGACCGTGACCTCGGGGCTCGTCAGCGCGCTGGGCCGCACCGGCCTCGGCAAGCAGGGCTATGAGGATTTCATCCAGACCGACGCGGCGATCAATCCCGGCAATTCCGGCGGCGCGCTGGTCAGCCTGCGTGGCGAGCTCGTCGGCATCAACTCGGCGATCATCTCGCCCGCGGGCGGCAACGTCGGCATCGGCTTTGCCATTCCGGTCAACATGGCGCGCAAGGTGATGGAGCAGATCATCGTGAGCGGCCGGGTCGAGCGCGGCCGCATCGGCATTTCGCTGAAGGACCTGCATCCGTCGGTCAACAAGGGATTGAATCAGGGCGCCGTCATCGCCGAGATCGCGGCGGATTCGCCCGCAGAGAAGGCCGGCCTGCGCAAGGGCGATGTCGTGACCGGCGCCGACGACCGCCCGATCCGCACTGCCGCCCAGCTCCGCAACACGATCGGCCTGGCGCGGATCGGCGAGGACGTGAAGCTCACGCTGCTACGCAACGGTGCGCCGTTCACCGCCACGGTGAGAGTGGCGCCCGCAGCCGGCACGAGCAGCGCACTCGCAGGCCCCAATCGCCTCGTCCGCTGAAACGAATGCGCAGGACGAACCGCGCTAGCGGTTCGTCCTGTGATGGCAGGGCTATGGCATTTGAATTTTGCGGAGGTCGTCACGCCCGGGCTTGTCCCGCCTGCGCGGCCGAAGCCGCTTCGGCGCGGCGAAGGCCCGGGCATCCACGTTCTTTGTGCTGCGTGGAAAGGCGTGGATGGCCGGGACAAGCCCGGCCATGACGCTGTGGAGACAGTCGGTGCACATAGCCACATCTCATGTGCGATAGCCCGGGAGGCGTGATCTCCCAGCTCAGGCCGCGCGGTGATCCCATTCGCCTTGCAGGTCCCGGATCAGCCGCCGCTCGCGTTCGATGCGCTGGCGATAGAGCTCGCGCTCATGCTCGCTCTTGGCGCTGGCAAGAAGCAGCTCGTAATGGCCGATGACCTTCTCGCTGCCGCGGATCAGCAGATCGCGTTGGCTGTTCATTGGGCCATCCCCAACGCGTTCGCCGGCGCTTCGGCGGCGCGGAAGCCGACGGGAAAGGTGCTGGCGGTCAGGCCATCGAGCGCCGATCGCTCTTCGGCAAGTCGCCTCTCGATGAATTGGCGCTCGAGCTGCGACAGCCTGGTCTTCAGCAGGCGCCGGTAGCGGTGGATGTTGTTGCGGTGCGCACGAATGCGGGCCAAATTCTCATCGAGCATCGTCGTCTCTCCAGACGGTCGCGTTAGATCCTTTGGTTTGCGAGGATGAGAAGATCTCTTCTCGGCAAAAAAATATTCAGCGGGTGAGCGGTGTCAAGATGTTGGCGCGCCTGTCCTTGTCGCTGGCTCCTGGAGATCGATGGTCGGCCAATCGAGCTGTCCGGACGCCCGGGTTCCGGGCGCGATTGCCTTTTGTTGGCCGGCAAGCGAACCTCGTGTGGCCATATTTGAGCAGGAGTGATCTGTCGCGAGGGAGGCGCTCCGATGAACAAGGCACTGATCACTGCTGTCGCAATGTTGGCCTGCGTGCCCGCGGGCGCGCTCGCGCAGGAGCGCGCGGGCGATGCGGCGCTCGGCGCGGTCTCGGGTGCGGTCGTGCTTGGGCCGGTGGGTGCGGTCGCCGGCGCCTTGATCGGCTACACGGCCGGACCTTCGATCGCCCGGTCCTGGGGCCTGAGAGGCTCGCAGTCGGCCAGGCACCGGCAGCCGCCGCCGCGTCGCGCCGCCGCGACCGGCAGCCCGTCGCGCACGCGCGAGGCGATGGCCGCCAACGGCCAGATGAGAGCTGCCGGCAATCCGGCCCCGCCGCCGGTCCAGGCTCCCCCGGTTCAAGCCGCGCCTGCCGCGCCGGCGCATTCCCCGGCACCGCCCGTTCAGGGGTTCGACTGAGGCCGGCAGCCGGCCCGGCTTGCGTCCCGCTCTAGGACTGGCCGAGAATCTTCATCGCCGCGCGAAGGTGCGGCTTGTCGATCATCTGACCGTCGAGCCGCAACGTGCCGGAATTGGGATTGCTCGCGAACGCCGCGATCACCTTCTCCGCCCAGGCGCGCTCGGCCTCCGTCGGCGCGAAGGCCGCGTTGACGATGTCGACATGCTTGGGGTGGATCAGCGCCTTGGCCGAAAAACCGTCGCGCCGCGCGGCACGCGTCTCCTGCTCGAGGCCGGCGAGATTGTCGATGTCGGTGTAAACAGTGTCGATCGGCGCGACCTCGGCGGCTGCCGCCGCGATCAGGCAGAGATCCCGCGCCAGGCGATAGGGGCTGTGGAACACGCCGCCGCTCGCCTTCTCGGTAGCGCCGAGCGAGGCGGAGAGATCTTCCGCGCCCCACATCAGTCCGGCGAGGCGAGGGGAGCTGCCCTTGTAGCTGCCGAGCCCGAAGATCGAGCCGGCGGTCTCCGTCGCGACGCAGACGATGCGGGTCGCGCCGATCGCGATGCCGGAGGCGGCTTCCAAAGCTTCGAGCCAGGTCGCGACCTGACGCACGTCGTCGCCGCCTTGCGATTTCGGCAGCACGATGCCATCAGGCCTGCCCGGCATGATCGCGGCGAGATCGGCCAGCGTCATGCCGGTGTCGAGCGCGTTGACGCGGACATAGAGCTGATGCGGGCCGGGGCGGCTCTTCAGCATCGAGAGCGTGAGCTCACGCGCCTCCGCCTTCTTCTCGGTGACGACGGAATCCTCGAGATCGATGATCAGCGCGTCGGCCTTGCCTTCGCTCGCCTTCTCGAATTTGCGCCGGGAATCGCCCGGCACGAACAGCATCGAACGCATCAGACCGGCCTCTTGTGCATCATCGCCATGCGGCGACATTTGCCGACAATCTCGTCGTTCTGGTTCAGGGCATGATGCTCGAACTCGACGATGCCGGCCTTGGGCCGCGATCTGGATTCCCGCACAGAGAGCACCTTTGTTGTGGCCCGCAACGTGTCGCCATGGAAGACCGGCTTCGGAAAGGTGACGTCGGTCATGCCGAGATTGGCGACGGTAGTCCCTAAGGTCGTATCATAGACCGTCATGCCGATCATGATGCCGAGGGTGTATAGGCTGTTGAAAATGCGCTGGCCGAACTCGGTCTTCTCGGCGAAATGCGCGTCGATGTGCAGCGGCTGCGGATTGAGCGTCAGCAGGCTGAACATGGTGTTGTCCATCTCCGTGACGGTCCGGGTCAGCGGATGCCTGAACTCCTGGCCCACGGAAAAGTCCTCGAAATAAAGTCCGGCCATCGCGGTTTCCTCCCTGCGAAATAACGGCGCATTCGTCACGTCGCGCCGCATGACCCCATGCATGGTAGACACACTTCGCGGGCAAATTCACGTATCTGCATGTAGTTTTTCGAGCTAAACAATGCTTGGCGAAGGGAGGTCAAGACCATGGATTTCGCGCTCACCGATCAGCAGGAAGCCATTCGCGACGCCATCGCCAAGATCTGCGAAGGCTTTCCCGACGCCTATTGGCTGAAGAAGGACCACGACGGCGGCTTCCCGCACGACTTCCACAAGGCGCTGGCAGATGCCGGCTGGCTCGGCATCTGCGTGCCCGAGGAATATGGCGGCTCCGGGCTCGGCATCACGGAAGCTGCGATCATGATGCGCACCATCGCCGAGTCGGGCGCCGGCATGTCCGGTGCCTCGGCGGTGCATATCAACGTGTTCGGGCTCAACCCCGTCGTCGTATTCGGCACCGAGGAGCAGCGCAGGCGCATGCTGCCGCCGATGGTCGAGGGCCGCGAGAAGGCGTGCTTCGCCGTCACCGAGCCGAACACCGGCCTCAACACCACCCAGCTCAAGACCCGCGCGGTCGCCAAGAACGACCGCTACATCGTCAATGGTCAGAAGGTGTGGATCTCGACCGCGCAGGTCGCGCACAAGATTTTGCTGCTGGCGCGCACTACGCCGCTGGAGGAGGTGCGCTCGCCCACCCACGGTCTCAGCCTGTTCTACACCGATTTCGACCGCAACAGGATCAAGGTCCACGAGATCGAGAAGATGGGCCGCAAGATCGTCGATTCCAACGAGCTGTTCTTCGAGGATTTCGAGATCCCGATGGAGGACCGCATCGGCGAGGAAGGCAAGGGTTTCGAGTACATCCTCGAAGGTATGAATCCGGAGCGTATTCTGATCGCGGCCGAGGCGGTCGGCCTCGGCAAGCTCGCCCTGTCGCGCGCGACCGAATACGCCAAGACGCGAATCGTGTTCAACCGGCCGATCGGCAAGAACCAGGGCATCCAGCATCCGCTTGCGGTGAACTGGGTCGAGCTCGAGGCGGCCTGGCTGATGGTGATGTCGGCGGCCTGGCAATACGACAAGGGCATG
The DNA here is from genome assembly GCF_020194195.1 of Bradyrhizobium sp. BRP19. Taxonomy (NCBI): domain Bacteria; kingdom Pseudomonadati; phylum Pseudomonadota; class Alphaproteobacteria; order Hyphomicrobiales; family Nitrobacteraceae; genus Bradyrhizobium; species Bradyrhizobium sp. BRP19. Next base: position 136,254 of record NZ_JADYVZ010000003.1, on the reverse strand, counting down.
CCCTGCGGCGCGGCGGCCAATGCCGCAAAATATCTGGCGGGCGAAGCGGGCTTCTCGGCCTGCGAGCAGGCGGTGATGACCCATGGCGGCTTCGGCTACGCCAAGGAATTCCATGTCGAGCGCTATTTGCGGGAGGTGCTGATCCCGCGCATCGCGCCGGTCAGCCCGCAGCTCGCGCTCAGCTTCATCGCGGAAAAGGTGCTGGGGCTCGCCAAATCGTACTGAACAAGTCGTACTGAACGGGTCTATTCGGCGGCGATCCGCTCCATCGCCATGGCGCGAAGCCGGGCGCGCTGGATCTTCACGCCGTTGGCACTGTCGGTGACTGGAAAGGCATCCACGACATAGATCCGCGCCGGCACCTTGTAGCCGGCGAGCCGCTCGCGCAGGCGCGCGATCAGCGTCTCCTGGATGGGCGGCTCGCTTGTCGGGATCACGAAGGCGACGCAGCGCGCCTGGCCCTTGAGATCGATGGCGACGACCTGGGCGTCGGCGACACCGGTGCAGGATTTGAGCTCGTCCTCGATCTCACCGGGCGCGACCAGGAAGCCGCCGAGCCGCATCGCATCTCCGGCGCGGGTCTCGTAGACGAACGACCCGTCGCCGCGCAGCCGGCCGATGTCGCCTGTGCGGAAGAAGCCGCCGGCGGTGATCGCCTCGCGCGTCGCCTCCGGATTGTTGAAGTAGCCGAGGAAGCGCGAGGGCGCGCTGATCTCGATCTCGCCGGAGACGCCGCTTGCGGCGAGCTCGCCGGTCTCGACATCGCGCACGCGGACTTTCGCCTCCGGCGACATCGGCCAGCCGCCGCCCTCGATCCGATCGGCAAAGGCATCACTGGGGCGGCCGATCGAGAACAGCGCCTGCACCTCGCTCGAACCGTAGAGGCCATACAGCTTCATGCCGCGCGCTTCGGCTTCCACAGCCAGCTCGCGCCAGCCCGGTTGGAACGCGGCGAAGCCGCAGACTTCGAGATGCGGAAACGGGTGTGGCGCATCGGTGAGGGCGAGGATGCGCCGGAACATCTCGTCCGAACCGAAGGAATGCGTGATGCGCTCCGTGCTGAGGATCTGCAGCGCCGGCGCTGCTTCGAAGGCATCGAGCACATGAATGGTCGCGCCGGCCGCGAGGAAGCCGAGCAGGCTCGTCATGCCGAAGGTGCCGCAGAACGGCAGCATCGCCAGGAGCGAATGACGGTGGTGATCGAGCTGGAGCGCGTGGGCGACGGAGGCGGCGTGCGTTGCCAGCGTCGCTTGCGAATGCGCGACGAGCTTCGGCCCCTTGGTCGTGCCCGACGTGGTGTAGAGCAGCACGGGCAGGTCGACATCATCCTGGCGCGGCGGAGGGGAAGGGTAAGGCGTCTCGAACGCATCGAACCGCACGCAGGGCCAGCGTGCGGGGATCGCATCCGCGCCGACCACCGCCAGCCGTTCCAGCGCGGGCACCTCGGCCTCGGCGACATCGGCGAGGATGGCGGCAAAGTCGATCGCGCGGAATGCCGCCTCGACCACCATGAGCTTCGCGCCTGACAGCTTGAGCAGGTGCGCGACTTCCGCGCTGCGGTAGCGCGTGTTGACGGCGGCGGCGACCGCACCGAGCCGTGCGGCGGCGAACAGCAGTGTCAGCCATTCGACCCGGTTGACCAGCCAGACCGCAACGACGTCGCCCTTGCCGATGCCTTGCGCGGCTAGCCAGGCGGCGCTCTGCTCGACCTTCGCCGAGAATTCCGCGCGAGAGACGGCCTTGCCGTCGAATACCAGGGCAGGGTCGGCGGCGGTCTTGATCCGGAGCAGCGATTGCAGCGAAAAATCGTTGGCACTCATGGCCATCGGACTAACCCGGTCGTGCAAACCTGTCTACTTGGTGCCGAACATCCGGTCGCCGGCGTCGCCCAGGCCCGGCACGATATAGCCGTGGTCGTTGAGCCGCTCGTCGATCGCGGCGGTCCAGATCGGCACGTCGGGATGCTCGCTCTGGAACTTGGCGATGCCCTCGGGCGCGGCCAGGAGGCAGACGAAGCGGATGTCGCGGGCGCCGCGAGCCTTGAGCAGGGACGCGCCGGCGCAGGCGGAATTGCCGGTCGCCAGCATCGGATCCATCAGGATCACGGTGCGGTCGGACAGGTCCTGCGGCGCCTTGAAGTAATATTCCACGGCCTGCAACGTCTCGGGGTCGCGGTAGAGCCCGATATGGGCGATGCGCGCCGACGGCATCAGGGCGAGCATGCCGTCGAGAAAGCCGACGCCGGCGCGCAGGATCGGCGCCAGCGTGAGCTTCTTGCCGGCGATCTTGGGTGCCTGCATCGGCGCGATCGGCGTCTCGATGTCCACCAGCTCCAGCGGCAGGTCGCGCGTCACCTCGTAGGCCAGCAGCATCCCGATCTCGTTCAGGATCTCGCGAAAGCTCTTGGTCGAGCGGTCCTTCTCCCGCATCAGGGAGAGCTTGTGCTGGACCAGGGGGTGGGCGACGACGTTGACATTGCCTGTGCTCATGAAACCGCTCTACACGGTTCCGTGAAACTGCGCCAGATCGGCCAGGTAGTTTTGGGCAACGCCTTTTCCGCGGGATAGCCGACCTCAACCGGGCAGCGCGACTGCGCTGCGCGCGCGGTTGCTTGCCTCATAGGCAGCCATGGTCAGCTCGCGATCGATCGCCGCGCGCATGGCGTCCATGGCTCCCCGGCGCAGGCGCCGCTTTGCCGTGGCATGCGACGGCTTGTGGATGGCGCGCAGGCCGGTGATGATCGTCTCGATCGTGGCGTCGACCATCTCAGGTGTAACCACGCGATCGAGAAAGCCGGCCGTCTGCGCCTCCCCGGGTTCGTACATCTCGCCAAGCGTGACGGTACGGCTGAGCCAGGCCGGATGCAGCCGGCTGCGCGCGAGCTCGATGGCAAAGCTGGGAGGCGCGATGCCGATCGCCACCTCGTTCAGCCCCATGCGGTGCGGTCCGCGCGCGCCCAGCCTGACGTCGCAGGCGAGCAGCAGGAACGTTCCCATCGGGTAAGCATGGCCCTCCATCACGCCGATGGTCGGATGCGGAAACGACATCAGCCGCAGCGCAAGCTCGGCGCCGGCCCGGACCATCTCGAGGCTCTTGGCGGCATCGCCCGAGGCGAACACTTTCAGATCGAAGCCCGCGGAAAAGATGCCTGGCCGGCCCGAGCGCAGCACCACGATCTCCGCCTCCGTCTCGGCGCGGTCGAAGGCGGCGCCGATCTCGCCCAGCATCGCGGCCGACATCACGTTGACCTTGCCGTCGTCGAGCCCGATCCGCGCCACGCCGTCGTTCAGTTCATAGGTCACTCTCTCAGGCATCTGCCTCTCTCCGTCAGTTGTCATGCCTTGACTGTCGGAGGCTGATGTAGACCAATCAATATAATTTCCGAGCGGAGGAGAGTGCCATGCCGGCCGTGCCGAAGCACCGTCAGCCCATCATCAATGCCGCGCTGACGCTATTCCGCCGCCAGGGATTTGCCCGCTCCGGCCTCAACGACATCGTCGACGTGAGCGGCGCGCCGAAGGGGTCGCTCTATCATTACTTTCCGGACGGAAAATCCTCGATCGCGGTGGCGGCGGTGGAGGAGGCGGGCCGCCGCGTCGCGGCGACGGTCGCCGAGCTCGCGGCAGAGTGCGGCTCGACCGGCGAGCTCTTGCGCGCGCACGCCAGACTGCTGGCAGGCTGGATGCAGGGCTCCGGCTTCCGCAACGGCTGCCCGATCACGACCGTGCTGCTCGAGCTGGCGCCGCGCGAGCGCGCCGTGTCGGAGGCCGGTCGCAAGGCCTATGCGGCACGGCTATCGATCCTGCGTGACAAGCTCGTCGCCGACGGGTTTGCCAGGCCGCGGGCGGAGGCGCTGGCGGTGCTCTGCACGTCGGCGCTCCAGGGCGCGCTGATCCAGGCCCGCGTCGAGCGCAGCGGCCGGCCGATCGAGGTCACCGCGTCGGAGCTGGCGCGACTGATCGAGGCGGAGGTGAGGAGCTAGACGCCGAGGCCGCGAAAGATCATCACGTCCGCAATGCCGGTCAGGCCTGGAGATGCCACATATGGATTGCGGTCCTCAGCGCGATCAGCGCGGTGAGCACGCTGCCCATCGACAGCATGGCCAACCCATGCAGGGCGATACGCTCGAGCCGAGCTTTGCGCAGCTTCGATATGGGCAACTGCTGTTCAGCCCTCAGACGGGGTCGCTCAAAGCCGAGAATCGGCGTCGGCATTTCTCGTGTCCTTTCAGATGCGTCTAGCGGGAATTGTGGCAGGCGACCGGCTCGTAAAGCGGATCCAGCATAGGGCGCACCGACGGAACGCTCGGCCGCGACACTTCGATGGCCAGCGTTCGGACTTCGACGAAGGCCGACAACAGAGAGAGCGCGAGGTCGGCATGGCGCGCATCGACCGCGGAATCCAGCCAGTCCGGCAGCTCGCGCTCGCGCGACAGCGCGCAATGCCACTCGCCGTCATCGTAGGCGATGCGGCGGACCTGCCACATCGGCAGCTCGAGCTCCAGCAGCGCCAGCGCCGCATCGGCCCAGGCTTCCGCATCGATCAGGCCCACGACGCGGGCTGCGCGTTCGCTCCGGCCCAGCGACGGCAAGCGTCGGCAGGCGCGACCGATGATGTCGAGCATCAGCGGCCGCGTCATTGAATGGGCCTTGCGCAGCTGCTCGGCGAGCGAGGGGAGATCGAGCGGGTGGAGAGCGGTCATATCAGGCCTCCTGGAATTGGCGTCGGTCAGTCGGCCGGCCTCGCCAAGATGGCCTGGAGGGCATTTGAAAACGAGAGAGGGTTCGGGTGAGAGATATAAGGATTCCATAAGCGGCCTCCTCAGGATGAGGCTCGTCGGCGTCAGTGCCCGCTGAAACTATGGCCGCGCACTCCGCCCTCATCCTCAGGAGCCCGCCCCAAGCGGGCGTCTCGAAGGATGGCTGCGGGGAAAGCTCTCAGGCGCGAGCCCTGCGCCGGGACGGGCCGGCCTTTATGAGATTCCTATAACGTCGCCATAGGTCTCATCTCGAAAACCTATGGGCGCGGTGGCACTTCAGCGCGGTGAAGTTCCCGCCCGTGCCGCGCTCGATCGCAGCAAGCGGCCCGCCGGGATCCAGAGACGGGCTATGCCGGACATCGTCTCTCCTAAGGAGTATCGCCATGATGGACCTTTTGATGCTGGCGCTGGGCTTCTTCTTCTTTGCCCTCGCGATCGGCTACACCTACGCCTGCGAACGGCTGTGAGGGAGCGGACCATGATCTTCGATTATGCGCTCGCCGGCGCCGTCTCGTTCGGCCTCCTGATCTATCTCACCTATGCACTGCTGCGGCCCGAGCGGTTCTGACGCCGTGCTGCTGCTCGCAAAATTGCTGCTGGCCGACGCTGCTCGTCGCGGGCCTGCTCGCGCTGCTCCTGCCGCTTTTGCGCCGGACCAAAAGCCTGAAGGGTTAATGCCATGACTATGATCGGTTGGTTCCAGATCATTCTCTATTGTGCGACTATCGTCGCGCTGACCAAGCCGCTGGGCTGGTACATGACGCGCGTGTTCAACGGCGAGCGCACCTTCCTGTCGCCTGTCCTGCGGCCGATCGAGGCCGGCATCTACTGGATCTCCGGCGTCGACGAGAAGCGCGAGCAGCACTGGCTGACCTACACGGTCGCGATGCTGCTGTTCCATGTCGCTGGCTTCCTCATCATCTACGGCCTGATGCGGCTGCAGGCCGTGCTGCCGTTCAATCCAGCCGGCCAATCCGCGGTCGCCGAGGATCTGTCCTTCAACACCGCGATCTCCTTCATCACCAATACCAACTGGCAGAACTACGGCGGCGAGAGCACGCTGTCCTATCTGACCCAGATGGTCGGCCTGACGCACCAGAATTTCCTGTCGGCGGCGACCGGCATCGTGCTCGCTGTCGCGCTGATCCGCGGCTTTGCCCGCGCCTCTGCTCGAACCGTCGGCAATTTCTGGGTCGATATGACCCGCTGCACGCTCTATATCCTGCTGCCGATCTGCATCGTCTACACGCTGTTCCTGGTCTGGCAGGGCATCCCGCAAACGCTTGGCGACTACGTCGAAGCGACCACGCTCGAGGGCGCCAAGCAGACCATCGCGGTCGGCCCAGTGGCCTCGCAGGTCGCGATCAAGATGTTAGGGACCAATGGCGGCGGCTTCTTCAATGCCAATGCCGCTCACCCCTTCGAGAACCCGACCGCGCTGTCGAATTTCGTGCAGATGCTGTCGATTTTCGCGCTCGGCGCGGCGCTCACCAATGTGTTCGGCCGCATGGTCGGCAACCAGCGCCAGGGCTGGGCGATCCTCGCCGTGATGGGCGTGCTGTTCGTCGCCGGCGTCGCCGTTTGCTATTGGGCGGAAGCCAACGGCACCACGACCCTGCATGCACTCGGCCTGACCGGCGGCAACATGGAGGGCAAGGAAGTCCGCTTCGGCATCGTTGCGTCCTCGCTGTTCGCGGTGATCACCACCGCCGCGTCCAGCGGCGCCGTGAACGCCATGCACGACAGCTTCACCGCGCTCGGCGGCATGATCCCGCTGATCAACATGGAGTTAGGGGAGATCATCGTCGGCGGCGTCGGCGCCGGCCTATACGGCATGCTGCTGTTCGTCGTTCTCGCGATCTTCGTCGCAGGCCTGATGGTCGGCCGTACGCCGGAATATGTCGGCAAGAAGATCGAGGCCCGCGAGGTCAAGATGGCGATGCTCGCGATCCTGATCCTGCCGCTGATGATCCTGGGCTGGTCGGCCGTCGCGGTCGTGCTTCCCACCGGCGTTGCCTCGATGGCGAATGCGGGCCCGCACGGCTTCTCGGAAGTGCTCTACGCCTATACGTCGCAGACCGCCAACAACGGCTCCGCCTTCGCCGGCCTGACCGGCAACACCCCGTTCTACAACCTAACGGGCGCATCCGCGATGTTCGTCGGCCGCTTCTTCATGATCGTGCCGGCGATGGCGATCGCAGGCTCGCTCGCGGCCAAGAAGTCGATCCCGCCGTCGATGGGCACTTTCCCGACCACCGGAGGCCTGTTCGTCGGCCTCGTCGTCGGCGTCATCCTGATCATGGGCGGCCTGACCTTCTTCCCGGCGCTCGCACTCGGTCCCATCGTCGAGCATCTCGCGATGAACGCCGGCAACGTCTTCTGATTTTCGCTTTTCGGAGTGACCTCCATGGAACCTGTCCACAAATCCAACAAGCGCATGCCGGTCTCGGCGATGCTGGATCCCAAGATCGTGATGCCGGCGATCGGCGCTGCCTTCACCAAGCTCGATCCGCGCTCCATGATCAAGAACCCTGTGATGTTCGTGGTCGAGATTGTGGCCGCGCTCACCACCGTGATCTTCCTGCGCGATCTCGTCACCGGCGGGGAGAATCTCGGCTTCACCTTCCAGATCATCCTCTGGCTGTGGTTCACCGTGCTGTTCGCCAATCTCGCCGAAGCCGTGGCCGAGGGCCGTGGCAAGGCGCAGGCCGAGACGCTGCGCAAGACTCGCACCGAGAGCCAGGCCAAGCTCTTGAGCGGCGCGGGCCGTGACTACAAGCTCGTGTCAGGCGCGAGCCTGAAGGTCGGCGATCTCGTGCTGGTCGAGGCGGGCGACACCATCCCCTCGGACGGTGAGGTGATCGAGGGCGTCGCCTCCGTCAACGAGGCCGCCATCACCGGCGAATCCGCGCCCGTGATCCGCGAATCCGGCGGCGACCGTTCGGCGGTAACAGGCGGCACGCAGGTGCTGTCGGACTGGATCCGCGTCCGCATCACCGCCGCGCAGGGCGCGACCTTCATCGACCGCATGATCAAGCTGGTCGAGGGCGCCGAGCGGCAGAAGACGCCGAACGAGATCGCGCTCAACATCCTGCTCGCCGGCCTCACCATCATCTTCGTGTTCGCCACGGTGACGATCCCGAGCTACGCCGCCTATGCCGGCGGCTCGATCTCGGTGGTCGTGCTGGTCGCGCTGTTCGTGACGCTGATCCCGACCACGATCGGTGCGCTGCTGTCCGCGATCGGCATCGCCGGCATGGACCGCCTGGTGCGCTTCAACGTGCTGGCGATGTCGGGTCGCGCGGTCGAGGCCGCCGGCGACGTCGACACGCTGCTGCTCGACAAGACTGGCACCATCACGCTCGGCAACCGGCAGGCGACCGCCTTCCGTCCCGTGCGCGGCGTCACCGAGCAGGAGCTGGCGGATGCCGCCCAGCTCGCCTCGCTGGCGGACGAGACGCCGGAAGGCCGCTCCATCGTCGTGCTGGCCAAGGAGAAGTACGGCATCCGCGGCCGCGATATGGCCGAATTGGGTGCGACCTTCGTTCCGTTCACGGCGCAGACCCGCATGAGCGGCGTCGACGCCGGCGGCTCGTCGGTGCGCAAGGGCGCGGTCGATGCGATGCTGAACTATGTCGGCCGCGGTGCACCGCTGGCGGTTACCTCGGGCAGCACCGCGCGTGCCCTTCAGCCCGGCGGGCTCTCTGAGGTTGGCCGCGAGATCCAGACCATCGCCGATGAGATCTCGAAGGCCGGCGGCACGCCGCTGGCGGTCGCCAAGGACGGAAAGCTGCTCGGCATCGTCCAGCTCAAGGACATCGTCAAGGGCGGTATCCGCGAGCGCTTCGCCGAACTGCGCCGCATGGGCATCCGCACCATCATGATCACCGGCGACAACCCGATGACGGCGGCCGCCATCGCCGCGGAAGCCGGCGTCGACGATTTCCTGGCGCAGGCAACGCCCGAGGACAAGCTGAAGCTGATCCGTGACGAGCAGGCCAAGGGCAAGCTGGTGGCGATGTGCGGCGACGGCACCAACGACGCGCCGGCGCTCGCCCAGGCCGACGTCGGCGTCGCCATGAACACCGGCACGCAAGCCGCCCGCGAGGCCGGCAACATGGTCGATCTCGATTCCAACCCGACCAAGCTGATCGAGGTGGTCGAGATCGGCAAGCAGCTCCTGATGACGCGCGGTGCGCTGACGACGTTCTCGATCGCCAACGACGTCGCCAAGTATTTTGCGATCATCCCGGCGATGTTCCTGGCGTTCTACCCGCAGCTCAACGTGCTCAACGTCATGAACCTGTCGAGCCCGCAGAGCGCCATCCTGTCGGCGATCATCTTCAACGCGCTCGTCATCATCGCGCTGATCCCGCTCGCGCTGAAGGGCGTCGCCTATCGCGCCGTCGGTGCCGGCGCACTGCTCCGCCGCAACCTCCTGATCTACGGGCTCGGCGGCATCGTCATTCCCTTCATCGGCATCAAAGCGATCGATCTCGCGGTGACCGCCTTGCATTTGGCATAACCGGTCATTGCGAGGAGCTCTTGCGACGAAGCAATCCAAACTGCCTCCGTGGAAAGACCCTGGATTGCTTCGCTTCGCTCGCAATGACGGAAGACATAGGAGACCCAGCATGCTCAGAGAAATCCGCCCCGCCATCGTCCTCTTACTGGCGCTCACCGCCATCACGGGCCTTGCCTATCCGCTCGCCATGACCGGCATTGCCGGCGCGCTGTTTCCCGTGCAGGCGCAAGGCAGCCTGGTCGAGAAAGACGGCAAGGTGATCGGCTCCGCCCTGATCGGTCAGGCGTTTAAGGACGACAAGTACTTCCACGGCCGCCCCTCGGCGACGCTGGCGCCGGACCCGAACGATTCGACCAAGACGGTGCCCGCGCCCTACAACGCCGCCAATTCGGGCGGCTCCAATCTCGGTCCGACCAGCAGGGCGCTGGCCGACCGGCTGAAGGAAGATGTGGACAAGCTCAGGCGCGAGAATCCGAACGCCTCGGTGCCGGTCGACCTGGTGACGACGTCGGCCAGCGGCCTCGACCCCGACATTTCGCCGGAAGCCGCGCAACTCCAGGTGCCGCGCGTGGCGAAGGCGCGCAATCTGCCGGACGGTCAGGTCAGGCAGCTCGTGGCCGCCAACACCGAAGGCCGTCTGCTCGGCTTCCTCGGCGAGCCCAGGGTCAACGTTCTGGCGCTGAACCTCGCGCTCGATCGGATCGCCGCGAAGTAGCCGTCTAGGCTGGCAATGTACGGATGATTATACTGGCAAGATGGTCCGAGAGCGCCGCGATCCCGAACAACGTCCGTCACCGGAGGCCCTGCTGGAAGCGGCGCGCCGGGAGGAGGGTGCGAGCGGCAGGCTGAAGATCTTCGTCGGCGCCGCTCCCGGCGTCGGCAAGACCTATGAGATGCTGCAAAGCGCCCAGGCCAAGCGCAAGGCCGGCATCGATGTCGTGGTCGGTTTCGTCGAGACCCATGGCCGCGCCGAGACCGAGGCGCTGGTGCGCGGCCTCGAAGTGGTCCCGCGCAAGAGGCTGGACTACCGCGGCCAGATCGTCGAGGAGATGGACCTCGACGCGGTGATCGCGCGGCGGCCGCAGATTGCGCTGGTCGACGAGCTCGCCCACACCAATGCGTCCGGAAGCCGCCATCCCAAGCGCTATCTCGACGTCGAGGAGCTGCTCTCGCACGGCATCGACGTCTATACCGCCGTCAACATCCAGCACATCGAGAGCCTGAACGACGTCGTTGCCCAGATCACCCATGTCCGGGTGCGCGAGACCGTGCCGGATTCGGTGTTCGACCGCGCCGACGCGATCGAGCTGATCGACCTCACGCCCGACGACCTGATCCAGCGCCTGAAGGAGGGCAAGGTCTATGTGCCCAAGCAGGCCGAGCGGGCGCTGGAGCATTATTTCTCGCCAGGCAATCTCACGGCGCTGCGCGAGCTCGCACTGCGGCGCACCGCCGAGCGGGTCGACGAGCAGCTGCTCAACCACATGCAGGCGAATGCGATTCCGGGGCCCTGGGCCGCGGGTGAGCGCATCCTGGTCTGCGTCAGCGAGGACCCGCGCGCGGCCGGCCTCGTGCGCTACACCAAGCGATTGGCCGACCGGCTGCATGCGCCGTTCACCGCGATTTCGATCGAGACGCGGCGATCGCTGCAATTGTCCGACGAGGAGCGCGATCGGCTGGCCGATACGCTGCGGCTCGCGGAATCGCTCGGCGGCGAAGCCTTGACCATTCCCGCCGTCGGCCGCCGCATCGCTGACGATCTCATCGGTTTCGCGCACGGCAACAACGTCACCCAGATCGTGATCGGCAAGTCGACGCGCTCGCGCTGGTTCGAGATGACACGCGGCTCGGTCGTGCACGATCTGGTGCGCCGCGCGGGCAATATCAGCGTTCACGTCATTCCCGGCAACGAGCTTTCCGGAGAGGCCGCGCCCAAGATGGCGGTGCAGACCGCCGCACGATCCGAGCCGTTCGATCCCTTGCCTTTTCTCAAGGCGCTTGGGATCGTGCTTGTGGGTCTCGGCGCTGCCAAGCTGATCCAGCCCTATTTCGGCATCGAGAACGTCGATCTCGTGCTGCTGACCTCGGTCGTCGCGGTTGCCGTGCGCTACGGCCTGTGGCCCTCGCTGTTGGCCACGGTGGCGGCTTCGCTCTGCTACAATTTCTTCTTCATCCCGCCGATCTACACCTTCACGATCACCGACCCGACCAATGTCGCCGCTTTCGTGCTGTTCATGGTGGTGGCGATGATCGTCTCCAATGTCGCGGCGCGCGTGCGCATCCAGGCCGACACCGCGATCGGCCGGATCAGGATGACCGAGCAGCTCTATGCCTTCAGCCGCAAGCTCGCCGGCACCGCCACGCTGGACGACGTCTTGTGGGCCAGTGCCTACCAGACCGCATTGATGCTGAAGGTCCGCGTGGTGCTGCTGTTGCCGGATGAAGGCCTGCTGACGGTGAAATCAGGCTATCCGCCCGAGGACGAGCTCGACCAGGCCGATCTTGCCGCCGCCAACTGGGCCTGGAGCAACGATCGTCCCGCCGGCCGCGGCTCGGACACGTTGCCGGGCGCCAAGCGGCTGTTCCTGCCGATGCGCACCGGGCGCGGCCCGATCGGCGTCATCGGCATCGACAACGACCGCTCCGGCCCGCTGCTGACGCCGGACCAGCGCCGACTGCTCGATGCGCTGGTCGACCAGGGCGCGCTCGCGATCGAGCGTGTGCTGCTGGTCGAGGACATGGACCGCGTCAAGCGCACCGTCGAATCCGAGCGGCTGCGCTCGGCGCTGTTGACCTCGATCTCGCACGATCTGAAGACGCCGCTCGCCTCGGTGCTCGGCGCGGCCTCCACCATGCGCGATCTCGCGGGCGCGCTCTCGGACACCGAGAAGCGCGATTTGCTCGCCACCGTGATCGACGAATCCGAGCGGCTCAACCGCTTCATCGCCAATCTGCTCGACATGACCAAGCTCGAATCCGGCGCCATCGTGCCCAACACAGCGCTGCACGATCTCAGCGAGATCGTCGGCAGCGCGCTCCGGCGCGCCAGTAAGATCCTCAGCCGCCACAAGGTCGAGCTGATGCTGGCCGCCGATCTGCCGATGCTCCAGCTCGACGCCGTGCTGTTCGAGCAGGTGCTGTTCAACCTGCTTGACAATGCCGCGAAATACGCGCCCCCCGAAACCACGATCTCGATCCGCGGCCGGCGCGACAGCGCTCATGTCGTGCTCGCGGTCGTCGACGAGGGCGCCGGCATTCCACCGGACGAGCTCGAGAGCGTATTCGACAAGTTCTATCGCGTGCAGAAGGGCGATCACGTCCGTCCCGGCACCGGGCTCGGGCTTGCCATCTCGCGCGGCTTCGTCGAGGCGATGCGCGGCACGATCTCCGCCGCCAATCGCAGCGAGCGGAGCGGCGCGGTCCTCACCATTCGCCTGCCGGTTCCGGCAGAGAGCCACGCATTGGATACCGCCGCATGAGCGCTGCTCCGATCAAGGTCCTGGTCATCGACGACGAGCCGCCGATCCGCAAATTGCTGCGAATGGGGCTGACGACCCAGGGCTACGAAATCCTGGAAGCGCCGAACGGCAAGACGGCGCTGGAGAAACTTGGCGAGGAGCCGGCGCTGATCATTCTCGATCTCGGCCTGCCCGACGTTCAAGGCCATGAGCTGCTCCGCACCATCCGCGCCCGCAACGACGGCGTGCCGATCGTGGTGCTGTCGAGCCGCGGCGACGAAGCCGGCAAGGTGCAGGCGCTCGATCTCGGCGCCGACGATTATCTCACCAAGCCGTTCGGCATGGAGGAGCTGCTGGCGCGCCTGCGCGCCGCGCTGCGTCACCAGCTTCAGGTCAAGGGCGAACGCCCGGTGTTCCGCACCGGCGATCTCTCGGTCGATCTCGTCCGCCGCATCGTCAAGGTCGGGGAGCGCGAGGTGAAGCTCTCGCCGAAGGAATATGACCTGTTGCGGGTGCTGGTGCAGCACGCCGGCAAGGTGCTCACCCACCGCTTCCTGCTGAAGGAGCTGTGGGATGAATTGACCGACGCGCAATATCTGCGCGTCTATGTCCGCCAGCTTCGCCAGAAGATCGAAGCCGATCCGGAGCGGCCGCAATATGTGCTGACGGAGACGGGGATCGGGTATCGGCTGAAGGCTGGGGAATAGACCCCGGCTGTCATTCCGGGACGCGCCCGTTGGCGCGGGCCCGGAATCCATTTCTCTGCCCGTCGCGCTTGGCACGATGGATTCCGGGCTCGATGCTTCGCATCGCCCCGGAATGACGAACTAACCCGCCTTCCTGTGCCTTGCCGTCGACCGGTGCGCCTTCTTCGCGCTGCGGTGCCGTCCGGTCGCGCGCCGCGCGTGCGACTTCGCCGCCGACTTCTTCCCGCCGCGTCCCTTCAGGCTCTGCTTCAGAGCGTCCATCAGGCTGACGACGTTGCTCGGCCGTTCCTCGGGCTCGGGCAGCTCGATCTTCTTGCCGCTGGCCTTGCGCTTCACCAGGGCCTTCAACGCGTCCTCGTATTCGTCCTTGAACTTGCTGGGATCGAAATGCGCCGCCTTGGTCTGCAGGATGTGGCCGGCGAGCTCGACCATGTCCTTGGTGATCTTCGGGCTCTTGATGTCGTCGAAGAACTGGTCCTCCTCGCGCAGCTCGTAAGGGAAGCGCAGCGTGGTGCCGAGCAGGCCCTTGCCGCGCGGCTCGATCGCCATGACGTGCTCGCGATTGGTCAGAACGATCTTAGCGAGCGCCACGCGCTCCTGGTCCTTCATGGCGTCGCGGATCACCGCGAAGGCGTCGACCGCGGCCTTGCCGTCGGGGGCGATGTAGTAGGGGTGGTTGAGGAAGCGCTGGTCGATCTCCTCGCGCGGCACGAAGCTCTCGATATCGATGGTGTGATTGCTCTCGATCTGGACCGCCTCGAGCTCCTCCGGCTCGATCTCGATGTACTTGCCCTTGCGCACTTCGTAGCCGCGGCCCTTCTGGTCGCTCTCGACGACGTCACCGGTCTCGGAATCGATCATCTGCTGCTTGAGCCGGTTCCCGGTCTCGCGGTTGATCAAGTGAAACCGCGTCTTCTCGGCCGCGGTGGTCGCCGGATAGAGCACGACCGGGCAACTGACCAGCGACAGCTTCAACGTTCCCTTCCAGTAGGCGCGCGGGGCCATTCCATTCTCCAGCGTTTTCAAGGCGTTTTGGAACCCCAACCGTCCCATCGGGTTTTGGTTCCGGGCGGGACTTTCGCCGTGATAGGCTTCAAGTGCCGAACGAGAAGCGGGACCGGACGTGCTGCAGAAACTCTCCACCTACCGACAGAAGCGGGACTTCGAGAAGACGCCGGAGCCTTCGGGCAAGACCGCCGTGGCGCCATCGAAACAGCGGCGCTTCGTCATCCAGAAGCATGATGCGACCCGGCTGCACTACGACCTCCGGCTCGAATTCGACGGCGTGTTCAAGTCCTGGGCGGTGACGAAGGGGCCTTCGCTTGATCCCCACGACAAGCGGCTGGCCGTCGAAGTCGAGGACCATCCGCTCGATTACGGCGATTTCGAAGGCACGATTCCGGAAGGCCAGTACGGCGGCGGCACCGTGATGTTGTGGGACCGCGGCACCTGGGAATCGGACGATCCGGAGGCCGGCTTCAAGAAAGGCGACCTGAAGTTCACGCTCCATGGCGACAAGCTGCAGGGAAGCTGGGTCTTGGTGCGGATGCGCAACCGCGGCGGCGAGAAGCGGACCAACTGGCTCTTGATCAAGCATCGTGACGAGTATGTCCGCGAAGGCGCGGACAACGATATTCTCGAGCAGGACAAGTCCGTCGCCTCGGGCCGGGCGATGGAACAGATCGCGGAGGGAAAGGGCCGCGCGCCGAAGCCGTTCATGCTGGCGAAGGGGACCAAGGGCAAGGCCGACGCGGTCTGGCAGTCCAACCGCGCGGAAGAGACGAAAGGGCGGACGGTGAAGCCGTCGCCGCGCACCGCGTTGAAGGGCGGCAAAGCGGCGAAGAAAACTGCCGCGACCGCGGCGAGGGCTAAGACGGTGTCTGAGATGCCGGATTTCGTTGCGCCGCAGCTCTGCACGCTGGTCGAGCGGCCGCCCGGAGACGAGGGCTGGTGCCACGAGATCAAATTCGACGGCTATCGCGTCCAGCTCCGGGTCGAGGACGGCGAGGCGACGCTGAAGACGCGCAAGGGACTCGACTGGACCAGCAAGTTCGCCTCCATCGCCGAGGAAGCCGCCGCGCTGCCGGACGTGATGATCGACGGCGAGATCGTCGCGCTCGACCATAACGGCGCGCCGAACTTCTCCTCGCTGCAAGCTGCGCTGTCCGATGGCAAGACCGACGACCTGATCTTCTTCGCCTTCGATCTGCTCTTCGCGGAAGGGCAGGACTACCGTCGGCTGCCGCTTGGGGAGCGCAAGGCGCAGCTCAAGAAGCTGCTGGAAGCGCGCAAGCGGAAATCGACTCAGATCCGCTATGTCGAGCATTTCGAGAGCGGCGGCGATGCCGTGCTGCAATCGGCCTGCAAGCTCGAGCTCGAAGGCGTCGTGTCGAAGAAGCTGAATGCGCCGTATCGTTCGGGGCGCACCGAGAGCTGGGTCAAATCGAAATGCCGCGCCGGCCACGAAGTGGTGATCGGCGGTTACAAGACCACCAACGGCAAATTCCGCTCCCTGATGGCAGGCGTGCAGCGCGGCGATCATCTCGCCTTCGTCGGCATGGTCGGTACCGGCTTTGGCGCTGATAAAGTCAAGCGCATCATGCCGGCGCTGAAGGCGATTGAGAGCAAGGAAAGCCCGTTCGGCGGCAAGAACGCGCCGAAGAAGACGCGGGACGTGCATTGGCTGAAGCCCGAGCTCGTCGCCGAAATCGAGTTCGCGGGCTTCACGGCCGACGGCAATATTCGCCAGGCGGCCTTCAAGGGCTTGCGGCAGGACAAGGCGGCGGAGGAGGTCGAGGCCGAGACGCCCGTCGACACCGAGCTCGCCGAGCCCCGGGCCAGGAAGGCGGCGCGCACCAAGGCGGGCGGGCGCTCGAAGCAGGCCGCTCAAAATGCCGAGGTCATGGGTGTCGTCATCTCCAAGCCGGACAAGGAGCTCTGGCCGGATGACGGCGATGGTGGTGCCGTCACCAAGCTGGATCTTGCCCGCTACCTCGAAGCCGTCGGCGAATGGATGATCGTGCATCTCAAGGGCCGGCCCTGTTCGCTGATCCGCGCGCCCGACGGCATCAAGGGCGAGTGCTTCTTCCAGCGCCATGCGATGCAGGGAACGTCGAACCTTCTTGAGCTCGCGCGGGTCTCCGGCGACCGCAAGCCGTATCTTCAGATCGACCGGATCGAAGGGCTCGCCGCGGTGGCGCAGATCGGCGGCGTCGAGCTGCATCCCTGGAACTGCGCGCCCTATGCCTATGACACCCCGGGCCGCCTGGTGTTCGATCTCGACCCCGCCCCCGACGTGGACTTTGCCGACGTGGTCGAGGCGGCCAAGGAGATGCGGCAGCGGCTCGCCGATATCGGCATGGACAGCTTCTGCAAGACCACCGGCGGCAAGGGCCTTCACGTCGTGGTGCCGCTGCTCCATGGCGCGCGCGACAAGGTGAGCTGGAAGGAGGCCAAGGCCTTTGCGCAAGGCGTCTGCCAGTGGATGGCGGACGACGATCCCGAACGCTATCTGCTCAACATGTCGAAGAAGCTGCGCAGGGGAAAGATCTTCCTGGATTATCTGCGCAACGACCGCATGTCGACGGCGGTGGCCCCGTTGTCGCCGCGCGCGCGCGCCGGCGCGCCCGTGTCGATGCCGGTCACCTGGGCGCAGGTGAAGAGCGATCTCGATCCGAAGCGCTATACGCTGCGCACCGTGCCGGCCCTGCTGGCGCGATCGAAGGCGTGGGAGGGGTATGAGGATGCAGCCGTGTCAATCAAGGCCGCGATCAAGAAGCTGGCGGGGAAGGTGAAGTAGGTCTGTCGCTGTTGCGCCGAAGGCAGGTCTCGTAGGGTGGGCAAAGCGAAGCGTGCCCACCACCTTCTTTCGTTCGAACGAAGAGGTGGGCACGGCGCATTGCGCCTTTGCCCATCCTACGAAGTCTGCATCTAGATCCTTCCCATCAGGATCAGGATCAGCAGAATGACGATGACGAGCCCGAGGCCGCCGCCGCCGTAATAACCGGTGCCGTAGAACGGCCCGCCGCCGATGCCGCTGAAGCCGCCGAGCAGGGCGATGATCAAGATGATCAGAATGATCGTGCCGATTGACATACGAATCTCCTCCAGCCCTTCGTAAGAAGGGTCATTGCAAACCTGTCCCGTTGT
Organism: Bradyrhizobium sp. BRP19; assembly: GCF_020194195.1. Classification (NCBI taxonomy): domain Bacteria; kingdom Pseudomonadati; phylum Pseudomonadota; class Alphaproteobacteria; order Hyphomicrobiales; family Nitrobacteraceae; genus Bradyrhizobium; species Bradyrhizobium sp. BRP19. The sequence continues at coordinate 118,656 of NZ_JADYVZ010000003.1, read as the reverse complement.
GCGGGAGCAACTTGCCGTAGGTTGTAAAGTTCCGACCTTGAAACACGGCCGGGGGATCAACTTGCATGGAACCTTTGTTGGTCGACCCGGCATGATTATGTGACGTCAGTCAGAAGAGGCAGGACCATGTCAGCACCGCTCGTCGTCTCGATTCCGCATCGTCTCGGCCGTGAGGAGGCGGTGCGCCGGCTCAAGACGGGGCTCGGCCGCGCCGCGGCGAGCATTCCCGTGATGCAGGTCGAGGAGGAACGCTGGAGCGGCGACACTATGGCCTTCCGCATCCGCGCGCTCGGCCAGGTCGCGACGGGGCAGGTCGATGTCGGCGACGATCAGGTCCGGGTCGAGGTGGTGCTGCCCTGGCTGCTGCAGCGGTTCGCCGAGATGGCGCAGGCCACGATCAGGAAGCGCGGCCAATTGCTGCTGACCAAGGACGGGGAGAAGTAACTTCAGGCGCGCACGCGCTGCCGCGCCGCCCTGACGGCATTCGCCGTTCGGCCTGCGACGACGAAGGCAGGACAATCGCGGAAGGCCTGCGCGAGCGGCAAGTCATTGCCGGCAAGGCCGGGCACGACATAGCCCGTGGTGTCGATAGTGGCGTCAATAGCTTCCGGTGCGGGCCATTCCCGGCCTGCTTGGGTGAACGGCGCGAACTGACGCCCGACCACGACGATCGCGGCGGCGCGGCCCTGACGACGCGCGAAGGCGATGACATGGTCGGCATGGGCGCCCCGTACTTCCAGCGGCTGGTAGTCGCCCTGCGCGAAGACGTCGGCCAGCTCGTTGCGCAGCTTGAGCAGATGCCGCGTCCAGGCCAGCTTGAGGCTGCCGTCCGGCCAACTCTTGATCAGGCCGCTCCAGTCCGGCGCTTCCAGTGATGGCAGCGCCGCGCGGCGCGCGGCGAAGTCGACCGGGCGGCGGTTGTCGGGATCGACCAGCGACAGGTCCCAGAATTCGGTGCCTTGATAGAAGTCCGGCACGCCCGGCAGCGTCGCCTTGAGCGTGAGCTGGCTCAGCGAGTTCAGCGTGCCGAGCAGCGCGACGCGGCGCGCCAGCGTCTGCAAGGCCTGAAGGAATTCCGCGGACTGGTCGGGGTCGAGGATCTTCGCGATGAAATCGCGGATCCCGTTCTCATACGCTTCATGAGGGTTGAGCCAGCTCGTCTCCTCCTTGCCTTCGCGCGCGGCCTTGAGGGCATAGGCCTGGATGCGCTCGATGAAGCCAGCATCGGCCGGCGCTTGAACCGGCCAGACACCGAGCAGGGTCTGGTAGAGCATGTATTCGAACGTCGCCGACGGCGCGCGGAAATTGCCGTGCAGCGTGAGGTGCGGCGCGTTCAGCACCTTCCAGCGCGCCACTGCGCTGGTCCATTCACCGGGAATCTCGCTGAGCGATGCGATGCGCGTGCGCGCATCCTCACCACGCTTGGTGTCGTGGGTGGCGGTTGCGGTCATGCCTTGCGGCCATTCCCTGGCGCGGGCCAGCATGGCCTGGTGGAAGGCGGGAATGCTGAGGCCGGTGCTGGCGGGGTCGCCGCCGACCTCGTTCAGCGCCAGCAGCCGGTGGAATTGATAGAACGCGGTGTCCTCCAGCGACTTTGCCATCATCGGGCCGGTGAATTGCTGCACCTTCAGCGCGAAGCGGCGCACGCGCGGGGCGCTGTGCGGTGGACGGCCCGGCTTGAGCAGGTCCATGGTCAAGGCATCGCGCAGGAAGTCGAAAATGCCTTCGTCGGCGGCGAACCAGTCGCGGCGGGCGCGCGCAATGGTGTCGTCGATCAGCTTGCGGTCCGCTGCGGTCGGGCCACTATGCGTCAGGTAGGTGCGATAGACCGGGAAATGCAACACATAGAGCTCGAGCGCCTGCCGCAGGCTGTCGGCCGAGAAGTCGCGCGTCGAATAATGGCCGTTGGCGATGCGCGCAAGCAGGCGCGTCAGCACGGTGAACTCGCTGGTGAGCAGCGTCTCCAGCACCCGCCGCTTGGCGTCCTTGACGTAAGGCACAAGCCGCGGCGGCCGGTTGCTGATCTGCCGCCAGGTCTCGTCCAGCGCCTCCAGTCCCCTGGGATCGACCAGCACGTGGGTGATGACATTCATCCACTCGTAGCCGGTGGTGCCCTGGACGCCGGCGAAATGCGGCAGGCGTTCGTGCTCGCACAGGATCTTCTCGATCACGGTGTAGAAGGGCTTTGCGTTGCCCTGCGCGTCGCGCACCAGGCGGCGCAATCGCTGGCAATACTGGGCCGGGTCACGCAGGCCGTCGATGTGATCGAGCCGGATTCCCTGCAATTTGCCGTCGGCGATGAGCTGCTTCACCAGCCGGTGCGTAGCGGCAAACGTGCTCGCGTCCTCGACGCGCAGGCCGGCGAGGCCGTTGACGTCGAAGAAGCGGCGATAGTTGATGTCGCTGGAAGCAAGTCGCCAGTGCCCGAGCTTGTAGTGCTGGCGCTCGAGGAGATGATGCAGCGTCAACGTCTGTGCCGGGCGGTCCTTGCCGGCGCGATAGGCGGCAAGGCCGCGCTTGATGATGTCGGCGGCGCCTGCGATCTCCTTGAGCTCGGACTTGAAGCCGGGAGCTTCCTTGCGATTGGGGCGCCGCAGCCCTGTGGTGCGGGTCGCGAGCGACAGCAGGCGCTTGCCGGGCTCTGTTTCCGCCGCGTCCGCCTCCTTGACGACAATCCGCAGCATCTCGCCATAGCGCTCCGGCGCGATCGGTAAGCGGTGCTCGAAATACCAGGCGGAAAAAGTCCCTTCGTCCGGGTCGTAGCGCAGCTCGATATCGCCGCGCTCCAGCGCCTCGCCGTAGGACGCGCCGAGGATCGGCAGCAGCACGCCGCCGCGGGCGCGGTAGGCCAGCTGGTCCCAGTCGATGTCGAAGGACGCCGCGTGCGGCGAGGCCTGGCCCCATTCCAGCACGTCGAGCCACCACGGATTGTCGGCAAAATGCACGCCGACATGGTTGGGGACGAAATCGATGATGAGCCCGAGATCGTGCTGCTGAAGCGCCTGGCTCAGCCGCGCAAAGCCGGTCTCACCGCCGAGCTCGGGATTGAACTGGCCGTGATCGACCGTGTCATAGCCATGGGTCGAGCCTTTGCGGGCCTTCATCACCGGCGAGGCGTAGAGATGCGTGATGCCCAGCGCCTTGAGATACGGAACGACCGCGGCGGCCTTGTCGAAATCGAAATCCGCGGTGAGCTGGAGCCGGTAGGTCGCGAGCGGAATGGCGGGAGGCATTCTAACCTCCGAGGCGCCAGACCACCGACCAGGGCGTGAGCCGCTCGCCGGCGCCGCCGCCCCAGATCGGCGTGCCCGCACTGACGCTGGAAGTGATCTCGTGATCCGACAGATTGGCGACAAGACGCAACGTGGTGCCGTCGCCCATGCGCCAATGTGCGGTGACGATGCCGTTGTCGGCCGCCTCGGCATCACCGAAGCTTGCGCCCTTCAGCCGCGGCACGATCTGCTTGCGACGGACGCCGAGCAACTCCCGCACCAGCGCGAGCCGCGCATCCTGTTGCGGCGTGCGGCCGGTCCAGTCGAGCACGGCCGATTGCAGCGTTGCCGGATCGAGCGGATCGGGCACCTCCTCGCCGTATTTCTCGTAAGCCCAGGCATATTCGCGCTTGCGTCCCTTGCGCACGGCATCGGCGAGTTCGCCCTGGAAATCGCAAAAGAACGGGAAGGGGGCCGTCGAGCCCCATTCCTCGCCCTGAAACAGCATCGGCACCATCGGCGCGAGCAGGGTGACCGCGAGCGCGGCCTCGATCTGCTGTGGCGATGCCAGGCTTTCCAGCCGCTCGCCCAGCGGGCGATTGCCGATCTGGTCGTGGTTCTGCAGGAAATTGACGAAGGTCGCCGGCGGCAGCTGGCCGCTCGGCTCGCCGCGCGGCTTCTTGCCCCAGAATTCCGAGATCTCGCCCTGATAGACGAAGCCGGAGGCGAGCGCGCGCGCCAGATCCATGCGCGGCGTCTGGTAATCGCCATAGTAGCCGGCATGCTCGCCGGTCAGCATCACGTGCCAGACGTGATGATAATCGTCGTTCCACTGCCCGCGATATTTGCCGTTCGGCGGCTCCTGCGCGGCATCGAGCAGGCTGGCGCGGTTGTCGCCGTTCTCCAGCACGAGATGGATGTGGCGTCCCGTGGCCTTGGCGAGCTCGCCGGTGGCAACGCTGAGGTCCTGCAGCATGGACTGCTCGCCCGGGACAGCCATGATGTGGTTGGCGGCGTCGAGTCTGAGGCCATCGAAGCGGTAGTCGCCGAGCCAGGACAGCGCATTCTCGACGGCGAAGGCTCGCACCTGCGGCACGCGATAATCGATCGCGCTGCCCCACGGCGTGTGCGCATCGGTGAAGAAGGTCGGCGCGTAACGGCCGAGATAGTTTCCTTCCGGGCCGAAATGATTGTAGACGACGTCGAGGAACACCATCAGCCCGCGCAGATGCGCCTCGTCGATCAGCGTCTTCAGGTCTTCGGGCCGGCCATAGGCGCTGTCCGGCGCGTACCACAGCACGCCGTCATAGCCCCAGCCGCGGCGGCCTGCGAAATCGGCGAGCGGCATCAATTCCAGCGCATTGATGCCGGTCGCGGCGAGGTGATCGAGCTTGTCGATCATGGCGCGATAGCTGCCTTCGGACGTGAAGGTGCCGACATGGGTCTCGACCAGCACCGTCTCTTCCCAGGGACGGCCGCGCCAATCGCGTGCGCGCCAGACGAAGGCATCGTGATCGATCACCTCGCTCGGGCCGAACACGTCGTCGGGCTGGAAGGCCGAAGCGGGATCCGGCACGTCGATGTCGTCGTCGATCCTGAACTTGTACTTGCTGCCAGATGACAAGCCGGCGATCTCGGCGACGAACCAGCCATCCTGCCGGCGCTGCATCGCGTGCCTGCGGTCGAGCAGGAGATCGACGCGGCGCGCGGCCGGCGCCCACAGCCGGAACGACACGCCGTCCTTGGTCGGCCTCGCCCCGAAGGATGGCCTCATAGTGCGCCTGCGAAGGCGAGCACGGAGCGCGGCGGCGCCTTGCTGTCGCTCCCGGGCAGGAAGTCGATCGTATTCAGCTTGGCATCGGTCGTGTTCAGGATCTGCTGCCAGCTCTTGTATTCGGTCATTTTGGGCAATTTGAATGCGATCTCTTCGGGAGCGGCGTTCAGTACGATAAAGATCGCAGCGCCGCCCGGTTCCATCGGGCCCATCACATAGGAGAGAAACCGCCCATCCGGGAATGTCCAGTCACTCTCCGTCATCTCGTTGCCGGCGGGCGTCAGCCACAATGCGCCGTAGGAGACGCCGTCCTTGGGGCGGCCGTCGAGCCAGCGATGGCTGCGCAGCTGTGAGAAACGGCGGCGGATGTCGGCGAGATGGGCAACGAAGTCGATCATGTCGTCGCCGTCCTTGCCGAGATTGTCCCAGCCGACCCAGCCGACCTCGTTGTCCTGGCAATAGGCGTTGTTGTTGCCAGATTGCGAGTTGCCGACCTCGTCGCCGGCGAGGATCAGCGGAACGCCCTGGGCCAGCATCAGGCAGGCCAGCACGTTCTTGCGCAGCTGGCGGCGCAGGCTGATGATGCCAGGATCGTCGGTCGGGCCCTCGACGCCGCAATTGTTGCTGTGATTGTCGTTCGAGCCGTCGCGATTGTCCTCGCCGTTGGCCTCGTTGTGCTTCTCGTTGTAGCTGAAGAGGTCGGCGAGCGTGAAGCCGTCGTGGACGGTGATGTGGTTGATGCTGGCGCGCGGCCGCCGTCCGTCGTGGTTGAACAAGTCGGAGGACGCGGTCATGCGGCTGGAGATGTCGCCGATCAGGCTACCTTCACCGCTCCAGTAGCGGCGCATGGCGCTGCGATAGCGGTCGTTCCATTCTGACCATTGCGAGGGAAAGGCTCCGACCTGGTAGCCGCCGAGGCCGAGGTCCCACGGCTCGGCGACGAGCTTGACGGTGGCCAGCACCGGGTCCTGCCGCACCGCGGTCAGGAACGAGCTGCCGCGATCGAAACCGTTCGGCCCGCGCGCCAGCGTGGTGGCAAGGTCGAAGCGGAAGCCGTCGACATGGCAGACCTCGACCCAGTAGCGCAAGGAATCCATCACCATTTGCAGCACGCGCGGATGGGTGAGGTTCACCGACGAGCCGCAGCCGGTGAAGTCGTCGTAATAGCGCGGGTTCTCGCGGTTCAGCCAATAATAGGAGGCGTTGTCGATGCCGCGATAGCACAGTGTCGGACCGAGATGATTTCCCTCGGCGGTGTGGTTGTAGACGACGTCGAGCATCACCTCGATGCCGGCATCGTGCAGCCGCGCCACCGTAGTGCGGAAGGAATCGAGCGCGTTGTCCTGGGCGTAGCGTGGCTCGGGCGCAAAGAACGACAGCGTGTTGTAGCCCCAGTAATTGGCGAGCTTCTTTTCCACCAGGATGCGGTCGTCGACGAAGCTGTGCACCGGCAGCAGCTCGACCGTGGTGACGCCGAGCTTCCTGAGGTGATCGATCATTGCCGGTGAAGACAAGCCGCCATAGGTGCCGCGCAGATTCGGCGGCACGTCCTCGCGCTTCTGGGTCAGGCCCTTGACGTGGGCCTCGTAGATGATCGTGTCTTCCCAGGGAATATTCGGCCGGATCTCGCGGCGGCCCCAGTTGAAGGTCTCGTCGACCACGACGGCCTTGGGCATGCCGCGCGCATTGTCGCGCCGGTCGAACGACAGGTCCTCGCGCGGGCTTCCGGTGCGGTAGGCGAAATGCGCATCGCTCCAGACCAGACGCCCGGCAAGCCGCTTGGCGTAGGGGTCGAGCAGCAGCTTGTTGGCGTTGAAGCGATGGCCGTGCTCGGGCTCGTAGGGGCCGTGCACGCGATAGCCGTAAAGCTGGCCCGGCGCGACGTCGTTGAGATAGCCGTGCCAGACATCCTCGGTCTTCTCGGGCAGCTCGATGCGCTCGAGCTCGCGGCGGCCTTGGGTGTCGAACAGGCAGAGCTCGACCTTCTGCGCGTTGGCGGAGAACAGCGCGAAATTGGTGCCGCGTCCGTCCCAGCTTGCGCCGAGCCGTGCGGGCGATCCGGCAGTCAGGCGCATCGATCAGCTTTCCGGAACAAGAAAGATCGCAGCCAGCGGCGGAATGGTGAGGCGCAGCTCGCCGCCCTCGGCATGGACCTCGCCGACATTGCCGACATTGCTGCCGCCGTAATGGGCGGAATCGGAGTTGAGAACTTCCTTCCACTTGCCGCCGAAGGGCACGCGAACGCGATAGTTCTGGTAGACGTTAGGCGAGAAGTTGATGATGACGACACACCGCGCGTGCTCGTCGAATCCCTTGCGCAGCCAGGCGAAGACGTTGCGGTTGGCATCATCGGTGATCAGCCATTCGAAGCCGGCCTGCTCGCAATCCATCTGGTGCAGCGCCGGAACCGCGCGATAGAGCCGGTTGAGGTCGCGGATCAAGGCCTGGACGCCGGAATGGACCTTGTATTCGAGCAGATGCCAGTCGAGCGACTGGTCGTGATTCCATTCGCGGCTCTGCGCGATCTCGGCGCCCATGAACAAGAGCTTCTTGCCGGGGTGGCCGAACATGAAGCTGTAGTAGGCGCGCAAATTGGCAAAGCGCTGCCACTCGTCGCCGGGCATGCGGCCGAGGATCGAGCGCTTGCCGTGCACGACCTCATCGTGCGACAGCGGCAGGATGAAGTTCTCCGAGAACGCATAGTGCAGGCCGAACAGGATCTCGCCGTGGTGATGCTTGCGGTGGATCGGATCCTTGCTGATGTAGTTCAGCGTGTCGTGCATCCAGCCCATGTTCCACTTGTAGCCGAAGCCGAGCCCGCCGAACTCGACCGGGCGCGAGACTTGGGGCCAGGCGGTGGACTCCTCGGCGGCGGTGGTTGCCTGCGGGAAGCGGGCGAACACTTCCGTGTTGAAGCGGCGCAGGAAGTTGATCGCCTCGATGTTCTCCCGCCCGCCATATTGGTTCGGGATCCAGGCGTCGGGCGGCCGGCTGTAGTCGAGATAGAGCATGGAGGCGACCGCATCGACGCGCAGGCCGTCGATGGCGTAACGCTCCATCCAGAACAGCGCATTCGACACCAGGAAGTTCGTCACTTCGGTGCGGCCGTAATTGTAGATCAGCGTGCCCCAGTCGAGGTGGCGGCCCTGGAGCGGGTTGGCGTGCTCATAGAGCGCGGTGCCGTCGAAATGGCCGAGCCCGTGGGGATCGTCGGGGAAGTGGCCGGGCACCCAGTCGAGCAGCACGCCGATGCCTTCGCGGTGGCAGGCATCGATCAGCGCCGCAAAATCCTCGGGGCCGCCGAAACGGCTGGTTGGCGCATAGAGGCCGGTCGGCTGATAGCCCCAGGAGCCATCGAACGGATGCTCGTTCACCGGCAGGAATTCGAGATGGGTGAAGCCCATGTCGCGGGCATAGGCCGGCAGCTGCTCGGCCAGCTCGCGATAGGTCAGCCATTCATTGTTGTCCTTGCGCCGCCACGAGCCGAGATGCACCTCGTAGATCGACATCGGCGCCGACAATGCGTTGATGCCTTCAGGCGCCGGGCGCGGTCGCGGCAGGCGCGCTTCGTCGAACACGATCGAGGCCGTCTTCGGCCGCAGCTCGCTGGCAAATGCCATCGGATCGGATTTCAGCGGCAGCAGATGACCATGCGGTCCGACGATTTCGAACTTGTAGTGATCGCCGGCCTTCGCATGCGGGATGAACAATTCCCAATAGCCGTTGCCGCGCACCCGCATCGGATGGCGTCGCCCGTCCCAGTAGTTGAAGTCGCCGACCACGGAGACGCGCCGCGCGTTCGGCGCGAGCACCACGAAGCCGATGCCGTCGACGCCCTCGAGCCGCATCGGATGCGCGCCGAGCTTGTCGTAGAGGCGCTGATGGGTGCCTTCGCCGAGCAAATAGAGGTCGAAATCGGTCAGGATCGGCGGAAAACGGTAGGCATCCTCGAACTCGACCACGTCGTTGCCGAACTTCGCGCGCAGCTGGTAGTGCTTCGAGCCGTTGGGCAGGGCGCCGATGAACAGGCCGGAATCGTGGACGCGATCGAGCGGCGCGACCTCGCCATGGTCGCCGACTGCCTCGACATTGGTGGCCTCGGGCAGAAACGCGCGGACAACGCTCTTTCCGCCCTCGGGATGCAGCCCGAGATAGTGGAAGGGGTCGGAGTGGCGACCTTCGATGATCGCGTAGGCTTCTGCAGGCAGTTTAGGCATGGGCTTCGCTCTCGGCACTTGACAGAATGCGAAGCAGTCCGGTCAGCGGCGCATGCAGCCCCTCAGGCCGGCGGGACAGCTCGTACTCTACGTCGTGGAACGCTCGATCCAGGAGGAAAAATCTCAACAGGCCTTCCGCGCAGGACCGATCGTCCGGCCACAGCCTCCGATCGATCATGGCTTCGCGGTAGGCGGACAGGAAGGTCGCGGTGGCGCGCTCGCGCCATTCGTCGAGGGCGGCCGCGAGCCGGTCCTGCTCGTCGGAAGCACCCGTGAGCGCGCGGCTCAGCGCCACGTTTACAGAAAGGTCGATGGAATGGATCAGGCCGGCGACGTCGCGCGCGGCCGGCGCCTTGCGGCGCTTGTTGGCCAGCGGCACACGCGGATCGCCGTCGAAGTCGATGATGAAGATATCGTCCTTCACGATCAGAGTTTGCCCGAGCCGGAAGTCGCCATGATGACGGATGTTCAACCCGCCGATCTCGGATGGCAAGAGCGCATTGAGGCGGTCGAACAGGTCCGCGCGTGCAGCGATGAGCCGGTCGATCAGGGGCCGGTCCATCTCCCGCAGCCCGTCGCGGCTGTCGGCAAGCAGCTCGAGAATCCGCTCGGCACGCGCCTTGAGGTCGGAGAGCGCAGCCTTGATCTGGGCGGAGTCGATCGGCTCCGGGGCGAGATCGGCGGGCTCTGCCGCGGTGAGAGCGACATGCAGCTCGGCGAGCCGCCGGCCGATCTGCGCGATGAAATGCAGATAGGGCGCCTGCTCCTGGGTTTCGCGCGGCATCTCATCGGCGGGCGCCACGCGCTGCTCGTCGATATAGCGGTCGAGATATCCGGTCGTCACGGTCCAGCCGTCGCCCTGGTTCTCGACATAGGCATGCAGCACGCCGAGCGCGCTGCGCTGGTTGCCGTCGACCAGCTCGACGCTGCCGAGCAGCGCCGGCGTATTGGCAAAGCGGGCGACCTCGGTGAGATAGTAGCCGATCTCGATCTCGGGGCTGATGCCGCTCTCCAGCCGCCGATAGATCTTGGCAACGTACTTGTTGTCGACCAGCGCGGTACTGTTCGACTGTTCGATGGCGCGGATGCGTTCGGGCTCCTTGATGGTGTAGTCGGCGAAACGGCTGGTCGCCTTGAACTCGAGCCGCAGATTGTTCTCGTCCACGACCAGGTTTTGCGACAGTCCTCGTAAGAACAGACCGATGAAGATCTGCTCGGTCGCGACGTCGAGGAGCGTGCCTTCGCGTGCGCCCTGGCGGACGGCGGCGAGCGCCTTCGGGTTGAAGCGCTCGCGGTCGAAACGCACCCATTCGATCTGCATGGGCATCACGTACCGCGTCGTCACCTCGTCCCGCGTCGTCTCGAAGAACGCGATCCAGGGTCTGTTGTCGCCGATGTCGCTGAACGGTACCGCGGAGGTCAGCGTGGTCCGGATGTGCTTGGGATTGTTCTCGGGATACCAACGCGTCCGTGACAGGAAGCCCGGCAGCACGTCGCGCTCGAACACGCCGCGCTCGCGGGCGAGCGAGACCCAGTTCGAGTTCACCGGCACGACCAGCGTCTCGAATTCCGGCACCGCGCGCGGCACAACCGGCTCGGACTTGTCGCGCTCCTGAAGCTGGAACCAGTAGAAGCCGTAGGGCCCCAGCGTGATCATGTAGGGCAATTCGCCGATCGCGGGAAAGCGTGTGCGGCCGAGCATCTCCTGCGGGATGCGGTCCTTCCACGGCGACAGGTCGAGCTCGGTGGCCTGCGCGGCGCGCGACAGATTGGCGACGCAGAGGATCACCTCGTCGCGGTATTGGCGGACATAGGCGAGCACGGCGCGGTTGGCCGGGCGGATGAAGGTCATGGTGCCGCGGCCGAAGGCGAGCGTCGACTTCCGCACCGAGATCAGCCGCTTGGTGGCGCTGAGCAGCGAGGACAGGCTGCGCGACTGCGCCTCCACGTTGACGGATTCATAGCCGTAAACGGGATCCATGATCAGCGGCGCGTAGAGGCGGGCGGGGTCGCAGCGCGAGAAGCCGCCGTTGCGGTCCGGGCTCCACTGCATCGGCGTGCGGACGCCGTTGCGGTCGCCGAGATAGATGTTGTCGCCCATCCCGATCTCGTCGCCGTAATAGATGATCGGCGTGCCCGGGAACGACAGCAGCAGCGAGTTCATCAGCTCGATCTTGCGCCGGTCGTTGTCCATCAGCGGCGCAAGGCGCCGGCGGATGCCGACATTGATGCGCGCGCGGGGATCGTTGGCGTAGGTGGTCCAGAGATAGTCGCGCTCGACGTCGGTGACCATCTCCAGCGTCAGCTCGTCATGATTGCGCAGGAATAGCGCCCATTGGCAGCTCGCCGGGATATCCGGCGTCTGGCGCAGGATGTCGGTGATCGGGAAGCGGTCTTCCTGGGCGATCGCCATGTAGATGCGCGGCATCAGCGGGAAGTGATAGGCCATGTGGCATTCGTCGCCACGGCCGAAATATTCCTGCACGTCCTCCGGCCATTGATTGGCCTCGGCCAGCAGCAGCTTGCCCTTGGAATACGCATCCAGCTCCTGCCGCAGGCGCTTGATGATCGCATGCGTCTCGGGCAGGTTTTCGTTCGAGGTGCCCTCGCGCTCGCACAGATAGGGAATCGCATCGAGCCGGAAGCCGTCGACACCGGCATCCAGCCACCGCTTCATCACCTGGATGATGGCGCTGACCACGCGTGGATTGTCGAAATTGAGGTCGGGCTGGTGCGAGAAGAAGCGGTGCCAGTAGAACGCCCCGGCTTCCGGATCCCAGGTCCAGTTCGACTTCTCCGTGTCGGTGAAGATGATGCGCGTGCCCTGGTACTTCTGATCCGTGTCGCTCCAGACGTACCAGTTGCGCGCGCTCGAGCCCGGATGGCTGCGCCGCGCGCGCTTGAACCATTTGTGCTGGTCCGAGGTGTGGTTGACGACGAGCTCGGTGATGACGCGCAGGCCCCGCTTCTGCGCTTCCTGGATGAACCGCTTGAAGTCCTTCATCGTCCCGAAATCGGGATTGACCGCGCCGTAATCGGCGATGTCGTAGCCGTCGTCGCGGCCGGGCGACGGGTAGAACGGCAGCAGCCACAGCGCGGTGACGCCGAGCTCCTGCAGATAGGGCAGCCGCTCGGTCAGGCCGGCGAAGTCGCCGATGCCGTCATTGTTGCTGTCGGCGAAGGCCTTGACGTGGAGCTGGTAGATGATGGCGTCCTTGTACCAGAGCTCATCCACGATCTCGGCAGCCTCAGCCTTCTTGGTGTCGACGGAAGACAGAACATTCATGGCGTGACCCCTTACGCCAGGCAGCGGAACAGAAGTGCCGGATCGCGGTCGGGATCGATACGCAACTTGATGCCGCCCCATTCGATGCGGGACTGTTCGCCGGTGAGGAGGTTTTCGAGTGCCGTCACATGGTGACGCCGCCCGCCGGCGTCAACGGTGAGATCGCCGAGCGCCAGCCAGCATTCTCGCTCACGGCGCGAGAGCGCGATCACGACGACGACAATGCTGGCCGGATCGGCCGCCTCCTTGGCGAAGGCGATCGTCTCGCCGTCCTCGATGGCGAGAAAGCGCAAATTCGCGGTCTGCTGGAGCGCCGCGTTCTCGTTGCGGATGCGGTTGAGCGCGGCGATGTACGATTTGATGTTGCCGGGACGATCCCAGTCCCGCTGCCTGATCTGGTACTTCTCGGAATCCAGATATTCTTCGCGGCCGGGAATGGCCTCATGCTCCAGCAGCTCGAATCCGCTGTAGATGCCGTAATTGCCTGACAGCGTCGCCGCCAGTGCGATCCGCGACTTGAAGGCCCACGCCTCTCCGCTCTGCAGGTGAAAGGGCAACAGGTCAGGCGTGTTGACGAACATGTTCGGACGGTAGAAATCGCGTTCGGGATAGCGCGTCAGCTCGCCGAGATATTGCTCCAGCTCCCATTTTTCCGTGCGCCAGGGGAAGTAAGTGAAGGACTGCGCGAAGCCGAGCTTGGCGAGGCCCTTCATCGGCTTTGGCCGTGCATAGGTCTTGGAGAACAGGATCACGTCGGGATGACGGCGGCTTATGTCGCGGATCAGCCACTCCCAGAACGCGAGCGGCGCGGTGTCGTGATTGTCGATGGCGAAGATGGTTACACCCTTGTCGATCCAGAACAGCATGGCGTCGCGAAACGCATTCCACAGCCCGACGCGATCGACCGAATTGAAGTCGGGGATAACGATGTCAGAATAGGGGCCGTCCGCCGTCTTCACCGAGCGGTCGGGCCGCCATTTGAACCATTCCGGATGCTGCGTCAGCCAGGGATGATCCGGCGAGCACTGCACCGCGAAGTCCAGCGCAAGCTCGAGCCCGTATTCAAGACATGTGGCGACCAACGCGCGGAAGTCCTCGATCGTGCCGAGCTCCGGATGCAGCGCATCGTGGCCGCCCTCGGCCGAGCCGATCGCATAGGGCGAGCCGGGATCGCCTTCACGGGCCACCGGTGCGTTGTTGCGGCCCTTGCGGCTGGTCTTGCCGATCGGGTGAATCGGCGTGAAGTAGAGCACGTCAAAGCCCATTGCGGCGATGTCAGGCACGCGCGCGATGCAGTCGCGCAGGGTGCCATGCCGGCCCGGCAATGCGCTCTGGCTGCGCGGCATCATCTGATACCAGGTGCTGAAGCGGGCCTTGTCGCGGTCGGCAGTCAGCGGGAAGAATGGCGAACGCGTCAGGTCCGGCCGCGACTGGCTCTCGGCCATGGCTTCGCCGAGCTCGGTCGCGAGCAGCGAGGTGATGTCGCCGTTCCTCAGGTAATCTTCGCACTGTCTGATGATGATCGCTGCGGCGTCCTGCCGCGCGCCATGCGCCTTGGTCAAAAGCCCGGCGCCCTCGATCGCATCGAGGCTGACATCGGCCCCGGTGCGCCGCTTTCGCGCGGCGGCGTGCGACCATGTAGCGAACTCGTCGGTCCAGGCTTCGATCGCGTAGACATATTGGCCGGGCTCGGGGGGCGTGAACGCGCCGGACCAGCGGTCATTGCCGTGATGGGTCATCGGCTCGCTCCGCCATTCGCGCTCCTGCTCTCCTCGCCAGATCAGCGCGGCTGAGATCACGGCCTCGCCATCGCGGTAGATGTCGGCCCAGACCTCGACCGGCTCGCCCGCGATCCGCTTCACGGCGAAACGGCCGCCGTCGATCGCGGGATAGACGTCCTCGATCAGGAAAGCGCTGCCGGCCGCGGCACTCTCGACAGTTTGAATTGTCTTGTTCACGGTGATGCCATTGACAAGAAAGCAGGAGCCCGTTTCCCTTGTCGGGAACCCACGCTTGGTACCATGATAGAAAGCCGCTTGTGTGTCATTGGTTCCCTTGGGAACGGCAAGCGCAGTTTGCGAGTTACCCCTGACTAACCTCTTCCGCGATCTCGTTATTCTCGATGCCCCTGGCCAAACAATGGCCTGCAAGCTGCGTGCCGAATGGATCTTTTAGCTCAAGCCCGGATCAAGGGCGTTCAATCCGAATTCATCGATGCCCTCGGCAAGCTGCGGGTCACCGCGCCCGAGGCCCTCAAATCCATCCTCGATGCCCTGCCGGAGAAGCGGGTCTATCGCTTCGTCAGCGGGCCGGTCGTGGTCCGTGCGCTCGGACGCCCGCGCACGGAATTGGCGTCGGTTGGCGCGCCGCCGCTGCAATGGAAAATCGCCGGCAACGGCAATGTGATCGCGGCAGGCGAGACGCGGGAGCCGGTGATCGCCTGGCCGGCGGGCCTGGCGCTCGGGTATCACCGCCTGACGCTGACCGATGCCGAAGGTGCGAGCGAAGACGTGCCGATGATCGTGGCGCCCGAGCGCTGTTTCGGCGGCGATTTCGACCGCGGCTGGCTGCTCGCCGTGCAGCTCTACAGCGTCCGCTCCGACCGCAATTGGGGCATCGGCGATTTCACCGATCTCGCCGGCCTCGTCCGGCTCGCCAAGCAGCTCGGGGCCGACGGCGTCGGGCTCAATCCGCTGCATGTCCTGTTCGACGATCACCCGGCCGATTGCAGCCCCTATTCGCCGAACAGCCGGCTTTTCCTCAACCCGCTCTATATCGACGTCGAGGCGATCCCTGAATTTTCGGCCGACCTCGTGCCCGACGCGGCCGCAACGGCTGCCCGTCTGCGCGAGGGCGACCGCGTCCCTTATACCGACATGGCGGCGCTGAAATGGCTGGGCCTGCGCGCCGCCTTTAGCAGCTTCGTGACAAGCGCGAGCGAGGCGCGTCGCAAGGCGTTTGACGCCTTCCGTGCGGAGCGCGCGCCGCTGTTGTCCCGCTTTGCCTGTTTCGAGGTGCTGCGGCATCGTTTCACCGGACCCTGGTGGGAATGGCCGCAAGAATGGCAGCAGCCGGACGAGGCGAAATTCGCCGAGCTGCGCAACGGCCCCGACAAGCGCGAGGTCGAGTTCGTCGAATTCGTGCAATGGACGGCCGACAGCCAGCTGCACGGGGCCAACGCGCTCGCCAGTCAGCTCGGCATGCGGGTCGGACTCTATCTCGACGTCGCCGTCGGCGTGCAGTCCAACGGCTTCGATGCCTGGAACGAGCAGACGGCGATCTCGCGTCATCTCGCGGTCGGCGCGCCGCCCGACGTGCTCAACACGATCGGCCAGGATTGGGGCCTTGCCGGCTTCAATGCCGGTGGGCTGGAAGCGCAATCTTTCGTCCCGTTCGCCGACATGCTCGCGGCGTCGATGCGCCATGCCGGCGCCATCCGGCTCGATCACGTGCTCGGCCTGAAACGGCTTTATCTGGTGCCGCGCGGCTTCAAGCCCGACAACGGCGCCTATGTGCAGATGCCGTTCGAGGCGCTGCTGGCGGCCGTAGCGCGCGAGAGCGCGGCCCATAAATGCATCGTGATCGGCGAGGACCTCGGCACCGTGCCGGAAGGTTTCCGCGAGATGATGCAGGATTTCGGCATCTGGTCCTATCTCGTCATGATGTTCGAGCGCGACGATGCCGGGCATTTCCGCAATGTCGACCATTACCGGCCCAATGCGCTGGTGACGCTGAACACCCATGACCTGTCGACCTATGCCGGCTGGCGCTCCTTCAGCGATCTCAAGATGAAGCGCTCGCTCGGGCTCGATCCCGGCGAGAACGACCAGGCGCGCTGGGATGCGCTCGGCAGGCTCGACGAGATCCTGCGCCAGAACGGCATCAGCGCCAATGATCTCTACTCTGTGCTGGCCTTCCTGTCGCGCACGCCGTCGCGGCTGCTCGCGGTGTCGATGGAGGATCTGCTCGGCGTGATTGACCAGCCCAACATTCCCGGCACGATCGACGAGCATCCGAACTGGCGCCAGCGCCTGCCGGTCGCGCTCGACAAGATCGCGTCCAAGATCGATCTCGCAGCTTTGAAGGCTGCGACACGGGAACGTTCATTGCCCGGCGGGAATTGAGCCGCCGGGACTTGCCAGGCTCGCACGACATTGGCTCAGAGGATCGAGGACTATGCGCTGATCGGCGATTGCGAGACCGCGGCGCTGGTCGGGCGCAACGGCTCGATCGACTGGCTGTGCTGGCCGGCCTTCGATTCCGACGCCTGCTTTGCCGCCATCCTCGGCACCCACAAGAATGGCCGCTGGCTGATCGCGCCGAGCGAGGGCGCAACCTCCATCTCGCGGCGCTATCTCGGCAACACCCTCATCCTCGAAACGCGGTTCGAGACGAAAAGCGGCACCGTCGCGCTGATCGATTTCATGCCGCTGCGCGGCAAGGCGTCCGACATCGTGCGGCTGGTCCGCGGCATCCGTGGCACCGTGAAGATGCGGATGGAGCTCGTCATCCGCTTCGGCTTCGGCGCGGATATTCCCTGGGTGCGGCGGATCGACCATTCCTTGATGGCCATCGCCGGCCAGGACATGACGGTGCTGCGCACTCCGGTCGAGACCCGCGGCGAGGATCTGACCACCGTCTCGGATTTCGAGGTGAAGGAAGGCGAGACCGTGCCATTCGTGCTGACTTACGGTCCCTCGCATCTCGCCCCGCCTGCGCCGATCGATGCGGAGCTGGCGCTTCAGGAGACCGAAAAATTCTGGGAGGACTGGTGCGGCCATTGCACCCGTGACGGCGACTATCAGGAGCTGGTCCTGCGTTCGCTGATCACGCTGAAGGCGCTGACCTTCGCGCCGACCGGCGGCATCGTCGCGGCACCCACCACCTCCTTGCCGGAGAAGCTCGGAGGCAGCAGGAACTGGGACTATCGCTTCTGCTGGCTGCGCGATGCCACCTTCACGCTGCTGGCGCTGATGAACTCGGGCTACACCGAGGAAGCCCTGGCCTGGCACAATTGGCTGCTGCGCGCGGCCGCCGGCTCCCCTTCGAACATGCAGATCATGTACGGCATCTGGGGCCAGCGGCGCCTCCTGGAATGGGAGGCGGGCTGGCTCGGCGGCTACGAGGGGGCGCAGCCGGTGCGCGTCGGCAATGCCGCCCACGCGCAGCTCCAGCTCGATGTTTACGGCGAATTGATCGACGCCTTCCACCAGTCGCGCATGGCGAGGCTCAAGCTCGACGACGAGACGACCTGGGCGCTGGAATGCGCCGTGCTCAATCATCTGGCCGAAGTCTGGGACCGGCCCGACCACGGCATCTGGGAGCGGCGCGGCCAACCCAAGCACTACGTCTTCTCCAAGGTGATGACCTGGGTCGCCTTCGACCGCGGCATCAAGAGCGCCGAGACCTTCGGCTTCAAGGCGCCGCTGCTGCACTGGCGTGCGCTACGCGAAGCCATCCATCGCGATGTCTGCAACAGGGGATTCGATGCGGAGGAAAATGCGTTCGTCGAATCCTACGGCTCGAAGATGCTCGACGCCAGCGTGCTGCTGCTGCCCGCCGTCGGCTTCCTGCCGGCGGACGACCCGCGCATCCGCGGCACCATCGCCGCGGCCGAAAAATGCCTGATGCGCGACGGTTTCGTGCTGCGGCACGACCCGCGCGAGCTGCCCCCGGACCAGCCGCCGCTCGAAGGCGCCTTCCTGGCGTGCACGCTATGGCTCGCCGATGCCTACGTGCTGTCGGGCGATCTCGACAAGGCGCAAGTTCTGCTTGACCGCGTGGTCGGCATCGCCAACGACGTCGGGCTACTGGCCGAAGAATACGATTCCGTGGCCCGCCGCCAGACCGGCAATTTCCCGCAGGCGCTGACCCACATCGCGCTGATCAACACGGCGCACAATTTGTCGGCGGCAAGGCAAGGCAGCGAGAAGCCGGCGGTGCAGCGGTCGAAGTAGTAGGAAGAGCCGTCAGGCGCTTTTGCCCCCACGAGCACGGTGCACTCCCTCTCCCGCTTGCGGGAGAGGGTTGGGGAGAGGGTGTCTCCGCAATGGGATAGCCCCCTAGAGGAGAAAGCCCTCACCCGCGCCTTCGGCGCGACCTCTCCCGCAAGCGGGAGAGGTTGCACCGAGCCCGTGGCAATCGAGTCAATCTAAGCCATTCCGCTTTAGCCCAGCCCATTCCGCGTCAAGATCATCTCCATCGCCTCGGCAAAGCCGTCCTGCTCGTTGGTCGCAGTGACGTGCGTCGCCTCGTCCTTGACGTTGTCGGCGGCGTTGCCCATGGCGATCGAGGTGCCGCTGACGCGGAACATGGCGAGGTCGTTCTGCATGTCGCCGATGGTGGCGACCGCGTCGGTCGAGATGCCGAGGCGCCTGGCCATCGCTTGCACGAACGTGCCCTTGTTGAAGCCCGGCGGGGTGATGTCGAGATAATAGGTCTGCGAGCGCACCGCGGTCGCTGCGCTGCCGAGGGCTTCCTGCATCACCTTCTCGCACGCCTCGAGCCGGGCGGCGTCGGCGCTGGCGCCGACGATCTTACAGGCGCTGGCAAGATAGGGCGAGAAGTCAGTCACGATCGTCGGATCGGAGCGGATCGTGTGCCGCTCGTGCGCGACGTAGCTGCCGCTGGGATTGTCGATCAGCCATTTGTCGGTGGTGAACAGCCAGACGTCGGCGCCGTAGTCGCGGAGGATCTGCAAGGTGCGCTCGGCCGCGCGCGCTGGAATCAGGTGCTGCTCGACCGGCCGCATCTCGGGATCGACGATCGAGGAGCCGTTGAACGGCCCAACCGGCAGCCACAGCGCCAGCGGCTCGATCAAGAAGCGCATGCCGATCGCCGGACGGCTGGAGGTGATGGTGAAACCGATGCCAGCCTGGTGCAGCCGCTGCACGGCGTTCTTCGCGCGCTCCGTCAGCGTCTTGTCCTTGGTCAGCAGCGTGCCGTCGACGTCGGAGACCACGAGTGAGATTTGGGTCATGGCAGAACCTTGGGTGTTGCGCCGCCCAGTTTGAGCTGCCGCACGATGCCGTCTACGATCGCCTCGACGGTCTCGTCGATCGAGACGGTGATGACGTGCTCGCCCGGCTCCGGCGGCTCCAGCGTCTCGAACTGGCTGGCGAGCAGTCCGGGCGGCATGAAGTGCCCTTTGCGCTGCGCGAGCCGTTCGGCGATCAGCTCCTTGGTGCCCTTCAGGAACACGAAGCGGACGTCATCGCGTCCGCGCAGCAGCACGTCGCGATAGGCGTGCTTCAGCGCCGAGCAGGCGATGATGACGTGCTCGCCGCGGCCGCAGACCCGCGCGATTTCGTCGGCGATGGCATTCAGCCAGGGCCAGCGGTCTTCGTCGGTGAGGGGATGTCCGGCCCGCATCTTCTCGACATTGCTGGCGGGATGGAAGCTGTCGCCGTCCTCGAACCGCCAGCCGAGGCGCTCGCCGAGCGCCTTCGCGACCGTGCTCTTGCCCGAGCCCGACACGCCCATCACGATCAATGCACAGGGTGCTTCAGCGCGGCCCACGAATGTCCTCCGGAAGCGCGGCCTTGTCGACCAGCCAGACGGTCTCGCCGTTCGAGCGCGCGCGCAAGGCCGGCAGATTCTCGCCATTGCAGAGGCGCGTCAAGATCGGCCGCTTGTCGTGCCCGGCAATCTCGAACAGCATCTCGCGGCAGGAGGCCAAAGCGGGCAGGGTGAGCGAGACCCGCGGCACGAACGGCGCAACGTTCGCCTTGGGAACGCCGACGACCCAGCGTCGGGTCTCCTCGATCTCGGGGTAACCGGGAAACAACGAGGCGGTGTGGCCGTCCGGTCCTGCGCCCATCAGGACGAGATCGAACAGCGGACGTGCGGGATCGAGCTGGTCTCCGCCATAGAAGGCCTGCAGCTCACGCGCGTAGGCTTCCGCAGCGGCATCGGGATTGTCGGCTGTGGTCGGGATCGGGTGAATATGGCCGGCGGGCGCGTGGCGATCGAGAAAGGTCGCGCGGGCGACCGCCATGTTGTTGAGGGGATCGCTGTCGGGCACGAAACGCTCGTCGCCGATGAACCAATGCACGCGCTCCCACGGAATCCTGCCGCGCCAGGCCTCGCTGCCGAGCAACTGATACAGCTTCTTCGGGCTGGAGCCGCCGGTGAGGCAGATCGCGATCCGACCGGAATTGGCTGCGATCCGCACCATTGCGCGCTCGGCCGCGGCGCGGGCGAGAGCTTCGGCATCGGCCTCGACGATCAGCTTCGGCTGCCCGGCCGGAGCCATCACGAGTACTTCCGCCAGCTGCGTCCGTCGCGCCGGAGCAGCTCGTCGGCGCAGGCAGGGCCGTCGCTGCCGGCTTCATAGGTTTCGATGCCGTTGCTGCCCGCGCTCTTCCAGGCGTCCAGGAACGGCTGCACCGCCTGCCAGCCGGCCTCGATGCCGTCGGCGCGCTGGAACAGGATGTTGTCGCCGATCATACAGTCGTAGATCAGCGTCTCATAGCCGGTCGAGGGATCGGCGCGGAAATAGTCGCCATAGCGGAACTTCATCTCGACGCCGTCGATGGTGATGCTCGGCCCCGGGATCTTGGCGTTGAACTGCAGCTCGATGGTCTCGGTCGGCGCGATGCCGATGGTGAGGAAGTTCTGAGACAGCCGGTCGACGTCCGTCCCTGAGAACATCGACAGCGGCGCCTGCTTGAACTTGATCGCGACTTCGGTGCGCTTGTGGCCGAGCGCCTTGCCGGTGCGCAAGTAGAACGGGACGCCGGCCCAGCGCCAATTGTCGATCATCAGCTTGAGCGCGACAAAGGTCTCGGTGGTGCTGTCGGGCTTGACGTCCGCGGTCTTGCGATAGTCCGTGATCTCGTCGTCGCCGCTGCGGCCCGCGAGATATTGCGCGCGCACCGAATTCTTCAGTGCGTCCTCCCGGCTGGGCAGCTGGATCGATGTCAGCACGTCCGCCTTCTCGGAGCGTACGGAATGTGCGTCGAAGCGGGCGGGAGGCTCCATCGCGACCAGCGACATCAGCTGGAACAGGTGGTTCGGCACCATGTCGCGCAGCGCGCCGGTGGCATCATAGAAGCCGCCGCGGTGGCCGACCCCGAGCTTCTCTTCCACGGTGATCTGGATGTGGTCGATGTGGTTGCGATTCCAGATGGGCTCGAACATGCCGTTGGCAAAGCGCAGCACCAGGATGTTCTGCACCGTTTCCTTGCCGAGATAATGATCAATCCGGTAGATCTGGTGCTCGTCCATGATCTTCAAGAGTTCGGCATTCAGCGCGCGGGCCGAGGCCAGATCGGTGCCGAACGGCTTTTCGATCACGAGCCGCCGCCAGGCGCCGTTCTCCCTCATCATGCCGGTGCGGCCGAGCTCCCGCGCGGTCGGCGCGAACGCGGCCGGCGGCGTTGCCAGATAGAACAGCCGGTTGCCGCCGGTGTCCTGCGCACATTCCAGCGAATCCAGATGCTGGCGCAGGCGGTCGAAGGAGGGCGGATCCTTTGCGTCGGCCTCGACGAAGGTCACGCATTCCAAAAGCCTCGTCGCGATGTCGTCGTCCACCGGGCGCGTCGCGAATTGCCGCAAGCCCTTCAGCAGGCTGTCGCGAAGCTCCTCATCCGACTGGCCCCTGCGGGCGACGCCGACGACGCAGAATTTCTCCGGCAGAAGATGCTCGGCGGCCAGGTTGTAGAGCGAGGGCATCACCAGGCGATGGGTGAGATCGCCGGTGACGCCGAAGATGACGAAGGCGCAATTTTCCGGCTTGCGCTTTGGCTGCGGGTCTTTTGTCACGAATGGTCGGCCTTCGCTTGGTTTACGCGTTACTTCGGCTTCGCCGCGCCCGGCTGCTTCGGCTCCTTGTGTCCGCCGAACCCTGCGCGCATCGCCGAGAGAATTTTTTCAGCGAAGGTGTGTTCCCGGCGGGAACGGAAACGTGTGTAGAGCGCCGCGGTCAAAACCTCGGCCGGCACGGCCTCGTCGACCGCCGCATTCACGGTCCAGCGGCCTTCGCCGGAATCCTCCACGAAGCCGGAATATTCCGACAGTTGCGGACTGTCGGCGAGGGCGGTCGAGGTGAGGTCGAGCAGCCAGGACGGAATCACGCTGCCACGCCGCCACACTTCAGCGATGTCGGCGAGATCGAAATCGTAGCGATGATCCGCCGGCAAAGCCTCGATATTGGCGTTCCTGAGGATGTCGAAACCTTCGGCATAGGCCTGCATCAGGCCGTATTCGATGCCGTTGTGGATCATCTTGACGAAATGGCCGGCGCCGACGGGCCCGGCGTGGATGTAGCCTTGCTCGACGCGGGGATCGCGGCCCTCGCGCCCCGGCGTGCGCGGAATGTCGCCGGCGCCCGGCGCGAGCGCCGCGAAGATCGGATCGAGCCGGTCGACCACCTGCTTCTCGCCGCCGATCATCATGCAGTAGCCGCGGTCGAGCCCCCAGACGCCGCCTGACGTGCCGACATCGACGTAATGGATGCCGCGCGCCTTCAGCGCCTTGCCGCGGCGGACGTCGTCCTGCCAGAAGGTGTTGCCGCCGTCGATGATGACGTCGCCTTCCTGCATCACGCCGGCGATCGTCTCGATCGTGGTCTCGGTGATGCGTCCTGCCGGCAGCATCACCCAGGCCGTGCGCGGCCGCTCCAGCTTGGCGACGAACTCTTCCAGCGTCGCCGAGCCGACCGCGCCGTCGGCGGCAAGGCCCGCGACGGCCTTGGCGTCCTTGTCGTAGACCACCGTCGAATGCCCGTGCCGCATCAGGCGGCGAACGATGTTGCCGCCCATTCGGCCGAGGCCGATCATGCCGAGTTGCATCTGCATTATTCCTTTAGTTCAGCGCGTCGTTGAGCGCTGCATTGAGCGCGGCAAGGCCTTTCTTGAGCCCGCCCTTCAGGTGCACCCGCAGCGCACGCCGGCCGCGTTCCGTCAGCACGTCGAAATCGCCGCGGGCCTGCGCCGCCTTGATCACGCCGAAGCTCGCCTTCTGGCCCGGCACAGGCAGGTCCTTGGCGTCATCGGCGGTGATCTGGAGGAAGACGCCGCTGTCGGGCCCGCCCTTGTAGGCCTGTCCCGTCGAATGCAGGAAGCGCGGGCCGAACTCGGCGCAGGTCGCGACATGCCGCTTCTCGCGCACCTCTAAGCGCATGGCCTGGAGCGCGTCGATCGTGGCCTTGTCGCGCGCGATGTAGCCGAGCAGGGCGACGTAGTCTCCGTCGCTGGATCGCGACAGATGCGCCTTCAGCCAGGAGCCGAGATCGCCATTGGCGCCGGCAGCGCGCAGCGCCGTGGCATTGGCTTCATCGGTGTAGAGATCGGCGTCCTTGGTGCTGACCACCGGCTCTTCCGCCGGCAGCTTGCCGGTCTTCTCGAACGCGGCGGTGAGCTCGCGGGTCTTGATCTTGGCCGCTTCGACGTCCGGCTGGTCGAACGGGTTGATGCCGAGAATGCTGCCGGCCACGGCGGTTGCCATCTCGAAGCGGAAGAACTCCTGGCCGAGATGCTCGATCGACTTCATGACGATGCGCACCACGGGGTGGCCCGCCGCCTCGATCGCGGCAAGCTGGGAATCGTGTGCGGCATCCGCCTCGCCTTCAACGCGGATGTCGATGAAGAAGCGGTCGTTGCCGTAGACGGAGGGATCGCCCAGCGGCTCGCCCTCGATCGGGATCAGGCCCTTGCCCTCCTTGCCGGTCGATTCCGCGATCAGCTGCTCGGCCCAGGCGCCGAAATCGGCGATCTTCTTCGACGCCAGGATCGTCACCTTGTCGCGGCCTTCGAGCCCGGCGAGACCCATGGCAAGGCCGAGCTGCACGCCCGGGTTTTCGGACGGCGGCACATCGGGGCCACAGGAGCGGGCCATCGCCAGCGCATGCTTGACGAAGCTCTTGACGTCGATGCCCGCGGTTGCCGCCGGCACCAAGCCGAAGGGCGAGAGCACCGAATAGCGTCCGCCGATCGAGGGCTCGCCATGGAAGATGCGGGCGTAATGAAGGCTCTTCGCCGCCTTCTCCAGCGACGAGCCGGGATCGGTCACCGCGATGAAGCGATGCCCGGTCTTCACCTTCGGCCCCACCGCCTTGGCAACCTGCTCGTGGAAATAGTCCTTCATCGCGTTTGGCTCGGTGGTGCCGCCGGACTTGCTGGAGACGATGAAGACGGTGTTGGCGATGTCGATCTTCGCCTCCATCGCCCGCACCTGCGCCGGATCGGTGGAGTCGAGCACGTGCAGCTTGGGGAAGCCGGCCTTCTTGCCGAAGGTCTCCGCCAGCACCTCGGGGCCGAGGCTGGAGCCGCCCATGCCGAGCACGACGGCGTCGGAGAATTTCTGGCCCTTCACGCGGCCCGCATAGTCCTCGTAATCGGCAATGTCGGCCTTGGCTGGACTGTCGAGCCAGCCCAGCCATTTGTCCTCGTCCGCACCGGTCCAGACCGACTTGTCGCGCTGCCACAGCCTGCGGATCTTGGCCGACGCCCGCCATTCCTCCGTGGTCTTGGCCAGCGCCTTGCCGAGCCCGTCGCCCAGCGAAAGCTGCTGGCGGTCGAGTGCGGGCCCGAGCACGACGGCGCGCTTGTGGGCGACGGCGCCGTAGAGCTTGTCGGCGGCATCCGCAAACAGCTTGACGCCGTCCTTGACCAGCTCCTCGGCAATCGCATCGAGCGAGATGGCGGAGCGCTCCAGCTCCTCCAGCACGCGCTTCGCGTCCTCGACGTTCTCCTCCAGGCTGTCGCGCGGCTTGCCGTGGTCGCGGAACGCATCCAGCGTTGCCGGCGGCACGGTGTTGATGGTGTCGGGGCCGATCAGCTCCTCGACATAGAGGACGTCGCTGTAGTCCTTGTTCTTGGTGCCGGTGGAGGCCCACAGCATGCGCTGCGGCTTGGCGCCCTTGGCGGCGAGCTTCTCCCAGCGGGGGCCTGCGAACAGGCGCTTGTAGTCCTGATAGGCGAGCTTGGCGTTGGCGATCGCCACCTTGCCCTTGAGCGCGGCGAGACGTTCCTTCTCGGACGGATCGTTGGCGCGGGCGATCTTCTCGTCCAGCTGCTTGTCGACCACCGAATCGATCCGGCTGACGAAGAAGCTGGCGACGCTGGCCACATGCGACGGATCGCCGCCGCCGGCGACGTAGGTCTCCAGACCGGCGATGTAGGCCTCGGCCACCTCGAGATAGACGGCCTTGGAGAACAGCAGCGTGATATTGATGCTGATGCCCTCGCTGATCAGCTGCTCGATCGCCGGCAGGCCCTCCGGCGTCGCCGGCACCTTCACCATCAGGTTCTTGCGACCGACGTCCTTCCAGAGCCGCCGCGCCTCCGCGATCGTGCCCGATGTGTCCATGGCGAGATAGGGCGAGACCTCCAGGCTGACATAGCCGTCGCCGCCCTTGAGGCGGTCGTAGACCGGGCGCAGCACGTCGGCGGCGTTCTGGATGTCCTCGATCGCAACGGCCTCGAACAGGTCGGCCACGGTGCGGTCGCCGCGCTTCAGCGCCTTGCCAATCGGGGCGTCATATTCGTCCGAGCTGCCGATCGCCTTCTCGAAGATCGACGGGTTGGAGGTGACGCCCTTGACGCCGTCGGTGTCGATCAGCCGCTTCAGGTCGCCCTTGGCGATGAAGCCGCGGGCCAGGAAGTCGAGCCAGACCGCCTGTCCGTGCTTTTCCAGTTCTTTGACGGGATTCATGATGCTTATTATCTCCAAGCCTGCGGACGAGGGGTTTTCGCGAAGGTCTGACGCGCTATCCTCTAGCCTACATGCACCCGGGAGGGAACCAATCAAGGGTGCGGGAGTCATACCCTCCAGTGTAACTCCGTCGCGATCATGGCGATCCAGACGGCACGCTTGCTGTTGCGTAAAGGTCGTTCACCATCCGGCGATCTTAGCGCCTCGCTGCCCAGCGGGCATGTCGTCCGTCATCCACTCCTACGCATCCGCGCTCACCGTATCGACAATGAATTTCTGCCACGGGGTTCGATGGCGGAGATCTTGCTCGAAGATTGCCGCGGTCACGAAATGATCGTGCTGAGGCCGACGCCGGACATGCGAAGAGCTCCGCAGCATCCCAAGCTGGCCGTTACGCACAGAACGATCGCGTTGTCATCCGTCGGGGTGGGCCTGGCCTGGCAGCGACTGTGACACGGTGCTGCGCGTTGCCGCGACGTACAGGCCGCCAGCACACCGCATTGCAGCAGGAAGATGAACGGGGACCGCAAGGCTTCGCCGTACAAGCGTCATAAGATCGCCGCTCCCCGATCGCTATGCTGCACCGCCGGATGTGGCCATCCCCGGGAACGCCCGGATGTGGCGACCGAGTGACATTTTCTGGAAATGAGCCAGAATAGACAGAGATTCGCACAAATTACAGGCAGGTGCCTGTTCGTAACTCATGGAGTGCCTACGTTGTGCGTTGCGTCGAGTCGGCACCAGGGTGTCCAATGATTGTCATGTGCTCACGCTGATTCGAAACGGCCTGAGGAACGGTCCGGTAACTGCTTTCGTTTCAGCTTGTAGCGGAACTCACGCGGAGAGGGATCATGTACAACGATTCTCTATTCAACGCTTTCGCTCGGTCGTTCGAGGCGAGAAGCCAGCACGACATGTCGATGGCGGAATATCTGGAATCGTGTCGAAGCGATCCCATGAAATACGCGAACGCGGCTGAACGACTGCTAGCGGCGATCGGTGAGCCTCAGACGATTGACACGGCCAAGGACCCTCGCCTTGGCCGTATTTTTTTGAACCGCACCATCCGCACCTATCCAGCCTTCGCCGGCTTCTACGGCATGGAAGAAACCATCGAGCGCATCGTCGGTTTCTTCCGCCATGCGGCGCAAGGTCTCGAAGAGCGCAAGCAGATCCTCTATTTGCTCGGCCCGGTCGGCGGCGGCAAGTCCTCGCTCGCCGAGCGGCTCAAGTCGCTGATGGAAGTGCAGCCGATCTACGTGCTCAAGGCCGGCGACGAGCTCTCGCCCGTGTTCGAGAGCCCGCTCAGCCTGTTCGATCCCGATCAGCTCGGTCCGATGCTGGAGGAGAAGTACGGCATTCCGCGCCGTCGCCTCACCGGCCTGATGAGCCCGTGGTGCTACAAGCGGCTGGAAGCCTTCGGCGGCGACATCTCGCAATTCCGGGTCGCCAAGATCCAGCCGTCGCGGCTGCGCCAGATCGCGATCGCCAAGACCGAGCCCGGTGACGAGAACAACCAGGACATCTCCTCGCTGGTCGGCAAGGTCGACATCCGCAAGCTCGAGACCTACGCCCAGAACGATCCCGACGCCTACAGCTATTCCGGCGGCCTCAACCGCGCCAACCAGGGCGTGCTCGAGTTCGTCGAGATGTTCAAGGCGCCGATCAAGATGCTGCACCCGTTGCTGACCGCAACCCAGGAAGGCAACTATATCGGCACCGAGAACATCGGCGCGATCCCGTTCACCGGCATCATCCTGGCGCACTCGAACGAAGCCGAGTGGGCGAGCTTCAAGGCCAACAAGAACAACGAAGCCTTCATCGACCGCATCTGCGTCATCAAGGTGCCCTACTGCCTCAGGGTCACCGAGGAGCAGAAGATCTACGAGAAGCTGATCCAGGGCTCCGAGCTCGCCTCGGCTCCTTGCGCGCCGTCGACGCTGGAGACGTTGGCGCGGTTCTCGGTGATGTCGCGCCTGCGCAAGCACGAGAACTCCACCCTGTTCGCCAAGATGCGGGTCTACGACGGCGAGAGCCTGAAGGAATCCGATCCGAAGGCGCGCAGCGTCCAGGAATATCGCGACGCCGCCGGCGTCGACGAAGGCATGGATGGCGCCTCGACCCGCTTCGCCTTCAAGATCCTGGCTGCGACGTTCAACCACGATCCGCAGGAGGTGGCCGCCGACGCCGTGCATCTGATGTACGCGCTGGAGCAGGCGATCCGCCGCGAGCAGCTGCCTGAGGAGACCGAGAAACGCTATCTCGAGTTCATCAAGGCCGAGCTCGCACCGCGCTACGCCGAGTTCATCGGCAACGAGATCCAGAAGGCTTATCTCGAATCCTACTCGGATTATGGGCAGAACCTGTTCGATCGCTACGTCGACTATGCCGACGCCTGGATCGAGGACCAGGACTTCAAGGATCCCGATACCGGCCAGCTGCTCGATCGCGAGCTTTTGAACCAGGAGCTGACGAAAATCGAGAAGCCGGCGGGCATCGCCAATCCCAAGGACTTCCGCAACGAGGTCGTCAAATTCTCGTTACGCTCCCGGGCCCAGAACGGCGGCAAAAACCCGACCTGGACCTCCTACGAGAAGATTCGCGATGTGATCGAAAAGCGGATATTCTCCCAAGTCGAGGACCTGCTTCCGGTCATCTCCTTCGGGTCGAAGAAGGACGGCGAGACGGAGAAGAAGCACGGCGAGTTCGTCGCACGCATGGTGGAGCGCGGCTATACCGAACGTCAGGTTCGCCGGCTCGTCGAATGGTACATGCGCGTGAAGCAGGCCGGTTGAGGCGGATGGGAGGCGAATGGTAAAGTGCCCATTCACATTATTGACAGGCGCCTGAATCCAGGCGGCAAGAGTCTTGAGAACCGCCAGCGGTTCTTGCGTCGGGCCAAATCCCTGGTGCAGGGCGCCGTCAAGAAGACCTCGCAGGAACGCGACATCAAGGACGTCCTGGAGGGTGGTGAGGTCACGATTCCACTCGACGGCATGCACGAGCCGCGTTTCCGCCGTGAAGGCGGGACGCGCGACATGGTCCTGCCCGGCAACAAGAAGTTCATTGAAGGCGACTATCTCCAGCGCTCCGGCCAGGGCAGCGCCAAGGATTCCGGTCCCGGCGAAGGCGACAGCGAGGATGCCTTCCGCTTCGTGCTGAGCCGCGACGAGTTCGTCGATCTGTTCCTCGACGATCTCGAGCTTCCGGATCTCGCCAAGCGCAAGATCGCGCAGACCGAGAGCGAAGGCATCCAGCGCGCCGGCTACACCATGACCGGCTCGCCCGCCAACATCTCGGTGAGCCGGACGGTGAAGCTCGCGCTCGCCCGCCGCATCGCGCTCAAGCGTCCGCGCAAGGACGAGATCGAAGAGCTGGAAGCCGCGATCGAAGCCTGCACCGACGAGGACGAGCGTGCGGCTCTCGTGGCCCGGCTCGAAACGTTGAAGGCGAAGTCGAAGCGCATCCCCTTCATCGATCCGCTCGACATCCGCTACCGGCGCTTCGAGACGGTGCCCAAGCCCGTCGCGCAGGCCGTGATGTTCTGCCTGATGGACGTCTCCGGCTCGATGTCCGAGCACATGAAGGACCTGGCGAAACGCTTCTACATGCTGCTCTACGTGTTCCTGAAGCGGCGCTACAAGCACGTCGAGATCGTCTTCATCCGCCACACCGACCGCGCCGAGGAGGTCGATGAGCAGACCTTCTTCTACGGTCCGGCCTCGGGCGGCACGCTGGTCTCCAGTGCGCTGCAGGCGATGCACGAGATCGTGCGCGAGCGCTTCAACCCGTCGGATTGGAACATCTACGCCGCGCAGGCTTCCGACGGCGACAATTCCTATTCCGACGGCGAGCTCACGGGGCTCCTCTTGACCGAGAAGATCCTGCCGGTCTGCCAGTTCTTCGCCTATCTCGAGGTCGGCGAGGCCGGCGGCAGCGCCTTCGATCTCTCCGACTCCTCGCTCTGGAGCCTCTACGAACGCCTGCGCAACAGCGGCGCCCCGCTCTCGATGCGCAAGGTCTCGGAGCGCAGCGAGATCTTCCCGGTATTCCACGATCTGTTCCAGCGCCGCGACACTGCCCAGGAGAAGGCCGCTCCATGAAGGAACGTTTGTTCGAAGGCGCCGATTGGGATTTCCACACCTTGCAGCGCATCACCGATGCCTGCGAGGAGGTGGCGCTGAAGGATCTCGGCCTCGACGTCTATCCGAACCAGATCGAGGTCATCACCGCCGAGCAGATGCTGGACGCCTATTCGTCGGTCGGCATGCCCCTGTTCTACAAGCACTGGTCGTTCGGCAAGCACTTCGCGTTCCATGAGGCGTCCTACCGCAAGGGCCTGATGGGGCTGGCCTACGAGATCGTCATCAACTCCTCGCCCTGCATATCCTATCTGATGGAGGAGAACACGGCGACGATGCAGACGCTGGTGATCGCGCACGCCGCCTTCGGCCACAACCATTTCTTCAAGAACAATTATCTGTTCAAGCAATGGACCGATGCCGACGGCATCCTGGACTATCTCGACTTCGCCAAGAACTACGTCATGCAGTGCGAGGATCGCTACGGCCGCATCGAGGTCGAGCGCACGCTCGACGCCGCGCACGCGCTGATGTCGCACGGCATCGACCGTTATCCCGGCAAGAAGAAGCTCGATCTGCGCGCCGAGGAGAAGCGGGCAGGGCGTCGCCGCCAGCACGAGGAGGAGGTCTTCAACGATCTCTGGCGCACCGTGCCGAAGGGCGCCGCCAAGAGCCGCTCCACGCTCAGCATCGAGCGCCGCCGCAAGCTGCTCGGCCTGCCGCAGGAGAATTTGCTCTATTTCCTGGAGAAGAGCGCGCCGCGGCTGGCGCCCTGGCAGCGCGAGCTGCTCCGCATCGTCCGCCACATCGCGCAATATTTCTATCCGCAGAGCCAGACCAAGGTCATGAACGAGGGAACGGCGACCTACGTCCATTATCGCATCATGACCAAGCTGCACGAGCAGGGTCGCATCAGCGACGGCAACTTCCTCGAATTTCTGGGGTCGCACACCAATGTGGTGTTCCAGCCCGAATTCGACGACCCGCGCTTCTCGGGCTTCAATCCTTACGCACTCGGTTTTGCCGTGATGCAGGACATCGAGCGCATCGTCAGCAATCCGGAAGACGAGGACCGCGAGTGGTTCCCCGACATCGCCGGCAAGGGCGACGTCATGGGCGTGCTGCGCGACGTCTGGGCCAATTACCGCGATGAAAGCTTCATCGGGCAGTTCCTGAGCCCGAAGTTGATGCGGCACTTCCGCATGTTCCACCTGCACGACGATCCCGAAGAGCGCGCCGGCATCCGGGTCGACGCCATCCACGACGAGCGCGGCTTCCGCCGCGTCCGCCGCGAGCTGGCGCGGCAGCACGATGTCGGCTTCATCGACGCCAATATCGAGGTGGTCGACGTCGATCTCTCCGGCGACCGCCGCCTGATCCTGCATCACCACGTCATCAAGGGCTCGCAGCTCAACGAGACCGACGCCAAGCGCGTGCTCCAGCACCTGGCCGATCTCTGGACCTACGACGTCGCACTGATCGAGGTCGATGCCAACGACAAGGTGCTGCGCGAATACGTCGTCAGCCCCCGCCCGATCGCGGCGGCGGTGGCGTGACGGGGACTGCCTACATGGGGCACCACGCGAGATGCGCATTGATGTGCCCTCGCCCCTTGCGGGAGAGGGCAGCGACGCCGGCAGACATAAGCTCACTGGGGTGAGGGGTATCTCTCCGCACTCTCCCGTGCCGATGGAGACCCCTCATCCGGCGCTTCGCGCCACCTTCTCCCGCAAGGGGAGAAGGAAGGCACTTGTGGCGGCCCATCGCGTCTACGAGGCTGATCGCTTCCCCGGCTTCTTCTTGCTCGCATTCAGCTCGACCGCCGCGCGGATCAGCGCCTTCAACGCATTCTCGTTGATCGTTTCGCCCTCGCGAATATCGATCGCGCGGCGCACATTGCCGTCGAGGCTGGAATTGAAGAGACCTGCGGGATCCGCCAGCGCGGCGCCCTTGGCGAAGGTCAGCTTCACCACCTCCTTGTAGGTCTCGCCGGTGCAGATGATGCCGTCGTGCTCCCAGACGGGAACGCCGCGCCATTTCCACTCTTCGACGACATCAGGGTCGGCCTCCTTGATCAGCGCGCGAACCCGCCCCAGCATCTCGCCGCGCCAGTCGCCGAGCTCCTTGATCCTGCCGTCGATCAGCTTGGATGGCGAGGCGGTACCTGCTTGCTTCGCGCTGCTCGTCTTCGCCGCCACGGGCTTCTTCATCATGGCCTCGTTCACGCGTTGCTGCGGCCGCGATAAGGCAGCGCGAACAGATAGAGCCCGGTCGCGAGCAGCGGAATCAGCGGCACCAGCGCCAGGAAGCCGATCCACACGGCCTCGACTTGCATCGTCATCGCCACGATGTTGGCGATGACGGCAAGCGTGAAAGCCATCGACAGCCAGCGATGAATCTGCCGAATCCACATAGGCGTGCTCATTGGGACCTCCTTTGAGAATGATCGGAATGGGTGGTGGAGCTAGCTCGCCCGCGCCAGCAAATCGTCCAGCTTCGCCAAAAACTGCTTCCAGCCGGCATGCGCGCCGCCGAACGCCTGTTTCTGCGTCGGGCGGAAGCCCGCCTGCTCGACGCGCAGATGGGTGCCGGCGCTCGTCGGCGTCAGTGTGAAGGTGACGATGCTCTTGAGATCGAACGCGGCGTCCTCGTGCGAGAAATTCCAGGTGTAGGCCAGCGTCCTCTGCGGCTCGATGGTGAGCACCTCGCAGTCCAGCACGCCGCCCCATTCGCCGCGCAGATTGAAGCTATGGCCGACGACCGGCTTGAAGTCGTTCTTCATCAGCCATTCCTCGATCAGATGCGGCTGCGTCAGCGCGCGCCAGAGCCGCTCGGCGGGATAGGCAAATTCGCGCTCGATCACGACGGAGCGCGTCTCGGCGGGGGCGTTCATTGGTCCATCCTCTTCAGGAGATCGTCGAGGGCATCTAACCTTTTCTGCCAGAACCCGGCCATCTGGCCGGTCCAGTCGATCAGCGGATTGAGCGCACCGGGCTGCGCGCTGTAATGGGTCTGCCGTCCTTCGTGCCGGTCGCGAACCAGGCCCGCCTGCTTCAGGGCGCCAAGATGTTTCGACACCGCCGGCTGCGACACGCCGGATCGTGCCGTCAGCGCCCCGACCGTCTGCTCCCCCTCACGGCACAGCCGCTCGAAGATCGCTCGCCGGGTGGGATCGGCGAGCGTCCTGAACAGAAGGTCGGGGGTGGGAGGCATGAAAAATCCATAACCGGGAGGTTATGGGTAGACTCATAACTGTAGAGTTATGGGTGAGTCAAGTGGACTTGGAGGGAAATGGCTGTCGCTCGCGCAACGTCCTCCGCCGTCATTGCGAGCGCAGCGAAGCAATCCAGAATCCCTCCTCGGAGACAGTCTGGATTGCTCCGTCGCAAGGGCTCCTCGCAATGACGCGGAAAGGGCTGCGCCAGCCATCGCCGTGCCCGGCCTACGGCCGTAAATACAAATACCCCTGCGACTGCAGCTCGGCCAGCCGGACCACGCCGCCCTTCTCGGCGTTGATGAAACCCGGCAGCAGCTCGCTCAGCGTCACGTTCTGCGCTTTCATCGTGTTGCCGCAGGCGGCGAGCTCGATGCCGCCCTGGGAGAAGTCACCGACGCGCTTGCTGACGTCGGGGTTGGCCTGCGCCGAGTGAAACGCCTTCAGCGCCGGGCCGTGGATCACCAGCGCGATCGTCACATGCTCTGGGCCGCCGACCCCGTCGATGTGGTTCTGGATGTTTCCGAGCACGAAATGGACCTTGTCGGCGTCGCTGAGATGGTAGGCGACTTTCAGCTTGCTACTCGCGCTCACTTCCGTCGCGGCTCTGGCGCCGGAGGCGCCGAGTGCTGCGCCCAAAGCCGAGACGGCGCTCCACAAGATGCTGCGGCGGTTCATGGCATTCTCCCTGGATTGCCTGACATTGCCGCAGGCATATCACTTGTGGCGCAGCGCCGCGAGTTCCTTGCGATCGGTCACCAGCGAGGCGCACTCGCGATTGTCGGCCCGGTCGAGCCGGAAAATCTTGTCGTCGGCGCCGGCGGTCAGCGAATGCTCGGCGTCATCGTCCGGCTTGTTGTTCTGCCAGACCCTGACACGTTCGAGCCGGACGATCGCGGACTTGTCGTCCTTGGAGAGCGCAACGCCGATGCCGCCGCCATCGCAGTCGACGCCGCAGCCGAGGCGGACCTCGTCGCCGCTCCTGGTGAATACGGCGTGGTTGCACGAGCCGCTGGAGTCGAAATCGCCGCTGCGATGACGGTACCTGAAGCCGAGGCGGAAGGAATGGTGAAGCTCCTTGTCCTCCTTGTCGAATTCCGCGGAGATCAGCAGCTTCATCGCGGCGACCTTCTGCTTCGGATGCCGCGCCAGATGGTCGGCATCGTAGCGGCGGACGAAGCAGGCATAGGCCTTGTCGCCGGGAGGCTTCGCATACATCCGCGTATTGAAGGTCTCGGCCTCGGCCTTGCTGGCCTCGCGAATATCATCGCCGTCATCGGCCCGGGCAGCGCCGGTCAATGCAGCCAAGGCAAGGGGAAGAACAAGCGGAAGGACAAGGGCAAGCTTCATGGTCGCACCGAGCGCCTGATGGGCATCCGCCCGCCATCCGCGGGCCGGTCTGCCATTGGTCGCAGGCGAAGTGGAGCGCGTTCAACCGTCGCACGTCGCTCGTTGTCGGGCAGCGGCCACGGCGGGACTTAGTCACCGCTCCGATCAAGAAGGTTCAAGGGGTGTGACGACTTGATTGCCGGGAACCCGAACGTCGGTGCGTGCCGCGACATTGTCTCGGTTCGTCAATGTGGTAGCCTTCACAGACGACCGCCTTTGGCGCTCGTAGGCTGGGGCTGCCTTGCAAGTTTGTGGAGTCCCCCGCATGGGCGAAATTCGCAACTTCAGACCCGGAAATCACGACGAGCCGCCGCCGCACAGCGGAATGCCTCGTCGCCTTGCCGCGATCATCGTCGGTGACATCGCCTCGTACAGCCGCATGATGCAGGCCGACGAGGAAGGCACGCATGCCCGCGTCAAGCGGATCGAGCGCGACATCATCCAGCCCAGCATCATCGAGCACCATGGAAGTCTGGTGAAGACGACCGGCGACGGCTTCATCGCCATATTCGACAGTCCCGTGGAAGCCGTTCGATGCAGCATCGTCATCCAGCAGAATCTCGTCGGCCGCAACGCCTCCATTCCCAAGCATTCCCGGCTCGAATATCGGATCGGAGTCAATCTCGGTGACGTCATCGTGGAGCCGGACGACATATATGGTGACGGCGTCAACATCGCCACGCGTATCGAGGGCATCGCGGAGCCGGGGCAGGTCTTCATATCCGGCGCGATCTACGAGCAGATCAAACACAAGATCGTATGCGGCTATGAGTCGCTCGGCGACCGCAAGGTCAAGAACATCACCGATCCGGTGCGCGTGTATCGTGTGCTGCCGGACGCTGATGCGGTCGGCAAGACAAGAAGCCGGCGTGAGAACGTCCTGCTCTTTCTTCTGATCACGGCATTGCTGGTGATTGCCGGCTACGTGCTTTGGTACGTGCTGGTGCAGCACCGCAGCCAGGTGGGGCAACAGGCTGCCGCTCCCCCGATCGCGGCGCCGTTGGCTTCGCCGGCGCCGCAGTCCGTTCCGTCGTTACCGAGCCCGGCAGCACCGGCGCCACAAGCCGCACCCGCGGCTTCTCCGTTGCCCACAACGGTGCCACCGCCCGCAGCATCGCCTTCACCGTCTCCGGCATCCAGTCCATCGGTGACGCCGGTCCGGGAACCCGAAATGATCGCCATTCGTGGCGGCAGCTTCGCGATGGGAAGCAATGACGATCCGACCGAACGACCCGTCCATCAGGTCACGATCAAGCCGTTCTCGATCGGAAAATATCCGGTAACGGTGCAGGAGTGGAACGAATGCGCTGCCGCCAAGGCGTGCGGATTCACGGCCACTGGCAAGGACGATGCCCCGGTCAGCAATGTGAGCTGGACCGATGCGCAGCAATATGTCGCCTGGCTCGCGCAGGCGACAAAGAAGCCCTACCGGCTTCCGAGCGAAGCCGAATGGGAATATGCGGCACGCGGCGGGACACAGACCAAATATTGGTGGGGCGACAAGCTCCAGCCGGGCATGGCGGGCTGCAAGGATTGCGGTGAACTTGCGGCCGAGCAGCCGGCCAAGGTCGGCAGTTTCAAGCCCAATCCATTCGGGCTTTACGACATGGGCGGCGGCATCGATCAGTGGGTCGCAGACTGCTGGCACCGGACGTATCAGGGCGCGCCCAGCGACGGCTCGGCGTGGACTAGCCCTGACTGCGGCTCTCATGTCCTGCGCTCAGGCTCCTGGAAGAACGATTCGAGATATGTGCGGCCGTCAAACCGCGGTGGATACGACACCGGCGTCCGTTACCCCACGCATGGATTCCGGATCGCGCTCAGTCCGTAGGTACTGGAGTCAATTTGATGAAGATCGTTTCCTGTATCGCGCTCGCGGCCGCCATCGCATTGCTCCCCGGCGCGGCCTATCCGCAAGGCAAAACTGCGCCAAAGGACGCCAAGCTTTATTTCATCTCGCCGTATGACGGCCAGAAGATCCGTGGTGGGTTTTGGGTCCGGTTCGGCCTGCGCAACATGGGCGTGACGCATGCCGGTGACGACTACCACAATGCCGGCCACCATCATCTGTTGATCGATGTGAAAGACCCCATTGATGCCAAGGAGCCGATTCCGCAGGACAAGTCCCATCTGCATT
This sequence comes from Bradyrhizobium sp. BRP19, assembly GCF_020194195.1. NCBI lineage: Bacteria > Pseudomonadati > Pseudomonadota > Alphaproteobacteria > Hyphomicrobiales > Nitrobacteraceae > Bradyrhizobium > Bradyrhizobium sp. BRP19. Next base: position 81,689 of record NZ_JADYVZ010000003.1, on the reverse strand, counting down.
TCGGAGCCGGACAAACCGAAACGTTTCTCGAGCTTCCGCCGGGCACGCACACGCTGCAACTGGTGCTTGGCGACGCCAAGCACTATCCGTTCGAACCACCCGTCGTGTCGGAGAAGATCACGATACGCGTTAGGCCGGCGGCATCAGCGCGAAGATGATCACCGCAGGCTGGCGTTGATCTTGTCCAGCACCGCCGAGCCCGGGCAGAGCGTGTCCGCCTCCAGCGCGTTGAGCGGCGTCTCGACCGTGTTGAGATGCTCGTGCAGGTCTTCGGCCTCAGGGTCGACGTACAGAAGACCGGTGACGATCTGGCCCTTGGCGGCGTGCCTTGCTAGGAAGGTCTGGGCGCCCAGGCGGTCGTGCGGATCGTAATCCGCATCGATCTTGCGCAGCGCGATCTTGCTGCCGTCGTGCTGCTCGACCACCTGCACCGTGCCGGGCGCGTAGTCCACCGCAATCGGGTCGCGGCCGACCAGCACGTCGAGCCGGTTCACGGCGTCATTGTGCTCGCGGACATAGTCGAAGCTCTTGGTCGAGCCGGCATGGTTGTTGAAGGCGATGCAGGGGCTGATCACGTCGATGAAGGACGCGCCCTTGTGGCCGATCGCGGCGGCGATCAGCGGCACCAGCTGGCTCTTGTCGCCGGAGAACGAGCGCGCCACGAAGGTGGCCCCTAACTGCAGCGCGATGGCGACGAGGTCGATGGCGTTGTCGGTGTTGGTGACGCCCTTCTTGCTCTTCGAGCCGCGATCGGCGGTCGCCGAGAACTGGCCCTTGGTCAGGCCGTAAACGCCGTTGTTCTCGACGATATAGGTCATGTTGACGCCGCGCCGGATCGAATGCGCGAACTGCCCGAAACCGATCGAGGCGGAATCGCCATCGCCGGAGACGCCGAGATAGATCAGCTCGCGGTTGGCGAGGTTGGCGCCTGTCAGCACGGATGGCATGCGGCCGTGCACGGAATTGAAGCCGTGCGAATTGCCGAGGAAATAGTCCGGCGTCTTCGACGAGCAGCCGATGCCGGAGATCTTCGCCACCCGATGCGGCTCGATCGAGAGCTCGTAGCAGGCTTCGATGATCGAGGCCGTGATCGAATCGTGGCCGCAGCCCGCGCACAGCGTCGAGATCTTGCCCTCGTAGTCCCGATGCGTGTAGCCGAGCGCGTTCTTCTTCAGGCCTGGATGATGGAATTTGGGCTTTGCGATGTAGGTCATGACACGGCCTTGCGGAGCGGGGTCACCTTGAGGTGATCCTGGTGGTCGCCAATGGCTTTGGCGATGAAGCGGGCGGTGATCGGCGTGCCGTCGTAATGCACGATCGGCACCAGCCGGACGGGATCGATGCCGTTCTCGTTGACGATGAGCTGGCGCAGCTGGCTGTCGCGGTTCTGCTCGACGACGTATACGAAATCGTGCTCGGCGAGGAAGCTGGCCACGCTGGAATGGAACGGGAAGGCGCGGATGCGCAGGCGGTCGAGCTGATGCCCGCGCGCTTCCAGCAGGCCGATCGCCTCGTCCATCGCCGGCGAGGTTGAGCCGAAATAGATCACGCCATATTTGGTCGGCCGTTCCGCATTGGCCTGCAGCGGACGCGGCACGAGGTCCTGCGCGGTCTCGAACTTGCGCATCAGGCGCTGCATGTTGTCGGCGTAGACCGTGCCTTCCTCGGAGTAGCGCGCATAGCGGTCCCGCGACGTGCCGCGGGTGAAGTAGGAGCCCTTGGTCGGATGCGTGCCGGGATAGGTGCGGTAGGGAATGCCGTCGCCGTCGACGTCGAGATAGCGGCCGAAGTCGCGGCCTTCCTCCAGCATCGCCGCCGTCATCACCTTGCCGCGGTCATATTGCCTGGCATCGTCCCACTTCAGTGGACGGCAGAGCCGGTGATTCATGCCGATGTCGAGATCGAGCATCAGGAAGATCGTGGTCTGCAGCCGCTCGGCGAGATCGAAGGCGGCCGCCGCGAACTCGAAGGCCTCGGCCGGGTCCTCGGGGAACAGCAGCACATGCTTGGTGTCGCCGTGCGAGGCATAGGCGCAGGCGATGATGTCGCATTGCTGGGTGCGGGTCGGCATGCCCGTGGAGGGGCCGGCGCGCTGGATGTTCATGATCACGGCCGGGATCTCTGCGAAGTACGAGAGGCCGATGAACTCCGTCATCAGCGAGATGCCGGGGCCGGAGGTCGCCGTGAAGGCGCGGGCGCCGTTCCAGGACGCGCCGATCACGATGCCGATCGACGCGAGCTCGTCCTCGCCCTGCACGATCGCGTATTTCGCCCTGCCCGTTTCAGGATCGTGCCGGTACTTCTTGCAATGGGCGGTGAAAGCCTCGGCCACCGACGAGGACGGCGTGATCGGATACCAGGCACACACGGTGGCGCCACCATAGACCGCGCCGAGCGCGGCGGCGCTGTTGCCCTCGATGAAGATGCGGTCGCCGACCTTGTCGGACTTCTTCACGCGCAGCCCAATCGGACATTTCAGGTTCTGCAGCGCCCAGTCGCGGCCGAGATGCAGCGCATGGACGTTGGAGGAGAGCAGCTTCTCCTTGCCTTTGTACTGCTCGCCGATCAGCTGCTCGATCAGCTTGGGGTCCATGTCGAGCAACGCGCTGAGCGCGCCCAAATAGATGATGTTCTTGAACAGCTGTCGCTGACGCGGATCGGTATAGGTCGAGTTGGTGATCGCAGTCAGCGGCACGCCGATCACTGTGATGTCGTCGCGGAATTTGGTCGACGGCATCGGCTTGGTGGAATCGTAGAACAGGTAGCCGCCGGGCTCGATGCCGGCGACGTCCTTGTCCCAGGTCTGCGGATTCATCGCCACCATCATGTCGACGCCGCCGCGTGCGCCGAGATGGCCGGCTTCCGTCACGCGCACCTCGTACCAGGTCGGCAGGCCCTGGATGTTGGAGGGGAAGATGTTGCGTGGGCTGACAGGCACGCCGTGGCGCAGGATCGCGCGCGCGAACATCTCGTTGGCGCTGGCCGAGCCCGAGCCGTTGACGTTGGCGAAGCGGACGACGAAGTCGTTTACGCTGCTGATCGGCTTTTTGTCGGACATGTCGAACCTGCGTGGGTCATCTCGATGAAATATTTCTGCATGTCCCAGGCGCCGGTGGGACAGCGCTCGGCGCACAGCCCGCAATGCAGGCAGACATCCTCGTCCTTCACCATCACCCGCCCGGTCTTCAGGTCCGAGGAGACGTAGAGGTCCTGGTCCGGATGCGCGGAGGGCGCCTTCAGGCGCTGGCGCAGATCGCTTTCCTCGCCGTTGGCGGTGAAGGTGATGCAATCCATCGGGCAGATGTCGGCGCAGGCGTCGCACTCGATGCAGAGCGAGGTCGAGAACACGGTCTGCACGTCGCAGTTCAGGCAGCGATGCGCTTCGCCGAGCGCCAGCTTGACATCATAGCCGAGCTCGACCTCGGCGCGGATGTCCTTCAGCGCAACGACCTTGTCGCGATGCGGTACCTTATAGCGCTTGTCGGGCGAGATGTCGTTGTCATAGCTCCATTCGTGGATGCCCATCTTCTGCGAGGAGATTTGCACCTCCGGCAGCGGCCGTTCGTCGACCGCTTCGCCCGAGAGCATCTTGTGGATCGACAGCGCGGCGTCATGGCCGTGCGCGACCGCCCAGATGATGTTCTTCGGGCCGAACGCGGCATCGCCGCCGAAGAACACTTTCGGATTGGTCGAGGCGAAGGTCTTCGGATCGACCTTCGGCATGTGCCATTTGTCGAACTCGATGCCGCAATCCTGCTCGATCCAGGGGAAGGCGTTCTCCTGACCGACCGCGACCAGCACGTCGTCGCAGGGAATGGTCTGATCGGGATCGCCCGAAGGCACCAGATTGCGGCGGCCTTTGGCGTCGTATTCGGCTTTGACGTGCTGGAAGGTGACGCCGATCAGCTTGCCGGCGACATGCTTGAAGGCCACCGGGACCATGTAGTTGAGGATCGGGATATCCTCGTGGATCGCGTCTTCCTTCTCCCAGGGCGAGGCCTTCATCTCGTCGAAGCCGGAACGCACGACCACCGTGACTTTCTCGCCGCCGAGCCGGCGCGCGGTGCGGCAGCAATCCATCGCGGTGTTGCCGCCGCCGAGCACGATGACGCGCTTGCCTATCTTGTCGACATGGCCGAACGACACATTGGCCAGCCATTCGATGCCGATATGGATGTTGGCGGCGGCCTCTTTCCGGCCGGGAAGCTCGAGCTCGCGGCCGCGCGGCGCGCCGGAGCCGACGAAGATGGCGTCGTATTTCTCGGCAAGCAGCGCCTTCATGCTGTCGATGCGGTGGCCGCCTTTGAACTCGACGCCGAGACCCAGGATGTAGCCGGTCTCCTCGTCGATCACCGAATTGGGCAGGCGGAATTTCGGGATCTGCGTGCGCATCATGCCGCCGGCTTCCGGGTCGGCATCGAACACGGTGCAGTGATAGCCGAGCGGCGCGAGATCGCGCGCCACCGTCAGCGAAGCGGGACCGCCGCCGACCAGCGCGACGCGCTTGCCGTTCTTCGGCCCGGGCTTCGGCAGCCGCTGCCTGATGTCGTCCTTGAAATCCGCGGCGACGCGCTTGAGGCGGCAGATCGCGACAGGGTTTTCCTCGACGCGTCCGCGCCGGCACGCCGGCTCGCAGGGACGATCGCAGGTGCGTCCCAGAATGCCGGGAAATACGTTCGATTTCCAATTGATCATGTAGGCATCGCTGTAGCGGCCTTGGGCGATCAATCGGATGTATTCGGGAACCGGGGTGTGCGCAGGACAGGCCCATTGGCAATCGACCACTTTGTGAAAGTAGTCGGGGGCCGCGATGTCGGTCGGTTTCATTCCTACCCTGTCCGCGCAGGCCCGAAGACCCCGCGGCCTTTTTTGTTTGAGCTTGGCGAGCGCTTAACGCGCTTCGATCTGGTTTCTGAATGACGTCATTGGGTTAGCTTATTAGAACCGTTCCGAAGTACAACGGCAAATTTGCGCGCGTCACCGCTTTCATGGGAGGTACGCGTGCACAGCATTAACGCGGGGCGCACCAGATGCGTGCGTTGCAATATGCTGCGATGCGGATGCCGTTCAGCCGCGCGCGACATCGCTCTTGGCGAGGTCCCACATCAGGCAGTAGGTGCCGACGGAGATGGGGAGCGGGAAGGGCGCCGCAGCCGGGCCGGTGAAGCGCTCGGCGATGACGGCGGAGACCGCATTGACATGCGTGCCGTCGATCAGCACGAACCAGTCGCGCGCGCCCTCGTTGCGCACCGCCGGAATTCCCGCCGTTGCGCCCGACAATTCCGGCTCGCTTTCGAGCAGGTGCATCGAGATGATGCCGTCGCGGTCCAGCGGCGCCAGCTTTTCTTGCAGCGCATCACGCCACGCACCGGCGTTGTCGGGCGTCGGCCGCAGCCGCACCAGGCCGAGCGAGGCGCCGCGGCCAGTACCCTTGCTGATCGTGATGCGCGCGACCACGCGCAGCATGTCCCTGAAGCGCGCCATGGATCGCCGCGACCATTCGGTCTGGTCGGCGAGCCGCGCCCGGTAGGCGGGGCTGTCGAGCACGCCGAGCGTTTCGGTCGAGTACAGCGAGAGATATTTGGGGTTAGCGGCATGCGCGACATAGCGCCGCGCTTCGAGAAATCCGTCGATCGCGACGCGCTCTTCCAGATGCTCGCGATCGTACCAGCGGTTGAAATCGGCCTCGTCCGAAGCGTCGATGTTCATCGACGTCAGCAGCATGCCCTTTCCGGCGAGCGGCATTCTTCTTGTCCTCTCATCGCCCGATCTTCGACGCAAGGTCCGCGATCGACTTCATGACCGCGTCCCTCACGCCGCCATCATAGAGCGAATGCCCGGCTTCTTCCACGATGCGAAGCTCGGAACCGGGCCATACTTTCGCAAGGGCCTGCGCTGTCGCGGGAGCACACAACAGATCATAGCGACCCTGCACGATCATGCCGGGAATGCCGTCGAGCCGGGCCGCGTTCCGCAGCAGCTGGTCCTCGTTCATGAAGCTGTCGTTGATGAAATAATGCGCTTCCATGAACGGCGTCGCCGGCAATGTGCGCCAGACGTTCAGCCCGGCGAGGTCGAGCCGCGTCCGTGCCGGCTTGTGCTCGGACAAGACGCGCTCGGTGTCGTGCCAGGCCTTCGCCGCCGGGCCATGCACGGCAGGGTCGGCATCGAGGATGCGGCGCCAATAGGCATCCACCGGCCGGTCGCGTTCCTCTGGCGGCAGCACGCTGAGGAAATCCTCGTACAGCGCCGGATGGAATTGCGACAGGCGCGAGGTGAAGGCCGTCTCGACTTCTGCTCGCGTGCCGAGAAACGTCGCGCGCAGCGCAATGCCCGAGACGTGCTCGGGATGCGCCTCTGCATAAGCCAGCGCCAGCGTCGCGCCCCAGGAGCCGCCGACCACCATCCACCGTTCGAAGCCGAATTTTTCGCGGATCTTTTCCATGTCCGCGATCAGGTGCGCAATGGTGTTGTGCTCGCGCGATCCCTTGGGCCGGCTGCGGCCGCAGCCGCGCTGGTCGAACAGCACGGCGCAGAAGCGGTCGGGATCGAACAGCCGGCGATGGTCGGGCTGGCAGCCGCTGCCGGGCCCGCCATGCAGATAGACCGCGGGGATGCCGTCGCTGCGGCCGACGCTCTCGACATAGAGCTCATGGCCGTCGCCGACGTCGAGCATATCGGAGGTCAGCGGTGCAAAGGGATCAGTGCGTTTGGCCGCTGTGCCCGCGTCGGCGTCAGGCGTCATTCTCGGATTCCAGGGTGCCGCCGGCGAAGTTGCGATAGAGGAAGCGGCTGGTGTCGCCTGCGGCCTCGGCTTCCGCCTGCTTGAAGATGGTCTCGTGCAGCGGCGACAGCGCGCAGGCCGGGTCGGTGTTGGCGGCGTCCCCGGTCAGCGCGAAGGCCTGGCAGCGGCAGCCGCCGAAATCGATCTCGCGGAACTCGCAACTCTTGCACGGCTCCTTCATCCAGCCGGTGCCGCGATAGCGGTTGAAGGCCTCCGAGTTCTGCCAGATCCAGGCGATCGAATGGTTGGAGCGCACCGATTCGAAATCGAGCCCGGTGATGCTCTCGGCGGCATGGCAGGGCAGCACCTTGCCGGCGGGCGAGATGTTGAAGAACTGCCGGCCCCAGCCGCCCATGCATTTCTTCGGCCGCAGCGCGTAATAATCCGGCACCACGTAGTCGATGGTCAGTCGGCCCTTCAGCCGCTCGCGCGCCTCCTCAACGAGGCGGGTACACTCATCGAGCTGCGCCACGGTTGGCATCAGCGCGGCGCGGTTCTTCAGCGCCCAGCCGTAATATTGCACATTGGCGACCTCGAGCCGGTCGGCGTCGAGATCGAGCGCCATCTGGATGATGTCGGGCAGCTGGTGCAGGTTCTGCCGGTGCATCACCGCGTTCACGGTGAGCGGCAGGTCGAGCTCGCGCGTCCATTTCGCGACTTCGAGCTTCTTGCGGTGGCCGCCTTTGTAGCCGGCAACGCGATCTGCGAGGCCGTCCTCGATGCCCTGGAACGAGATCTGCACATGGCAGAGCCCGGCATCTGCGAGATCGCTGAGCCTCTCGCGCGTCAGCAGCACGGCCGAGGTGATGAGATTGGTATAGAGCCCGGCGTCGCTGGCATGCTTGACCAGCTCGACGAGATCTTTCCGTGCCGTCGGCTCGCCACCGGAGAAATGCACCTGGAGCACGCCGATCTCGGCGAGCTCGCTCAAGACCTTCTTCCATTCCTCGGTCGTCAGCTCCTTGCCGGAGCGGTCGAGCTCGACCGGGTTGGAGCAATAGGGACATTGCAGCGGGCAGCGATGGGTGATCTCGAGCAGCACGGCGAGCGGAATGCCGAACGTCTCCGCCGTCGAGCGCTGCTTCTCAAGCACCGCGAGGCTGTCGCTGGGCGGGATGGTCACGTCGCTCATGACGTCTTCTCCCTGATCTCGGTGAGAAAGCCCTTGTCGGCGAGATCCTGCAGCATGGCGATGACGTCGGCCAGGATCGCCTCGCGCGGCGCTGCGTACTTTGCGGCGAGCTGATCGGCGACGTCGCCGACATTGCGCTCGCCGTTGCAGAGTTGCAAGACCTCGACCGCAATCTCGTCCGGCGCCAGCACGCGCTCCGGCGCCAGGATCACCCAGACCTTGCGGGTCTCGTCATATCTGAGCTTGGCATGCCGCGGCAGCACGGGGCGGCTCGCCTCGCTGACGCTGATGTTCCGCGGCCCGGCCATTGCTTTTAATCCTTAGCTCGCTTTGGGCACGAACGCGCCCGGCGGAATGTGGCCCTCGACATAGGCATGCTGGAGCGCATCCAGCTGCACCCACAGCACGTTGGTCTTGAAGATCAGCGCGTTGCAGACCTGCGCGCGCTGCTCCGGCGTCGTGGCGTGCCTCTTGACATAATCGAGCGCAAAATTGGCGTCGCGCGGCGCCTGGGTCAGGCGGCGCTTGAAGTAGCTCATGATATCGGGGTTGACGAAGTCGTAGTGCTCCAGCATGCCCGAGATGCGTTCTTCATGCAGGTTCGGCGCGAACAACTCGGTGAGCGAGGAGGCGATCGCCTCCAGCGGGCTTTTTTCGCGGCAGAAGTGCACATAGGCTTCCACCGCGAAGCGCGTCGCCGGCAAGATGCCTTCGGTGGATTCGACGTAAGCGGTGTCGAGCCCGAGCCCTTCGGTCAGCTTGATCCAGCGCTCGATGCCGCCCTCGCTGTCGACATCGCCGTCATGGTCTTCGATGCGATGGCGCCATTCCAGCCGCGTGGCGCGGTCGCGGAAGCGGGAGATCACCACCGCGTCCTTGATCGGAATGGTGCTCTGGTAATAGTAGCGGTTGAGCGCCCAGGCCTGCACCTGGCCCTTGTTCAGCTTGCCGCCATGCAGCAGCTTATGGAACGGGTGCAGGCTGTGATAACGCGTGGCGCCGATGTGGCGCAGCGTTGCCTCCAGCTCCTCGGCGGAGTTGAGCTTCAAGTCCTTGCCGATCGAGAGCGCGGTCATTCCAGTCAGTGATGCGGCGTTCACAGCACGATCTCCGTTCCATCCGCGGGTATCTGCCAGCCCGCCTCCTCAGTGAGCTTGCGCTCGGGCGAGCCGGGCAGCAGCGCCGGATTCGAGTTATTGATATGCAGAAACAGCTTCCTGTCGATATTGAGATCGGCCAGCCGGGCGATGGCGCCGTCCTCGCCGGACATGGCGACATGGCCCATGCTCTTGCCGGTCTTGTGGCCGAGGCCGGCCCTGATCATCTCGTCGTCGCGCCAGACGGTGCCGTCGAAGAACACTAGTGAAGCGCCGTCGATCTCGGCCTTGAGCGCGTCGGTCACCTCGGCGCAGGCCGCGATGAAGTAGAAGAACTTGCCCGTGGCCTTGTCGGTGATCTTCAGGCCCAGCGTGTCGCCGTCGCCGCTCTCGCCGCCCGGATGCACCTTGCCTTCGAGATACCAGGCCGACTTGCCCGGCACGGCAAAGGGCAGCACCTCGAGCCCCGAGCGCGTGCCGTCGGGCAGCCGCGGCTCGAACGGCTCGCGGATCGCGATCGGCTGGCGCCGCACGTTCTTCTCGTTCAGCACGTTGAAGATGCTGTTGGAGCTGAGGATCGCCAGCACCTTCTCGTGCGCATAGATCGTGAAGGGCGAGCCTTCGCGCATCGACAGCAGGCCGGCCACCGCATCGACTTCGCTGTTGGTCAAGATCACGCCCGCAATCGGCGTGTGGCGCAGCGCGCCCGCCCTTGGGTGCAGCTGCGGCGTGGCGTTCAATTGCTGGCGAAGATCGGGGGAGGCGTTGATCAGGAACCAGTGCTCGCCGTCGCCGCTGAAGGCGACCGAAGCCTGGGTTCGAAACAGCTCTTGTCCCTTCGCACGAGCCGCGCGGCAGCCTTCGCAGCCGCAATTCCACTGCGGAACTCCGCCGCCGGCCCCGGCGCCCAGGACGACGACGCGAAGCATGATCCGTCTCCTGGAGGCGAATTGGCGAGGTGGATCTCAGGCCGAGACAGTTTCGGACAAGGTTTCTCTCTGCCGGAAACGTATCGTGACCGAAAGAACCACCTGCGCAGAACGCGTTTCCACCAGCCGCTTACTTGCGGGTGGCGCTCACATACATATTGATTTCCATGCCGCAGGGCACTTCGACGATCTTAGGGGCTTTCCAGGCCATTTGGCTCTCCATTTTCGCGAATTCGGACGTATCCGCCCATTGGACAAATTAGTGCGGACGGCAAAGTTCGCCAGTGAAATTTTCCCGACCTAGGTAGTAGGCTGCGGGAATTGTTGCACTGCAAAGATGGCGTATTGCGGCCGCAAAGATGAGCGGATCAGATACGCAAAATTGCCGATAGGTCGTGATCCCTGTCGGGATAAACCAGTTGTGAGTAAGGACCGGCTTCTCATCGGCGACAGACGACCCCATTGGATCACGCATGCCCAGATATTTCTTCAACACCCGCATCGGCGACGAACTGATCGTGGATCCTGACGGCGAGGACCTGCGCAACCCCGATCGCGCCTGGGAGGTCGCGCGCCAGATGATCCTTGAGGTCGTGAAGTCGGAAGGAACCCAGCCGGCGCTGCTGGAGGCCGTCATCGAGGTCACCGACGCCGACGGCGAGATCGTGCTGGAGTTTCCCTTCACCGAAGCGCTGCTCGACATGCCGGACCAGTCCGCGACGAGGCATTAGCCGGACGCGGTAGGGTAACGGGCTCACCGCTCTCTCCACGTCATTGCGAGCGTAGCGAAGCAATCCAGAATCCCTCCCCGGAGGCAGCCTGGATTGCTTCGTCGCAAGGGCTCCTCGCAATGACGGAGAATGAGGCAACGCCCGGCGCAAAACCCGCCTTTCACCCCCGCGAAATCCGCATGGCTTTGCCGCGTTCCCGGCGCTAAAAGACGCCTGTCATACGGAGCAAGCCATGCAAGATCTCTGGCGCCTGTCGGCCGCCGACCTCGCCACCCTCGTCAGGTCCAAAAAAGTCTCCGCCAGGGAGGCCGCCAAGGCCGGTCTCGCGCGGCTCGATGCCGTCAATCCCCAGCTCAACGCGGTGATCGACCACCGGCCGGATGACGTGCTCAAGCAGGCCGATGCCGTCGATGCCGCAATTAGCCGGGGCGAGGACCCCGGCGTCCTCGCGGGCGTGCCCGTCACCATCAAGGCCAATGTCGACCAGGAAGGCTTTGCCACCACCAACGGCCTCAAGCTGCAGCGCGACCTGATCGCGCGCGAGGACAATCCAGTGGTCGCCAATTTCCGGAAATCGGGCGCCATCCTGCTCGGCCGCACCAATTGCCCGGCCTTCTCCTACCGCTGGTTCACCACCAATCTCATCCACGGCGACACCAAGAACCCCCGCGACGCTTCGCTGACGCCGGGCGGCTCGTCCGGCGGCGCCGGCTCGGCGGTCGCGGCCGGCATCGGCCACATCGCGCACGGCACCGACATCGCCGGCTCGATCCGTTATCCCGCCTATGCCTGCGGCGTGCACGGTCTGCGCCCGACGCTCGGACGCATTCCCGCCTTCAACCCGGCGCTGCCGGAGCGCCCGATCGGTCCGCAGATCATGGCGGTCTCGGGCCCGCTGGCGCGCACGGTCAACGATTTGCGCATCTCGCTTGAAGCGATGTCGGCCCGCGACATCCGCGATCCCTGGTTCGCGCCGGTGCCGCTGCAAGGACCCGCACGCGACAAGCGCGCTGCGCTGTGCCTCAATCCGGGTGGCCTTGCCACCGCACCGGAGGTGAAGGACGCGGTGAGCGATGCCGGCAAGCGGCTGGAGCGCGCGGGCTGGACCGTCGATGTGATCGAGGACACGCCGCCGATGCGCGAAGCGGTGGAATGGCAGATCAAGCTCTGGCTCGGTGACGGCTATGAGGCGCAGCTGGAGATGGCCGAGCGCGAGGGCGATCCCGGCGCACTGGCCTGCCTGCGCGGCAACCGCGCCAGGGTCACGCCGATGGATCAGGCCAATTACGCCAAGGCGCTGACCCGACGCGCCACGCTGACGCGCGACTGGATGCTGTTCTTCGAAAAATACGCCGTGCTGCTGACGCCGGTCTCCGGCGAATTGCCGTTCCCCGACTATCTCGATCGCAAGGACGAGGATTCCTTCAAGCGCGTCTGGGAAGCGCAGCTGCCGCAGATCGCGATTCCCTTCATGGGATTGCCGGGCCTCGTGGTCTCCACAGGTCTCGTCGGCAGGGCGCCGGTCGGCGTGCACATCGTCTCTGGCCGCTATCGCGAGGATCTGTGCCTGCTCGCAGGCGAAGCGATCGAGGCCGGCGGCGTGCCGCCATCGCCGATCGATCCCGTGGGCTAGCGATGACCGCCATCTACGACTTCAAGGCCAACTCGCTGGCCGGCGAGGAGGTCGCCCTGCGGCGTTTCGAGGGGCAGGTGCTCTTGATCGTCAACACCGCGAGCAAATGCGGTTTCACGCCGCAATATCGCGGCCTCGAGGATCTCCATCGCGACCTCTCTCCGCGCGGCTTCTCGGTGCTCGGCTTTCCCTGCAACCAGTTCGGCACGCAGGAACCAGGGCAGGCGAGCGAGATCCAGGAATTCTGCTCGACCCATTACGACGTCACCTTTCCCCTGTTCGAGAAGATCGACGTCAACGGGCCGAAGGCGCATCCTCTGTACGAGTACCTGAAACGCCAGCAATCCGGGCTTCTCGGCGCCGCCATCAAATGGAATTTCACCAAATTCCTGGTGGACCGTAAGGGCCGCGTGGTCGCGCGCTACGCGCCGACCGCCCGGCCCGAAGGATTGCGCAATCAAATCGAAACACTATTGTGAGCGAGACAATCATGAGCGACGAATTTCCGGACCGCCTGTCGGTCGACCCGAACAGCCCCTATTACAACGCGGAGATCCTGTCGCGCGACGTCGGCATCCGCTTCAAGGGCATCGAGAAGACCAATGTCGAGGAGTACTGCATCAGCGAAGGCTGGGTCCGCGTCACCGCAGGGAACGCCAAGGACCGCCACGGCAACCCGCTGACCATCAAGGTGCACGGTCCGGTGGAGCCGTATTTCAGGGATAAGAAATAGGCTTGACCTGAGCGCGCGCCGTTCGCTCCTCGTCATTGCGAGGAGCGCGCACTCTCTCCTCGTCATTGCGAGCGCAGCGAAGCAATCCAGGATCTTTCCGCCGAGGCAGTCTGGATTGCTTCGTCGCTTCGCTCCTCGCAAAACCACTGAAGGCCCACCCCATGTCCGTCCGCATCGTCGACGTCCGCGAAATTACAAAGCCGATCTCTTCGCCGATCCGCAACGCCTATATCGACTTCACGAAGATGACGACCAGCCTCGTCGCCGTCGTCACCGATGTCGTCCGTGACGGCAAGCGCGTCGTCGGCTACGGCTTCAACTCCAACGGCCGTTACGGGCAGGGCGGCCTGATCCGCGAGCGTTTTGCTCCGCGCATCGTCGAGGCCGATCCAAAGTCGCTGCTCGACGCGGCCGGCGACAATCTCGACCCCGACAAGGTCTGGGCCGCGATGATGACCAACGAGAAGCCGGGCGGCCATGGCGAGCGCTCGGTCGCGGTCGGCACCATCGACATGGCGGTGTGGGACGCGGTGGCGAAGATCGCGGGCAAGCCGCTGTTCCGTCTGCTCGCCGAACGCCACGGTGTCAAAGCCAATCCGCGCGTCTTCGTCTACGCCGCGGGCGGCTACTATTATCCCGGCAAGGATCTCTCGATGCTGCGGGCCGAGATGCGCGGCTATCTCGATCGTGGCTACAATGTCGTCAAGATGAAGATCGGCGGCGCTGATATCGACGAGGACCGCAGGCGCATCGAGGCAGTGCTGAAGGAAATCGGCAAGGACGCGCAGCTCGCCGCCGATGCTAACGGCCGCTTCAACCTGGAGACCGCCATCGCCTACGCCAAGATGCTGCGTGACTATCCCTTGTTCTGGTACGAGGAAGCCGGCGATCCTCTCGACTACGCGCTGCAGGCCGCGCTCGCCGAATTCTATCCGGGCCCGATGGCGACGGGCGAGAACCTGTTCAGCCATCAGGACGCCCGCAATCTGATCCGCTACGGCGGCATGCGCCCCGACCGCGACTGGCTGCAATTCGATTGCGCCTTGTCCTATGGCCTGTGCGAATACCAGCGCACGCTGGAGGTGCTGAAGACCCACGGCTGGTCGCCGAGCCGCTGCATCCCGCACGGCGGCCACCAGATGTCGCTCAACATCGCCGCCGGCCTCGGCTTAGGCGGCAACGAAAGCTATCCCGACCTGTTCCAGCCCTATGGCGGCTTCCCCGACGGCGTCCGCGTCGAGAACGGCCACATCACCATGCCCGAGCTTGCAGGCATCGGCTTCGAAGGCAAGTCCGATCTCTACAAGGAGATGCAGGCGCTGGCGGAGTAGGAGTATCGTTGGAGCGCGACGTCCGCGCCACACACTCCGTCATTGCGAGCGCAGCGAAGCAATCCAGAATCTTTCCGTGGAAGCAGTCTGGATTGCTTCGTCGCAAGAGCTCCTCGCAATGACGGTGGAGGAGCCACTGGCCGCTCGCGGGCGTCTGGCCCGCAGCCCAATGTGCCGAATTGCGCGAGCTGTCGCCACACACTCCGTCATTGCGAGCGCAGCGAAGCAATCCAGGGTCTTTCCGCTTCGGCAGTCTGGATTGCTTTCGTCGCAACGGCTCCTCGCAATGACGCTGGCGAAAGCCTCGTAGTCATCTCCTGGTTGTGCTATTGTAGAAGCTGTCCTCAGCCGAGTACGATTATGAAGCAACCCTGCGTGTACATGTTCGCCAATCGTCGCAACGGAACGATCTACACGGGCGTCACCTCCAATCCGCCGCGCCGCGCGTTCGAGCATCGCGAAGGACTGGTAAAGGGTTTTTCATCGAAGTACGGCTGCAAGCTCCTCGTCTGGTACGAGCTGAACGCGACCATGTCCGACGCGATTGTGCGCGAGAAGCAGATCAAAGGTGGCAGCCGGGCGAAGAAGCTTGCGCTCATTGAGAGCCTCAATCCGAATTGGGACGATTTGTACGAGACGCTGATCTGACCGGCAGGAGATCTGCGGCTACTCGGCGAGCCGCTGCCACGTCCTCCGTCATTGCGAGCGTAGCGAAGCAATCCAGGATCTCTCCCCGGAGGCAGTCTGGATTGCTTCGTCGCAAGGGCTCCTCGCAACGACGGGGAGGGAGCGGAAGTCATCCGTGGTTGTCCGAGCCTGCGGTGGGCGGTCGTTGGGTTTCGCCAGCTGTCGCCCCACACTCCGTCATTGCGAGCGCAGCGAAGCAATCCAGAATCTTTCCACGGCGGCATTGCTTCGCTGTGCTCGCAATGACGATGTGGTAAGCGTCCGCCCCCTACGACAGCCGCATATCCAGGAGCCTTCGCCCTTCGCCCTTCAGCAGCTTCTTCACCGCGCTCGACGCCACGACCTCGCCGTCATTGGCATAGGCCTCGTGGTTCTTCTCGATGTCGTCGAGGCGGTAGAGGTAGTTGACCATGACGCCGGCGGACTCGCGCATTCCCTTGGGCGAGAGGTCGCCCAGCCAGTTGATGCGCTCCAGCCGCGCGCCGTTGCCGAGATGGAAGCGGGCGACGGAATCGATCAGCTTGCCTTTCGGCGTGCGCGCCTTGAGGAAATAGTGCGCCGCGAGCGGCTCCAGCACGGCGCGAAGCAGCGCCGCCGTCTCCGGGCTCTCGAACCATCTGGGATCGTCGAGGCGCCTCAGCACCTCGCGGTCCTCGTCCGACAGCGGCAGATCCTTGTCCTGCTTAACCCAGGCCATGAAGCCCGGCACCGGCGACAGCGTGACGAAGGTGTCGAGCTTCGGCAACTCGCGGCGCAGCTCTTCCACCACCTGCTTGATCAGGAAGCTGCCGAAGGAGATGCCGCCCAGGCCGCGCTGGGTGTTGGAGATCGAATAGAACACGGCGGTGCGCGCGCGCTCGATCGGCAGGTGCTGGCGGTCGACTGCGAGCAGGGGCTGGATCGCGCCGGGGATCGTCTCGGTCAGCGCCACCTCGACGAAGATCAAGGGCTCGTCCACCATCGCAGGATGGAAGAAGGCGTAGCAGCGCCGGTCGACCGGATCGATGCGGCGGCGCAGATCATCCCAGTCCGAGATCTCGTGCACGGCCTCATAACGGATGATCTTTTCGAGGATGTTGGCCGGCGTCGACCAGTCGATCCTGCGCAGCACGAGAAACCCCCTATTGAACCACGAAGAAAGAAGATGCGAGACGTCGCGGTCGAGCGCGGCGAGATCGGTGTGCCCGTTCATCATGCCGAGCAGATCGGCGCGCATGTTGACGAGATCGCCGGTACCGCCGGGCGCGCGGTTGAGCCGCCGGATCAGCTCCTGCCGGCGCGGCTCGGAAGCGAAGTGCAGCGAGCTTGCGTCCTCGTCGCTGGGCGCGGCCCGCCATGTCTCGATCGCCTTGGACAGGCGCTCCCGGTCGGGACCGAAATCGCGCACCAATCCCTCGAAGAAGGCGCGGCGTCCCGCAGCGTCCAGCTCCCGGTAGATGTCGAGCACCTCGCGCGCCATCGCCGTGCCCGAGGCTTCGCCCCGGCCCGACAGCAGCGCATCGCAGAGCTCGAGCAGTCCGTCGGCATCATGCTTGGTATCGGCGGCGTCCCCCCGGCGAAGCAACGTGCGGCCGCGCTCGGAGATGGTGGCAAGCAGGTCGGAGAAGAAGGCGTTGGCCATCGGGGCTTTCGTATCAGGTCTGTGCGATGCGGCAAGCTTACACGGGATTTGGGTGCAAGCCGATCACAATCAAGCAGGCGAATGCGGCATCTTTCGCTCCGCCGTGCGTTTGGAGAATGAGGGCATGCCGGAACGGGTCGATGATATGCCGGGCAGTGCTCATTCCAACGCGCTGTCATGCCCCGGCTTGACCGGGGCATCCAGTACGCCGCAGCTTCTCGATTCTAGCCGAGCCGTCTCGGCGTACTGGGTCGCCCGGTCAAGCCGGGCGACGACACCGCGTGTGCTGCAAACTCCGTCGGCGTCCGACCCGTCACCTGGCGGAATGCGGCCGAGAACGCCGGCACGCTGGCATAGCCGAGCTGGGTCGCGAGCTGCTTCACCGACACGCTCGCATCCGTCGATATCCGCTCGATCGCCGCCGCAATCCTCGCGCGCTGGCACCAGCTCTTGAAGCTCAGCTGCGTCTCGCTCGAAAACAGCCGCGACAGCGTACGCGCGGAGGTTCCGACCGCGCGCGCCAGCGTGTCGATGTCGTGCAGGCCGGTGGGATCGTCGAGCACGATCATCGCCGCGCGGCGGCAGCGCGCTTCGCGCGGCAGCGGCACGAAGGTCGCGGAATCCTCGGCCTGGTGCAATTCCAGCATCACCAGGCGCACCAGGAG
Organism: Bradyrhizobium sp. BRP19; assembly: GCF_020194195.1. Classification (NCBI taxonomy): domain Bacteria; kingdom Pseudomonadati; phylum Pseudomonadota; class Alphaproteobacteria; order Hyphomicrobiales; family Nitrobacteraceae; genus Bradyrhizobium; species Bradyrhizobium sp. BRP19. Next base: position 64,346 of record NZ_JADYVZ010000003.1, on the reverse strand, counting down.
CTCGGTGCGCTCTTCGGTGTTGCGCCCGTCGAACAGCGCGAGAATCGCCTGATTGAGCAGCGGCGACACCCGCACCACGAATTCCCTGGTCAGGCCGTCATAGCGCTGCTCGCGCTTCAGCCAGGACAGGTCGAAATACAGCGTGCGCATCTCGATGTCGGCCAGCAGGTCGATGGCATGCTCGAGCCCGGCCGGCACCCAGACCGCGCGGTCCGGCGGCACCAGCCAGCGTCCGGCGGGCGTCGTCACCTGCATCGTGCCCTTTGCCGCATAGATCAGCTGCGCCTCGCGGTGCATGTGCAGATCGATCCGCATCCCCTTGGGATAGTCGCGGGCGACCAGGTGCACGCCCGCGGGCGAGCGGTGGTTGCTCCGGACCTCCCGCAGGATTGGCGTTTCCAAGACAGTCATTGGCAGCATCCCGTCATGGGGAGGACATATAACTCATTTCGGACCAGGAGAGGATTCGGGAATGAACAGCCCCAGTCGGGTCATCGGTTTCGTCAACGCAGGTCATTTCATCGACCATTATTCGATGCTGATCTTCGCCGCCGCTGTCATCATCATGGGCCCGGCGCTCGGCATGGCCTATTCGGAACTTTTGCCCTACGCGACGCCGGGCTTCGTTGCCTTCGGCGCCGGCTCGCTGCTCACCGGCTGGCTGGGCGATCGCTGGAGCCGCCGCCACATGATGCTGATCTTCTTCGTCGGCATCGGCCTTTCGATGATCGCGGTCGGCTTCGTGCAGACCCCCGTGCAGCTCGGCGCGGCGCTGCTTGCGATCGGCATCTTTGCGTCGATCTATCATCCCGTCGGCACCGCCATGATCGTGTCCTACGCCGACCGGCTCGGCCGCGAGATGGGCATCAATGGCGTCTGGGGCAATCTCGGCGTGGCGTCGTCGGCCCTGGTCACCGGCGTGATCGGCCAATATCTCGGCTGGCGTTTTGCGTTCATCGTTCCTGGCGCGGTTACGGTCCTGATCGGCATCGCCTTCGCGCTGAGCGTCGTGCATGAGGACCGCAAGGGCTCGAAGCAAGCGGCGGCGCAGGCGCGGGTGGCCAGGCAGGACATGTGGCGCGTGATCCTGGCGCTGCTGATCGTGGTGATCGCGATCTCCACGACCTTCAACGCCGTCACCGTGGCGCTGCCAAAGCTGTTCGCCGAGCGCCTTGCGGACCTGACCAAGAGCCCGGCGCTGTTAGGTGTCATCGCCGCCGGCGTCTACGTGTTCGGCGCGATGACGCAGTACACGATCGGCCGGCTGCTCGACCGCTACTCCCTCAAGACGGTGGCGCTGCCACTTTCCTTCATGCTGGCGCCATTCCTGTATCTGGCCGCGAGCCTGTCCAACCTGCCGCTGATCGTCGCTTCGATCGGCATCGTCATGGGTGCGTTCGGACAGGTGACGGTCAACGACGCCATGGTCGGCAAATACACCACGGAAGAGTGGCGTTCGCGCGCCTATGCCGTGCGCTATTTCGTCGGTTTCACCGCGGCCGGCGCCTCCGTCGGTCTGGTCGCCTGGCTCTATGAGCGGGGCGGATTCGTCACCATGCTGCACGCCTTCGCCGCCCTCTGCCTGCTCGCCATCGCCGCCGCGCTGATCCTGCCGCGCGAGATCAGAACACCGCAGGTGGTGTGAGGGAGACTCTCTCCACCGTCATTGCGAGGAGCCCTTGCGACGAAGCAATCCAAATTGCCGCCGCGGAAAAATTCTGGATTGCTTCCGCCTTCGCCAAGGCTTCGGCGGACAAGTCGCTGCGCTCGGAATGACGGAGAATGAGGAGGCACTCTCGCCATGCCACCCACGATGCCATTCTGCCAGTGTTTTGCCCGACGGAGCAAGCCGTTTCGGCAAAGCCGAACTTTTTGAAAGTTTTCAACGGCATCCCTACTGTGCATGGGGTTGTTTTCGCGTTTGGCGTTTTTGCCCCCTCCGTCCCGTCGTGCGCGGCAGGAACTCCCGCCGCCTCCCGCGGGTTCTATCCCGTGGCCCCGACAGCGGGGCCGGGTAAAGGGGAAATGACGCCTGCATGCTGTGGACCTTGCTCCGGCCGGTCGGCCTCGTCCCCGCGGCGCTCATCCTCACCACCATTGCGGCCGGCGCCGAAGCGGGCAAATCGGCCGGCCCGTCCGAATTCCTGCTGGTGGCGCAGATCGTCCTGCTGATCGCGGTGGGTCGCGGCCTCGGCGAGATCATGATGCGCGTCGGCCAACCCTCAGTGATCGGCGAGCTGCTCGCCGGCATCATCCTGGGGCCGTCATTGCTCGGCTGGATTTGCCGGAGGCGGCGATTCTGCGCGAGATCGACACCACCGACGTCGACCTCGTCGTCATGGGCGTTGACCGGATCCAGGCCGACCATCTCTCCTTCGGCGGCGTCGCCGATGCAGTGCTGCGACAGTCGAAGGTCTCGGTGCTCCTGGTCTCGAGCGGCGAGGCGCGGCAGGCGCCGGCGGAGCAGGGTTAGGGCTTCACCTCCGCCACCGCCTGCGGCTTCTTCTTCGACGCCCGCCAGTTCTCGAAACGCTGCACCACGACGAAGAAGGCCGGCACGAACAGCACTGCAAGGCAGGTCGAGGCCAGCATGCCCGAGAACACGGTGATGCCGATCGACTTGCGCGCGCTGGCGCCGGCGCCGGTGGCGAGCACCAGCGGGACGACGCCGAGGATGAAGGCGAACGAGGTCATCAGGATCGGCCGGAAGCGGGCGCGCGCTGCCTCGATCGCGGATTCGATGATCGGCTTGCCGTCGCGGCCGTGCAGCTCGAGCCCCACCTCGACGATCAGGATGGCGTTCTTGGCCGACAGCGCGATCAGGAGGATCAGGCCGATCTGGCAATAGAGGTTGTTGTCGATCTTGAGGGCGGAGAGGATCAGCATCGGCCCGAGCAGCGACAGCGGCACCGCGAGGATCACCGAGATCGGCGCGTACCAGCTCTCGTATTGGCCGGCGAGCACGAGATAGACCAGCAGCATGGCGAGCCCGAATACCCAGTAGATCTGGTTCGAGACCGCCTTCTCCTGATACGACATCGCGGTCCATTCATAGCCGGTGCCCGGCGGCAACGTCTTGTCCGCGATTTCCTCCATCAGCTTCAGCGATTGGCCCGACGAATAGCCCTGCGCCGGCAGGCCGATCACGGTCGAGGACGGATAGAGATTGTAGAGGCTGATCAGCGACGGGCCGGTGGCCGGCGTGATCTTGGCGACGGTGCCGAGCGGGATCATGTCGCCGTTCGAGTTGCGCACCTGCATGTTGGCGATGTCGCGCTCGGTGACGCGGAAGGCGGGATCGGCTTGCGTATAGACCTGGAACACGCGGCCGAACTTGTTGAACTGGTTGACATAGGAAGAGCCGAGATAGGTAGACAGCGCCGAGAACACCTGATCCGTGGTGACATGAAGCGTCTGAGTCTTGACGCGGTCGATCTCGACGTTGAATTGCGGCACCGAGGAGCGGAACGAGGACTGCACGCGCTGCAGCGCGCTCTGGCTTTGAGCGTTGGTGACCATCGCGCCGGTGATGGCCTGCAGCTTGGCGAAATCGCTGTTGCCGTCGCGCAGCTCGACCTGCATCGAGAAGCCGGCGGCGTTGCCGATGCCCTGGATCGGCGGCGGCGGCAACACGATGGTGCGCGCCTCCATGATATCAGCGAGCTTGTCGTTCAGGCCAAAGACCAGCGAGCGCAGATCCTCGCCGGGTCCTTTACGGGCGTCCCAATCCTTCAGGATGATGTAGGCGACACCGGCATTGGCGAGGCTGGCGCTGTTGTCGAGCGCGGATATGCCGGCGATGGTGATGACCTGCGCCACGCCGGGCGTGTCCTTGATCAGCCCGCTCGCTTTGTCGAGCACGGCCTGCGTCCGCTCCAGCGCGGCGCCGTCGGGCAGCTGCACCGCGGCGATCAGATAGCCCTGGTCCTCGATCGGCAGGAAGCCGGTCGGCACCCGCGACAGGCCATAGCCGCTGGCGGCGATGATCAGCAGTGCGAACGCGACCGAGATGGTGGCGTGCTTCACGAGCAACGTGATCAGCCTTGTGTAGCCGCGCTCGACGCGGTTGTAGACCGCATTGAAGCCCCGATAGAAGAAATTGCGCTGCTCCGGCGGCACGGCCGGCCGCAGCCACAGCGCGCATTGCGTCGGCTTCAAGGTCGCGGCGTTGATGGCGGAGAGCAGGGCGGTCGCGGCGATCACCAGCGCGAATTGCGAGTAGATGCGCCCGGTCAGTCCGGCGAGGAACGAAGCGGGCAGGAACACCGAGATCAGCACCAGCGTGATGCCGACGATCGGCGCGAACAGCTGGTCCATCGCGCGGATCGCGGCGTCGTGGCCGTTCATGCCCTGTTCGATGTTGTGGGCGGCGCCCTCGACCACGACGATGGCGTCGTCGACCACGATTCCGATCGCGAGCACGATCGCAAACAGCGTCGACATGTTGATGGTGAAGCCGAGTGCCGCCATCGCGGCGAAGGCGCCGATGATGGTGACAGGCACGGTCGTCGCCGGCACCAGCATCGCGCGCCAGTCCTGCAAAAAAATGAGGATGACGACCAGCACCAGCAGGCCGGCCTCGATCAGGGTCATATAGACCTCGTGCACCGAGGCCTCGACGAACTTGGTGGTGTCGAACGGCGTGTCGTACTTGATGCCTTCGGGGAAGCGCTTGGCGAGCTCCGCCATCTTCCTCTCGACGGCCTGCTCGACCTGCAGCGCGTTGGCGCCCGGCGACTGGAACACGCCGATGCCGACCGCGGGCTGCTTGTTGAGCGAGAAGATCTGGCTGTAGGTCTGCGCGCCGAGTTCGACCCAGCCGACGTCGCGCACCCGCGTGACGTCGCCGCTCGTGCCCGTCTTGACGATGATGTTCTCGAACTGGCCGGAATCGTCGAGCCGTCCGTTGACGTTCAGCGTGTACTGGAACGCTTGTCCCGGCGGCGTCGGCGGCGCGCCGACCTGACCGGCGGCGACCTGCTGGCTCTGCTGCTGGATTGCCTGGATCACGTCCTGCGGCACCAGGCCACGCACCTGCAGCTTGTTGGGATCGAGCCAGATCCGCATCGAGTATTGCCCGGCGCCGAATACGGTGACGTTGCCGACGCCGGGCAGGCGCGAGAGCTCGTCACGGATGTTGATAGTGGCGTAGTTGCTCAAGTAGAGGCTGTCGTACCTCGCATCCGGCGAGGTGAGCGTCACGAACAACAGGATCGAGGTCGACCGCTTCTGCACGGTGACTCCCTGGTTCTGCACGGCTTGCGGCAATTGCGACAATGCGCTGGAGACGCGGTTCTGCACCAGCACCTGCGCGAAGTTGAGGTCGGTGCCGATCTTGAAGGTCACGGTCAGCGTGTAGGTGCCGTCGGAGCCGCTGTAGGATTGCATGTACAGCATGTCCTCGACGCCGTTGACCTGCTGCTCGATCGGCAGCGCCACGGTATCGATCACGGTCTTGGCGCTGGCGCCGGGATAGCGCGTGGTGACCTGCACGGTCGGCGGCACCACGTCGGGGTATTGCGCGATGGCGAGATTGAACAGCGCGACGCCGCCGATCAGGATCATCAACAGCGCGATGACGTTCGAGAGGACCGGCCGCTCGATGAAGAACTTTGAGATCATGGCTGGCAGCCCCTACTTGCTCGAGGCCTGCGTCTGCTCGATCTTCGTCACCTGCGGGTCGATCTTCTGGCCCGGGATGACGCGCAAGAGCCCCGCGGTCACGACGCGATCCTCTGGCTTCAGGCCGCTCTCGATCACGCGCAGGCCGTTGTCGACCGGGCCGATCTGTACCTTGCGCTGCTCGACGACGTTGTCGCTGTTGACGACGAGGAGATAGCGGCCGCCCTGGTCGCTGCCGAGCGCGGTGTCGGGAACGAGCAGGGCGCTCTTCTCCTGGTCGAAGGGCACGCGGACCCGGACGAAATAGCCAGGCAGCAGCACCCGCTTGTCGTTGGGAACGAGGCCGCGCACGGCCAGCGTGCCGGTCGACTGGTTGAGGGTCGGCGAGACGTAGTCGAGCTTGCCCTCATGAGGGTAGCCGGTATCGGTCTGCAGCCCCACTTGAATCGGGAAGTGCTTCATGTCCGCGGGCGTCAGTCCGCGACGGGTCGCCTCGGCGCGGATGCGCAGCACGTCTTGCTCGTTGACGGTGAAGTTCACATAGATCGGGTCCATCGCCACGATGGTGGCGAGCTGGGTCGGCGAGGAGACGCCGACGAGCTCGCCGATCGAGACCATGTGCGCGCTGACGATGCCGTCGAACGGTGCCGTGACCTTGGTGTAGCCGTAATTGACTTCGGCGAGCTTGGTGTTGGCCTGGGCCTGCTGCAGATTGGCCTGGGCGTTGTCGCGGTTCGAGGTCGAGGTGTCGAGCGTGGCTTGCGAGACCGCCTGGCGCTGCACCAGCTCGGCCTGTCGCTTGTAGTCGGCCTCCGCCTGCCGGAGCGAGGCCTGCGCGCCGACTTCGGCCGCCTGCGCCTGCTCGAGCTTGAGCTTGTAGGTCTCAGGCTCGATCGTGAACAGCTGGGTGCCCTGCTTCACGAATGTGCCGTCCTGATAGTCGATCGTTTGCAGAAAGCCCTGCACGCGCGCGACGAGATCGACGCTCTTGATCGGTGCCGTGTTGCCGGTCGCCTCGATGTAGCGCGTCACCGGACGCTGCACCGGCGTCGCGACGTCGACCTTGGGCGGCGGCGGCGCCACGAACGTGTTCTTGTCCTCGCAGCCGGCGAGCACAGCCAATGCCGCGGTTGCGGCGAGTGCCCGACCGATATGTTTCCTCGCTGCTCCATTGCGTCGTGCGGGAGATGCGGGATTGGCGCGCGTCATTCGGTGGTCCCCGATTGCTGTCTGTCGGTGCGGCAGGCTACCAACAAACGGGCAGTCGTGGAACACCATAGCCATGGCGGTCACGGGTCTTGCACCGAAAACGGCAGTGTGGCCTTTGACAGATTTGTCACGACAAGGCGCTTCTTCACCGGCGAACGATTGGCCCGTCTGCACCTAGGGCTGGCGCGCATGCCACGCCGCGAGCACATCCTTCTCGTCTTCGGCAGTGAGACCGACGACGGGCCCGTTGTTGGCGTTGAGCCAATCAAGCGTATCGCGCGCGGTGTCTCCCGGCGGTCGCGAGGTCAATCCGGCCGCGCGTGCCGGCGAGGTATCGCGCGTCAGGAAGCCGGCGTAGTCCGGCAATGGCAGCCACATCGGTAAGGACCGCGGGCCCGCCCAACGCCTGACGTCATGCGCTTCCAGAAAGGCGCGATCGATCCAGGTGAAGGTGCAGGACGCGTTCAGCGCGGAAGCGCATTCGCTCAGGAATCCGCCGCGCGTGCGGATCGGCCCAATCCCGTCATAGATGCCGACGAGACCGCTCTCTGCCGCATGCACGATCCATTGCGCGAGATCGCGCACGTCGATGAACTGGACCGCATCCTCCGGCGATCCCGGCGCCAGCACCTCGCCGCCGCGCGCAAGCCGCGCCGGCCAATAGGCGAACCGTCCGGTCGGGTCCTCGGGGCCTGCGATCAGTCCGGCGCGGCAGATGAAGGCGTCATCGCCGACCGCCTGTTCGCAGGCGACCTTGGCTGCGCCGTAGATCGCCTCGGTGCTGTGCTCGATCTCTCCCGCAACAGGCTCGCGCAGCGGCGCCGTGTCGGCGCGTTGCCCCGGGATGCGGTTGTCCGCATAAACGCTGATCGTCGAGACGAAGGTCCAATGCACGCCCGGCCGCTTCAGCGCGGCGACTGCGCGACGGACCTGGCCGGGATGACGCGAGACATCGACCACGGCGTCGAATGTCTCACCCGCGAGCGGCGCAAGTCCGTCGGCCACGTCGCGGTCGATCCGCAGGAAGCGGGCGCCGGCGGCAATCGGCCCCGCAAGGCCGCGGGCCGCGCAGGTCACGTCATGCCCGCCAGCGGAGGCGTGGCTTGCGATCGCCCGGCCGAGAAACTGGCTGCCGCCGAGAACGAGAATGCGCATGGAAAGGTCCGCGTGATCGATGCCACCGCGAGACTACAACCTGCGCTGGCAGTTGCAACCCGCTTCCTCAGCGCGCCCTGATCTCCGCGTATTTCGCCATCGCTTTCTCGAACTTCCGGTTGAACAGCCACATCGCGGCGAAGATTTCGCGGTAGCTCGCCGAGGTTTTCGCCCGGTCGGCCCGTCCGAAGGCAAAGATGCTGTTGTTGCGCAGGTATCCCATGATTCTGGGGCTTGACACCCGGTAATTCAGGAGATCGCCCGATTTGAGCGCGGACCGCGTCGGGGTTGGAACGATCTGGATCAGCTGGAAAAGCTTCATCTGGTCGATCGTATCAGGCAGCGTCTTGACGATACCCGGAATCTCGCGGAACAGATCGGAGTGCGCGTTCATCAACCCGTTGCGGACGTTGGTCCAGTGGTTGAAGCGCTGATCGGTGCCGCGGGCACGCGCCTCCTCCTTGTCGTCTCGCGCGCTTAAGCCCGGGTCGATCGCAGCTACGTCGCCCTTGATCTTCTCCCATTTCCGCCGGCCGTTGCGGTCTTCGGAGGGGCCGGTCTGGAAGCTGCCCATATAGGTGTTCGAGCGTGCGTTGCGGACGTTCTGCTTGCCGTTGGTCTCCGCAAAGAACAGCCCGAGGCTGATCCGCCCCGCAACTTCGGCATGTTCGGGCGCGAGGCCCTTGGCGCGCGCGATCGCAACGGCGAGATCGACGACGTCCTTGAACGGCGTCGGCGAGCTCTGCGCGCTGGCAGGCGGCGCCTCCATGAGGTCGAAGAGCCTGCCGTATTCGTCGACCAGCGGCTCGATCTCGGCGTCGAAATAGGCCGGAGGAATCTCGAACTTGTTGGGCCGGCCGATCCGCGACGGCATGACGTCGGTGAGGTCCTTGTAGCTGCTGATCACAGCGACGCGCGCGAGATAGAGCGCCTGTCCCGGCAGGTTCGGCAGCGGCTCCTTCGCCTCGATCTGGCGCCGCCGCTCAGTGAGGATGGATTTGAAGTCGCCGAGCGCGCGCTCGTAAGCCGCGAGCGCCTCCGATTGCTGTGGCGTCGGCGCCGCCTTCTGCGCAACGGTGGGCACCGCGCCGAAGATGGCAACAGCCGCGAGGGCCGCGGCGGCAAGTCGTCTCGATCCCATGGCCGATCCTATGGCTGGTTCCCGTCGATTCGATGGCCAGCGAGATCGTAGACGTCGGAGGCGAGCCGCCGCAATTCTCCTTTCACGCCGCCCGGTAGTCCGGCGCCGTCGCCAGGAACTTGGCGTAAGCATCCGCATCCGGCGGCTGGAAGCGGCCCGCGAGTCCGCCGCGCTTCTGGTTTTTCGCGCCGATATCGGCCATCAGCTCGTCGAAATGGCGGTAGTGATAAGGGGCGACGCAGAGGCCGCCATAGACGCCCGCGGCCGGCCGCTCGACGCGCTTGAAGTGCAGCATCATCTCGATGTTGTCGCGCATCGCCTGTGCCGTCGGCTGGTTCGCGAGCTGGCCGTCGGCATAACGCACCAGCCAGTTCGCCGCGAGGTCGGCGCAGAGCACGGTGCAGAACGAGGAGTTGAAGCCGACGAAGCCGAGCTCGGGCAGATCCGGATTGGCGATCAGGCGATAGAGCCGGTACTGCCCGTCGGCATCGACCAGTTTCTGCCGGTAGGCCTCGGGCAGGAACGGCACGCCGAGCTTGTAGCCGATCGCGAGCACGGCGACGTCGGCGCCCACGCGCTCGCCACCACTCATCACGATGCTGTCGCCCTCATAATGGTCGAACGTGCCGAACACGGCCTTGATGCGGCCGTCGGCGACCATCGGGTAGAAGCCCGGCGTTGCGATGGGCACCGAGCAGTTGACGCCGTCCTCGATGCGCTCCTTCGGCACCATGTTGCAGCGGCCGAGCTTGAGCTGCGCCTTCAACAGGCTCTCCAGCCCGCGCCAATTGGCCCAGACCAGCGGCGCGGCGAGGCGGTGCGCGAGCCGTCCCATCGTGCTGATGCCCCAACCCGGAAACATCTCCTCCTGCGCGCGGATGTAGAGGATGCGCTTGAAGTTCACGAGACCGCCGATGAAATAGGGAATGCGCCAGACCGGCTCACGCATCACGATGGTGACCTCGCGCGCGCCTGACTTCACCGCATTCACGGCGATGTCAGTTGCGGACTTCGAGCCGCCGAGCACGACGACGCGGCGTTCCTTCGCCAGGGTCGGATCGCCGTATTTCGACGAGTGCAGGATCTGGCCGCCCTGCGCCAGAAAGGCGTCCTCGCCGGGGCAATGCAGCTCGCGTGGCTCGTTGAATTGCCCGGTGCAGACCGCGACGAAATCGAAATCCTCGCTCGTGGTCGTGCCGTTCCTGTCCTTCAAGGCAAGCGTCCATCCCGACCTGCCGTCGCCACGGCGCGCCATGCCGGCGACTTCGGTGTTGAGCCGCAGCATGCGCTCGAGGCCAAAACTCTTGGCATAGTCGGCGAGGTAGGCGTGGACCTGCGGCCCGGTCGGCCATTCCGGATAGGCATCCGGCATGGCACGGTCGGTGTAGCGGTAGAGCTCCTTCGGGCTCTGGGTCTGCACCTCGGGGTAGGAGCGCGCGGGCTCCCAGACGCCGCCGAGATCCGAGCTGCGCTCGACGATCGTGACGCGGTGGCCTCGGGTGGAGAATGCTTTCGCGGCGGCAAGGCCGGAGACGCCGGCGCCGATCACGCAGACATGTTTTGGGCTGACCATGGGTTTGCTCGATGTGTTGCGCGCAAGCGGCCGCGTTCGGCCGCAAGGCGCGGCCGGCCGGACTGCAAGCCGATGGAAGCGGAGGAAGCGGCGACGGCTAGTCGTTGGCCTCGGGCGGCAGGAAGTCGACCTCATGCAGCGCCGAGATGCGCACGACCTCGGCCGGGTCGGTCAGATTGTGCAGCTGGTTGAACAGCGCCTCCAGCTTCTGCATCGGTGAGACCCAGAACAGCGCGCGGCACGGCTTGTCGGACTTGTTGAAATAGCCGTGCGGGATGCCGCGTGGCATGCGCACGAGGTCGCCGGCATTGGCCTTGACCCATTGACCGTCGAGCTTGAGATCGAGCGTGCCTTCCTGCACCAGGATGAACTCGTCCTGGGTCGGATGGATATGCACCGGCACGAACTGGCCGGGATCGCTGTTGGTCTCGAACGCGAAAGTGGAGTCGGTGACGGCCTTGGGGAAATAGACTTGGCCAAGGATGTTCCAGCTCTTTCCGCCGTAGCCTGTGCCGTTCGCGGTGATGCCTTTTTCGAGTGCAGTCATGGCTTGCTCCTCATGGATTCCGGCGGGGACGGAGCATCGGCCGAGGACGGGCAGCCTGTCTATCCGCTAAACGAATCCGGATGAACCTATTGCCATGCAGCACGACGAATTTGCGAGCTCCGGCCCTTTTCGCCCCCGCGGAACTATTATAGGCTTAAAGGAATTCCGGGCGCGAAGCATGGTCGACGATGTCCGCAGCCGAGCTGGAAATGAGCGCAACAGCCTCTGCAGCCGAACGGCTTGCGGCGTTCGCCCGTGTCACCACTGATGACGTCGACGAGGCGGCCGAGCAGATCGGGCGCATCTTCTGTCCGCACGATCTGAAGCCGACACAGGCGCGCGCGGCCGGCTTCTCTGCCCGGCACAATTGCGCGGCGTTCGACGGTTTCTCCATCAACTACGTCGCCTATGGCGGAGCGGTCAGCATCGATCCGGGCTGCCTCGAGCGCTTCTTCCTGGTGCAGGTCCCGCTTGCTGGCAGCGCCCGCATTCGTGCCGGTCGTCGTGAGCTCGATGCGGCCCCGGACCGGATCGCGTCGCTGCTGTCGCCGACGATTCCGACCCGGATGATGTGGAGCGATTGTGCGCAGGCGATCCTGCTGCTCGATCGCCGCATGGTCGAGCAGCGCGCCGCGGCCTTGTCGGGCAGGGCGACCGGGGTGGTCGAGTTCGATCCGGTGATCGAGCTGGATGCGCCGTCCGGGCGGGCCCTGCAGACGAGGCTCGCCGAGCTGATGACGCTCGCCGAGCGCCTCGGGCCATCAGGCCGGCTCTCGCCGGCCGCGATGGCCGATTGGCGCGAAGCGCTGCTCGATCATCTGCTCAACCGGCAGCGGCATGGCCTGTCGGATGCGATTCAGACGTTTTCGGGGCAGGCCGAGCGTTTGCCGCGCGCCTTGCGCGCCGCGCGCGATCACCTTGCCGACCATGCCGGCGAGCCGCTCGACCTCGCGCAGCTCGCCTGCGCCTCCGGCATCGGCATCCGCGCGCTGCAGCTCGGCTTCCGCCGTCACTTCGGCGTGTCGATCTCGCAGATGCTGCTCGACATTCGCCTCGCCGGCCTCAATGCGCGCCTCGCGCAAGCCGCACCCGATGTTTCCATCACCGAGATGGCCTTCGATCTCGGCTTCACCCATCTCGGCCGCATGGCCGGCGCCTACCGCGAGAAATTCGGCGAGACGCCGTCAGCCACGCTGCGGCGAAGGATGAGCTAGATCCGTCTCGCCAGACCTTGATGCCGGACTCAACCCTCCGGCGAGTCGGTCTGGCGCAGCGTCGTCACCCAGATCACGCGCGCCACCTGCTGGGTCGGGTTGTCGAACATGTGCGGCACGATGCTCGGAAAACGAAAGCTGTCGCCGGCTTCCAGCACATGGGCCTGGTTGTCGAGCCACAGCCGCAGGCTGCCCGAGAGGATGTAGCCCGCCTTCTCGCCGGTGTGCTGCAGGAAGTCGGTGCCGGAGGAGGCGCCGGGGTTGAGCGTGAGCTCGTAGAGCTCGAGCTGGCCTTTGCCTTCCGGCGTCAGCGCTTCCTTGACGACGCCGCTGGCGGTGAGCCGCAGCAGCCGCCTGGCGTTCTTGCGCACGGTGTAGCGCGGCGCTTCGGCAGGATCGCTGCTCTCGAAGAAATAGGAGATGGGAACGTCGAGCGCGATGCTGAGCAGGCGCAGCGTGCGGATCGACGGCATCGCGCGCGCACGTTCGAGCTGGCTGATCATGCCGGTCGACAGGCCGGTCTTGTTGGCGACGTCCTGGATCGAGAGGCCGGCGCGCTGACGCAGCAGCCGCACTGTTTCACCCAGGCGCTGGTCGACCGCATCTTCGGCCTCGGTCGTCGGAGCGTCCTTCAGACTGTTCGTGTCGCCGCGACCATCCATGTCGCTCTCCCATGCATCATCTCAGCGTCGGGGATCGAGCCCCGCGCCTTCAGTCAGAGTGAAAAGCTGGCGCATTCTAGCAATGCGATTGACAGCTGTATTTAGTCGTGATGAACTTTTGGGAGAAAAATTTAGAAGCACTAAAGCCCACTCCTGTCCCTTTGCCGGGGTCTCGGGGGCGCGGGAGACGGTGCCGCGTGCGGAAACGGAGAGTGGGTCATGGCGGACGACACCGGCAAGTTCGGCGTTGGGGCAGGACATCTCGGCATTCCGAATCGCCGTCAATTCTTCCAGCTCGGCGCGGGCGCAGCCGCAGGCTGGACGCTTTCAGGGAACGCCTTCGCACAGACCGAACGTCCTACCAATCCCCCGGACAAGCCGCGCGGCCAGGTGATCGCGGCGCTGTCGCAGGAGCCGACCGTCTTTCATCCCTTGATGCCGGGCATCGAGGTCGATCAGGGCATCTGGTGGCAGGTGTTCTCGCCGCTCTGGTACATCGAGCCCGACGGGAAATTCGTTCCCGACCTCGCCCGCGAAGTCCCGACCATCGAGAATGGCGGCCTCTCGGCCGACGGCCTGACGTGGAAGATCAAGCTGCGCAGCGACGTGAAATGGCACGACGGCACGCCGTTCACGGCCGAGGATGTCAAGTTCTCGCTCGAGCTGATCAACAATCCCGATTTCCGCGTCCGCAACCGCGTCGGCCACAGCCTCGTCAAGGACATCAAGGTCGTCGCGCCCGACGAGATCCACTGGCGAATGGAGGCTCCCTATTCGCCATATATGTCAATTCTCTCGCTCACCTTCATCGTGCCCAAGCACATCCTCGAGAAGGTGTCCGATCCTAATTCCTCGCCGTTCCACAACGCACCCATCGGTACCGGGCCGTTCCGCTGGGCCGAGCGCGTGCCGGGCGACCACATCCAGCTGAATGCCCATACCGGTTATCATGGCAAAGGACCTTACGTCGAACGCGTCGTTTTCAAATACATTCCGGACCTGGCCGTTCTCTACACCCAGTTCCGCACCGGTCAGGTCGACTACACCGGCCTGCAAGGCATCCTGCCGAACTTCGTGCAGGAGGCAAAGACGCTGAAGGGCCGCAAGATCTTCGTCTCTTCGACCTCCTCGGTAGAGCATATCGCGCCGAACCTGGATTTTGGTCCTTTCACTGATCGTGCCGTGCGCGAGGCGCTCTATCTCGCCATCAACAAGCAGGCGATCATCGACGCGCTGAATTACGGTCTGCCGACGCCGACCGAGAGCTTCGTGCCGCAGCAGGCCTGGTCGTTCCAGCAGGGTCTGCCGCAGCACAAATACGATCCTGCCAAGGCCAACGCGCTGCTCGACGCCGCGGGCTGGGTTCGCGGCTCCGGCGGCATTCGCGAGAAGGGCGGCGCCAAGCTCGAATTCACCAACTCGACGACGTCGGGCAATGCGGTGCGCGAGCAGACGCAGCAGCTCCTGATCCAGGACTGGCGTGCGATCGGCGCTGCGATGCGCGTCAACAACATGCCGGCGGCGGTGATCTGGGGCGAGTTCTGGCAGCAGTCGAAGTTCAACTCGGTGCTGGTGTCGGTGAACTTCATGCTCGGCAGCGACCCCGACGTGACGCCGCGCTTCGGCTCCGGCGCCATTCCCGCCAAAGGCGGCCGCGGCTTCAACACCTATCAGTACAGAAGCCCGGAGGCGGATCGTCTGCTCGCTGAAGGCGCCAAGCAGTTCGAACTCGCCCAGCGCAAGACCACCTACGGCGATCTGCAGAAGCTGATCCGCAACGATTTTGCGATCCTGCCGCTGTTCCAGGGCTTCATTGCGGAGGGGGTGAAGGAGGGGCTGCAAGGCTTCCGTCCCAACATCAACACCTCCATCAATTGCTGGAACATCCGCGAATGGTATTGGGCCTGATGTCTCGGGCTGGTCGGATCGCCTGAGATGGCCCGCTACGTCGTCAATCGCCTGGCGCAGGCGATCATGCTGCTGGTGATCGTCTCGGGGATCGGCTTCGCCATCCTGCATCTGGCGCCCGGCGGGCCGCTGTCGCAGTTTGCCGTCTCAAGCCAGATGACGCAGGAGGATCTCGACCGCGTCACCAGGCAGCTCGGCCTCGATCGTCCGCTGCTGGTCCAATATCTCGACTGGTTCGGCCGCATGGTGCGGGGTGATTGGGGCAAGTCGTATCGCGACGGCGAGGCGGTGCTGTCGGTGATCTCCTCGCATCTCGGCGCCACGCTGGAGCTGATGGCGACGGCGACCATCATCGCCGTGCTGCTCGGCTGCTGGATCGGCATCCTTGGCGCGCTACGCCGCTACTCGCTGTTCGATACGCTTGCCACCGTCGGCGCCATGATCGCGCTGTCGATCCCGACCTTCTGGTTCGGCCTCGTCACCATCTACGTCTTCTCGGTCAAGCTCGGCTGGTTGCCGGCGGGCAACCGGCACACCATTGGCGACGGCTCCTTCCTCGACCTGCTGCATCATCTGATCGCGCCGGCCATGGTGCTGGCGCTGGTCGAGACCGCGATGTGGGGCCGTTTCATGCGCTCCTCGATGCTCGAGGTCATCAACCAGGACTACATCCGCACTGCACGCGCCAAGGGCATGCCGGAATGGCGCATTCTCACGGTGCACGCGCTTCGCAACGCGCTGCTGCCGATGATCACGGTCGCCGGCCTGCAGTTTCCGACGCTGCTGGGCGGTGCGCTGGTGGCGGAGACCGTGTTCACCTGGCCGGGCATGGGCCGCCTGTTCCTGGATTCGATTGGTTACCGCGACTATCCCGTGGTGATGGGCATCCTGATGTTCTCGGCGACGATGGTGCTGATCGGCTCGCTGCTGGCAGACATCCTCTATGCCGTCGTCGATCCGCGCATCCGGGTGGGCTGAAGCGATGGCGACCGCAGCCCTCTCCACCGTTCAGCTCGCGCCCGGCCAGGCCGCGTGGCGGCGCTTTCGCCGGCATCGGTTGGCGCTCGCGGGCGCCTTGATCATCCTCGTGCTCGTGCTCGGTTCGACGTTCGGCCCCTACCTGCTGCCGTTCGACGACACCTACATCGACATCATGAAGCGGTTCGCGCCGCCGCTCTCCGGCGCGCATATTCTCGGCACCGACGAGCTCGGCCGCGACGTGCTGGCACGGTTGATGATGGGCGGGCGGGTCTCGCTCTCGATCGGCATCGTCGCGATGGTGATCGCGATGGCGGTTGGCATTGTCGTCGGCGCCTTTGCCGGGTTCTATGGCGGCGCGGTCGGCGCGGTGTTGATGCGGCTCGTCGACGCCGTGCTGTGCTTTCCGACCATCTTCCTGCTGCTGGCCCTCGCAGCGCTGACCGAGCCCGGTCTCGTCACCACCACCATATTGATCGCCGCCACGGCCTGGATGGCGGTGGCCCGCGTGGTCGAAGCCCAGGTGCGTTCGCTGCGCGAGCGTGAGTTTGCGGTCGCCGCGCTCGCCTTCGGCTCGTCGAACCTGCGCATCATGTTCCGCGAGCTCGTGCCCAACGCGATCGCGCCGATAGTGGTTGCCGCGACGCTCAACGTCGCCAAGGCGATCCTGCTCGAATCCTATGTCAGCTATCTCGGCTACGGCATCCAGCCGCCGGCGGCGAGCTGGGGCAACATGCTCAACAATGCGCAGATCTATCTCACCAGCGCGCCCTGGCTCGCGATCGCGCCGGGCGTCGCCATCACGCTCGCGGTGACCAGCTTCAACTTTCTCGGTGACGGCCTGCGCGATGCGCTCGATCCGCGAATGAACATCCCGTGACGCGCAAGACCTCTGACGCGCAAGAGCTCGAACTGAACTCCAGGAGTGCCCCATGTCCCCGCCGCTCAACCGCATCAACAGCGACGAACGCCTGCCGGCGCAGGTAGATGTCGTCGTCATCGGCGGCGGCGTCATCGGCGTCTCGGCCGCCTATCATCTGGCGAAGAAGGGGCACTCCGTCGCGCTGGTCGAGAAGGGCCATGTCGGCGGCGAGCAGTCGAGCCGCAATTGGGGCTGGTGCCGCCAGCAAGGCCGCGCACGCGAGGAGATCCCGCTCGCGCGCGAGGCGCTGCTTCTGTGGGAGGACATGCAGAACGATGCCGGCGTCGATGCCGGCTTCCGGCGAACCGGGGTGTTGTTCCTGACCAAGAGCAAGGACGAACTCGCCAGCTGGGAGCGCTGGGCCGCGGTCGCGCGCGAGATGCAGGTTCACTCCACCGTGCTGACGCCGACCGAGGTCGCCGAGCGCATGCCCGGCAACGCCGACACATGGGTCGGCGGCCTGCACACGCCGAGCGATGGCCGCGCCGAGCCGTCGATGGCCGTCCCTGCGCTCGCCACCGCCGCACGCAAGCACGGCGTCACCATCCACCAGGGCTGCGCCGCGCGCGGGCTGGAGACGACTGGCGGGCGCGTCAGCGCCGTCGTCACCGAGAAGGGCACCATCCGCACGCAATCCGTGCTGCTGGCGGGCGGCGCGTGGTCGTCGCTGTTCTGCCGCCGCCACGGCATCGAGCTGCCGATCGGACTCGTCAACGCCACCGCGTGCCGGACCACGCCGGGACCGGAGATCACCTCCGGCGCGCTTGGCACCGATTTCTACTGCATCCGCCGCCGCCTCGACGGCGGCTTCACGCTGGCGCTGCGCAACCGCGGCACGGTCGAGCTGTCGCCGGACCTGTTCCGTTACGCGCGCACGTTCTGGCCGACCTATCAGCATCGCAAGAACGGATTGAAGCTCTCGTTCGGCAAATCGTTCTTCGATCAGCTCATGCGCGGCACCAGCTGGAGTTTCGACAAGCCATCGCCGTTCGAGGCCGAGCGCGTGCGCGATCCCGCGCCCGACATGTCGCTGGTCAATGCGGCGCTGGCGGCGCTGATCAAGTCGAATCCGGAATTGAAGGACATCGAGATCGCCGAAGCCTGGGGCGGCACCATCGACTGCACGCCCGATACGATTCCGGTGATCTCGCCGGTCCACGCGCTGCCGGGTTTCTTCCTCGCGACCGGCTTCTCCGGCCACGGTTTCGGCATCGGTCCCGCCGCCGGCAAGCTCGCCGCCGACCTCGTGACCGGCGCGACGCCGCTGGTCGATCCCGCCGCTTACAGCCACAAGCGCATGATCGACGGCCGCCGGCTCGCGCCAGTCAGCCCGTTCTGAGGGCGGCATGACGGTTCTCTACAAGGCCAATATGGTGCGCGGCGCCGAGTGGGCGCGCTTCTTCGCGGAGCGCGCGCCCGACGTGCCGTTCCGGCTCTGGCCTGATATCGGCGACCCCGCCGCGGTGCGTTATCTCGTGGCCTGGGTGCCGCCGGATGACATCACGACGACCTTTCCCAATCTCGAGCTGGTCTTCTCGGTGGGCGCGGGCGTCGATCAGTTCGACACCACGACAGTCCCGGCGCACATCCCGCTGGTCCGCATGCTGGAGCCCGGCATTGCCGAGACCATGGTCGAATACGTCACCATGGCCGTGCTTGCCCTGCATCGCGATCTCCTCGATTTCATCAGCCAGCAGAGGCAGCAGGTCTGGCGCGAGATCCGGATCACGCCGGCCAGGCGCCGGCACGTCGGCGTGATGGGGCTCGGCCAGCTCGGCCAGGCCGTGCTGGAACGGCTCAAGACGTTCGGCTTTCCGCTTCTTGGGTGGAATCGTTCGCCGCGCGAGATCGAAGGCGTCACCTGTTACGCGGGGGCCGATGCCTTGCCAGAATTTCTGGCGCAGGCCGACATTCTCGTCTGCCTGCTGCCGCTAACGGATCAAACGCGCGGCATTCTCAATGCCGAGCTGTTCGCGCGCCTGCCGCGCGGGGCAGGGCTCGTCAATGTCGGACGCGGCCCGCATCTCGTCGAGGCCGATCTCCTCGCAGCCCTCGACAGCGGCGCGCTATCAGGTGCGGTGCTCGACGTCACCGATCCCGAGCCGCTGCCGGCAGGCCACCCGTTCTGGAGCCATCCGCGTATCCTGCTGACGCCGCACAACGCCAGCATGACCACGCCCGATACGGCCGTCGATTTCGTGCTCGACGTGATCGCGCGGCATCGTCGGGGCGAGGAGCTGCCGGGTCTGGTCGATCGCAGGCGGGGCTATTAGGGCAATCGCATGAGCATCGGCACAAAAAGATCTGATCAGGCCGTTGCCGAAGCACAGGCAGCGGTACTCTCCGTCTCCAGCCTCACCACCTCCTTCATGCTCGAGCGGCAATGGATTCCCGTCGTTCGCAAGGTCTCGTTCGACATCGCAGCCCGCGAAACCGTCGCGATCGTCGGCGAGTCCGGTTCGGGCAAGAGCGTCACCGCGCTGTCGATCATGCGGCTCATTCCGAGCGAGATCGGCCGGGTCGAGGGCCGCGTCATGCTGGCGGGGCGCGATCTGCTCGCGCTGCCCGAGGCTGATATGAAGGATATCCGCGGCAATGACGTCGCCATGATCTTCCAGGAGCCGATGACGAGCCTCAATCCGGTGCTCACCATCGGCTTCCAGATCGCGGAGGCGCTGATCCAGCATCGCGGCCTGTCGCGCGCGGCGGCGGAGGCGGAGACCGTCCGCCTGCTCGATCGCGTCCGCATCCCTGCGGCGGCGTCGCGCTTCCACGAGCACCCGCATCGCTTCTCCGGCGGCATGCGCCAGCGCGTGATGATCGCGATGGCGCTGGCCTGCAAGCCGAAGCTTCTGATCGCGGACGAGCCGACCACCGCGCTCGACGTCACCATCCAGGCCCAGATCCTGGAACTGCTCAAAGAACTTCAGCAGGAGGAGGGCATGTCGATCCTCTTCATCACCCACGACATGGGCGTGGTCGCCGAGATCGCGGACCGCACCGTGGTGATGTATGGCGGGCAGGCGGTGGAGACGGACGCCACCGCGCGCATTTTTGCCGCGCCCGCGCATCCCTATACGCGCGCGCTGCTCGCGGCCGTGCCGCGGCTCGGCTCGATGGACGGGCGGATGCGGCCGATGCGGTTTCCGATCGTCGACAAGGTGACGGGCACGTCGGACGAGCCGGCCGAGACGCCCGATACGGTCTCGCCCGCCGAGCGGCCTCTGCTGGAAGTCTCAAACCTCACGACGCGCTTTCCGATCCGCTCGGGCCTGTTCGGCAAGGTCTCGGGCCGCGTCCATGCGGTCGAGAACGTCTCCTTCACCTTGCGCGCCGGCGAGACACTGGCGCTGGTCGGCGAATCCGGCTGCGGCAAGTCGACCACCGGACGCTCCATCCTGAAGCTGACGCAGCCGGACAGCGGTACGGTCCTGATCGATGGCCAGGATGTGCTGGCCATGAACGGCCGGGCTTTGCGCGATGTCCGCAAGCACATGCAGATCGTGTTTCAGGATCCGTTCGCGAGCCTCAATCCGCGCATGTCGGTGGGAACGGCGATCGCTGCGCCTTTGCTTGCCAACGGACTCGCGACGGGGTCGCAGGCGCGCGACAAGGTCGCCGACCTGCTCGTCCGTGTTGGTCTTTCCGCCGACATGGCGGCGCGCTTCCCGCACGAATTCTCCGGCGGCCAGCGCCAGCGCATCTGCATCGCGCGCGCGCTCGCACTCGGCCCGAAACTGATCGTCGCGGACGAAGCAGTCTCCGCGCTCGACGTCTCGGTCAAGGCGCAGGTCGTCAATTTGATGCTCGACCTCCAGGCCAGCATGGGTCTCGCCTATCTCTTCATTTCCCACGACATCGCCGTGGTCGAGCGCATGAGCCACCGCGTCGCCGTGATGTTTCTCGGCGAGATCGTCGAGATCGGCCCGCGCGCGTCGGTGTTCGGCAACCCCCAGCACCCCTACACCAAAAAGCTGATGGCCGCCGTGCCGGTGCCCGATCCGTCGCGCCGCGGCACGCAGCGACCAGCCTCCAACGACGAGATCAGAAGCCCGGTCCGCGCGCCGGATTATCAGCCGCCGGTGCGGCACTATCGCGAAGTGTCGCCCGGCCACGTCGTGCAGGTCTGGGGCGAGGAGTGGTCGGGCTGAGGCTGCGAGCTTCACGAAACCATGCGCGTATCTTTGATTTCGGCCAGACGCGGGCAGCGTGCTGACCAACCGCGCGTTGCAGATCCAGCATGTTCGCCGTCCGTTATCGCGAAATGAGATGCGTCCTTCGGAAATTGTGACCGAATAGAGCGACAGGGAGGACCGTGTGTGAACCGCTTCATACGCGCTCGCTCTCTTTCTGAATTACCACTCTCGCAACGAAAATTGCCGCACCCGGATCATTTGAAACACGGGTGAGATGCAATGCCTGCGCAGCCACATGCTCGCAGCTTTGGATTGGTTCCGTCTCGCTCACGAGCAAAACCAGTCCCATCACTCAGCGAAGATTCTTCAGAAATTGGAATGAAAGGGCATCGCGCAACTCACGCAGCTTCTGTTCGGGGTCGGCCGGTAGGCTGCTACTTACTCAGAAGGAGCTCCTATGAAGATAAGCAGCGCAATTTCCAACGCCTTCTCCGCAACAAGGCGGGTCGGCAATCTTCGGATCCCCCGTTCCAGTTTGATCAAATCGGCCCATCTTCTTGAAAGAATCGGACTGGCCGCGGTTGGGGCCTCTGGCGGCCTCTATGTTGGTGCGACCGTGTTACGTCAAAAGGCCGGACTGTTTGAAAGCGGCTGGATCGTCCTGATAACGATACTCTACGGAGCTCTTGGCTATTACATGGGGATTGATTTGTCGGGCAATGCCCCCGCGCAGAGGTCGACATCGAGCATCTCGGAAGAGTGGAACGGTTCCGAGCCGATAGAGATCATGAGTGCGGCCGGCACGTTCGGCGCGGCAATCGCTGCAACTCTGTCCGTCAGCATCCTTGTCCTTGATCAGAATCTGCCAAACGGCCTGATCGGCTTTGTTGCCGGCTGCTGGGTAATTGGTTCTTCGCTGCAGGTTGCGGCGGGCACGATGGCTCGCAGCTACGAAGCGCCGATCAGCGAGCAATGAAGGAGCTGCTGTCGCGGAAAACGTCCGTTCGGCACAAGCCGCAGTGTTGGTTCGGTTTCGGTTCGAAATGACCGCCACGACTCATCGCAACCTCCGCCGCCCAATGCTGCGTGCCGACGATGTTTGGTAGCAAAGCCGTTCGCATCGAGCAGCGTCACCACTTGAAAGTGATATCGGCAATGAGAAACCTAAGTTGTCGCGCAACAAACAAGACGTGCCATCATGGTGGTGTTGGTATATTGTCCCCGCGCGCCTTGGTCCAAAACTTCTGCTAACCGCTAACCACACGATCGGTGGAGCCAATGCAGATTGCGGAGTGGCTCGAGAAGCTGGGGCTTGCGCAATACGCGGAGCGCTTTGCCCAAAATGGAATCGACATAGGCGTCCTTCCCGAACTGATGGAAGAGGACTTCGATAAGCTCGGAGTCCTGCTCGGCCATCGCCGCAAGATGCTGCGTGCTATCGCTGACCTCGATCCGGCCGCGTTGATCGCATCTCCCGCTCCTCCTCAGGACGCCGAGCGGCGTCATCTCACGGTCATGTTTTGCGATCTGGTCGGCTCGACTGCGCTCTCGGCGCGTCTCGATCCCGAGGATATGTGGGAGGTGATCCGGGCCTATCGCGCTGCCTGCGCGAGCGTGATTGCTGCTTATGATGGCAGGATAGCCAGATTCGTCGGCGATGGAATACTCGTCTATTTCGGCTATCCGCGCGCCCACGAAGATGATGCCGAGCGCGCGGTGCGCGCCGGCCTCGACATGATCTCCGCGATACGCCAGCTCAAGACAGGGACCGACGAACGAGCTGAACTGCGGATCGCAATTGCGACCGGACTTGTGGTGGTCGGCGACCTCATCAGCGGAGATGCGTCGGAGGAGCACGCAACCATCGGCGACACACCAAACCTCGCCGCCCGGCTCCAGAGTCTGGCGGAGCCGGGGGTCGTCGTCGTTGCTTCATCGACGCGCCGGCTGCTTGGCGATCTGTTCTCCCTGCGCAATCTCGGCCGTCGGGAGGTCAAGGGAATGGCAGACCCCATCGCGGTCTGGGCGGTGGAAGGCGCGACTGCATCCGAGAGTCGCTTCGAGGCAGTTCGTGCCGCGCGCTCGATCGGTTTTGTCGGCCGCAAGAACGAGATCGAGTTCATCCTCTCGCGCCAGCGGGAGGCATGGCAGGGGCGGGGCCAGTTCGTATTGATTTCCGGCGAAGCGGGCATCGGCAAGTCCCGTATTGTGGCAACGCTGTCGGAAAGCCCCTCGTTGGGGTTGCACCGTCGCGTGCGATATCAGTGTTCGCCTTACCACACCAATAGTGCGCTTCATCCCTTCGTCGCGCAGCTCGAGCGCGCCGCCGGAATTCGCTCGCACGACACGGCGGATCAAAAACTCGACAAGCTCGAGGCAATGCTCGCAATAGGAACCCAGCAGGTCGCCCGGGCAACACCGCTCATTGCGGCTCTGCTTTCGATTCCCACCGGCGACCATTGCCCGCCCCTCGGCTTGAGCCCGGCGCAGCAGCGGCGGCAGACTTTTGCCGCCCTTCTCGATCAGCTTGAGGGACTGGCGCGAGGCCAGCCGCTGCTGATCATCTGCGAGGATATGCATTGGGCCGACGCCACGACACTTGAACTGTTCGATCTCGCGGTCGATCGGATCAGGGGACTGCCGATACTTGTGCTCTTGACGTCCCGGCCGGAGTTCGAGCCCTCCTGGTCGGGCCTCGCCAACGTCAGTCTGTTGCGGCTCGACCGGCTCGATCGGCAGGACACGCGCGCGCTCGTCGAGCAGATTGTCGTCGGTCGCCAGCTGCCACGCGAGATGATGGAGCAGATCATCGACAAGACCGATGGCATTCCGCTATTCGTCGAGGAATTGACCAAGATGGTGCTGGAGTCCGGGCTGCTCGTTGAGGATGCCGGGCGCTACCGCCTGAATAATCCGCTGCCGCCGCTTGCTATCCCTGCGACGCTGCAGGATTCGCTGATGGCGCGGCTTGATCGGCTCGCTCCGGTCAAGGAGGTGGCCCAGATAGGAGCCGCCATTGGCCGCGACTTCTCGTACGCGCTGCTGAAAACCGTGGCGGGACGCGACGATCTGACGCTGGGCGCGGCGCTGGGACAACTTGAAGAGGCCGAACTGCTGCTGCGTCGTGGGACACCGCCCGAAGCAAATTACAGTTTCAAGCATGCCCTTGTTCAAGAAGCGGCCTACGAGAGCCTGCTCAAGAGCAAACGGCAGGTGCTTCACACACGGATTGGCGATGTCCTGCGCGACAAGTTTCCAATCGTCGCCGAGACCGAGCCGGAAGTTCTCGCGCACCACTTCACCGAGGCGGGGCTGAGCGAGATCGCCCTCGAATGGTGGCGCAAGGCGGGCCAGCAGGCGTTGAAACGCTCGGCCTATTCCGAGGCGATCGCGCATCTCGGCAAGGCCATCGCGATCGCCGATCAATTGCCTGGCGAGCCCCACCGGATGATGAGCAGGCTGCATCTTCAAATCGCATATGGCCGTGCCTTGCGGGGCAGCCTCGGCCACAGCGCTCCGGAAACGGTCGCCGCATGGACGCGCGCGCGACAATTCGCAGCCGGTATCGATGATCCCGTTGAACTTGCGCCGGTCCATTCCGGCCTCTTCAATGCCTGCCTGACCCATGGCGAACTTGCTCCGATGCGGGAGCTGGCGGATGCCATCAGGAGCGCCGCTGAGCGACGGCCGGACTCGCCGGTGGCCGCCGTCGTGGCCCATTGGACTGGGGGCGTGACCTGCTGGTTCGCCGGCGAGTATTTGAACGCGCGTACGCATCTTGAGCGGGCGCTGGCGATCTATCGGGCCGAACCGGATCCCGCGACCTTCAGGGCTTCGGCGCTGGATCTCCCGTTCGTGATCATGCGATTTCTCGCTTTGGTGCTCTGGCCGCTTGGCGACATCGCTCGTGCGCGCAAGCTCGCCGCGGAAGCGGTGGGTACTCCGGGAGAAAAACGGGCGCTGTCCCAGGCCAATGCGCTGGTTCATCGCGCGGTGTTCGACGGAGTATGCGGGGGCATGTTGCAGCAGACAGAGACGATCCTGGCGCTCGGTCTCGCGCGCGACCACACGATGCCGCTGTACGTGGCCGCCGGCACCTACCTGAACGGCCTCGCCAAGTGGCGTGCGGGAGACCGACTGACCGGACTGGCGGACATGCGTCACGGCTGGACCTTCCTGCACGAGAACGATTGCTACCTCTGCGAACCGTTCTGGGGGATGCATGTCGCCCTGGCGATTGCAGATTTAGGCGACGTCGAGACCGGGCTGGAAATCCTGGACGAATTGATCGCCGGGACGGGACAATCCGGCCAGCATTGGCTTGATGCCGAGCTGCATCGTGTCCGCGGTAAACTCTTATCGCGCCATAATCCTTCGGACGAATCCAGTGCCGAAGACGCCCTCAAGCGGGCGCTGGACATCGCACAACATCAGCAGACCAAGACCTTTGAGCTGCGCAGCGCTCTTGAACTTGCACGCCTGTACAAGACAAATGGCCGAGCGCGTACGCTATCCAAAGTGCTTGCGCCCGTGGTCGCTCAATTCGAGGCGGAGCATGGTCTTCCCGAATTCGCGGAAGCGAAAGAGCTGCTTAGGAATGGGCGTTAGCCGCGCCGCCATTCGATCAGTACAAGCGCCGCGCCGACTTCAAGCCAGAATAGGTCGGCATCTTGTTCTCGATTCCCGAGCCGTAGTTCTCCGGTTTTGACACGTCTTAACCTGCTGTGGTGAAAGCTAGATATGCTTCTCGTGGTTGCGAGGGGGAGTCTGCTGCGGCGGCGAATCCTGATTTCGGCAAGCAGCTGTTGTCGGATTGCTCATTGTCTCAAGGCGCAGGCTTCATGCCAACACCTGGGCCATGCGGTGATAGGCTTGCCTTCGCAAGGGCAGGCGGAGCGACCAAAGCCCATTTGGAGATCCAGTCGTGGTTCGCCTGCATGTCGAACGTTTCATTCGCAGCCGGATCGCTCGGCGGTCCCTGGCGCTCGGGATCATCGCTCTCAGCGGATGGGCCCTGTTGCCGTATGTGACCTACCGAATCGCCCCCTCCGCCTATGTCAATGCCGAGCTCATGCGGGTGACTGCGCCGATGGCGGGTCAGCTCTCGTCAGATCTTCCACGCAAGGGCGAATATTTCGAGCACACCCGGATGGTGCCGCTGGTCGAGGCGCGTTCGCCGGATCGCCGGCACCTCATGGACCTTGATCAGCAGCTGGCCATGTCCACCAAACGCGCCGAGCTCGCACGCCGGCAACTCGAGGAAATCGCCGAGCTCGATCGCAAGCTCCGCGAGCGAAGCGAGGACTATCGTTCGGGGATGGTAGCGCGCCTGCGCCACGAGATAGGTGAAACGGAAGTTGAAAAAGGCGGCTGTCTCGCTGAGGCGCGGCAGCGGAACGATGTCGCGAGCCGGATGGAGAGGCTCGTGAAGCTCGGCATCAGTTCGCAGATCCGCTCCGGTGAGGCCCAGGCCTCGCAGGAGGCAACCGCAACGCGGTGCCAGATGGCCGATGAACGCCTGCGGCGCCTCAAGACGGAATTGGGGGCGGCCGACAAGGGCATTTATCTTCGTGGCGATGCCAACGACGTGCCCTATTCTCAGCAGCAGCGCGAGCGGCTTGTCCTCCGCCGCCAGGAGCTCGAGACAGACCTGTTGCAGAACAGCTCACGTGCCGCGCAGTTGGCCGCGGAAATTGCAGAGGAACGTACTCGACTTGATCGTCTCGATCACTACGATCTGTCCTTGCCCGCAGCCCATGTGGTTTGGTCGGTCGCGGCCAGCCCGGGCTCGATGGTCACGGAAGGGCAGTCGGTCTTCGATTTCGCAGATTGCAAACGCCGGTTTATCGTCGTTGAACTACCCGAGCGCGATTTCGAGAAGATCAAGGCTGGAGATGCGGCTACCGTCCGTCTGATTGGGAGTCGCGAATGGAAGAGCGGCCAGATCCGGCAGGTCCGCGGATCGGCCGCGTACGGCGATGATCGGCTGCTTGCGGCTCGGGTGCCGCGGCCTGATCCGGGCAACATTACCATTGAGATATCGCTTCCGCCCAATGAGACGTCGGCCGACCGCAACGGCTCCTGCGATATCGGACGATTGGCTGAGGTGCGCTTCGAGCGCAGAGCCGACGGCCTGCTACGATTGGTCAGCTCGAAGTTGAAATGGCTGACCGCTCGCCTGGAACTCGACCAATCGCTCCTGTGAGCGAGATGTTCCATGCAAGCCATGACTCTGCCTCTCTCTCAGCTGTTCGCGCCGATGCTGGGCATCTTTGCTGCGATGTATCTGTTGGCGCCGACCTTTCCGGTCGCGCGCCCTTGGGCGCGTCTTGCGGTCTTTGTTGTGGTTTGGCTTGTGGTGGCCCACTATCTCGAATGGCGTATTTTCACCACAGTGCTGCCGGCAAGCGGGACCTGGTATCAGGTCGGCTGGATCTGGTTCTGTCTGTTCGTCGAGCTTCTGACTTTCACAGATCAGTTCATTCTCTATCTGACGTTCCTTCGCAGGACCGATCGCCGAAGCGAAGCAGATCAGCACGAGCGTCGGCTTCGCAGCCTGCCGGATGATGAGCTGCCCTCGGTCGACGTCTTTATTCCGACCTACGACGAGCCATTCGAGGTGCTGGAAAAGACGATCACCGGCGCGCTGTGCCTGGACTATCCGAACGTCCAGGTGTGGGTCTTGGATGATGGTCGCAGGCCTTGGCTCAGGGCACTCTGCACGCAAAAGGGCGCCGGCTATCTCACGCGCGCCGACAATTTGAATGCCAAGGCCGGCAATATCAATCATGCCCTGACCAAGACGAGCGGCGAGCTCTTCGCGATCTTTGATGCGGATTTCGTGCCGCAGCGCAATTTCCTGATGCGCACGATGGGCTTCTTCGCTGATCCAAAGGTCGGAATCGTTCAGATCCCGCACGCCTTCTACAATGAGGACCCGATGCAGGCGAATCTCGGCCTGCACAGGGGATTGCCGGACGAGCAACGGTTCTTCTTCGATTCCATCATGCCCGCGCGCGACGGCTGGGATGGTGCCTTTTGTTGTGGGTCCAACTCCGTTACGCGTCGCGCAGCACTCCGCGCGGTAGGCGATGCCTTGCCGACCCAGTCCATTACGGAAGACATCCTGCTGACGCTCGTCCTGCTGCGCAAGGGATACGTCACCCGCTATCTCTGCGAACCGCTGGCGATTGGACTGGCGCCGGAAAGCCTTGATGCCTTTTTCGTGCAGCGGCAACGCTGGGCGCGTGGCGCGATTCAGACGCTGTACCTCGCCGCCGGTCCGCTCGGCCCCGGACTGGGCTTGATGCATCGGCTCCTCTTCTTTCCGACGCATTGGCTCTCATTGGGCTTGCGGGCGCTCATGGTCGTGGTGGTTCCGATCGTGTTCATGTGGACCGGCTTGGCGCCTGTCGTCGATGTCACCCCCGAATCGGTGTTCTACTACTTGTTCCCCGCGATCCTGGCGCTCAACGGCGGCATCTCCTGGTTCGCGCCGCACGTGCATTTTCCGCTCGCCGCTCAGGTGTCGGCGACGATCCAGAGCTTCAAGATATTGCCGACGGTGCTGGGGACTCTCGTCAAGCCGGCGGGACATGCGTTCAGGGTGACGCCGAAGGGCGCTGCCGCGCGGCGCGCAAGTTACGCTGCGGAGATATTCTGGCCGTCGGCGGTCTTGATGGCGTTGACGGTTGTCGGTGTGGTTCTGAACACGATCCCGGAATGGCGCATCATCGATCATCCGGCCGCTCTACCGATGGTCGCCTTCTGGTCGGTCGTGAACATCGTCGTGCTTTTCTTCGTCTGCATGACCTCGCTGCAGGCGCGGATGGGACGTACCGAGGAGCGTTTCGACATCGACGAAACTATCTTGATCCAGACCGCGACCGGCGAGCAGCTTTCTGGACGCGTGAGCAACATCTCCCTCTCTGGCGCCGGCGTTCTGCTTGGCTCCGGTATTGACTGTCCTCGCGCCGGAGAACCGCTGCGCGTGCACATCATGCAGGTCGGATGGGTCGATGCGGTGATTGCGCAACAAAGGGGCCGGCTCATCGGGGTGCAGTTCAAATTGCCGCAGTCGCTTGAACGAGACCTGCTGATCCGCAAGCTCTTTACCGTCGCCCGTCTGAAGCGGAAAGGTGTCGTCGCGTGCTCGGTGAATAGGGCGATGCTTAAGAACATCTGGTTGATGGCCGCACCGTTGCCCCACATTGTTGCAGGCGGCGCGAAGCCCGCGTCGGTCTCGCCGACCGAGCGTCTGCCGGCAGAGAGCATGGTCATTCGGCCTCAACCGCGGACAGACGATTTTGCACTTCTTGCCGGAGCTCGAAGCCTGCATCCGACGAGTTTTACTGAACCTGGCTTTGGCCGAGTGGCCGGCACAGTAATCGAAGCCGTCGCGCCGAGTTGATTGCTGTGTTGTCCTTCTCGCCGGACCAGTCCATGCGCTATCGATCGACGGTCAAGCCGCTCATCGATGCCGTCAATCTCCTTCCGGTGTTCTCCCAAAAAATCACAAGCGGAACGAGCAACCATCCTTTAGCCCAAGGCGTTTACGGGGTTGAGGGTGCAGGGAGCATCTCTTGATCGATCACCGCAGCGATCTTCGGAAGGGGCGTCTGACGCTCTGGGCCTCCGCATTCGTGGCGGTCGCTTGCTTGGCGATTGTCGCGCTCAGCGGCTGGCGGGAGTGGTCCCAGCGACAGACGCTGCTGAAGGGCTCCGAAACAGACGTGGCCAATCTGGCCCGGTCGGTGACGCAACACGCGGACGATACGTTCGAACTCGCGGACACCGTTCTCAATGTGGTGGTCGGCCAACTCGAACTCGAGGGGACCAGCCCGACGGCGATCGCGAAGATTCAGACCTTTCTTTCCCGGCGCAAAGCCGCGAACCGGATTCGAGCTGTGTTCGTCTATGACGAGACCGGCCGCTGGCTCGCAACCAGCGAGCCCGTGGATTTCGCCGGCCTCAACAATAGCGACCGCGAGTATTTCCAGCATCATCGCGCCGTGGCTGAGCGAGGAACCTTCATTGGGGGTCCAGTGAGGAGCAGATCGGGGGGGCAATGGATCATCACAGCGTCAAGGCGCTTCGATCATCCTGACGGCAGTTTTGCCGGAGTGGCTCTTACCACGATCGATGTCGACTATTTTTTGAAATTCTATCGCGGATTCGACGTTGGCCAGAACGGCTCAATTGCACTGGCGACCGCGAAGGGCGTTGTCCTCGCGCGTAGCCCGGACAACGGATATACGGGTCGCGATCTGTCGAATGCACCGCTTTTTAGGAATTTCCGCGAGCGGCCAAGTGCGGACGTCTACTACTTCACGTCGCCTCTCGACGGCGTTCGGCGTCTGAGCTTTTATCAACTCAGCAGTCGCTACCCTGTTGTCGTGGTTGCGACGGAATCGGAAGACGACGTCTTGGCCCCCTGGCGCAAAGCGGCGCTGACGCGCGTGGTTGCGGTGCTGGGACTGATAGGAGGGCTCGCTGTTGCAGGGGTTTGGCTGGTGCGCCAGTTGCACATGCGGCAGAAGATGGCCGCTGCTCTGATCGCCAAGGAGGCGGATTTTCGTCTCCTCGCGGAGCAGTCGGGAGACATGGTCATGCGTATAGCGGTCGATGGACGGATTCTCTATACGTCGCCGTCCAGCGCGCGAGTCCTCGGCTGGGCTCCGAACGAATTGGTGGATACGTCGGCCCTCGCCGGCATAAATCCGGCGGATCTGGCGCGGGTTGAGGAGACGATCTCCGCGTTGATGAACGGCGAAGCCGAGGAGGCGAGAATCACTTATCGCACTCGGCATCGCGAGAAAGGCGAGGTCTGGATCGAAACCGCGCTGCGCGTCGCCAGGAGTGCGAAGAGTGGAGACATCAACGGCGTGGTGGCGATCTCGCGCGACATGACCGAACGTAAGGACCTGGAGGATAAGCTGGCGGCTCTCGCCAGTTCGGATGGCCTGACGGACTTGGCAAACCGCAGACACTTCGACGAGCGGCTAGAGGCGGAATGGGACCGAGCCAGGCGCGAAGGAAGGCCTCTGTCACTGTTGCTGATGGATGTCGATCATTTCAAGAGTTTCAATGATCAGTACGGGCATCAGGCGGGCGATGCATGTCTCCGCTCGGTCGCCGGGGTCCTGGCAGAACAGGCCCGGCGGCCAGCAGACTTGGCCGCTCGGTATGGTGGTGAGGAATTCGCCTTGCTGCTACCAAATACGGACCCGGGAGGGTGCGAGCAGGTCGGCGAGCGAATCCGGCAAGCGATTCAAGACCTCGGCATCCTGCACGCGCTCAACCCGCCATCCAAGCAGGTCACCCTCAGTATTGGTGGCGCCACACATATGTCGTTCGGCGATAATGCTGATTTCACGTCGTTGATAGCGGCCGCGGATAAGGCGCTCTACGCCGCCAAGGAGAGCGGGCGCGACCGCCTTGTGATGTCAGGGCAAATCATCGCGTGGCCCAGCGCGATACGAGCTTGAAGAGTAGCTCTCGTGCGCCCCGGCGTGCGCCTCACGAATTCACGTGCACGAAATCCCGCAGCAGCGGATAGATCTCGTTGTTCCAGCGCTTGCCGGAGAACACGCCGTAATGGCCGACGCCGGCCTGCATGTGGTGGACGCGGCGATAGGCGCGTACGCCGGTGCAGAGGTCCTGGGCGGCGAGCGTCTGGCCGATCGAGCAGATGTCGTCCTTCTCGCCCTCGACCGTCATCAGCCCCATGCGGCTGACCGCCCTGGTGTTCACCGGACGGCCGCGATGCATCAGCTTGCCTTGCGGCAGGAGATGCTCCTGGAACACGTCGCGCACGGTCTCGATGTAGAATTCGGCCGGCAGATCCATCACGGCGAAATATTCGTCGTAGAAGGTCTTGATGGTCGCGGCCTTCTCCTTCTCGCCCTTGGCGATGTGGTTGGCGAGGTCGAGATGCTGCTTGATGTGGCGCTCGAGATTCATCGAGACGAAGGCGGTGAGCTGCACGAAGCCGGGATAGACCTTGCGCAGAGCGCCGCGGCACTGCACCGGCACGTAGTTGATCAGATTGCGCTCGAACCATTCGATCGGCTTGCTCTTGGCGAATTCGTTGACCCTGGTCGGCTGGATCCGTGTGTCGATCGGGCCGGCCATCAGCGTCAGCGTCGCCGGGCGCGAGGGATGGTTGTCCTCGCACATGATCGCGGCGGCCGCGAGCGCGGAGACGGACGGCTGGCAGATCGCCACCATGTGCGGGCGCGGCCCGAGCTGCCCGAGGAAGTCGATCAGGTGCTCGGTGTAGTCGTCGAGCCCGAAGCGGCCCTCGCTGCGCGGGATGTCGCGCGGATTGTGCCAGTCGGTGATGTAGACGTCGTGGTCCTGCAGCAGCGTCTTCACGGTGCCGCGCAGGAGCGTGGCGAAGTGTCCGGACATCGGCGCAACCAGCAGCATGCGCGGCTGCTCGGCCACGCCGTGTTTCCTGAAGTGCAGCAGCGAGCCGAACGGCGTCGCGTAGGCGATCTCCTCGCTGACCGCGACCTCGCGGTTGCCCACCATGACGCTGTCGATGCCGTAGGCGGGACGGTCATAGGTGAGGGTGGAGCGCGAGATCAGCTCCAGCGCGGCCGAAAGCCGGCCGACCACTTGGTCCGATGAGCCCTGAGGCACCAGATTGAGGAATTTGAGTGCGGACGAAGCCCCCGCGCGCCATGGCGCCGTCAGGTCCATGTGGTTCTGAAAAGCCTGATAATACATCGACATCATACTGAAGCGCCCACTTGCCTCCTGTCGTGATGCAATATCGAAGCCAGACGGGAGCCGGACCGCCCGGAAAATTGGCATGTCGCTTGCTGCGCCCCGTCGGGTAGGCACAGATCAGGGGCACGCACGCGCGGCGGTGCGTTGCCCAGGCGTGAGGGAAGGGCTCTATGGCGAAGGCGACACTGACCATCAGCAGCAAGAACTACTCGTCCTGGTCGCTGCGTGGCTGGCTGCTGACGAAATTCTCCGGGCTCGATTTCGAGGAGATCGTCACCGCGCCGGACGATCCGTCGGCGCGTGCGGAGATCCTGCTGCTGTCGTCCTCGATCCTGGTGCCGTGCCTGCGGCACGAGAGCGCCGTGGTCTGGGACACGCTGGCGATTGCCGAATATCTCAACGAGGTCATGCCGGACGCCGACCTGTTGCCGGCCGACCGCATCCAGCGCGCCCATTGCCGCTCGATCTCGGGCGAAATCCATTCCGGCTTCACCACGCTGCGCGCCTCGCTGCCGGTCAACCTGAAGGGGCACTTTCCCGGCTTCAAGATCTGGTCGCGGGCGCAGGCCGATATCGACCGGGTCTGGTTCATCTGGCGCGACTGCCTGGAGAAATCGGGCGGTCCCTTCCTGTTTGGCGAGAAGCGCACCATGGCGGATGCGATGTACGCTCCCGTCGTAACGCGCTTCGTGACCTATGACGTCAAGCTCGCACCGCCGCTCAAGGCCTATGCCGACACCATCATGGCCATGCCCGAGATGCAGGAATGGGTCGCGGCGGCGAAGGAGGAGCCGGCCGAGATCGAGGAGCTCGAGGTCGAATATTAGGCAGGCGTTGCACGGCTGTGCCTGTTTCGAGGGCGGCGGCCCTCCGCTGCGGACCGCGGCGCTATGCCCTTGCAACAATTAACCTTTGGACCCGGCGACAGGCGCCTGCGATCCGGCCGGCTGCGCAGATATTGTGCGCGCCTGCCGAACCGCAGCGAGATCTAGCCGTGAACAGGTGCGTACAAGGCGCTTCGGCTGATTCGGACGTGATTCGTTCGGGCCGCGTTCCGAAGGTTAAAGCGCAGCGCGGCCCCGTCGCATTTTGAAACAGACACCGCCTTCAGGCGGCCCCGCGCTGCTTCAGGCGCGGCAGGCGCCAGCCGATCACGGTTGCTTCCACCGCAATCCCGGCCTCGTGGTTTTGCCAGCGTCCTTCGACATAGCGGCAGGCGAACGGCAGTTGATACGTCCCGCTGTGATCCTCGCACAGCACTTCAAGTGGCAGGCCCGGCGGTGGTTCTCCGGCGCCGTCGAATTCCGCCAAACGTCTATCGCGCGTTGCCATTCCAAAAATCTCCCCTAAACAAAGCCGCGGAGAGCGCCCACTTCTCCCGCATGCGGTTCACTGCTCCCCGTCCCAGGGGAACGGGCCCAAGCTCAACGCGAGAATGCGGTGCGAGTGTGGTAGCCTCACGCTGCAGCGCGCAAACAGCGCACATTGATGTGATCGACTGGCCGAGGAACTTTCATGCTGCTTCGAAACGCCGGAGTTTGTTTCGCAATGTTGCTGCTCGCCACGCTGGCGCCTCTGCCGGTGCTCGCGCAGGACGTGCCCGGCATCGAGATCTGCACGGTCGAGAAAACCATGGAGCGCCGCACCAGCTGCCTCCAGAGCAATGTCGACTTCCTGCAGAAGACGATCACCAAGCTCAGCCTCGACCATCAGCAAAAGCTGGATGTTGCCAATCGCCAGATCGATGCGCTGAAGACAGCCATCGCCGGCCTGCAGAAGACGCTTCTCGATCTCCAGGCCGCGCAGGCGAAGACCACTGAGGATCTGAAGAAGAAGCAGGACGCGCCGCCGGCGAAGGATGCTGCGAAATAGGCGCGTCGATCACGCGACGCGATATCGCTCCATCACGCCACGATCGGGCTCGTAGCCGAGCCCGGGACCCGCCGGCACCGCGACATGGCCGCTTGCATCGACATCGGCGCGGCCGCCCCAGAGGCAGGCTTCGCGCTTTAAATAGAACATCTCGACCAGCCCGTCGTCGCGCGTCGCGAGCAGATGCAGCGTCGCCAGCAGGCCTGGGCCAAAGTAAGGCGAGTGCGGCACGATCCTGATGCCGAGCCGATCGGCCAAGCCTGCGACCTTCAGGAATTCCGTGATGCCGCCGACCTTGATGACTGACGGCTGGGCGTGGCTGACCGCGCCCGCTTCCATCATCTGGCGGAATTGATATTCGGTGCAGGCATTCTCGCCGGCGGCAATTCCGAGCCCGCTGTTGCTGCGCACCTCGGCAAGCGTGGCGAAGTCTTCCGGCGGCCAGACCGGCTCTTCCAGGAACATCGGCTGCGCGTCGCGGCATGTCGCCGCGAAAGCGATCGCCTGCTCCCCGGTCAGCGGGCAGTTCATGTCGACCATCAGTGGAATCCTCGGACCGATCGCTTCGCGCGCGGCAAGCACCGCAGGCGTCGTGGTCTCGTGCAGCTTGATCGCGCCATAG
The DNA here is from genome assembly GCF_020194195.1 of Bradyrhizobium sp. BRP19. Lineage (NCBI taxonomy): Bacteria > Pseudomonadati > Pseudomonadota > Alphaproteobacteria > Hyphomicrobiales > Nitrobacteraceae > Bradyrhizobium > Bradyrhizobium sp. BRP19. The sequence goes on along the minus strand of NZ_JADYVZ010000003.1, from coordinate 29,049 downwards.
CCGAGCGCGAGCGCCTTCCTGCATTCGGCGGCGATGTTGTCGGGCGAGCCGATCCGGAGCAGGCTCGCGTAAGCCGGGATCGCCGTGCGCCTGATCTCGCCCAGCAGGCGGTGCAGCGGCACGCCCGCGACCTTCGCGGCGAGGTCCCACAATGCGATATCGAGCCCGGAGATCGCGAACATGGTGATGCCGTAGCGGCCGAACAGATGCAAATTGCGCTGGATCTGCTCCATCACGGCGGGGATGCCGGCCGCATCGGGCACCTCCAGCCCGCGGGCCTGCGGTGCGATCATCTCCTCGACGGCGCTGCGCGTCGTGCGCGGGCAGACATAGGCGAAAGCATCGCCCCAGCCGGTCAGCCCGGCATCGGTCGTGACCTCGACGAGGACCATGTCGAGTGCGGTGATGGCGGACGCGCCCTGGCGGAAGCTCGCGACACCGGCATCATAGGGGATGCGGATATGGTGCGCCCGCACATCGGTGATTTCCATGACCCGGTTCCTCTTTCTCGTGAGCGGTTTCGGCGAGTGTAGCCACGAACACCGGGGCGTTGCCAGCTTCCATTGACCGGCTATCCTCATGCAAACGACAGCAATGCCGATCAAGCAAAGTGATGCCGATCGGCGCATCATCACCGCGCTTCGAACGAGAGCCTGAACCGCCATGAATCCAGCCCAGCGCGCGCTCTGGTATATCGAGAGCCATCTGGCCGAGCCGATGACGCTCGACGAGATCGCTGCGATCTCGGGCGTGTCGCGGTTCCACATTGTGCGTGCGTTTGCCGCAGCCGTCGGTCTGCCGGTGATGCGCTACGTGCGCGCGCGGCGGCTGACGGAGGCGGCGCGCAGTCTGGCAAAGGGCGCACCTGACATCCTGTCGCTGGCACTGGAGGCGGATTACGGCTCGCACGAAGCTTTCACCCGCGCGTTCCGCGACCAATTCGGCACCACGCCCGAAGCGGTGAGGGCGGCAGCGTGCGTCAACCAGCTCAGGCTACAGGAGCCGATCCTCATGGATTCCACCATGCTCGACCATCTTGCCCCACCGCGTTTCGAGACCGCAAAGGCCTTCCTCGTCGCCGGTTGCGCCGAGCGCATCTCCTGCGACAACGGTGCCATGATCCCTGGTCTGTGGCAGCGCTTCAATCAGGAGGTCGCCGACATGCCCGCGCGGGTCGGTCACGTCGCCTACGGCGTCTGCTGCAACGGCGATGATGCCGGCAATTTCGATTACATTGCCGGCGTCGAGGTCGCCGATTTCTCCGACCTGCCGCGCCGCTTCGGTCGCATCCGCATTCCGGAGCAGCGCTATGCGGTGTTCACGCACAAGGATCACGTCGCCTCGATCCGGCGCACCGTCAACACGATCTGGAATCAATGGCTGCCGGCGTCTGGCCTGAAAGCCGCGGACGCGCCCAACTTCGAGCGCTATGACGAGAAATTCGATCCCGCGACCGGCCATGGCGGCTTTGAAATCTGGATACCGGTGCGAGAGTAACACGCAACGCTGGCATACCGTCCCGCTTGCTTGGCAAGCCCCGGCGACTTTGCCATAACCGCAGGCAAATCTTGCCTGCGGGGGCCCGAGCCGGACATCCCGTGCAAGCCATAACAAGCTGCCGGGAGGGTCTCCAATGTCCAGCGTCCGCGTTCTCGCCACCGACCTCGAATTTCCCGAAGGGCCGGTCGTGATGCCGGACGGTTCGGTGGTGCTGGTGGAGATCCGGGGACAGCGCCTGACGCGCGTCTATCCCGACGGCCGCAAGGAGATCGTGGCGAAGATTCCCGGCGGCCCGAATGGCGCCGCGCTCGGACCCGACGGCAAGATCTACGTCTGCAACAATGGCGGCTTCTCCTGGATTCCGGCCGGCAAGATGATCATGCCCGGCCCGCAGCCGGACGATTATCTCGGCGGCGCGATCCAGCGCGTCGACCTGCAGTCCGGCAAGGTCGAGACCGTCGTGACCAAATGTGGCGCGCACGATCTGCGCGGGCCGAACGACCTCGTCTTCGACAAGCACGGCGGACTCTGGTTCTCCGACCTCGGCAAGCGGCGCGCGCGCGAGATGGACGTCGGCGGCATGTATTACCTCAAGCCCGGCATGAGCGAGATCGTCGAAATCGTGCATGGCGTATTGCCGGCGAACGGCATCGGCCTGTCGCCGGACGAGAATACGGTCTACATCGCGGAGACGCCGACCGGGCGGCTTTGGGCCTATGAGCTCTCGGCGCCGGGCACGCTCAAGCCGCGCGATCCGATCTATCGCGGCGAGCGCGGCCAGCCGATCTGCGGCCTTGGCGGCTACCAGATGTTCGACTCGCTCGCGGTGGAAGCGAACGGCAATGTCTGTGTCGCCACGCTCGTCTCCGGCTGCATCTCGGTGATCGCGCCCGACGGCACCCTGGTGGAACAGGTTCCGACCGGCGACCGCGTCACCACCAACATCGCCTTCGGCGGCCCCGAGCTGAAGACCGCCTACATCACGCTGTCGGGCAAGGGCGAGCTGATCGCCATGGACTGGCCGCGCGGCGGATTGCCGTTGAATTTTTTGAACAAGTGAGCCAAGCCGTCATTGCGAGGAGCGAAGCGACGAAGCAATCCAGACTACCTCCGCGGTAAGACTCTGGATTGCTTCGCTTCGCTCGCAATGACAACGGAGAGAGACTTCAATGCCCTGGCCCGATCCCGTCACCCTGCGCGGACAGCATGCCCGTCTCGAGCCGCTGTCGCATGACCATCGCGAAGGGCTGGTCGAGGCGGTCAAGGACGGCGAGCTGTCGAAGCTGTGGTACACCGCAATCCCGCTGCCGGAGAACATGGGCAAGGAGATCGACCGCCGCTTAGGCCTGCAGGCCGCGGGCTCGATGCTGCCCTTCACCGTGTTCGATGCCGGCGGCAAGATCGTCGGCATGACCACCTACATGAACATCGATGCCACCAACCGCCGCGTCGAGATCGGCTCGACCTGGTATGGCAAGAGCGCGCAGCGCGGCCCGCTCAACACGCAGTGCAAGCTGCTGCTGCTGCGCCATGCCTTCGAGACGCTGAACTGCATCGCGGTCGAGTTCCGCACGCATTTCTTCAACCACCAGAGCCGCCGCGCCATCGAGCGCCTGGGCGCCAAGCAGGACGGTATCCTGCGCAGCCATCAGATCGCGCCGAACGGCACGCTGCGCGATACTGTCGTTTACAGCATCACCGCCGCCGAATGGCCGACGGTGCAGGCGCATCTCGAATTTCAACTCAACGACAAGCCGCGCTAGGGGCGGCCGAGGGACCATGGATAGATTTGATTATGTGATCGTGGGCGCGGGCTCCGCCGGTTGCGTGCTCACCAGCCGGCTCAGCGAGGATCCCAACACCTCCGTTTGCGTGCTCGAGGCGGGCCCGTCCGACTGGCATCCCTACATTCATCTGCCGGCCGGCTTCATCAAGACCTTCCACATGAAGAGCATCAACTGGGCCTATCAGCAGGAGCCCGGTCCGTGGACCGGCGGGCGCAGCATCTATGCGCCGCGCGGCAAGACGCTGGGCGGCTCGTCCTCGATCAACGGCCACATCTACAATCGCGGCCAGCGCATGGATTTCGACACCTGGGCGCAGATGGGCAATCGCGGCTGGGGCTATGCCGACGTGCTGCCCTATTTCCGCCGACTGGAGAAGCGGATCGGCGAGGGCGAGGAGACCTATCGCGGCCGCGACGGCAACCTCATCGTCACCACCATGAACTGGCGCGATCCGCTCTGCGAGGCCTTCATGGAAGGCGCGGTCTCGCTCGGCATTCCCCGCAATCCCGATTACAACGGCAAGACCCAGGAAGGCGTCTCCTACTGCCAGCGCACCATCAACAACGGCCTGCGCGTCTCCGGCGCGACCGCGTTCCTCAAGCCGGCGATGAAGCGGCCCAACGTGCATGTGCATACGCATGCGCACGCGACCGAGATCATCTTCGAGGGCAAGCGCGCCGTCGGCGTGCGCTACATGAAGGGCGGCCGCGGCGGCCATCCTGTCGAAGTGCGCGCCAACAAGGAGGTGATCCTCTCCGGCGGCAGCTATAATTCGCCGCAGCTGCTGCAGCTCTCCGGCATCGGCTCGCCGGATCTGCTGCAGCAGCACGGCATCGCCGTGCGTCACGCGCTACCGGTCGGCGAGGGCCTGCAGGATCATTACGCGCCGCGTACGGTGGCGCGCGTCAAGGACATCAAGACCATCAACGAGCTCCGCCGCGGCTGGCGTCTCTGGGTCGAGGCGGCGAAATGGGCCACCGCGCGCCGCGGCCTGCTGTCGCTCTCGCCGACCATGGTCTATTGCTTCTGGCATTCCGGCGAGAGCACGGAGAGCTCCGACCTGCAGCTCACCTTCACGCCGGCTTCTTACAAAGAAGGCGTGCAGGGCCAGCTCGAGGACGAGCCCGGCATGACCGTGGCGTCCTGGCAGCAGCGTCCCGAGAGCCGCGGCTATGTCCGGATCCGCTCCAGCGATCCGTTCGCGCCGCCGATCATCCAGACCAATTATCTCGACGCCGAGCTCGACCGCCGCGTCATCGTCGGCGGCATGAAGCTGGCGCGGCGCCTCTTGAAGAGTGCGCCGCTCTCGCCCTATTACGCCTACGAGGATTTCCCCGGCCCCAACGTCAACACCGACGACGAGTTTTTGCACGCCGCCACCGAGCGCGGCACCACCACCTTCCACCCCGGCTGCACCTGCCGCATGGGCCCGGCGGATTCCACCTGGGCCGTCGTCGACGACCATCTCCGCGTCCACGGGCTCGAAGGCCTCCGCGTCATTGACGCCTCCGTGATGCCGCGCATGATCTCGGCGAATTTGAATGCGTCGACGATGATGATCGCCGACCGCGCCTCCGACCTCATCCGCGGTAAGCAGCCGCTGGAAGCCGCAAGGATTCCGGACGCAGCGGTGGCGTGATATCTTCAAACGGTGGGTTAGCCAGCGGCGGCGCGAAGCGCGGCCGTAGGCGTAACCCACCGTTTCTTTCGATGTGAAAACGAGCCGTGGCGGTTACGCCTTCGGCCAATCCGCCCTACGCGCTTCACCGATAGGCAAAACGTCAAATGCCCCAATCCGGCGCTGAGCGGCAATCCGTTGGCCAGATTGCCATCTGCGGCATCGTCTTTCTCTGCACCGCTATTCCGCTCGGTCTGCTGCTCCGCGTGGGCTGGCGCGATTGGACCCTCTTTGCCGGCCTCTGGGCGATAATGTACTTCATGGGCGGAATAGGATGGTTTCCTCGGCGCACACCAGTTCAAAAGGCCTTCTCATATGGTCTGCTCGTAGGCACGGTGCTGCCGGCGCTGGAGTGGGCGGCGACGCTTCACGGCCCGTAGCACGTCGGGCAAAACACCCCGTCACCCCGTCAACCCCTCTCCATAAAAATATTCCGCTTTACCGAAATTCGGAATTGCGGCATAGATCGAAACAGCCCGGCTCACGAAAGAGGGGCGGTTCGCGAGTCGTTCGAAACGCGGGCCGGGTTGCGGTGGACGCGGCAGCGTCGGCACGATGGGTGCGGGCAGGGCGGGTAGTCCCTGTGAGCCCGAGGCCCCGTGCAGACGAACGGCGCTGAAGTCCGGCGAAGCCTCTTGGCGAAGCCGGATGAGCTGCGTACGGCAAAACCGTGTGGTCCTGGCCGTCGTTGCTACGGTCAAGCTGGCTGCGGAGATGCGCGCGAGCCCAACCGGGCGGACGGCATCGTCAATTCGCGGGGCGAGGGAGGCCAGAAGGAATTCGGCTCCCGGGAGAGCACGGCATAAGCCGTCCGACCATCGCGCAGGGAAGGCCGAGTGATCGGCGACACCTGTATGCTGCTGTGCGGTTTCTCTGCGTGTGCTTTTCGCGCAGCGGACCGCGGGTGCCCGTCGGCACCCGGTCTTCCCTGCGCCCTCTTTCTTTTGGGGCGACGGAATGAAGCAAAGCTCGGGCGAGATGAGCCGCGAGGCTGCGAAGGTGTGTCTGCAAATTGAATTGCCAGCGGAGAACGACGCCGTTGCTCCTTGCTCCGTCATTGCGAGCGCAGCGAAGCAATCCAGACTACTGCGGTGGAGGGATACTGGATTGCTTCGCTGCGCTCGCAATGACGGGATCGGGAGGCTGCTCGCGACACACTCGATATCGTAGGGTGGGCAAAGCGAAGCGTGCCCACGATCTGCATCCATCACGGAGGAATGGTGGGCACGGCGCTATGCGCCTTTGCCCACCCTACGGCACCGTGCGACGCGTTACGGCGTGCCTACACTTCCCTTCGGCTCAAGAACGCCAGCCGCTCGAACAGATGCACGTCCTGCTCGTTCTTGAGCAGCGCGCCGTGCAGCGGTGGAATCAGCTTGCGCGGGTCGCGTTCGCGCAGCTGCTCGGCGCTCATGTCCTCGTTGAGCAGCAGCTTGAGCCAGTCGAGCAGCTCCGAGGTCGACGGCTTCTTCTTCAGGCCCGGGACCTCGCGCACCTCAAAGAAGATGCGCAGCGCTTCCTCGACCAGGCGCTTCTTGATGCCGGGGAAGTGCACGTCGATGATGCGGCCCATCGTGTCGGCGTCGGGGAACTTGATGTAGTGGAAGAAGCAGCGGCGCAGGAACGCGTCGGGCAGCTCCTTCTCGTTGTTGGAGGTGATCATCATGATCGGGCGCTGCTTCGCCTTGATCGTCTCGCCGGTCTCGTAGACATGGAATTCCATGCGGTCGAGCTCGAGCAGCAGATCGTTGGGGAATTCGATGTCGGCCTTGTCGATCTCGTCGATCAGGAGCACCGGGCGCTGCTCGCTGGTGAAGGCGTCCCACAGCTTGCCGCGCTTGATGTAGTTCCGGATGTCGGATACGCGCGCATCGCCGAGCTGGCTGTCGCGCAGGCGCGACACCGCGTCGTATTCGTAGAGGCCCTGCTGCGCCTTGGTGGTGGACTTGATGTGCCAGGTCAGAAGCGGCGCGTTCAGCGCCTTCGCCACTTCCTCCGCCAGCACCGTCTTGCCGGTGCCGGGCTCGCCCTTCACCAGGAGCGGACGCTCGAGCACGATCGAAGCATTGACGGCGACCTTGAGATCGTCGGTCGCAACATAGTCCTTGGTGCCGGTAAATTTCATCGCGCGTCCTTGTTGGTCGTCGCCGCAACGCATTGCCAGTATCAATGGCCTCGGTCACGACAAGCGAACGGCCGCTCGCGGCGGCCGTTCCTGGTTCGGTCAGGCTTTCAGACCCGTTTTATCAGCGAAAGGATGACGAGCACAATCACCGCGCCGATCGTGGCATCGACGATGGCGCCGATTGTGCCCGTTGCCAGCTGGATGTGCAGCTGTGGCAGAACCCAGCTCGCCACCAGCGCGCCGATGATGCCGACGACGATGTTGCCGATCAGCCCAAATCCCGCCCCATGGACAATCTTGCCCGCAAGCCAGCCGGCGATGGCACCGATGATCAGCGCTGCGAGAATTCCCATTGCAAACGTCCCCCAAACAACCCCTCATTGTCGCCAATTCTAGAGCAAAAAGCCTGCCGGTCCAGCGTCCCGCGACGGTCTGCGCCCCTTGACGTTCGCCACCCGACGGGCAATCTGTCACCCATGTTCCTGCAATTCTTCACCTCTCTGCGCGATGCGCAGGTCCCCGTGACGCTGCGCGAATACCTCACGCTGATGGAGGCGCTCGACGCTGACCTTGCGGACTATACGGTCGAGAATTTCTATTACCTGTCGCGCGCCTCGCTGGTGAAGGACGAGCGCAACCTCGACAAGTTCGATCGCGTCTTCGGCACGGTGTTCAAGGGGCTGGAAAGCCTGCTCGAGGCCATGGACAAGGCGGAGATCCCCGAGGAGTGGCTGAAGAAGCTCGCCGAGAAATACCTGACCGAAGAAGAGAAGAAGCAGATCGAGGCCATGGGCTGGGACAAGCTCATGGAGACCTTGAAGAAGCGCCTCGAGGAGCAGAAGGGCCGGCACCAGGGCGGCTCGAAATGGATCGGCACCGCCGGCACCTCGCCGTTCGGCGCGCACGGCTACAACCCCGAAGGCGTGCGCATCGGCCAGGAGAAGAACCGCAACAACCGCGCCGTGAAGGTGTGGGACAAGCGCGAGTTTCGGGATCTCGACGGCAATGTCGAGCTCGGCATCCGCAACATCAAGGTGGCGCTGCGCCGCCTGCGCAAATTTGCGCGCACCGGCGCGCCCGATGAGCTCGATCTCGACACCACCATTCGCGAGACCGCCAATCACGGCTACCTCGACGTGCACATGCGCCCCGAGCGGCGCAATGCAGTGAAGCTCTTGGTGTTCTTCGACATTGGCGGCTCGATGGATGCGCATATCGAGCAGGTCGAGGAGCTGTTCTCGGCGGCGAAGAGCGAGTTCAAGCACATGGAGTATTTCTACTTCCACAATTGCCTCTATGAAGGCGTGTGGAAGCAGAACAAGCGCCGCTTCACCGACCGCACGCCGACCTGGGACGTGCTGCACAAATACCCGCACGACTACAAGGTCGTGTTCGTCGGCGATGCCTCGATGTCGCCTTACGAGATCATGGTGCCCGGCGGCTCGGTGGAGCATGTCAACGAGGAGCCCGGCTCGGTCTGGCTCGACCGCATCATCCGCACCTATCCGCATACGGTGTGGCTGAACCCGGTGCAGCAGAAGCACTGGGACTATTCGGAATCCACCACCATCATCAAGCGCATCTTCGCCAATCGGATGTATCCGATCACGATCGAGGGGCTGGAAGCTGCGATGAAGGAATTGACGCATTGATGCCTCCCGTCGTCATTCCGGGGCGCCCGAAGGGCGAACCCGGAATCCATCGGGCCGCAGTGCATGTAGAGGAATAGATTCCGGGCTCGCGCTACGCGCGCCCCTGAATGACAACAAGAGGGAGAAGCACGTGCCCCAGACCATCACCCGCGGCATCAAGGCGCTGATCGACGAGGCCAATGCCGAGATCGAGACGCTCACCGCCAAGGACGCCATCGAGATATCCAGGAACGGCGACGTCGTCATCGTCGACATCCGCGATCCCCGCGAGATCGAGCGCGATGGCCGCATCCCCGGCGCCTTTGCCTGCACGCGCGGCATGCTCGAATTCTGGATCGACCCGCAGAGCCCGTACGCAAAACCGATCTTCCAGGAAGACAAGAAGTTCGTGTTCCACTGTGCGGGGGGCTTACGCTCCGCGCTCGCCGCCAAGACCGCGCAGGACATGGGCCTCAAGCCCGTCGCCCACATCGCCGGCGGCTACGCCGCCTGGCGCGATGCCGGCGGGCCCACGGAGAAGTGGGAGCCGAAGAAGAAGGGGTGAGGGCCTTGCCCTCTCCACCCGTCATTCCGGGGCACGCGAAGCGTGAGCCCGGAATCCATTGATCCACAGAGTCTGAGGCACGATGGATTCCGGGCTCGTGCTTCGCACGCCCCGGAATGACCAACGGAGAATGCTTCAATGACCACCGCCACCGACCCCCTCGTCTCCACCGAATGGCTCGCCGCTCACATCGGCGATGCCAACGTCAAGATCCTCGACGCCAGCTTCAAGCTGCCGGGCGTGCTGCCGCTGCCGAAGGACGATTATCTCGCCGCGCATCTGCCGGGCGCCGTGTTCTTCGACGTCGATGCGGTGTCGGATCATTCCAACCCGCTGCCGCACATGTTTCCGAGCGCAGAGCAGTTCGGCCGCGACGTCGGCAATCTCGGCATCTCCAACGCGGACACCGTCGTGCTCTATGATGCCGGCGGCTGGGTCGCAGCGCCGCGTGCGTGGTGGATGTTCCTGTCCTATGGCCACAGCAACGTGCGCGTTCTCAATGGCGGTCTGAAGAAGTGGCGCACTGAGGGACGCGCGACCGAGAGCGGCGAGGTCAAGCCGAAGCCGACGACCTTCACGGCGAGCTATGACGCAAACCGCGTGCGCAGCATGCAGCAACTGATCGCCAATGTCGAAAGCCGCAACGAGCAGGTGATCGACGCGCGCGCCGCCGATCGCTTCGAAGGCCGCGCGCCCGAGCCGCGCCCGGGCATCCGCTCCGGTCACATCCCCGGCGCCCGCAACGTGCCCTACAATCTGCTGTTCGACGCCGCGACCGGCGAGATGAAGCCGCTCGACGAGCTCCGCGCCGCCTTCACCAATGCCGGCGTCGAGCTGGATGCGCCGATCGTGACGAGCTGCGGCTCCGGCGTCTCGGCCGGCGTGCTGACGCTCGCGCTCTACCGCCTCGGCATCACCGACACCGCGCTCTATGACGGCTCGTGGTCGGAATGGGGCCAGGCCGGCGGCCCGGCCATCGCGACCGGCCCGGCTTGAGGTTGCAGCCACGATGACGGTACGCTCCCTCGCCCCGTTCTTACGGGGAGAGGGTTGGGGTGAGGGGCCTCTCTCCACACGATGAGACTATCGACGGACCTGTACCCCCCCACCCGGAATCCGCGCGACGCGCGTATTCCGACCTCTCCCCGCAAGCGGGGAGAGGTGAAGAAGTAAGATCACCGCGTGCGTGCGGTCGTCGTTGTCGCGAAGGCCGGCTGCTGCTGACCGAACGGATCGAGCTGCTGCTGCAACTGCTGAGGCGGCGGGCGCCGCACCACGCGGGCTCGCTTCTTGGCTTTCGCCTTGCGCTTGGTCGCCTTGCTGTCCGACTTGGTGCTCTCGGCCTTGCTGCTCTCGGCCTTGACCTTCGCCGGCGCGTCCGTCGCCGCTGTGGCGGCGTTCAGCGCAGCGAGCCTTGCGGAGGCGACATCGAGCGCCGCGGCGGCGAGGGCCGGGTCAGCTGGTTCCGGCTCGCTGGCGATTGCGGCAGGCTGGGCCTCGGGAATCCCGGCCGTGGTGTCGGCGGGGGTCAGCGTATCGATGGAAGCCGGCGCTGCGGCCGTCACGGTCGGTTCGGGCTTGGCTGCTTCGATGGCCGGCACTTCAGCCAGGGGCGCGGCGGCCTCGGGCTGGACGTCGGTCTCGGTCGTCAGTGCAGCAACCTGTTCGGGCTCGCTCAGGGGCAGAGCGATGGTCGGCACCTGGTCGCGCAGCGATGGCGTGGTCTCGGCAGGTGGCTCCGGCTCGGTCCGCAGCACCGCGAGCACCGGCTGGGCCGGCTCGGGCGCCTGCGCAAACATTTGCTCCTGCGGCCCGTTCCGCCAGCCGGGGTTGTTGACATATTGCTGATGGGTCGCCCGGAGCAGAGCGGCGGCCCCTAGGCCGAACACCAGGATGGAGGTTGACAGCAGGATCGCGGCAAACAGGAAGCGAAAGCCGGGAAGCATTGAGCGATTGCGAATTTCCGCCCCGGCGGCGGAAGTAGCCGGGGCTCAAGAGCCATCTGAACGCGGTGACGGTACTGCTTGCCGCGTTCGCCACGCGGGATCGGAGCTCAAAAAGGTGGCGAATCAGGCTGATTCGACCATATCGCAACGTCTCCGCATCGTTCCGTTAAAATCGCGGCCGACCATCGCGCCAATCGAAGGCGCGATACGATTTCAGCCCCGTGATGCAACGGGGCAACGGTAGTCTTGCGGATCACAAATCGGCAAGTCCGGCGCAAATAAGCCTGATATGTCTTGAATGTGCCGCTATCTTCCGTCATCTGGCCGTTAACGGTCCGGTCGGGCTTGGGGACTATACAAGAGCGATGATGATCAAACACTTTCTGACGATATGCGCTGCCGCAACAGTCGCTGCGGCGGGAACCTCGCTCGCTCAGGCTCAGAGCTATCCGATCCAGCAGGTACCAAGCTATGGCGCGCCTGCCGAATATCGGCCCGGTGACCGCATGCCGAATTTCGACGCGCTGGATGAAGACGACGACGCGATGCCGCATGCCTCGCTGCCCCCGCCCGGTCCGGCCGACGATCCGCGCTACGGTCGTCCGATGGGCGCGCCTCCGGTCTATTCGGCCGCCCCACCCCAAGGTCCGGTGATGTCGCCGGATGATCCGCGCTATGGGCGCCCGGCTGGCGCCCCGCCGGTCTATTCGGCCGCGCCGCAGGGCCCCGTGATGTCGCCCGACGATCCCCGCTACGGCCGCCCCGCCGGTCCGCCGGCGGTGATCTACGCCGACCGTCCGCCTCAGCAATCGCCCGCCAACGATGGCCTGCGTCCGCCCGAGTCTGTGGGCGGTCCCTCCGCGACTGGGACGGTCCAGGCCGGACAGCCGCCCGTGGGCACGGATGGCCGCCCGGTGACCCTGGCCGCGCTGCCGCCCGAGGAGCAGCCCGATGCCGCGCCGGTGCAGCTGCCGCCGAACCTGCGCCGTCAGGAGGTCGCGTTCCAGACCAAGGAGCCGGCCGGCACGCTCGTGGTCGATACGCCCAACACCTACCTCTATTACGTGCTCGGAGGCGGCCGTGCGATCCGCTACGGCGTCCGAGTCGGCCGCGACGGCTTCACCTGGACGGGCGTGCAGAAGATCACCCGCAAGGCCGAGTGGCCGGATTGGCATCCGCCGACCGAGATGATCGAGCGTCAGCCCTATCTGCCGCGCTTCATGGCCGGCGGCCCGGGTAATCCGCTCGGCGCCCGCGCGATGTATCTAGGTTCGACCGTCTACCGCATCCACGGCACCAACCAGCCCTCGACGATCGGCAAGTTCGTCTCCTCCGGCTGCATCGGCATGCTGAACGAGGACGTCTCCGACCTGTTCGAGCGCGTCAAGGTCGGCACCCGCGTTGTCGTGATGCCGGGTGGTCCGCCGCCGGGAACGGCGACGGCCTCCGCTGCGCCGACGCAGAGCGCTGCCGGGCCGGCTCCGATGTCCGCCCAGGCGGGCCCGGTCCCGGGGACGCAGCCCACCGTTGTGCCGCCGCTGCCCGCGCCGGTCACCGTGCGCTGAGGGCCTCAACTCGATGAGATTGCGAAGGGCGTGCCGTCGGCACGCCCTTTTCGTTTCAGGCCAGCTTCCGCGGCAGCTCGCCGCCTTTGGTGAAGGCGTCGATCGCCTCGACCATCTGGCCGTAATGGATGCGCAGACCATCCGTGGTGGCGTAGCCCAGATGCGGCGTCAGCACGAGATTGTCGAGCTTGCGGAAGGGATGGTCGACCGGCAGCGGCTCGACCGAGAACACGTCCAATCCTGCACCTGCGATCTTGCGCTGCTGCAAGGCGTCCAGCAGCGCCTGCTCATCCACGATCGGCCCGCGCGCGGTGTTGACCAGGAAGGCCGTCGGTTTCATCCGCGCAAGATCCGCGCGGCTGACGAGGCCACGCGAGCGCTCGCTCAGCACCACGTGGATGGTGACGATGTCGGCCTTGGCGAACAGCTCCTCCTTGGAGGCGTAGCCGACGCCAACAGAAGCGCACTTTTCCGGCGTCAGGTTCGGGCTCCAGGCGATCACGTTCATGCCGAACGCCTTCGCAATGCCCGCCATCTTGCTGCCGAGCTTGCCGAGCCCGACGACGCCGAGCGTCAGCCCTTCGATCTCGACTCCGGCAAATGTCTGCCAGGACTCGCCCGCATGCATGCGCGCGTTCTCTCGGCCGATGCCGCGGGTCAATTCCAGGATCAGGCCCATCGTGAGCGGCGCCGTCGGATCGCGGGAATATTGCGTGCCGCCGATGGCGATGCCGCGCGCTTTCGCGGCCTCGATGTCGATCGCAGCGTTGCGCATGCCCGAGGTCAGCAGCAGCTTAAGCTTCGGCAGGCGATCGAACAGGCTCTTGGGAAACGCCGTGCGCTCGCGCATCGCGCAGATGATTTCGAAGTCGGTGAGCGCACTGGCTGCGGCCTGCTCGGAGGCGAAGGGATGGCTGAACACGGTGACGTCGACGCGATCCGACAATTTCGGCCAATCGGCGACGTCGAGGGCGAGATTGAAATAGTCGTCGAGGATTGCGCAGCGCAGCCGGCTCATCAGCGTTCATCCATGGCGAGAGGTGAAGGCGCCAGGCGGGCGCCGTCATCGGAACCTGGCCATGGTTTGCGCGCAATCGCGCCGGCGCGCAAGCAGCCTGCGTCTTCAAAAGTCCGATAGGGATCGTCGCTCAGACGTCGCGGGGCTTCAGGCGGAACGGTGCATCCATGCCGTGCTTGGCGCGCCAGGCGGGGCCGGGGCCGCGCATGTAATGCAGTTCGGGCCGGTAGGGATTGAAGGCGGTGACGAAGAAGCGCTTCCAGAAGGCCTTGATCTCCGAGGCGAACCCGAAAGTGCGCCCGGCTCCTGCCGGAATGGGAAGCGAATTGGTCTCGATCAGAGCCATGATGCGGCCTCGCTGTGCTCCCCGTTCGTTCTGAGCGGGTGGCGCTGTTTCCGCGCGAAACCGAGCTTTGGCCTGATTTATTAAAAGATGGTTTCAATTGTCCGGATCGGTGGCCGGATGGTTTCCTGACCGTATTCATCCGTGGTGAACGGACGGAAAACATTGCCCTTTGGGGGCGGGATCGCTACATCGCTGGCGAAGCAAATTTCCTCAAATCGAAGGTTTCACGGGACCGATGGCGCGCCAGTTCATCTATTTCATGCAGGGCCTGACCAAGAGCTACCCGACCCGGAAGGTGCTCGATAACATCCATCTGAGCTTCTACCCGGACGCCAAGATCGGCGTGCTCGGCGTCAACGGCTCGGGTAAGTCGACCCTGCTCAAGATCATGGCCGGTCTCGACAAGGAATACACCGGCGAGGCCTGGGTCGCCGAGGGCGCCCGCGTCGGCTATCTCGAGCAGGAGCCGCAGCTCGATTCCAAGCTGACCGTGCGCGAAAACGTCATGCAGGGCGTCGCCAAGCAGAAGGCGATCCTGGACCGTTACAACGAGCTCGCGGTCAATTATTCCGACGAGACCGCCGACGAGATGACCAAGCTGCAGGACGAGATCGAGGCCCAGGGCCTGTGGGATCTCGACAGCAAGGTCGACCAGGCCATGGACGCGTTGCGCTGTCCGCCCGACGATGCCGACGTGACGAAACTCTCGGGCGGTGAGCGCCGCCGCGTCGCGCTGTGCCGCCTGCTGCTCGACCAGCCCGAGCTCTTGCTGCTGGACGAGCCGACCAACCATCTCGACGCGGAATCCGTGTCGTGGCTGGAAGGCCATTTGCGCAACTATCCCGGTGCGATCCTGATCGTCACCCACGACCGCTACTTCCTCGACAACGTCACGGGCTGGATCCTCGAGCTCGATCGCGGCCGCGGCATCCCGTACGAGGGCAATTACTCGTCCTGGCTGGTGCAGAAGCAGAAGCGTCTGGAGCAGGAGGGCCGCGAGGATGCGGCGCACCAGAAGACGCTCGCGCGCGAGCAGGAATGGGTGGCGTCCTCGCCCAAGGCACGCCAGGCCAAGTCGAAGGCGCGCTATCAGCGCTATGAGGAGCTGCTCAAGAAGGCGAGCGAGAAGCAGACCCAGACCGCGCAGATCATCATCCCGGTGGCCGAGCGGCTCGGCGCCAACGTGGTCGATTTCGAGGGGCTCAGCAAAGGCTTTGGCGATCGTCTCCTGATCGATGATCTCACCTTCAAGCTGCCGCCCGGCGGCATCGTCGGCGTGATCGGTCCCAACGGCGCCGGCAAGACCACGTTGTTCAGAATGATCACCGCTCAGGAGAAGCCGGACTCCGGCACGATCACGGTCGGCGAGACCGTGCATCTCGGTTACGTCGACCAGTCGCGCGACGCGCTCGACGGCAAGAAGACCGTGTGGGAGGAGATCTCTGGCGGCAACGAACTGATCCTGCTCGGCAAGAAGGAAGTCAACTCGCGCGGCTATTGCTCGTCGTTCAACTTCAAGGGCGCGGACCAGCAGAAGAAGGTCGGCGCGCTCTCGGGCGGTGAACGCAACCGCGTGCATCTGGCGAAAATGCTGAAGTCCGGCGCCAACGTCCTGCTGCTCGACGAGCCGACCAACGACCTCGACGTCGATACGCTGCGCGCGCTCGAAGAGGCGCTGGAGGATTTTGCCGGCTGCGCGGTCATCATCAGCCACGATCGCTGGTTCCTCGACCGCATCGCGACGCACATCCTCGCCTTCGAGGGCGATAGCCACGTCGAATGGTTCGAAGGCAATTTCCAGGACTACGAGAAGGACAAGATGCGCCGGCTCGGCCAGGACAGCATCATCCCGCACCGCGTGAAGTACAAGAAGCTGACGCGGTGATGGCGGCATGATGCGACGGGCGCTCATCGCTGCGGGGATCGTCATCGCCTGCAGCTGGTCGCCCGTCCGTGCTGCCGACGCCGCTTTCACCCAGTTCATCGCCTCGTTGTGGCCGGAGGCCCAACAGGCCGGCGTTTCGCGCGCAACGTTCGATGCGCAAACGCGCGGGCTGGAGCCCGATTACAAGCTGCCCGATCTGCTCTTGCCCGGGCGGCCGGCAACGGGTGCGCCGTCGCAGGCCGAGTTCGTGCAGGTGCCGGCCGACTACGTCAAGGAAGCCTCGATCGCGCGGCTTGCAGGCGAGGGGCAGCGGCTGCTCCAAAAGCATCGTACCTCGCTGAACGAGATCGAGAAGAAGTCCGGGGTGCCGGCGACCGTCATGCTCGCCATCTGGGGCCGCGAGACAGACTATGGCCGGCACACGTTGCCCTACGATCTGGTGCGCGTACTGGCGACGCAGGCCTATGTCGGACGCCGAAAGGATCAGTATCGCAACGAGTTCATTGCCGCGCTCAAGATCCTCGATGAAGGCGTCGTCACGCGCAAGGACATGCGCTCGTCCTGGGCCGGCGCGACCGGCCTCACCCAGTTCCTGCCGTCCGAATATTACAAGCATGGCGTCGATTTCGACGGCGACGGCCGCATCGACATCTGGCACTCGGTGCCGGATGCGCTGGCCTCGGCTGCGCAGCAGCTCGTCAACAAGGGCTGGCAGAGCGGCGTGCGCTGGGCTTACGAGGTGCAGGCGCCGGCGAAGGTCGATTGCACGACGGGCGTGCCGGAGGTGACGAAGCCGATCGGCCAATGGCTGCGCGAGGGTTTTGTCCCGGTACGCGGCCAAAAGCTCAGCGCCGCCGAGCAGGCGCAGCCGGCCTCGCTGCTCCAGCCCGAAGGCATCTACGGCCCGTCATTCCTGACCACGAAGAATTACTTCGTCATCAAGGAATACAATTTCTCCGATCTCTACGTGCTGTTCGTCGGCCATCTCAGCGACCGCATGACGAGCCCGCTGCCGTTCGCAACGCCCTGGTCCGCCTCGAAGCAATTGCGCACCAAGGACGTCGAGACCATGCAGCGCGAGCTGACGCGGATCGGGCTCTACAAGGACAAGATCGACGGCAAGGCCGGCATGCAGACCCGTGCGGCGCTTGGCGCCTATCAGAAGTCGGCGGGCCTCAAGGTCGATTGCTGGCCGAGCGAAGAGGTGCTGCGTTCGATCCAGGCGGCGCGATAGAGCATGATCCGGAAAAGTGTGAAGCGGTTTTCCGAAAAGATCATGCTCAAACAATAACCTAAAGCGCGATGACGCTTCATCCTAACCGCATCGCGCTTTAGCGTGCGCAAACAAAAAGCCCGGCCAATGCTCTCGGCCGGGCTTTCCGATCGCGGCGCGCATGCGCCAGGCAATCAGATCAGTAGCAAACGCGAACCGGACGGCTGACCCAGCCGTAGCCGTCCCAATAGCGCTCGCGGCGCCAGTAGCAGGGCGCGGGCGGCGGGGGCTCGGCGATGTAAACGGGGCCGCCATAGGCGGGACGGCTGGAGGCGATGGCGCCGCCGACGATGGCGCCACCGATCAGGCCGGCTGCGATACCGGCGCCGACGCCGTCATGGGCCTTCGCGGACGGAGCGGCGGTCACCAGCGAACCGGCGACCGTCGCGACCGTGAGCGCGGCAACTAAAGTCTTGTTCATGCTCTTGGCTCTCCTGGGAGATGGGTTCCTCCTGTTAGAGGCGCCCGGGTTTCAAAGGTTCACGCACACTCTGATGGAATTGGCCTTGCAGCTAGGAAGCGCGCAAATGGTCAATCCACGGTAAACGCACACGGAGCTGTGACGAGAAAAAGCGGTCTTTTTCAGGCCCTGAGATGAACGGCGCATCCGTAGTGAACCGGCTTGGCGCGCCTCAGCCGCAGACTCGGACGCGACGGACGCGCCAGGCATAGCCATCCCAGAAGCGCTGCTTCTGCCAGACGCAGCCGCCGTAATAGTCGTCGGCAACATAGCCTGGACCCGGGGCGTAGTAGCGCGGCGGGTAGTAGCCCGGCCCATAGTAGCCATAGCTAGGCCCGTAATAATACGGAGAAGCCAGCGCGCCGCCGACAATGGCGCCGCCGATGATCCCGGCGGCCACGCCTGCCGCGACACCGCGCTGGGCATGGGCCGGTGTTCCGGCCGTCAGGGCCAGAATGGCGACGGCAGCGACCGCCAGGAGCGACTTCTTCATTGCTTGACCTTTCAGACGAACACGCGGGAACCTTTGGGCCGCAAGGTTCCATATTCCGCTTGAATGATCAATGAACGGCACCTTTGCCGGAGACGACCAATTGGTATGGGTCCCACCGGGAGACGATGATGGGCAACGCGATGATTAATGCTTTGATTGCGGCCGGGATCGTTTTCGCGGTCGGCTACGGCTGGATCGCACATCTCCAGAACCGCGCACGGCGCTCCCGCGCTACCGCCGGCAGCCACGGAGGGAGTAGCGGGGAGAGCACCTATTCCGGGACGAATGACGGCTTCTCGCTGGGAAGCTGGTTTTCCGGCGGCAGTTCGGGGAGCTCTGGCGACGGCGCAAGCTGTTCCAGCAGCGATAGCAGCAGTAGCGGCGGCGACTGCGGAGGCGGTGGCGACGGCGGAGGAGGAGGCGGCGGTGGCGGCGACTAGTGGGCTACAATCTTGATCCAGCGCAAGAGCTTGATTTAGAGCCGTTCTAGGCTTTGATCAGGCCAGTTTGGAATAGCTTCAAATACCTGTTTTTCCTTTTGCATCCGGCCGGCCTGTTAAATATCGATGATGGCGCATCACCGAAGGGCCTGCCGCTTCCATGATCGTTTGTTCCTGTAATGTGCTGAGCGATGATGATATCCGCGCCGCCGTCGCCGAGTCCGACGACGCCGTGCGGCATGCCAAGCAGGTCTATGGCTGTCTCGGCTGCAGCGCCGAATGCGGGCGCTGCGCCCGGACGATCAAGAGTATCATCGACGAAGCGCTCGGCCCCTGTGCGCAGTCCTGCTGCGCCGGCTGCCCGCATAGCCACACCGTGGCCGCCAACGACGAGACCGCCGAACCCGCCGAGTTCGCCCTCGCGGCCTGTTGAAAACTTCCGCAACTCCGGCTGAGCTTTTCCCCGGCTGGGTTCCCGTAGCCGGTTGCTCTCGCTCGCAAAGTGATTTAGAAGCGTTCTAAACTCGGTTTGGGACCGATTTGGACTGCAAGAGCTGGAGTGAACCATGCAGGGCGACGCAAAAGTCATCGACTATCTCAACAAGGCGCTGCGTCATGAGCTGACTGCGATCAATCAGTACTGGCTGCATTACCGCTTCCTCGACAATTGGGGCCTGCTGGACATGGCCAAGGTCTGGCGCAAGGAATCCATCGAGGAGATGGAGCACGCCGACAAGCTCACCGAGCGGATCCTGTTCTTCGACGGCTTTCCGAACATGCAGGTGCTCGATCCCCTGCGCATCGGCCAGAACGTCAAGGAGATCATCGAGTGCGATCTCGCCGCCGAGATGAGCGCGCGGGCGCTCTATCAGGAAGCGGCGACCTACTGTCACAGCGCCAAGGACTATGTCACACGCGACCTGTTCGAGAAGCTGATGAGCGACGAGGAGCACCACATCGACTTCCTCGAGACCCAGCTCGATCTGATCGGCCGCATCGGCCTTGAGCTCTACACCCAGAAGCATGTCGGCGGGCTCGAGGGCGAGGGGCACTAAACTCGGGCCTGGCTCCCTCCATCGTCATGGCCGGGCTTGACCCCGGCCATCCACGTGTTGCCGCACGACGCTTCGTTTTGCGGAACGCTCTTGGCTACAGCTGCGTCTTGTAGAGCTCTTCCACGGCCTCCTGGCTCGCCGGTTCGCCGAGGCCGGTCTGCTCGTGAATGACCGTGACGATGCTCGGCATCACCGAGCGCTGCACCTTCTCCGACCCCCACAGCTTCGAGCGCATCAGCGCCTTGCCGCAATGGAAATAGACCTCGCTGACCGCGACGTTCAGCACCGCGCGCGGCGGCTTGCCGAATTCCACCATCGAGGCGAGCAGATCCGGGTCGGCCGACAGCGTGCCGCGGCCGCCGACGCGCAGCGTCTCCTCGATGCCCGGCACGAAGAACAGCAAATGCACGAAGCCTGAGCCTTCGACGACGTTGCGGAAACTGTCGATGCGGTTGTTGCCGGAGCGGTCGGGCATCAGCAGCTGGTTGGGGCCGGCGACGCGGACGAAGCCGATGCCGCCGCCGCGCGGCGAAGCGTCGACGCTGCCGTCCGCTCCCGATGTCGCGAGCACGCAGAATGGCGACATCTCGATGAATTTCTTCGCATGCGCATCGATCGCGGGCCGTGCCTTCGCGATCACGCGCGGGCTCGGCTTGGCATAGATGGTGGCGAGGTCTTCGGCGCTAAGATCGGTCAACGGCGTGCCTCCGCTTCAGCTGGGCTTCAAGCTACCCGATCGGGCCGTAGCCAGCCAATGGAAATCACCAAGGCGCGTTACACCGCATCCGCCGGCACGAAGCAGCTGATGATGATGGAGCCGCGGTGGTGGACGTACCACACCACGGCCTGGCCGATCGGATTGCCCTGGTCGCGGATGATGGCGCGTCCGGGCACCTCGATCCATTGTCCCTC
Organism: Bradyrhizobium sp. BRP19; assembly: GCF_020194195.1. Classification (NCBI taxonomy): domain Bacteria; kingdom Pseudomonadati; phylum Pseudomonadota; class Alphaproteobacteria; order Hyphomicrobiales; family Nitrobacteraceae; genus Bradyrhizobium; species Bradyrhizobium sp. BRP19. The sequence goes on along the minus strand of NZ_JADYVZ010000003.1, from coordinate 8,370 downwards.
GATCGGCACCCAATAAGCGCCATTGCGCACGTCATACTCGGTGCGATGGCCATCGGAGATGTCGCAGCAGGGAACCCCGTTCGGCGCGATCACGCTCTTGAACCAGGCGCGGATGTCGGGCGGAACGTGGTCGTATTGGCCATTGTCGCGCGCGAACGCAACGTTTGCCAGCGCTGTCGCCGCAACCAACCAAACGCACAGTGCGAGCCTGTGCATGCGATCCTCCTCGTCGCGTATCGTGCCATGGGCGCGCGATTGTCCTGCGCGTCTTTCCCTATCGTTGGCACGGATTAAGCCTGAGCCGTCACTGCAATGCATGCTCAAATAATATGCGATGCCGGCGCCCCGCTTATGATGCGCTGCGAGATCAGCTTGTGGCGATGCGCATCCACCAAGTTGGTCGCAGAAGCGAGAAGGCGGATGTAGGATTTCGGCTCGGACCTTCGTCTTAAGGAAAACGCCGGGAGAAAGTGCATGTGCCGCAACATCAAGACGCTGTTCAACTTCGAGCCGCCGGCGACGGAGGATGAGATCCACGCCAGCGCGCTGCAATTCGTGCGAAAGCTGTCGGGTTTCAACAAGCCGTCGCAGGCCAACGAGGCGGCGTTCGATCGTGCGGTGGCCGAGGTCTCCGAGGCGGCGCGAAAACTCCTGACCTCGCTGCATACGAACGCGCCGGCGCGCGACCGCGAGGTTGAGGCGGAGAAGGCGAAAGAGCGTTCGCGGCTGCGCTTCGGTACGTGAGGTCAGGCAGCGTGCTCCGTGATCTGGCTCACGGTATCTGCTGCCTCGGCTTGCGATGGTGGCGGCCGGGGTTTTGATCGCCCGGAGCACGACATGAGCCACCCCCTTCTTCCTTTGAAAGCAGGTGCCATCGTCTTCACGCTGCTGTGGACCGCGTGGATGATGTGGTGGAGCGGCTCGTTCTCGAGCGCGAACGTGATCATCCTCGCCCTGTGCGGCGCGGCGGTCGGCTATTTCTGGTATCGCGCCATGCGCTGGCAATTCGAGCGCATGGGCATGCTGCCGCGGCGCGAGGATCGGCCCGACTAGACCCGTCGGCTATCCTTGCCCTGCTTCTTCTTTTTCTTTTTCTTCCTGTGATCGTCGACGTCATCGCCCTCGTCATCGACGATTGCCTCGTCGGTCTCCTGGACGGCGGCTTCGAGCGCTTCGCGCTCGGCGGCTTCGCGCTCGCGTTGGCGGCGGCGTTCGTCCCAGGCATCGAAGAGCTGGTCGAGCCAGGGCAGCACCTGCTCGATCGACGGCAATTGGCCGGGCGGACCCGGCTCGCCGCGCGGGCCTTGCGGCCCCGCCGGTCCCTGCGGCCCGGCAGGTCCCGGTGCGCCGGCTGGCCCACGCGGACCGGCTTCGCCCTGTTTGCCTTGCGGACCGGGCTTGCCGGGCGGCCCGGCCTTTCCGACCGGGCCCGGCTTGCCCTGCGGCCCGGGCTTGCCGCGTGCGCCGTCGGGGCCGCGCCGGCCCGGATGCCCCTGTGGCCCCGGCCGTCCCGGCTCGCCTTGCCGCCCGCGAGGCCCCTGAGGCCCCGGCCGTCGTCCCTGGTCGTCTGCCACGCCACCGCTCCCTTCACCTGGAGCAAGCTACTTAGCGGCGTTTGACGACAGCAGCAATTCCGCCCGCGCTTCGTGCCAGGCTTGATCAACATCAATCGGCGGCGCGAGCGGCCGCCTCATCGATCGCGCGGCTGCGCAGCGCGTCGTCGCTGGCCGATTGATGTCGTGCGCTAATCCTGACAGGCGGGCACGTCGATGCCGGAGGCGGCATAGAGCCTGATCTTGTTGCGCAGCGTGCGTACGGAAAGGCCGAGCACGCGCGAGGCGCGCGTGCGGTTGCCGTCACAGCGCGCCAGCGTCTGGATCACGAGCTCACGCTCGACCTCGTCGACGGTGGCACCGATCAGAAGCGGAACGATCTGGTTCGGGGCAAGGAATTGTGCGTCCGGCCCGGACGCGGCGACATGAACAGTGGTCATCAACACACCTCCCGATCAACGCCCGCTTCCACCGTCGGAAGCGGATCGAGAACCAACGACCCCCAAGCCGTGAATCTACGGTGGTCCGGTTTGGTTAATGAAAGGTTAATTGGAGGGGCTGCACCGAATTGATCTTGAGAATGCCCAGATGCCGCCGCGATTGGTGCGAGCCTCGCATCCCTCACACCGTGCGATAGCCGCCGTCCACCATCACGATGGTTCCGGTGACATAGGCCGACAGGTCGGAGGCGAGGAACACCGCGGGACCGACGATGTCCTCGGGCTTGCCGGTGCGCGCCAGCGGGGTGTGATCGATGAAAGCCTGCACCAGCGCCGGATTGGTCGCGCGCGCATTGGCGTTGAGGTTGGTCTCGATGAAGCCGGGGCCGATCGCATTGACGCGCACGCCTTCCTTGCCGAGCTCGACCGCGAGCGCCTTGGTGAAGCCGAGCACGCCGTGTTTCGAGGTGGTGTAGGCCGCCGAGCTCGGCGTGCGCAGATGCACGAAGGACTGGATCGAGCCGATGTTGACGATGCGGCCTTTGCTGGCGCGCAAGGGCGCGAGGAACGCCTGCGTCACGTTGAACACGCCGTTGAGGTTGAGCGAGATGATGTCGTTCCAGTCCTTCGCCACCGTCTCGGTCTCCGCGGTGAAGGCGTTGCGGCGGGTGATGCCGGCATTGTTGACGAGGATCGAGACCTGCCCGATTTTGTCCGCGATCTGCCTGGCGAGCGCGAAGCAATCCTCGCGCCTGACGACGTCGAGCGCAAAGCTCTCGGCCTTGCCGCCCGCTGTCCGGATCTCCTGCGCGGCCTCCGCCGCCGTCTCGGCGTTGACGTCGAGCAGCACGACCTGCGCGCCCTCGCGCGCATAGCCGGCGGCGATCGCCCGGCCGATTCCGGAACCGGCGCCGGTGACGACGGCAATGTGGTTTGCGAGCAGCGCCATGGCATATTCCTCCCGTTTTCGTTTCGAAGTTTCACGAAACGCTAACGCGAAATTAAGGGGTCGGAAACGGCGGCCTTGGCATACTGATCCTGATTGCTAAACGTTGCGCGCATGATGGAACGGCTCGAAACCTGGAAACTCGCTCTGGAACGCCTGCGGTCCGCGCAAGCGCCGGATTGGGCCGAGGCCGGCCGGCTGGTGGCCGAGATCGCGCGGATGAGCAGCGACGTCACGCTGCGCCAGGCTGCCGAGCAGGCGCTGCCGGTGCTGCGCCAGGCCGTCGACAACGACGATCACAGCGTGACGCTGGCGGCCCAGCGCCGTATCAGTGTGGTGCTCGAGGTCGTGCACGATCTGACCGCGCCGCGCTTCGGCCGCCGTAACGCCGCGCCGAAGAAGCTCTCCAGCGAGGACCGCGCGCGCAAGGTGCTCGGCCTGCCGCTCGCGGTGCAGCTCACTTGCGAGGACATCAACCAGGCCTATCGCCGCGCCGCCAAGGGCCTGCATCCCGACCAGGGCGGCAGCGCCGAAGCCTTCATCGACCTCGCCGCCGCGCGCGACATCCTGATCCATCCCGGCGCGTACAAGGACGCGTGAGCGTCTCAGGCCTTCGAAAAGCAAACCGGGCAAGGACGCCCTCGTCCTTGCCCGGTTCTTCGTCCGCCGATCGATTATCTTACCACTTGCAGCTGCCGCTCTTGAGCGCGGCGTCCTTGACCATGAGTGCATCGACGAAGGTCGGCACGCTGGCGCTGGCGCGGTGATAGCCGGCCGGCCACGGCGTGGTCGGGATGCTCTCGTCCCAGATCTGGCAGAAGCCGGTGTCCTGCCAGCGGATCAGATGATAGCTGGCTTCGGCCGGGCTCGCGGCGACGAACGCGGTGATGGCAAGACCGGCGGCAGCGCACAGCATGGAAATACGACGCATGATCAGCTCCTCAAATGAATGATGTGATGCGCCTCCCGACAATGACGGGGAGGGGTGGTGCGGGACGCGCTTGGCATGCGCCCCGGACAAGATGTGAGTAGTTCCACCCGCCGCCGAGGTTCAAAGAATGTGCGCGGGACAGGTCTGATGGCGGCCGGGAAACGCCTCAGGCCACGCAAAGCAAAAGGGCGGATCGCCCGCGCGACCCGCCCTTCAAGCGCTACTCTCGCGTCCGGCTCAGAGCGTGCACTTCCGCTCGGTGCGCATCTTGATCTGCAAGTCCGAGGCCTGCTGGAAGGTCGGGAACGGCTTGCTGACGACCTTGTAGGTAGAGACCCCGAACTGGAACGGCTTGTACTGCAGGTCCTCGTTCCAGACCTGGCAGATGCCGGTGTTGTCCCAGCGGATCACGTAATAGCCGACCTTCGCGGAGGCGGGCACGGCGAACACGGAACTAGCGATGCCGGCAACGGCACTGAGCGCGAGAAGGCGACGCATGAAGTATCTCCTGGTGGGACATGGGTGGTGGGACATGGGACCGAAAAAATTCGTGCGGTAAAAGCAGGTCCTTTGCAAGCCGGTGAGCCGCCATTCACGGACATGTCAGCCGTGCCATGAGCATTTGGTTTGGACGCGTGCCCGATAGGTCACACGCAGCTTAATCCGCTCCTACTTGGCCAGCGAAGCGACAGCCTCGATCTCGATCAGCATCTTCGGATCGGGCAGCGCCTGCACCACGCAGGTGGTGCGCGCCGGGTACGGCGGCGGGCCGAAGGCGCCGGCATAGAGCGCGTTCATCGCGGCGACGTCCGAGGCGCGGGTCAGGAGCACGTTGACCTTGACGAGATCATGCATGCCGGCGCCGGCCTCGCCCAGCACGCGCTTGATGTTGACGACGACATTGGCGAACTGCGTCTCGAAGCCGTCGGGCAGCGCACCATTGGCATCGAAGCCGGGAATGCCGGAGACGAACAGGAGGTCGCCAACCCGCGTCGCAAAGGACAGCGGCGGCGCCTTGACGTGCGGCGGGGGCGCGAAATGCTGGATCGGCATGGGATCACCTCAGGACGGGGGCGGACGCAGGAGCGTAGCGGCTGGCGCGGGGATGCTCAAAACAAAAGTGCGAAAACAACCCCATGCACAGTAGGCGCCGCACGGAAACCATTGATGTTTTCCAGAATTCGCCAAACGCGAAGCATCCGCTTGCTCCGTCGGGCAAAACAGGGGCATTATGGCACGATGGCGATGGTGGTCTTCGCCTCTCCCCGCGTGCGGCCTGCGCGTGGCGAGAGAGCAGGCCATTCACCCGTCATTGCGAGGAGCCCTTGCGACGAAGCAATCCAGACTGCCGCCGCGGAGCGATTCTGGATTGCTTCGCGGAGCCTGTCATCGGGCCGCGCTTCGCGCGGACCCGTTGGCTCGCAATGACGGAGCATGAGGACCTTCCGCGAGTCTCGCCGCCGCCTTGCTTGCGGAAACGCCCGCCGATCATGTTGCCGCCCCGATCGATCAGGTACATTCGCTCCGTCTGATTCGAACCCTCCTTTAAAAAAACAGCCCCCGGAGACCCCCATGAAGCTCGCATCCACCCTCCGCGCCGCGTGCGTCGCCATCGTCGCCCTGGCTGGCCTCTCGACGACCGCGCAGGCCGACAGCGGCTTCGTGACGCTGACGATCTACAAGGCGGGCTGGATCATCGGCGGCTCCGGCGGCTCGGGCGTGCTCAACTTCCGCGGCCGCTCGTACGGGCTCTCCACCGGCGGCCTCGACTACGGCCTGGTGTTCGGGGGATCCAAGACCGTGCTGCGCGGCCGCGTCTCCAACATCAACCGTCCCTCCGACGTTGCCGGCGTCTACGGCGCCGCCGGTGCCGGCATCGCCGTCGGCTCCGGCGCCCGCGCCATCGTGCTGACCAACCAGAAGGGCGCAGTGCTGGAGCTGTCGGGCACGCAGGTGGGGTTGATGGCGAATGCGGATCTCAGCGGGCTTGCGATCACGATGCGGTAGAAGGCGGTGCCGTAGGGTGGGTTAGCCCTGCGGATCCGCGCAGCGAATCCGCGGGGCGTAACCCACCTCTTTGGCGTCTCCGGAGACGAACAGTGGTGGGTTACGCTTCGGACAGCGCTTCGCGCCGCCCGAAGCTAACCCACCCTACGATTTCTCGACCCTCGCATGCACCCGCTCGCAATGTGCGACGAGGTTAGCGTGCGCATCGACGAAGGCCTTCAGCGGCGTCGGGATCGGAAAGTAATAGATGTTGGCGATGAAGCCGTAGATGCCGGCATCAACGCTCGTCGGCGCCGCGCCGTGTACGAAGCCTTGCGCCGGCGCGATGTCCGCCAGCACCTGCAAGTCAGCGAGCCCCCGCGCGTAGGCCTGCTCGGGCGTGTAGCGACCGATGCCCTGGAAGTGATAGCGCTGCGCGTTGTAGGCCTTGGCCTTCTCGAAGCCGGTAGGGTCGATCTGCGGATGCTGCGCGATGAAGGCGTCGCGGAACGCCGGATAGAAGCGCTCGTCCTTCCAGCGCGAATAGGACATCACCCAGTAGAGATCGTCCAGCATGCGCGTGACGAGATGGTCGGTGCGGCGCTGCTCCGCTGACAAGTCGGCGTCGATCGTGAGGCGGAATTTCTTAGTCGCGTGCGCGATGATAGCCTCGCTGTCGCCGATGATCTCGCCGTCGTCAACGATGTAAGGCAGCTGCCCGCGCGGCGCGGCCGAGGCATCGAAGACGTGCTCATGCACGAACGGCGCGCCCGCGAGCTTGAGAAACGCATAGACCTTGAGGCCGTAGCCGTTGTTGTCGGCGACACCGAAGAGTTCTGGGTAGGAGTAGAGGGTCAGCATGGGCGGGCGCCTCCGGGGTGGCGGAGGCCAGCATGCTAGGGAGTAGAAACGGATGCAATCCTCGTAGCCCGCATGAGCGCAGCGACATGCGGGAATGGGCTCCCCGGATATCGCTTGCGCTCATCCGGGCTACGTCAGAGCGCCATTTGCGAATTGCCTTTTGCGCAATAGGATGACCGCAATCCTCTGGTCCGGGAGATCACGATGGCCATCAACAAGGACAAGATCGACGATGTGAGACTTCGCCCATGACCCGCGACGAATTGGTCGCTGCCTATGCGGCGCCCGGCCGCCACTATCACAATCTCGCGCATATCGAGGATTGCCTGGCGGCGCTCGCGCGCGTCGAGGGTCTTTCGGCCGCCGAGCGCGAGACGCTGTCGGAAGCGATCTGGTGGCACGATGCGGTCTACGATCCGACGCGGACGGACAACGAGGAGCGCAGCGCGGAGCTTGCCGAGCAGCACGTTCGCGCCGAGCTTCGCCAGGAGGTCGGCCGCCTGATCCGTCTGACTAGAACGCACGACGTTCTCCCCGGCGATCGTCTCGGGGCGATCCTGATCTCGATCGACCTCAGCATTCTCGGCGCCGATCCCGCCCGCTACGACGCCTATGCCGCCGCGATCCGCCGGGAGTTCAGCCATGTCGCCGAGGAGGACTATCGCGCCGGCCGCGCCCGCGTGCTGCGCCGTTTCGCGGCACGCGAGGTCATCTTTCCCGACCCGGTCTTCGCCGCAACTTTCGATCGCCAAGCCCGCGCGAACCTCGCCCGCGAGCTGGCCCAGCTGAGCTGAAGCGGGCTGACCCGCCTACGAACCCGGCGCGGCCGTGAACACAGCCAGCTGCGCCTCGAACGCCCGCCTGAATGCCGGCCGCGCCTCGCCGCGGGCGACATAGGCGGCGATCTCAGGAAATTCATCGAGCAGGCCTGACGTATTCAGCCGCCGCAGCACCGTCACCATCATGAGATCGCCGGCGCTGAAGGCGCCATCGAGCCAGTCGGCTTTGCCAAGGCGGCGGGACAGTTCACTGAGCCTGATGCGCACGCGCTCCTGCAAGCTCGGCAGGCGCTCGGCGTGCCAGCTCCTGTCGCGCTCGAACAGCATGGCCATGGTGAGCTCGACGATCGGCGGCTCCATTGTGCTCAGCGCGGCGAACATCCATGCGATGGCGCGGCTGCGCGCGTTGGCATCCATTGGCAGCAAGCCATCATGGCGTTCGGCGATATGGAGCACGATCGCGCCGGATTCGAACAGGGCGAGGTCGCCATCCTCATAGGTCGGGATCTGTCCGAACGGATGCAGCGCGCGATGCGCCGGCTGTTTCATCGCGGCGAACGAGACGAGGCGGACGTCGTAGGGCTGCCCGACCTCTTCCAGCGCCCAGCGCACCCGCATGTCGCGCGCGTGGCCCTTGCCGCGGTCGGGGGAGGATTCGAAGGCGGTGATGGTGGGCATGGGGGGCTCCATGTGCGTCGCGCTTGGTCCGGAGGACGATTGGCGGAGACGGATTCCGACACTCGTCTTGTAGCAACCATTAAGTTGCGGCGGTATTTTCACGCCAGGGCGTACCTCGGGCAACAACGGTGTTGGCGTAGATAAGGAGCTTCCTGGCGCAAGCGATCAGGGCGACGCTGTGCGCTTTTCCTGCGGC